>NZ_JAHYBW010000007.1:0-233949 GCF_032027985.1 Haloarcula sp. 1CSR25-25
CCTTGTCGACGTCACCGTGGATGACGAGGATCTCGTCGGCCCAGGGTTCGTCTTTCACGAGGTCGAGGAGGTAGTCCAGCGTGTCCCGATACTCGGTGAACAGCAGGAGTTTCTCGTCGGGTTGCTCTTCCAGCAGCTGCTGGATGTAGCGGCGGACCTTCTGGGCCTTCGAGTCGACGGAGATGCCCTCGGCGAGGGAGACGAGGTCGCGGAGCGTTTCGATCTCCTCTTCGAGTTGCGCATCGCTCTCGGTGACGGTCAGCGCGGAGAGTTCCTCCTCGGCTCGTTGTTTGTCCTCTTCGTCGAGATCTTCGCCGTCGAGATACGCGGAGGCTTCTTCAGAGAGACTGGTGGAGGTCGACTGCTCATCGACGAGGTCGCCCAAACGACGACTCAGCGTCGCTTGGATGGCGCCGATGCTGCTGACAAGGCGTTTCTGCATCAGTGCCATCGCGAACCCGACCGCTGGCTCATTCAGCTTCTCGGAGCGGTTGTAGACGTTCTGGACGTAGTCAGTAACGGCCCGATAGAACTGCCGTTCGTCGTGGGTCATCTCCACGGGAACGGTGTTGACCTCACGGTCGGGGAAGATGCGCTCGCCGTCATCGTCGTACAGCGTTTGCTTCCCGCGACGAATCATCACGCGGTCGACGGCCTCTTTCGAGAGATCCTGATCCTCGGCGACGAGGAACGGGTCGATGTACTCGACGAGCGAACGGAACGCCTCTCCCTTGCCGTCGTGTGGCGTCGCGCTGAGCAGCAGCAAGGAGTCGGAGTTACCGGCGACCCGTTCGACCATCTTCGACGTCTCACTGGGCGACTCGCCTCGTTTGGCGGCCTTGTGCACCTCGTCGACCACCACGACGTCCCAGAACGCTTCCTCGAGGGCCGGCTGGAACTCGTCCTGTCGGAGGAAGGCCTGACTGGTGACCATCTGCTGGTGGTCTTGGTCCCAGATGTTGGCCTCCTCGCCGAGTCGCCGGCGTTCACCCTCGACCCACTGTCGGTCGGCCGGCGTGAGGTCGATGTCGAAGAATCGGTCCATGTCCCGAATCCACTTCTTCTGGAGGTGGGCAGGGACGACGAACAGGACACGGTCAGCACGGTTGCGAGCGGTGAGCTCTTTGAGGATGAGCCCCGCTTCGATGGTCTTCCCGAGGCCGACGTCGTCGGCGATGAGCGCACGTTGGCGCAGCTTCTGCATCACCCAGTTGACTGCGGCGAGCTGATACGGTTCGAGACGGACCAGCGAATTCGAAATGCTCAGCAGCTGCCCCTGCTCGTGGGCGATTTGTAGCTGGAGCGCCTGCGAACGCAGATCGAACCACTCGGCCGAGACAGCCTCGTGGTCGGGATGTAGCTGTTCGGCTGACGCCGAGCGCAGTTCCCCAAGCTGATCGCGTTTGGGTTCGACCTCGACGTCGTCGATACAGACGGTCTTCACGCCGGCGTCTTCGACGTAGGCCCGGAGATAGTCGAGATCGCCGACGGAGTAGGTCTTAATGACCTCGGCAGCAGTACCGTTGAGAAAGATCGAGTCACCGGAAGCGAGGTCAATAGACATTAATGCTTAGTCTTGATAGACATAGTTACAAATGCTTCGCGGTCACCGAGTACGGATCCAGTTCCCCTTACTGGAAGTAATTCTATTCCCAACGCTATTCTGATGGTTTCTTTCAATCTAAACGAGGACGAGTTGTCGTCCGCTGGTGTTGCGATTAAGAATATAGTCGCAAAACTTGATCTTGATGAAGAGTTTGACCTATCTTATCTGTCATCAATGATACCCAATTCCAGTTATGAACCCGAACAGTACCCAAGCCTAGTTTTCAGACCGCCCGGGCTTTCAACCGTATTAGTTACTCGAACGGGAAAACTTCTGTTTACTGGCGGGGACTCGATTGAAAGTTTGCGAGATACCTACCGATGCATCTCTGGCGAATTAGAGAATATCGGAGTAGATGATGTCGGGAGGGTAGAAGAGATCGAGATCGTGAATGTTGTTTCAACGTTTGAATTGGATTCGAATGTTGACTTAAACTATTTATCGATCAATCTTGGGCTGGAAAACACGGAGTACGAGCCAGAACAATTCCCTGGCCTCGTTTATAGGATTGAAAACGGGCCCGTAGTGTTGATTTTCTCTTCGGGCAAGGTCGTGGTTACTGGTGCGGAATCTTCATCAGGAATATTAGATGCAGTAAATACGATCCGCGAATTAATTTTGGACTGAAATTCTATTCTTGGGTAATCGTCACGAAGTTCAACACAAACTCTTGTGGGAGGACACCACTGTGTTCTCGACGACATCTTGCAGGGTGCCACAGTCGTCCCACCAGAGCACGACCGGATTCTCGTCGGCCGTCTCACCGACCGTTGTCCCGATGGCGTCTTCAACACACTGTGGAATGGTTTCGTCGCAGACAGGGATTATTGGGCAGATTTGCGTTTTACGGCTTCCAGTAGTTCCTCGCGCGTTTCTGTACCAAGTCGAGCGACCCCGACACGCTGGTAGGTTAGGACATTACAGCCCTTTGACTCTAGCTCTTCAAAATCAAGTCCCTCGAGCGAACTTCGAGCGGCGCCGAGACACCAGATCGACTCCGGCTTGGCTGCTTCGACAAGCTCGGCCCATATCTCCACAACTGTTTGTTGGAAGACATCATTCGATAGAAGAATGATCATCACGTCTGCATCGGCCACGGCATCGAAGAGTTCGGCTCTCACTTGATCGACCATCACATCGTTTCCGACAGAATTCTGCTCGCTTGTATGAACCGCAGACATCGTCTCTTCTCCACTGGCGACGCCATATTCTTCGGATAGAACGTGCAAATGAGTATTTGCCAACTCTGCAAGCTCTTCCTCTAGGCCCGCGACCATGTCGAAGAGCCCTTCGTAGTAGTTCTTGACTAGCTGATCACGATCTTCCCCTGTCGTATTCGATCCTTCTGCGAAGATGTGTGCCTGCATCAAATCACCTAATTGTCGACTGTTTCCGGGACAATTTTAGCTTCGTGGGTGGGGTGATGAGGTTGATCTCGACAACGTATTTTGGGGCTGGCTGATAACCATCGTGCCAGAAGTAATAGGTCATAATTAGCCGACGAGCGGCTGGGTGTCCTTTTCCATCGAGTCCGTAGGGTGGTCGTCGAGACTTTTCTGCGTGAACTGGAGTTCAACGTAATCCTCGATGCACTCGCACATCTCGGTGACAGCGTCTTCAAGATGTTCACGTTCTTCTTCACCGAGTTGGTCCTTCCGTTCTAATAGAGGATCTTCAGACATAGATAGGTTGATATGTAGGTACAACTCGAAATTTACTCTTGTGTTATCGTGACGAAGTTCAGGATGAATTCCTGAGGAAGGACACCACCATGGTAGAAGCGCGCGTCCGGGAGTCCTTGATTGCGGAAGCGCTGAATCGGGTCAGCGAGGGCGCTGATCTTCGTGTCGTCGTCGAGATAACCCAGATGAGCGTTCTCGTCGAGTAGGACGCCAGGCGCGTCCTCGTCGAGATCCGCACCGGCAACCCACCGACGGGTCACTTTCTCGGCTTCGTCTGGCGGGTGGATGTCGTCGATGTCGACGCTCTGTGGGAGTGAGACGAACCCGTGGTCGGCCAGAATGTACGCGCGGTCCCACTCCCCTTGGTCGAGCTTCTCACAGATGATGTCCGAGATTTTCTCGATGCGGTCGCTGAACAGCGCCTCGAAGTCGGTCAGTTCCTCTTCACCGGCCTTGTCGAGGTCGTTCCAGTAGTACGCGACACGGGTGTTACTCCAGCCCGATGCGTCGTCCTCGCTCTGCATGATGTAACTCCAGCCATCGTCCTTCAGCATCTTCTCGCGCTGGTAGTTAGTGATCTCGCGGCCGTTTCGTTCCGGAACGAGTTCCCCGTCGTCGAGTTCGATGTTGAAGCTGAACTTACTGCCGGGCGTGAGCGCTGCCTTCCCAAACTCAGTATCCGAGGGGAGTGTTCCGACCCAAGCAGTCTCGTCGACTTCAAGGCCGGGGAGTTCACGACGGACAGATTCCGCCAGTTCGTGAGCGAGGTCGAAACGCAGCGCGTCGACGATGAACAATGCGACGCTCTGCCCACTCTGGAGATGTTTTTGCTCCTGGTCGAAGAACTGGTGGGCGTAGTTTTCGCCGACGAACGGTGAGCCTGCCTCGATCTGGTCGACGACCAGGTCGCCGAGGTCGCTGAGGTAGTCGAGGTAGCGTGACTCAGTCAGCGACGTGCGCAGGTCGTCGAGACTCGCCGTCGCGGGATGTTCCTCGGGGAGGCCGTGCTCGGGCTCGCCCGAGATGATGAGATTGAACACGGCGTTGTCGATCTGCCAGGTCCCATCGTCGACGTCACCGTAGAGGTCGACGACGTCAGTCGTATCGCCGCGCTCTTCCCACGTTTCGAGTTCGTGCGCGAGTTTGGCGACCTCGACAGCCTGGTTCCAGACGCTCGTCCACGGGACGTCGCCGTAGGTCGTTTCGAGGCGCTGGTAGCGTGTGGCCGCTCGGGTCGTACACGTCTCGTACTCCCCGTCGTGGAACGCTTGCAGCCACTCGTTCCACAGCTCGTGTTCGAGCGAGGCGTCGACCGGACAGTCGGCCAGTTCCCACGGATCGTCGTAGGATCGAAGAATATCGTGCCAGAACTGGGCGTCGGGATCGAGATACACGTGCGCCAGCTCTTCGGCACGTTCTGGGTCGACTTTGCTCAGTAGCGACTGGAGTTCAGGTCGGGAGATCCCGAGTCCCGAACTGGACTCGGGTTGGTATTCGGCGTCGAGGAGCGACTTGTCGAGTCCTTCTTCGACGAGCCATTCGGCGACGGCCCAGCGTCGCGTACGTGTCACGAGTACGTCCTCATCGGTGACGCCGTCGACGGCGGCGACGCCGTTGTCGACTAACAGATCGCGAATCTGTAGCAGTTCGCCGGTCTCGTCGGGAAGGTTCTCGGCGCCGTGTTCGAGAACGAACTGAACCGGGTCCTCGTGGCCATCGAGGACGATCTTTGTCTGGAGGCCCTGGAGCGTTGGGAGGCCACCCTCGCCGTTGAGCTCCTGGAAGAGCGTCTTGGCGACCTGTTCGCGGTCACCTTCGTCGACGTCCTCGTAGGCCGTGCGGATCGAAGCCGCTTGGATGCGGTCGTTCTCGAAGCAGCGTGCGGCGAGCTTACCGATGTGCGCTTCAACGACCCCGCCGGTGTTCTCGACATCCTTGAACCAGTCTACGTCGTCGCTGTGAGCCTGTGGAACGTACCAAACAGTTCGGTTACGGGGCGCGTCGGCACGCAACTCGAGTGGCGTCTGCTCGGCCGCATGGAACTCACAGCCCAGCGAGTTGCTGACTCCTTGGACGATATCGCGGAGGTAGCCACCGTCGTCCCACCAGAGTACGACCGGGTCCTCATCGGCTGCCTCGTCGATGGCAGTCTCGATGGCGTCTTCAGCGCACTGAGGGAGGGTTTTGGTTGCAGGCATGGTTACAGGACGTCATCGTCGACGGTTTTCGGGACAATCTCGGCGTCAGCGAGCGGTTTGATGTTGATTTCGACGCCGTGCTTGTGGTTGGGCTGATAGCCAGCAGTCGTGATCTCTGAGAGCGCGCGGTCAGACCAATCAGACGAGATTTCGGTGGAGAGATCCTCACAGTCCTCAGAAATGGACTCGCCAAGTTCGATGTACTCATCCAGATCACTCGCGAGCTGCGAGATCAGTCGCTGCCGTCGGGAGATGCCAGCGTCGTCAAGCCGGGCCTGATCGGCCTGTTCGAAGTTATTGAAGTAGTACGTCATGTATAGGATACCGTTGCTCGCGAAGTGCGAACTCCCGAGGAGGTCGTCAGTGTAGTAGGCGAACAGGTCATACAGGTGCGCTTCCACGGGTTGCTCTGGGTCCCCCGCGTATGCTTCGAATGCGGCCTCAAGGTCGTCCAGCGCGTCAATCCATTCCTCTCGCTGGTTCTCGACCTTCTCGTAGAAATTGTCGGTGAACAGTTCATCCATATCCACATCCTCCATCGCAGCGAGTTTGTCAACAATTTCGAGACGGTCTTCGGTCCGTCGTCGGAACTTGGAAACACGCTCGGCGGCTGCGTCAGCGGCCTCTTGTTCGTCGGTCGACCACTGACGGGGCTCGGGCTGTGCCAACTCCGCAAGTCGATCTTCGAACACCGCGATCTGCTCAAGCCCACTCTCACATCGGGCGTACTCCTCAGCAGACTCGGCCTGCTCGCTTGCTGAGAGCGAATCGTCGTTTCGGTGTCGATTCGCAGCGTTGCGGCGCTCCCGCAGAAGGTTTTTCCGTGGTTCGAGATAGCGGTTCTGGAGCCGGTCGAACACGCCTCCGTCCAGTTGGTGGTAGTCCACGAGACAGGCAAACCCTTCGCCTTCTGGGTCTGAGACTAATCGTTCAGTGGTGAACCGCCAGAGGATTGGTTTGTGGTCGAACTTCTCTACATGGTAGTCGAAAAGATCCTCCTCAAGCCATGCCCGGAGGTTTGGGTAGGCTTCCTCGGCCGCGCTCTGGTTTCCGAGTATGTTGTCGACTTCCACCAGACGGGCTTCTGCGTGCTCGCCCCACACACGCTCGAACTCGGACTCGATATGGGCAAGCAGCTCGTCCTCTCCCTCAATATCAGACAGAGGGATGATGCCGTCCTCTGCCTTATGGACGCTGTGAAGAGTGAAATGCAACAAAAGGTCTTTGACCATAGTCTCGGGATCTGTATTCCCCGATTTTTTCAACGGCTGACGCGGGTTCTTGTCCCCAGTTCGTAGCTCAATCTCTCGATATAACTCCGAAACTGCTTCAACACCGATTTCTTCAAAGATTTCATCATCAATACGCCCGAAGAGTTCAGACGCATCGGTGCGACGCTTCTGTATTTGATCGGTTGCCGCTGAAGCTACGTCTAGAATTGGCGTCGATTCGTCGACTGAATCATCAGATGTTTTTATGCTGACATCCTTAAGGAGCTGCCGGTAGGGGTGTGTATGCCAGTAAAGCTGTTCTCGCTTGCCCATCGTACTCAGGAGGCGAGGACCGCAATAATATGGAGATGTGATATCATCACTCTTGAGTTCAAGCAGAGCTGCGACTATCCGTTTGGAGCCAGATTGGATTGACTCAACATCATCAAGACCGTCGAGCCATGGTAGTTTCGCGACATTACCAACCTCCCAATGACGTTCCGGTGTCTGACTTAGCATCAGATACGTGACCAGCGAACTGTTCGCATACGCCAAGAGCGGCCAGACATTCTCATCAGGGATGAAAATTTTCCCGGCGTGGCCGAATACGGAACCTTTATTCAAATATCCGAATCGGCGACCTCCCTCTTTCAGGTACGTGTATGTCAACGCCTCATCAAAATAGTACTGCTCGTTTCTCACGTAAGAACCTGAATATCGCTTTACCACTTCGCCAGACCCTCGCCAATCGATGACCAAATCTAAATCGGGAAGAGTCCAGGCATCTTCACCCCCTTTCGCGAATGGACGCCACTGATCGGTAGTCGATTCCCAAAACTTCCGTAGGAACCGTGCGTTGTTCCCCGACGTGAGACCCTCTTTCACAACCCCGACGGAATTTTTGTCGAGTCCAGCATTATCCGCGTCAAATACAGTATTGGACTCGTACAACGATCTGAGGTTCTCCGGAACCCAGTACGAGAGAGGCGACCCCGGGATTATTGAGAACTCGGAAAGGTTCTTGACGAATTTCCGAGCAACACCATCCATCTTTTCCTCTTGAAATGCCGCGAGGAGGAACCCTTCCTCTTTTTCACTGGCATCGAGATCGTGGAGTCTGAAGAACACTCCTCGTTTGTCATCCTTTGTGCGATTCCCAGAGGATCTGTCTGTGCCAGTTACCCGAACAATCGTTCCCGCGGTACGCACCGTGGCGTTATCTAATACATCATTGCCAAACTCAGCAAGGAAGTCAAATCCTCCCTCGTCGCCGATGAAATCTCCTCGGAAATCTTCGAACGATTTCTTGTACATGAACGACCGTTGAACAATCATCCCGACCCGGCCGTTCGGTTTGGCGATACGATTACAGACTTCCAAGAAGTTGATGTAGTATTCCGGAGTGTATTTGTATCGTTGTTCGACGTATGCTTGAACATTGTCCGGCATCCGCCCACTCGATCCGTATGGCGGGTTCATCAGTGCCGTATCGTACTTCTGCGTCAGCACCACCATCAGGTTCAGAAAACTCCGGAGATTTTGCTCACCGAAGGAATCACCCGTCCTATCCTCGACAGCCCGGCGAAGCGCCTTCAGGAACGAATTGAGCGACTGGTGGGCACCCCCGTTGTAGTCACTGAGTTCCGCTTGCGTCTTACTAGAGTCGAACGCCTCTTCCAGCGTCCCACTCACGTCCAGTAGGCTCCCGAGCGCCTCGGTGTGCTGGAACGTCTCGATGACGTCGTCCAGAGCCTCCCGTAGGTCGCTTCCCTCACCAGTGATCTCGTCCAGAACATCGGTAGCCTCCTCGACCTCAGCAACGCGGGCATCCGCGCAGACGATTCCGACGTTCGGCATCTCGAACTGTCCGTCTTCCGCCTCGGCGCGAGTCCTGGCCTTGAGATAGAGATTAAATGCCGAAAGCTGGCAGGAACGGAGGTCGATGTCGACGCCGTAGAGGTTGTGCTCCAGCACCTTTGCGGGGATCTCGGCGCGGTCAAGGTCCGTCTCCTCCCACCAGATACGCTCTAGAATGTCGAACGCATAGAGGAGGAAGTGCCCGCTCCCGCAGGCGGGATCGATGACGCGCAACTCTCGTGGGTGGTCGAAGTCTGGGGCGTGGCCAGACTCTTCGTCCGGAATGAGGTACGTACAGAGTTCTGTAACGCTGGGGGCGTCCTCTGGCGTGACCAGACGGTTTTTACGCTCCTCGGGAGAAAGTGATTCGGGCTCTGGGATGGCCTCCGCTTGATCGGTCGCTTCGAGATAGAGCTTCCCGAGAGAGTTGTCCGCGAGCATACGAACGACCCAGTGGGGCGTATAGAATTGGTTTGCCGGCCCGACGTCCTCCGGCTCGAGAGTATTCTTAGCGTCCAATGCCTCGACGACGGGGCGGTTGTAGTATTCATACACCCAGCCAAGTACGTCGTCGGCCCGCCAAACTTCGTCCTTGACGGAATCCAGCATTTCGCAGAGCTCTTCGAAGGTGTCGTCGTCGGGGTCGATCAGACTGTACGCAGATGAGCGGTTGAAGAGAATCTCAATCTCCTCGGCGAGATCGTCGCAAGCGTTGTGGTAGGCCTCCAGAATCGCTTCGTCCTCCAGCAGGAACTCCTCGTGGACGAGCGTCTCGGCGGCAGGTGTCAGACCGTTGTCCTTGAAGACGGTGACCTCCTCGTCAATGAAATCTCGCACCTCCATGCAGCGCAGCGCGGCGAGGCGATTGACGATCGTATAGCCCACGCCGGTAACGTACTGCTCAAACGCCTCTGGCCAGGATTCGTCGTCTGGGGCTTCGAGTTCGATGGCTTCGACGAGTTGTTGCGTGTCCTCGTCTAGAGCGTCGATGTCCTCAGGTTGCTCATCGAGTCCTTTCTGTGCGAGCTGGAACTCGACGTTATCCTCGACGCGTTCCCGCATCTTGGTGACGACGTCTTCGAGGTGTTCACGTTCTTCCTTATCCAATTGGGCCTTCCGCTGGGAGAGAGAATCGCTTTCCATAGGAGGTAATGTGTATGCTATGTCCGAATCACACGACCACCTTTAATGTTGCTGGGATGGTCGCTTAGTCAGTACCTCATCTTTCCACCAGAGTAATCTTCACCGCATCTGTCTATTCGAGTAATGGATGAACTGGCGGTTGATGTGGTGAATATCGCGGCAGTGGGCGATTTAGGGGTTGAAGTCGACATTGAGCAGCTTGCTAGTGACTCAGAACTGCCCGTTGCCAACTACGATCCCGAATACAACGCTGCATTTCTTCGTTTCGAAGAAGATGGCGAACTCGTAATTCTGTATACGTCTGGGAAATACATCCTCCGCGGTGGTGATGACTTCGACAAGATGCACCAGGTCAACGATCGGTTCTTGTCCTATCTCACAGAGATGGGACTGGACTTCAGCAACCCATCGCTCGAGGTCAAGAACGTGGTCTCGGTTGGGAACCTGGAGAAGGATATTGAACTCAATGCATTGATGATCGCACTAGGGTTAGAAGATACAGAATACGAGCCAGAACAATTCCCTGGCCTGATTTACCGCCCTGATTCTACTCGCTGTGTCTTGTTGATCTTCGCAAGCGGAAAAGTAGTCGTCACAGGTGGACGTACAGCAAATGAAGACGAAGAGGCCTTTCTCCATCTCCAAAGTAAGGTCGATGAACTCTTGTGACGGGTGATTCTGACGGCTGAGGCTTCTGTGAGTGAACAGTCTGGAGGACTTTCACCAAGTTGAGTGTCGATCTATACAGGCTTCACTCACTTTCCAGCTTATAGAAAGCGTACAGGGCCTCGTCCAGCAATTTCGTGGGAGGCATTTCTTTCTCCTGAACTACAGGGCACGGTCTGATCTCTTCCAACATCTGTTTACAGTACCTGAGGAAGATGACATAGTCTTCGGCAGTCTTTCCGAAATCCATACTGTTGCTGTTCAATGAGTACCCAGTCTCTTTCAAGTGGAAGTAGACGCCACGATCCGAGCGCTTAGTCCCCTTTGGGTCATCCTGCTTTCGCCGCCGACGTGTGCGGATATCTTCGTCCCACATGACGAAGAGATCGGGATTCAGCAGACTGAGAATCTTCGATGCACCCGTTTGACCGAAATGGTCCTTCAGGTCCCCCCATACCTGCCGAATGACCTGCCGAGTGTCCCCGTTCTCGGATAGGTCTGCGTCGTCTAAGGATCGGTCCTGAACACTTTCGATAGCTTCGTGATGCCTTTCGAGAATGCGTTTCACCTCTTCGCCATCCATCGCTTTGGTTTCTCGTGCCGCGAAATTCCATGTGTACATCAGGAGCATCAACCCTCCAAAGACGAGATCGTCAGAATGGTACCAATCGGGACGTTTAGACTCTCTTTGTACCGTCTCCAGCGCTTTGTGATAGTAGTAATTGCGCTGCTCTTCGTCCTCGAACAGCTCAATTAGTTCTTGGAATCGATCACAGTCTTCGATACCACCAGGATATGTTGACGTCACAGATGAACCACTGACAGCAGTTAGTTAGGTCGGATAAATCAAACCCCGGCCACTAAGCGAGGGTGGAAGGCTACCCAGTGCTCAGTTCAGTCCTCGAGCAGCACGATACTCCCGTCCTCCAACCCGTCAAGTCGCTCGTTAACACTCTGTATACGCTCCAGCACCTTCTTCGCCTCTGAAAGTAGCTCGTTCACACGTTCTTCACTCGGTCGCTCATCAGCATCAACAGTTGCCGTAACGTCACCGGTCACCTCGGCGTTCGGAAGCTCCTGGCGAAGCTCTTCAGCGACCATCTGAAGTTCGGCCCACGCATCCCCGCCCGTAATCGGGTCTTTTGCACGCTCGATGAGTTGGCACACACGTCGCTTCGAGGGTGGCCGTGAAGCCGCGAGCGTAGTCTCGACGGACTCTGTCGTCGGTGACTCTGGGTGGTCCTCGCGCAGCTCTTCGCCTGCTGCCCGTAGCTGCGACCAGAGAGCCGAACCGTCAGAGTCGTCGAGGAGGTCGCGAACCCGCTCGTACGTCTCGGCCTGTTGGACGACAGCAGAGTCGACGACATCACCTTCAGACAGATCCTCACCGGCCCACACAGCTTCGAGCACGTCCTCCAGGTCGCCAAGCACGACGTCGTCGAACTCATCAGTAGCACCATCGACGATTCCTCGAACGTCGTCCTCGTTCGACCGTAGCCACGCGCTCAGATCGGCACAGATGGCTTCCGGGTCAGAGTCAGCGACGGTCTTACCTGTGATCCGCCGGTACTGCGCCGACGTTTCGTCGGCGCGATGCCCCTTCGTGTCCTCAAGCCGTGACTCGACCGTCGAAACGCTGGGGATAGTCTCACCTTCCGCTGTCGCTCGCATACTGGCAGTGATCGACGCGTTCGGATAGAGCGAGGTCATCGTGTCGAGCTCGTCGCTGAAGCGTTCCCAGAGTGTCGTCCCGTCTTCGCTGACGCCGAAGAGTTCACGAGCGTTCGCGAAGGTCTTCGCCTCCTCGAGTATCGTTTCGAGGTCATCCTCACTTCCAAGGTCGGACGTGGAAAGCTCGTCCCCGCCGAGGGCTGGGTCGACCGTTGCCTCGAAAGCGCTGAGCGGCACATCGAACTCACGGCTGGCGCCTTTCAGCGTCCGCTTGACAGTCGCACTGTTCTCGTTGACCCATTGGCCGAGCTCGCCCAGCCACTCGTCTGGTCCGTCACCCGACGGCTGTTCTTCGAGTACCGTCGTAACGAGCTCTCCCACCGTCTTCGGATCGATAATCTCGACGCCGAAGCGGACCTGGAGTGAGGTCAGTCCCCCTTTGGTCCGCACTTGTCGGCCGATGGCGGCGGGATCAGACACGTACTCCGTATCCTGCTTGAGCGCGACTGACTCGTTGGAGGTCGCAAGTGTGATGAGCAGCGCCGCGATCGACTCCTGTGGCGTCCCGCGGTAGTCCCCGTTGGCAGTCTGAGTCTGCTGGAGGAGTGTCTCGACGTCGACGGATTTCTGTGCCTCGTACGTCTCGATGAACTCGCGACACCAGCCCGTATCTGCAACTTCTGCGGTGGCGGTGTCGACACCAAGCATCGCGGCGTCCGCGTCCGAAAGAGGCCACTCACCGCTCCCGCGGAAGAACCTCGCCATCGCCTTTGCGTCGTCGACCTCGACGAGCGGCCGCGAGAGCGTCTTCCGAGACGATCCGAAGACAGCGTTGACCTGGTCTTCGACGACGCTGTCAAGCACGCTCGAGCGCGCACCACGGTGTTCGTGTACCGTGTACACCGACGCGTCTTCGAGTATCTCCGTCACCGAGGATTCGAGGCGGCGTTTGTCGGCACGGTGTTCGCGTTCGAGTTCCTCGTGAGATTCGGTCTCCTCGTCTAACACCTGCCCCATCCCGATGACGTTCCGAATCCGCTCCAGCATCGTCTCCGGAACGTCGACGG
Organism: Haloarcula sp. 1CSR25-25; assembly: GCF_032027985.1. Lineage (NCBI taxonomy): Archaea > Methanobacteriati > Methanobacteriota > Halobacteria > Halobacteriales > Haloarculaceae > Haloarcula > Haloarcula sp. 1CSR25-25. Next base: position 13,102 of record NZ_JAHYBW010000007.1, read on the forward strand.
TGATCAGGATGTGTTCGCCACCATCGCGACCGTTGTTCACGTCCTGCCACGTCTCGATCTGCTCCGAGACAGTATCGTGATCATCGGCCAGCACACGAACACGAAGCGCGTCGTACTCGGGTGACGGTGCTCGGTCAACTGGTTCGAGGATGGAGTACTCGTACCGTAGTGGGACGAGGCGCTCGTCGCCGACATCGACCTCGTGGCGGCTGCCGTCACTCCTGAAGAACGCGTCGTTCTCCCGCAGCCGCGTTTCCACCCACGCCGACAGCTGATGCGGCGAGATCTTTGCGGCCTTGTCCTGGGCGCGACTGAGGATGCTCTCCTGTTCCTCGGAGACGAGCGTGTACACCTCGTCGCCTTGGTCGTTCGTCTCGGTGAGGGCCTTCTGCTTGTCGACGAGCGTCTCCAGTCCCGATTCGGTTCGCTCGACGACGTCGTCAACGGATGCCGTGACGTCGTCGACCATCAACCGGCCGAGGTTCTCTGGGGTCGACGGGACAGCGGGCGTCTGGTTCAGAAGGTAGAGTCCTTTCGCGAGGCGGACTTCCCACGCATCCTCGTCACCGTCGAACGTCGGGACGAGCGTGTTGTCGATCATCTCCTGGACCCAGAGCGGGAGGTACGTGGTCTCCTCGACCAACAGGTCGAACAGAACGTCCCACGTCACGAGTGCCCCCTCCGCTTTCGACGCCCATCCGAACTTCGTGAACAGCGACCGAACGAGGACGAGCAGTGCTCGACCCTGAATGTAGTCGCGATCGGTCGACCGTCCCTGTGTGATGAGTTCCTGCATCACCGCCCGCAGGAGCGACAGGTCGTACTCGCGGAACGGATAGGACTCGACTGGGTCCGGATCCGCGCTCGTCACCGACGAATACGTGTCGAGTGAGAGATCGGGCATCGACGCCACCAGTGACTCGACACGTTCGCGTCCCTTGGGGTCCGACTTCTGGAGCCATCGCTTCCGGACGATGATCTCAGTGTCCGCTCCTTCAAGCCGTACCTGTTGATGCGTCCAGTGATCTTCGGGCGGCTCACCGATGAGACTCTCCCGTGTATCCGGGAGGGAGTACTGTCCGGTGGTGACCACGACCGGGTTGGGCCCACGCTGCAGTGCCTCCATTGTGTCCTCAAACTCACGATAGCGATGGCGACTGTCGCCGACGAAGAGCGCCACCTCGTCTAAGCCGAGCAGCAATTCGGTCCGTTTGCTGCCGTCGTTGAGAGCCTCCGTTGCAGTCTCGACCCGTGAAACGAGGTCTTCGGGATCGAATTCTTCTGGATCGACATCCGCTTCTGCGGTCTCGATGGAGGCTTTCACGCCCGAACGACTGTTGAGTTCCGTCCCGGATGTCTCTTCCATCGCCGGCAACGCCTCGTAGAGCCAGCTGCGGAGGGACGCCCGTTCGGCGAGAACGTCGTCGAATGTTTTCCCGTCATGCTCGAACGCTTGAAGGGCCTCCCAGACCCCATCGTACTCCATATCCAGGGTCCAGGCCCACTCGAGCAGCCAGTTCGGGTCGGTCGGATATCCGAGATCCCGACCAATCGCCTCGAAGATGAGGAACGGCAGCGGCGGCTCTTTCGACGCATCGCGGTCAAGCAGGTTGAGGAAAACTGGCTTGAGGCGGTCGGCGTGAGAGTTTGTGATTGACTGCTGGAGTTCGTCGAACCCTGGCCACTGTTCGGCCAGTCGATCACCTAGGTAGGCGAACTCGGATTCGTCGTCGGCGAGGAGGCCGACCAGCTTCAGGAGGTGGGTCTTCCCGGAACCGAACGTCGCGTGGATGTAGAGGAACCGCGCGGCCTCACCGGGATGCGTCTGGATAGCTTCGCCGAGCGTTTCGAGGACCTGCTCGGCACTGTCGGTTTCGTAGAACTCTCTCACGTCGGTCTCGGCTCGTTCGCGAGCGTTGACTTTCTGTACTTCTTCGAGCTGTCGCGTCGGATCGCTGTGGAAGAGGTCGTCGATAGTCATTGGAGATGCACCCCCTGGATCTGGCCGTCAATCTGGTGGGCGGGGTAGTAATGGCGTGATTCACCGCCGAAGAAGCTCAGCTTCCCGCCGACGACGCCCCCCGGGAACGGGATTCCGATGGTGGACTTTACGTTCCGACGGTCAAGCTCGTCCAGCAGTTCCGATGCACGCGTGAACGGATACAGACTGCCGAGATTGAGCAAGAGCACCACATGGCTCTGGGTCTCCAGCTGGGCTTCACTGAGCTCGTGTTCGATCATTTGCTGAACGAGCTCTTCAGCAAGCCGGTCTTGCATCGTTTCCTCGATACGCTCACCTGGCGACGTATCGCCCTCGAGTTCAGCCAGGGGTTCGCCCAGGTCGACGAGGAGTTTGTACACATCGGTCCGTGGCAGGAGTTCGTCAAGCCGGATCGGCTGGACGGTTACGTTGTCTGGAATCTCTGGGGCTTCCTTTCGACCGTCGGACCAGGTCGCGAGCCTATCTGCGACCCGATGCTCGACTGCTGGGTCGACAGCAGCGATGACGAACGGGTTACGAATCCCGTGTTGCCCCTGAGCGAACGTCCGTAGTTTCTCCTTGAATTCACGATACGGCGACGAACTCGTCTGGCTCATCGAATAATCACCCCTTCGTCAGTCTCCTCGATCTCAAGATCTTGCTGTTCCACGAGACGCTCCAACCGCCGATTCAGTTTCTGCCGATCGTCAGGAACGATGCCGATTTGATCGACGTCGTCCGGCGTTCGATCCCCAACGATCGACGACAGTTCATCGAGCCGGCCATCCAGTTCACTCGGGCTGTACTCGATAGTTTCAGCGAGCGGCTCTAACTGCGCCACGTCGTCAGTGATCTCGACGATATCGTCTGAATCAGCATCGGTAGACAACACCGTGATCGCGCTCTCGATGGTTTCGTACCACTGCTGGAGGTGGCGCATCGGAGTGATGTATTCGCCTTCGAAGGCGACGTGGACGCCTGCGGGGAGATCAGTAGCTGGGAGAATCCATGGATGTTCCTCAATACGACTGACTAGTTCACGCAGGCCTCGTTCGTCAACGAACGCGTTCCACGACCTCTCAAGTTCGGGTGCTAGGTCGGGAACTAATGCTCCGGAGAGTGTACTCCACCCATCGGTCGTCCACCACTCCCCATCGAACGATGAGACCGCAGATGAGCGGGAATCGATGGAAGCTTGAGCGTCCTCGTCAATCCAGTCGAACTGGCGGTTTCGAATCGTTAGTACCGCGTCGAGCTGGTGTAGTGTCGAAAGACGCCGGTTCCAGACGTCGGTTACCTCTTCGACCCACTCTTGGGCCTCGTTGGTCTCGTCGATGACACCCTCGATACCGTCATCTTGTGACTTGACGGTTGAGATGCGATTTTCGGTAGTATTGATTCGTTCTGCCAGCTCATCAGCAAACGCATTGAGTAAGCCAGCGACTTCGTCGGTTCGCACGTCGGTGTCGACGACTAGCGTGACGTCTTCGCGAAGTCCGGTCAGCTTCGAGCGAATCTGCTGATTAGCTTCTTGGAGGTGGATGAGACCATCCGCGACCGTTTCAGTCGTCTCCTTGAATCCACCCTCTTCCAGCAGCTTGCTCAAGTTTGTGCGTGGAAGGAGTTTCAACCTCGTCGTCGAGAGGCTGTCGAGGTCAAGGACGGATTCGTCCTCCAGCGTGTTTCCGTCTTCGTCGATTGGCAGTAGTCTTCCCTCCCGACAGAACCCCCAGATGATCGCACAGAGAGCAGGCCGGGCCTCGTCGTAGAATGGCTTCTCCTCGACGATTCCGTCGAGAACGGTGTTCATATTGAGTCCTTCGTCGCGGCCTTTCAGCTGCCGGCCGGTGAGGGACATTACGTTTCGTTGAATCGTCTGTTTACCCTGCCCACCATTCTGGTTCGACGAGGGGACTTGGATTGTTCGTGCCCACGGCGGGAGCGGTGCATCGCTGTCGAGTTCGCGTAGTTCTCGTAGCCGACTTCCGTCGACCTGGAGCATCATCGGGTGGAAGTCGTCGGGATAGGCGATGTCGACAGTGGCTTGGATCGCCTTCGAGAGACCACCGATGTCCGTCCGATCTTTCACGCTATAGGAGCCACTCATCATTGCGCTCGTCAGCTTACTTCGGACGGCGTTGGCACGCTGTTCGAGGTCACGCTCGACGGCTGGTGGGGCGTCACGCGTCGCAATTGCGTCGCGAAGCGCCCACCACTCAATCATTCGTTTGCGAAGATCTTGGAGGCCATCCGTGTCGATCTCCCAGTAGAGCGTGTCCTCGTCAGTTTGCTCTGGTTCTATGTCTGGGCGGACGCCCTGCACATCGACGTCGATGTCTAGCCCACCTTCGGCTTCAATACTGCTCTCGAATGTTGTCCCGTCGAGTCCGAAGTGATACGAAACGGGGTACTCGTCACTGGATTCTCCGTATGGGACTGACTCTGGTAGCGATAGGTCCTGGGTGATGCGATTCCAGAGATGTTCGTCCAAGGTGTCGACGACGTCGTCCCAGTCGGGGTCGGCTTCATTCTCCTCGGTCTCGTCGTAGATGAGGCGTTCTTCCTGTGTCGCGAACCGATAGCGAGGCCCACTTTCGTCTTGCGTCGGTCGAATGAACTTCTGCAGTCGATCCAGTGATTCCTCGACCCGATTGGTCGTGCTAATCCACGATTGGCCGTTCAGGTCGTCCATGACGGCGACCGCGATATTCCCCTCGTTCAGGGGAACGATTTCGTGGACGTGCTGGAGCAGGAGTACGGCCTTCGCAACGTCGAGATCGAACTCTTGAAGCTCACTTTCGTCGTCAGCTACCTCGTCAGCGATGCCGGTCGTCTCTTCGGCGCCCTCGACAACCCGCATATCCTGCGGTAAGATCTCACGGAGTTCAGGCTCGATCAACTCGAAAAAGTCGACCAGCGAGACGATCTGGTCTTCCTTGCCCTCGTCGACCCAGTCGTCCAGCAACCCGTGCATAAGCGCGAGGATGGCACGGGCAGTCCCCGAGAAGATCGATTTGGCCGGGTCGTTCGCCTCCCGACGGAGATTGAACAGGATTTCGAGGAACAGCGGCGCGTGATACGGCAGGAAGGGGTAGAACTCCACGAGTTCCTCATCATCAATCGCATCGAGTGGCGGCTTCGTGTTCTGTTTGATTTCGTTGTACACGAGCGACTCAGCCGGTTTCACGTCGGCGCCGTCAAGGACTCGCCGAACCGCGTCATCGCCCGTCTCCGACTTCTGGAAGAGCCGGCGTTTGGCGATGTCCCCGACGTGCTTGCTCGGGAGCTGATACCGGTGCGGGAACCGGTCTTTGACGATGCTGAAATCGGCCCCGTGGGCCGCGAACTTGGGTTGGACGTCTTCGATTTTTGCCTGCGCCGTCGCGACGAGCTGAATGTCGCCGTCTCCGATGTTGTCGACGTTTTCCGCGAGTGTCTGTAGTTCGGTGAGCCGCTCGAAGTCGGTTCCAATGAAGAGGCTCACCTCGTCGAGCAGGAGGACGAGCTTGACCGGTTGCTCAAGCTCCGCTTCACGTTCCTGGCGCAGCGTTTCCAGTCGACTGACAACCTCCTCTGGGTCAATATCAGAGGGTTGGAGGTCGGTGTAGCCATCGCGTGTCCCCGTGACGCCCTCGAACAGCTTCGGAAGCACAACATCGGATAGCGCACTGTACTCCTGGACGTCGGTCCAGAGGCCGTCAGTTCCCCACTCGTATCGCGGTTGATCCGGTGTCACTCCCTCGACGACAGATGCAGCTCGATCCTCTCGTTCCGGCCAGGCGTCGGTCGTTTGATACCAATCTTCGAAGTATGCGACGTCAAGCTGGGAGGACAATCCAGTCGAGACCCCGTTATTGACGCCCGTGAGAATCGGATTCTGGTGGGCGTGCCGGAGAACGATTTCACTAAAGCTGCGTTGCTTCTGACCCTGATACTTCAGCAGGTTCACTGAGACAGGGATGACGTGATATTCGGAATGAACCGATTCCCACTGGGTTCGGAGCGTATCGAGGTCTGCACTCGCCGACGCATCCGGGACGAGGTTTCTCCAAACCTCGTCGGAGCGGTCTTGGAGCCACTGAGTATCCATCAGCCCATCCAGAACTGTGAGGAGGTGGCTCTTTCCGCTCCCGTAGTAACCGTAGAGCCAGTAGTTCGACCCCGTACGCATATCCTCTGCTTCGCCGAGCAGTCGTTTGACGAAGTCTTCGAGGAACCGCTGGGAGTCAGCCGTAACGTGATATGACTCGATGGCTTGTTTCCGGTGACGTTTCTCGTCTGCAGATTGGTCCTCGCGGTCGATGCGTACCGATTCCTCGAAGTCCTCCGGTAAGTCTTCAAACCATGTTGCGTCGACCATTATTCAGCTCCCCCACTCGTAATCGATGAGTACGGCTCGTCGGTCGGCCGCAGTTGGAGACTTCCATGGAGCTCGACAAACTCCCACGCTTCCGTCTCTGCTGCCCGATTGTAGAGTTCCTCCCAACGGGCGCTCGGCTGGAATAGGTACTGGAGCCCAGTTGGTGATTCGAACCACTCTTTGTCGCCTTCCTCATACGAGTAGCCCATTGCGACGAGGAGTGGCGTATCTCCTAGTGATGGTGGATCACCGACGACCGTTTGCTGATTCTCCAGGACGCCGATTTCGCGCATAACTGACCGCAGTCCTTCGCACCATCTCTCTGTCGTTGAGTCCGCATAGTCGAACGGTGTCTCGTCAGTGTATTCGAACTGGGTCAGAATAGATGTGAGTGTCGCGTTAGAGAAGTCAAGAGGCTCGGGAAAGTCCTCCGCAAGGCGTCGGGCATATTCGTGGACGGCATATCGAACGAGCGCGTCATCGGCGACCAGATAGAGGTAGAGCACTTGGGCTTTGTCTCGCGATGACGAACAGGTATCCAAAACGGCGGGAAGTTCACTTGGATTAGGGAGGGTGGCAGGTGCGTTTTTGAATCGTGATGAGAGAACGCGGTATATTTTCTGGGAACTCCCTTCCGTACTGCGGTTCGCACGTCGTTCCTCAAACCAGATATCCTTGACCTGGTTCCAGTTCCCGTGTTCACGGTACAACCGAGCGATCTCTTCTGCTCGATCAGGTAGGAGGCCGCACATGGTCAAATCCATGTTGACCTCTTCGGGAGAGAATGTGCGGGAAAGAGACGGCGGTCCGTTATCGCCGTCCGGGAGAGTGTTCATACGATGATGGAGTCAACCAACCCACTTTACTATTTGTCATTGAGATACATTCGGGCTACGCGACCGGTATGATTTTGACAATGGGCGGACAGTCTCGAACTATGGCTAGCCATCTGAATGCATTCCCCATCGATGTCTCCCAGATTGACGTCGCTATCTATGAAATCTCTCCCCAACCGACAACACCGGCCTGGAATCGTCTCGACCAATTGGAGGACGACGTAACGTCCAGTACCGGTGGGATCGGTGTCCGGTACCATGTCGGCGACTCTTGGAAGATTGTGGCCTGCGGTGTGACCGATCCTCCGTCACAGGTCACTGACAGCGATAGCCAACTCACCCTTACCGAATCCACGGTTTGGGACCCAGATACGGACGGCGATCCTGACGTGATTGCAGAAGCCCTCGAAACAGGGCTCAAAGACTTTCTCGCTACGCATCGTGGGTACTGGAGTGAAAAATACAACCGGGTATTCCAGTACGCCCCCTACTCGTCTGAAGGCAGTTACAACATGCACCTCGGCTACAAGATATCCGTAGAATACGCGGATGGGTTCCAGCTCTTTCTCGATCCGACATTCAAGTTCCTCTCCCAAAAATCGTTGAAGGACTGGATCGACCAAGTCGGGATCGAGACGGTACAGGAGCAGTTCACCGGCGAGCGGTTCATCATGTTCAGCTCCCGGACGAGCTATGTCACGCTGGAATCAATCTACGAAGACCGGACAGTGATGGACGACACCGTGTACGGCTCGACAATTTACGAGCTCAATACTGAGTCACCGGCACCGCAGGCAGACGACGTCGAAGAGACGGACCCGCTGTGCGGGGTCACGTATTCGAATAATCCGAAGGAGTACACCGTGTCACCGGCCCTACTCTACGGCACCCCCGGGAGCAATGACGTGTTGAACGAGTCTGCGATCATCACGCCGTCTCAGCGGCGAGACGAGATCCGGGCGCTTGCCAGGGACGTATCGTTCATTCAGGTCGGCGGCCAACAGTTCAGTCTTGGAGACACCGAACTGGCCGGGGATATTGAACGGTTCCAATATCCACCCCTCGAATTTGGTGGTGGCCATGTGTTCGACCCACAGTCACTCGGCGACCTGCCGGACAAGTGGGAGTGGGAGAACGAGATGCAGCGGTTGCTGGACGAACACGGTCCAGTCTCACGGGTACGTGGCGAACGTCATATCGCGTTTGCACATCCGGACAGCTATCCGGAAGTTCCTGAGGAGACGTATCGAGATATCCAAGAGCATTTGCAGCAGTATGCGAAGATCACGGCTCCTGGCCCGGTCGGCCCGATCGAATACACGGACCGCCGGATCTGGAATGACTGGGTTGCCCAGCAAGGCGACCAGATCGACGGTCTACTGGCCGCCTTGGCAGAGGAGTCTGACGATCGGTATTATTCGCTGGTCAATGATGTGGACGGGAAACCGGTCCAACACTTCACTCCATCTGCGTTGGACGAACACCGGGATAGCAGCCTGTTCAACGTCGCGATGGGACTTGCGGCCAAGATGGGTGTCAGGCCGTTCGTCCTCGCCGACCCCCTGCACACGGATATCGTGATCGGGTTCGACGTGAACGGGTTAGAGCAGACCTCAATTGGGGCAGTCACCCTTGACGGGGAATCCGGGGATGTGATCACGCAGACGACAAGCGGGTTCAGCGCGGGTCAGAGTACTGCCGCGCCGGAATTCGAGACGAAGTCGGCACTCCGAAGCCAGATCACGGAAGCCGTTCAAGAAAAAGGAACCATATCCTCGGTCGTGATCCATCGGGGTGGGATTCTGAAAAACAGCGAGGAATCAGCGATCCGAGAGTTGATCCCGGAACTCGTCGAAGAGGGCACGCTGCCGGAAGACGTGCGATGGGGTGTGGTTGAGGTGAATGCCGATACGCCGCACCGAATCTTTGACCAGGCGTATGATCTACAGGCACCGACCGGTGCCTATACGACGATCGGTGGCAGGACCGGGATAGTGGTGAATGGAGGGTATCCGTATGTGTGGCAGGGTACGCCGCGCGCCACGAGCTGTACGTTGGCGGCTGCGAATTGTGACTGGGATATCACCGCGTTGACGCAGGACGTATTCCGCTTATCCTTCTTGAATTGGGGGTCGCCGGGTAGTGTGAATATGCGGCCACCAATCTCGACGGATCTGGCGACAGAGCTGGCGAAGATGTTCGAGAAATGTAACGAGATCCGGTATCTTCCGTTCTAGTCTGTATTGAGGAGATCCTGGTTGATGCGGGTACGCTTGGTAACGGTCTCAGATATGTCTGTGTCCGGATGGGTCAATGCTGTGGAGAGCTGCTCGGTATCGGGGGTGAAGAACTGTTTGGCGTCGTCGATTATCGCGTTAAGGAACTGGTCGTTCCACCAGTCTGTGTAGGTCGGGGTGCGCTTGGAAGAGAGCTGGTTTAGGTGGTCCCGGAATGTGGCGGTGTGTTCGTGGGCGAGGCAGTGGAGTTCATCCGGGTAGTCGTCAGCCAGAATGTTCATGACGTGGTGGTAGCGGAGGGCGTCCGGCGGGTGCTGATGTTCTCTATGAATAGAGGGAGTTAGTTTATACGGATTATCGGAGAACAGGCGCCGGGTGAGGCTGACCGCGTATGCGGGGCCGAACATAAGTGTTCCAACGGTGTCGCAGTAGAGTTCTTCGTACCAGTCTCTGAGAGCATCGGCAACGGTTTGTTCGCGATTATCGAATTCGCCAGCGATCCGCCTTCGTTCCTGATTGACGGCATCTGGTAGAGTGTAGCTGTCCCGGTAATCCATGGTGACGTGCCCGATCTCGTGCCCGATCAATGGGGCAAACTCGGTGAACGACGCTGTGGAGACGTTGCGGGGGAGCCAGAGGCCGTATACGGCTGTCGGAACAATTCGGACGAGAGCGGTCTGGTTCCAGTGGATGGGAATGATGTCGAAGTCGATTCCGAGCGGGTGGCAGAGTTCATCGACGACTGTGCGGACGTTGTCGAAGACTGCCGTGCTGTCCGTTACCTGGGTGGTGTGGAGTTCGTAGTAGGAGATGATCTTCTCGATTTTCTGGAGTTTGCTGTGGGCGTCCCAGAGGTCGTTACAGATCTCCTCGTAGAAGTCGTCAGTGTTGTCGGAGAGTTCGGAAAGGGTTTCGATGTCGTACTGGATTTCGTCAAGTAGGTCGTCGAAATCGGCGAGCAACGGGTTGAAGACGTTGTCTGGGGTGGGAACGCCGTCGTCAGCGAGACGGGTGGATATGTAGTCTCGGCGGTGTTCGAGGTCGGTGAATTCCTGGTCGACCGTGTTAGGCAAAGTTTCCTCGCAGTGCCTGTTTGTTCTCTTCGACGGTTTCGTTGGCGACGTCGCGGATGTCCTCTAACTTGTCTTTGAGGATGTCGAATTCAGTGTCCGACAGTGCCTGGGAGGGTTGAGAACTTTCCTGAAGATCTTGGAGATGAGTGTTGATCTGATCGAGGTGGGGGCGGATAGTGTCGTCGGAGTCGAGCCAGGCGTCTTTCACGCCGGAGTAGAGCGGCTGGAGTTCTTCGTCCGTATAGTAGGGATCGTGGGAAATTTCGAGCAGGCGGTCGATAATGTCCTGGGTGTCCTCAAGTTGTTGTTGGAGCCTGTCCCAGCCATAGCGGTCGATGGCGTTGAGCCGGATGATGGAGATGGCTTTGAGGGTTTGGTTGAGACTACGGCTGAGGTCCGTATATGTCTCTTTTTCCCGCTGAACCCTCCAAAGACTCATTAGTAAAATGTTCCCTTCCATTTCACTTATAGCTTGTGAGGGCCCCTAATCCCCTATTTTTCGGGGTTCTACGGTCTAAAACGGGGGTTCGAAGGGCTTTCTTCTCCAGGTGACGGAGAACATTCATTCCGTCTTCTTAGGGAGGGATGAAGGAGGCAGGGAGCAACAGAGCGGAGATATCTTTGATTCGGCTGTACGGTGGACCTCAACGCAAAGCGAAGAGAGATGCTGACAAAGATTTAACCGACATCGCTGACCTTCTACGTGCGTGCCATTTCCCCGCGCCAAATCGCCACTCCAACTCTACGACGAAGTCAAATCGTACGACCGGGTAATCACCCCGGACGGACCGCTTGCGAGTGCTCTCAACCGCCACCTCGATCGTTCGCATCTTGGTCCGTTCGCGATCCCACCACGCCGACTTGCAGTCGGTCGACGCCAAGAATCCGAGGACCGTCTCGCTTTCCTCGGTATGCTTGATCACGAGGACTTCTCCTGGAAGCGCTGTGCATACGCGGTTGGGAATATCCTCCAGTGTTGGGAACACCGGGGGTCACACGACGCCATCTTCGAGTATGACGGCTACGTCGATGACGCCACCGAACGAGCTGTGGAGCGAATCGCGGAACTCGAGACCGCCTCAATGAAGCTCACAAACGAGACCATCGATCCGAATCTCGACGTGGTCGTCGTCGAACCGGCGATGCTCACCCAACTCGAACGAGCGTATCTGCCTGCCGAGTACGACACGGTCGACCTCTTCGCTGATACCGAGTTCGAGCTCCCGCCGTTCCGTATACACGATTCGCCGACGGCGATCGTCGAGACCATCGTCGATTCCGTCGATGACGAGAACGTTGATAACGTCGGGATTGTTCTCGACCAGGAAAGCGAGTACTCACCGCTTATCGAGTCCGCGCTCGAAGCGGCCGATATCCCGTTTTTCGGCGGGCCGGGATTCACAGATCGCAGCGAACATCGGTTGTTCCTCCACCTCCTCCGGACCGCCCACCGGGGGATTGATACCCGAATAAGCGAGATCCGGTCGCTGTTGACGGTCTTCGATTGTGACGTCGTCGACGCTGACACAGACAAGCGACTGCACGAGCTTGACGATGGAGATCTCAAGTGGCTGATCGACTTCTGCCACGATGTCCAAGAGTACACGTTCTCGGACGCCCTTTCAGTGTTTGAACGCCACGCCGACGACACGTTGGATGCCTTCCGGGAGGAACTGGAGACACTCACCATCGCGGACGAATCCATCACGGAAGCGCGCCTTGACGATTTGTCGTTCTATCTCCAGACCTACGAGGTGCCGGTCGATCGAGAGAACGAGGGCGTCTTGCTCGCCGACGCGAAATCGGCGTCGTACGTGGGTCGTGAGGTTGTCTTCTACCTAGGGCTTGACGACCGCTGGACCCACTCGGCACCACGTCGTCCGTGGGTCGACCAGGACGCCCAGTTTACACGGAATCTTAAGAGCTTCCAGCTGCTGTTACAGAGCGGCAGCCAGCAACACTATCTCGTCCAAGATGCGACCGGCGGATCACCCGTGACGCCGTGCCTGTACTTTGAAGAGCTCCTCGAACCGGAGTACGACCGTTTCTCCGATCTACCTTCGACAAGTCATCAGATCGAAACCGCAGCACGAGCTGGTGACGGATTCGAGAACGAACCTGTCGGTGTGACATCCGACCCGGTCGAGACGATCAGCAAGTCGAGTCTCAACACCTACGTGAACTCACCGCGAGACTACTACTTCAGCCGGATCGTCGACGGTCCGGAGAAGGCGTATCTTACCGAAGGCAACCTGCTCCACGACTTCGCGGAGTTCTACGTCAACCATCCGGACGCAGTTGGCGAGGAGACACTCTCGGAGGTCGTCGAACTTATGCTCGAGGACGTCCGTCCGCTGGTTCGCTCCGTCGACGAACGGACCCGGCGCACTGAATATCGTGCGAGCCTCGAAACGATCGTCTCATATCTTGACGCGAACCAGCCGACCGAGGGCGCGTTTCTGACGCCGTCCAGTGGCGGTGATAATGCCGTCGCTGCTCACTTCAATCGGGATGTCGACTCCCCCGTGACTGAACGCCGGTTTACTGACGAAGAACTGGGCATCAACGGAATGATCGATCTCGTTCAGTCGGAGCGAGACCTGCTCGACTACAAGAGCGGTAGCGAGAGCAGCGCCACCTCGATCGTCAAACACGCAGCGATTGACGAGCCGACAGACGAGCCTGACTTTCAGGCTGCACTCTATCTCACCTATTGGCGATCACAACGTCCGGGTGACCAACTCTCGTTCACCTTCTTCTACGTCACCGAACTCGTCGACGACGTGATCGCCGGCGACGCCGACATCGACGACGCGTTGACGTCTGTAACATACTACCCTGAATCGCTCACCGAGCACGTGCAACGTGAGGAGTTCTTCGAGTATCTCCGTGAGGAGGGGGCACAGAAGTGCCAGAAGATCCTCTCGAAGATCGACTATCAGACATACGCCGCGCTCTTCGATGCTGCGCCGCTTGTCGAGACCACCGACAGCGACGAACTCATCGAATCGGAGTTCGGAGAGACGATGATTGACCGGCTCGAAGCCGAGATTGGCGAGTACAAGTACGTGACAACAGGGAGCAAGCAGGTGATGCGAGCAATCGTCGACCGACAGAAGGGTGCATTCTTCAAACGTGATCTCGATGCGTTCGAATCGTTTGTCGACGAGCGACTGACGGAACTCAATCGACGCCGCACTGGCGACGAGGCGTTCCCAATCGAGGGGCTCGCCGGTGAGCCGAACTACCGACGGGTGGACAATCGTGACCTTCTGTTAGAGGGTGAAAAATGAGCGGCGTCGACCCGAACCCGGAGCAACGCGACCTCATCGAGGCGACTGATGGCCTCTATCTCGTCGACGCGGGTGCTGGCACCGGGAAGACGTTCACCGTTACCCGGCGATACGCAAACATTGTCGCCCAAGATGGCGTCGATCCCGAAGACGTGCTGTTGGTGACCTTTACGAACAACGCGGCCGAGGAGATGCGAGAGCGGATTGTGCGTCACAGCGAGTACGGGATGCGGGAACTCGCGAACGCGCCTATCCAAACGTTCCACTCGCTGTCACACGACTTGCTCGACGAATACGGACACGACGCACCGATGTCCCTCGGGATTGATGAGACGATCACTGGCTCGACACGGATTATCGAAGACGAAATCATCGAACAGGCGCTGTTTCGTGAGTTCATCGGCCAGTTCATCGATAATCGCCCGGAGTATGACGAGTTCTTCACGGCACTGTCGGAGACGTCGGAGCTACTCGATCTGATCAAGGAACTGTCCGCAAAGGGTGTGTTCCCCACTGCGGATGGCTGGTACCGGAACAGCGAGTCACACCTCGATGGAGATTTTGAGTCGTTCGAGACACTGTTCACCGACCGGAATGAACCACGGAACGGCGGGAGCAAGCAATCGAAGCTTCGAAAGAAGCTCTATCAGTATGGTGAAGATAAGACGTATCTCCCGAAGGCGCCCGCAAAGTGGGACATCCGCGGCGATGGCAAGCAAGTCCCGGCGGACCTCGCTAAACGTGTCTTCGAGGAGGACCGAACGGCTCTCAAGCGGTTCGTCCACGACGTATATCACGCCTATCTTGAGTTCGCGCTTCGGCGGAACTACCTGAACTTCGGGTTCCTTCAGCTGTTCGCGTTCGTGCTTCTGTGTGAGGATCACGACCTCCGAGAGCAACTGGGGTACGAGTACGTGATGGTCGACGAGTTCCAGGACTCCAGTGAGATCCAGTTTAAACTCACGCTGCTGCTCGCCGGCACGAACAACATCTGTGTGGTCGGCGACTGGAAACAGAGCATCTACAGCTTCCAGTACGCGGACGTCGACAACATCCGCGAGTTCGACGATCGCCTCGAACGATTTACCGCGGAGCTGAATCGGGACGTAGATCGAGTCACGTTCCCGACGACGCCGGTTGACGACAAGCAGCTGACGCGGAATTACCGGTCGACGCAGTCCATCTTGGACTTCTCTACCCACGCGCTGACTGCCCGTGCGACAAAGAACGAATCTCTGGATGCGGAGGCTATCTCCGAGCAGGTTACACCGCTGACTGCCGATACAGATCGAGCTGATAGCTACATCGAGGCGCTCACGAGTGGGGACGAACACGAGGCCATCCTTGCGAAGATCGACGCGATCGTCGACAACGACGCCTACGCCGTCGAAGGAGACGACGGCACGTATCGTGCTCCGGAGTACGGCGACATCGCCGTGTTGACGCGAACCCGTGATTTCGGCCGGGAGCTGCTCGATACGGCGAGTACGTTCGGTCTGCCGATGGCCTACGAGGGTGGGATCGAGGTCTTCCGGACCGACGCCGCGAAGCTGGTGTTAGCGTGGTTGCGTATCCTCGAACGTGACGCTGAACGCGGGTGGGCACTCGTCCTCGAAGAGGCTGGCTACACGATTGACGAGGCGAAGACGATCATCGAGCGTGAGGCGTACCCTGAAGCAATGGTCGCATTCCGAGAGGATCTACAGGATTTGGAGACGTTCGGCGGCGTCGCCCGACGCGTGTTCGAACAGTACGGCCGTTCCGGCCCGACCGCAGACGTCGTCCTCGACACTATTCAGTCGGTCCACGGGACGACGACGTTCACCCGTGGAGAGCTGATCCGATTCATTGAGGAGGCGATTGCTGATGGGAGTACACACGACGTCGACGCCGGGGCTGGGACGAACGCGGTGACTGTCCAAACGATCCACGCGACGAAAGGGCTCGAATACCCGATCGTCATCCTCGCAAATATGAACGCTAACAAATTCCCGTCCTCCGGTGGCAGCGGAAGCGATATTGCCTATACCGACCCGATTGGCCTCCGTCAGCGGAAGGTGTACTCAGAGGACGCACACGACGTCCCACACGTCTACGACAACTGGAAGACAGACGTTCTCAATCGCTGCCTCCCACAGAACTACGACGAGGAGCGTCGGCTCCTCTATGTGGCTGTCACGCGCGCTGAGAGCCACCTCGTCTTGACCGGTGGCGTTGACTCGAATTCGTTTCTCGATGCACTCCCCGTTGATATCGAAGATGTCGAGCCCGACCTATCTGCGTTCGACCCCGAAGACGGCGAGCATTCGACGTACACGGTCGATATTCCAGAGCCTGATGGACCGGCAAGCTACTCACCGCACACCTTCATCGATGACGCAGTCTTCGAAGGGAATACCGGCGGCCGGGGAATGGAGTTCGGGTCAGACGTCCACGAGTTTGCGGAACGGTATGTTCTCGGTGAAGCAGTCGAAACCGGCGATAACCCTGACAAGGAGCACGTGAAGGCGTTAATTGACTCACTCGATGGTGAGACGAGAGCCGAGATCGATGCGTTCCTTCCGCTTACCGTCGACGGCGAGAAGGTAACGATCGGCGGCATCATCGACTTGCTCCACGTGACATCTGACTGTGTTGAGATTATCGACTACAAAACAGACCTTACAACCCACGCTGAGGCCGAATACCAGAAACAACTCAGTATCTACTACCACGTCGTTGCCGATCAATATCCGGAGCGGTCGGTCACTGCGTCGATTTTCTACACCGACGACGGTGACCGAAAGGAGATTGATCCCCTCAGTAAGGTGGATCTTCAAGATCTGGTGTTAACATACAGAATGTGAGCTTTTCCGGCATCTAGAAATTGGAGTAAGTCAGGTGGTACTGGCTGTTCTGTGCCTGTTATAACGTATGAAGCCCGCATATTCTATTCAGCAGGGCCCCTAACATTCGATCTCTATTTGAGAATATTTAGGGTGTGAGAAAGCGGTCGCGTTAACTTTGGCGTGAATTGTGCCGGACGGCGAGAGCTTGGAGCCACGATTCAGCTGTCTTCCGCTCGACATGGCTGAAACTATTTGCAAACGATGAGGTTCGTCGTTCTATTTCTCAGAAGATACGTTCGATAGCGTTCCGATTCCCATGTAAAATCATCTGGAATCGATAGCCCTCTTCGACGAGGACGTTCACCAAGTAATCGGCGTCATCAACGAGAAACTCGACGTTGTCCAGCTGATAGCGACGGTGAAGATCCGACAGAAACCATCGCGTCGTCTGTTTCGTTGTCGTCGAAAAGAGCCTTACGTGGAGGATTTCGTTCGTTTCCGGATCGACCGCGCCGTACAGCCAGTAATCGTCGCCGTTGACGCGGATCACTTTCTCGTCAACCGCAATCTGATCCGCACTTACCGCCGAAATCGGCTGTAGTTCTGCCTTCTGCATCCACTTGTGAATAGCGACGTGGCCACGCTTGACTCCCAACTCATCAAGAAACTGACTGTCATCCCTCATTGACATTCCGGCGAGAAGACACCGGATGCCAACTTGAATCGCCCACTCGGGAGTCCGCTTACGCTCCACAAACGACAAGTCGATCCACTGGATACACACGGTGAGGCGTTCGATTTTGGACATAGAGCACTCGAACATCGAACGCCTCATCCTCTAACTTAACGCGACCACACGTCGGGCAATAGTTTTCTTCACGCGGGCCATCAACTACGACCCAGTAATTACTAACAAGTTTCCAGCACTATACGAAATTGATGACGGACTGGCGATGGATGACTGACACTGGCGCGGTGGGCGAAATGCCCGTCAGAGTCCTTCCAAATCAACAGGCCAAATTCCTTGATCTTGATTTCTTAGAGGCCGTTCAAGAGGACCAAATCAGATATGAACAGGCGGTCGAGACACAAATTGCTCCAGGCGACGTGTGTATCTTTACCGCCAGTATTAGCGATGTCAACACCAAGACGGAGCCAACGATAATCACGGTCGAAGTGCTGGACGTCGGGTTCATCCAGCAAGCGGGAGAGAATCGCACCGAGATTGATGAAATGATGGAGCATCTTGATGAAGCACGTCAGCGACGGCAGGAACAACGGGTCAACGAGACCTGTGCCAATTGTGCTTCTATTGAGAGCGACACCCGATTGTCTGTAGAGCGAAAGCAGGGGGGACGAGATCTACATTACTGCGCGCAGTGTGGTCGGTTGCTCTCTACCGAAGAGTATCAAGAGTGGATAGAGATTCACGATTAGCTCGAATTGAGAAACCAGTTAGTGACAACGGCGACTCATCCGCGGTCAGATTGATCCCGAGACCCTTCTCGGCTTCGAGCACGTAGTCAACATCTTCTTCCAGCATCTCTACCAGCGTTTTTTCGACCCCTCGAGAAGTAGAGGATAGAACAACCGATGACCGACACGGATAGCCCACATTCGTTCGAGCAGCTCCGCGACCAATTCGAAGACGAGTGCGTCCTCACCGCGCTTGATCGAGCAGACCGCTCTTCAGAGGGCGAGACCTTGGAGGTTCTCTTCCTCGATGATGAGTCTGGCCGGATCTACCGCGTCCTCAACGCAACTCGTGGCGCACCTGACTCAGGCTGGTTCGTCATCGCCCTCGCAGGACCGAACCCTCAAGACGGTTTCGAGCGCCAGCGTCGTATCCACGACTCCGACACCCACCGAGTCCTCACCATCCAGGTCAAGGAGAACGACCAAGAAACGGGAGCTCGATCTGCAGAACCTTGCTCCGAAACAACCGAATAGCGATCTCGACTTACAGAACGCCCACAACGGCATCGCAAGCCATCACGTGCATAGATGAGCGATCTGTGAAGTGGGTGTTTTTCACTCCCCTGCCAGCAGGTGGAGGAATCATATCGTGAGTTCACACTCCACCGCAGCGACCGGAGACGCATCCGACTCGTCCCCAACGCTGCCCCAGAGTACTGACCGACGTGACGAACGCGCTCGTAACGAAACGATGGATGTCGCACTCCTCAAGCAGGGCGGCATCTACTCAGTCACTGGCGAGTCCGGGGAGACCTACACTGTCGACCTCATCGACGAAACGTGTACTTGTCCGGATTACCAAGACCGCGATCCAGAGGGCGGCTGTAAGCACGTCCGACGTGTCGCTATCGAAGTTGAAGAAGAGACGGTCCCCCGCCCCGACGGGAAACTCCCGACATCGGCACTCACCACATCAATCCAAGAGGACGACGACAACGACGTCCGTGAGGACGCTGACTACCAGCAGGCAGAAGCCGCCATCATCGACGTCATCCAAGACCGCGAGGAAGAAATCGCCCGGCTTCAGTCAGAGATTGAGGCGCTCGAATTCGTCACCGACACGCTCGAGGCCATCCGCAACCCTGACGAGGACTTTAGTCTCGACGCGATTCGTGACCAGCGATAAATAACTTACAGCTCCACACGCTATGAATTCGTCCACTCACCACGATCGAACAGTAACCATCGACATACAGATTCCCCTTGGTGCAACAGAGGACCTCGACGAATCAATTCCAGCCGACATCTACGCCGACTGGCTTCAAGAACGCCTCAATGAGGGACTTTCCGATCTCTCTGCCACCCCTGACCATCCCGGTGTTCTCGAGGTCGACGTCGACGCCATCACGGTAACCGAAGTCACGAGGCACGAATCGGGCCCCGCTTACCGCCCCAAGTAACTACTATTTCGAGCCCAATTTTTCTTCTCCGTTACAGGCGCGAAGAGGTTTCAATAACAAATGACAGACAGCACTCGAGACGAGGACTCCGTTGCCTCACTCCTCGTCCCTGACGACACCTCACAAGCCGCACTCATCGAACTTTTCGACACGCTGGAACGTGCCGGCTTTGGTATCGCCCTCCGCGATGGCTACGACTCCCAAGACGCCATCGCGTACGACCTCACCAAGACCAGCTCGCTCAACGATATTGTTCCGTCTCCCGGCTCGCCCGAAGACTACGACGCGGCCTATCGAGAGATGCAAACAGGCATCCTCAGTGGCCCAGCCTTTGAAGCCGCTATCGCCGTTCTCGCAGCCCATACGGCAGTCGCAACGCAACACCTCATCGACGGCGAGCGCGCAGATCCAGACATCGACGATCTAGATGAACGCTCACTCGAGTCGGCAATCTCTGAAACCGAGACGCAGATCACTGATGCCCTGTACGAACGGGCCCTAGAGAACGTGGAGGTCGACGTATGACGTCTGAAAAGAACACGCCGGTTCCGATGACCTGCCCGGAGTGCGGCGGCCGGTCGTTCTCTTGGATCATCGAAGAAGTCCAGTTCGGCGACATCCAGAAGTACGAGGACGGTACTTTCGAAGAGGTCGGTATGAAGCGCGGTGAGGTTGTCGGAAGTGACGTTGAAAATGAGGGCGTCTACTGTACGAACTGCGATGAGCGCCGCGATCGCGACGAGCTCGTTCCGGACGACGAGGTGACCGCCATCAACCAAGAGAGCGCGTGATTATCCCTTTCATCCCGTCGCCGGAGTAGTCCTGACTCACCAACACCCCCGGACTTCCGTCGTAACCTGATCTGATACTATGTCCAACGCATCCACCACGCCATCCGACGACACCGATTCGGCCGCACCGTTCGCCACTCTCAGCCGGCTTGCGTACGCCCACGTAACGCACGCCCCACTCCACGAACGCTATATGCCCTCGGGCAACTTCGAGGCTGTCGGCAAGCCCGGCGAATTCGGTCCGGTAGACCCCGAGACTGGGGCTGAATATCGCGCTCTCGGTGGCCTCAATCATCAGTACAACCGCGACTACAAGGTCGGTAGCTCATATCCAAAGACTGTCTTCGTTTACGCCGAGGATGCCTCCGGTGAATCCCTCTCCCATAATGCACTCGAAGCCATCCTTGATGATCGGAATCTCTGGTCGGATGCACTCACAACCGTCCTCCTCCCGAAAGGTATCGAAGAAGACCAAGCAACCTGGTACTCCGCGTTCCAATTCCGTCCCCCGGAGCGCGCACCGAGCCTCCGCCGGGTCAAGCGCCAGCTCGACCGCGTCTTCGACGACGCAGAGATCTATCGCGAAGGCCCGTTCCTCGATGCTCGAATCTGGCACGAGTAGTCGCACCACCTGTTGTTTTTCGCCCCCATCAGAAGTGAGGTGCACAAAATGCGATCGTTCCTTCCACCGTCAGAATTCGATCTCTCGGATCTCCCCGAGAGGCTCGATGTCGAACAGCAACTCAAAAACCGACAGGGAGTCCATATGGCGTTTGCGACGACAGCCCTCACGGTCGACATACTCGGTCGTGATCAAGGCGAACGCCACGATGCCCTGAAGGGACTCATCCAAGCGTGGGACTACATCGCCCGCCAACACGGCGAGGACGTCCACGTCGAGTACACCGGGAAGCCGTGGCAGTCACTCAACATCGACGTCGTCAACCGCACCGACGAGCCCGCAGCAGGAGGCGAGATCAAGCAATACGGTGTGCTCAACACGGAACGAGACGTCCTCCTCAAGCTTGGTCAGTTCGGCCCGACACTCACAACGAACCGTGAGAAGGCGGCCAAGCAGGCACGGGCGGACAGCCACCTCGAACTCGTCGAGGTCAAGAGTATTCCGTTCGATCAAAAGAACCCACTCTCGCACTAACCAAAGGAGAATATGACCTCAGAACCCCAGCGCCAGCTTCCCACCGAAACGTCCGACGCCGTCTCCGCACACATCGCCGCTAGTGAAGAGGCCAGTGACCTCACCTTCCAAGACGCCATCGAGGCGCTCCGAGAAGGGATCGATGGCTACGGGGACCGGGTTCACGCAACGGCCGAAGTCCTCCGTGCCGTCGACGACCTCGGAGTCCCGAACAACATTCTAACCCACCCCCGTGTCGAACAAGGTATCTGGCGATACAGCCACGACGCAGACACCGTCCGCCGCGAGATCGAGATCACCATCGAGCGCGAGGCAGACGACGACGTCACCGTCGACGAGATTGTCGCCGCTTATCGCGTCGCCGCCGCCCGTCTCGACACGCCTATCGACGTGGACTAACCCACCACGTCCTAATCCGCTAGTAGCCCCGCGGGGTGTCAAACCCAGCAGCTCCCTTCTCAAGCCTTCCATGACAGTCATCGTCATCAACATCAAAGAAGAGCGAATCGACTCCGAAGATCAATCTCCCTCAGACGTTCTTGAGTCACTCCTCATCCCCACCAAATCGCCGGACTATGATACTGTCGGTTCCGAATACGTCCAGAAACTCCTCCGACAGCTTCCGTCCGACGCACTCAAAATCCGGCAATCAATTCATGAACCGGACTGGGGATTCGGAGAGCCCTGTCCCGTCTGTGGGACCGAAGCCCTGAGCGCTATGACGGTCAGCGAAGACATTTACAACTCGAGTCACGGCGAGTTCGAGTTCGTCGAGACTGGCGACGCGAACGGTCCCGTCCTCTCGGTTATCTGCCCCGAGTGCCGGACGTACCTCTCGCACGTCCCATACCAAAATCTGACCACTTGACCGATGGCATCCATCGACACCGATCCCGATATTACCGTCGGATACTCACGGCTCTCGCCAAACGCCGTGTGGTGCTTCTTCGACGAGATCGACGATGTCCCGAATCTGACCGCCGCCGAAGAACAGGGAGAGGCGTGGGAGGCCCTTCTCGACGGCGACCGCA
This sequence comes from Haloarcula sp. 1CSR25-25, assembly GCF_032027985.1. Lineage (NCBI taxonomy): Archaea > Methanobacteriati > Methanobacteriota > Halobacteria > Halobacteriales > Haloarculaceae > Haloarcula > Haloarcula sp. 1CSR25-25. The sequence goes on from NZ_JAHYBW010000007.1 coordinate 35,564, forward strand.
TCGGAACGGCAGTCGTCGGTACCGTCGGAACGTCGTTCCTGAGTCGAATCATCATCACACCGAACGCGCGACGGATGAGCGTCGCGACCGCAATCTTCGACCGCCTCCAAGACGTGTATTGGTGCCTCCGCTGCCGCGTTCACAAGGATAATCAAGCTGGCATCAGGCTCGTCGAATCCACCGGATTCCACCGGAAACGGAAGGGTCGCTACGGCGAACTTTGGTGGTACGATACACAACTCGACAACGTCGACGACAAGTAACCCCTGGGTGGCTTTCTCCCGTCCCAGGACCGTGCAGACGTATGAATCCAGAACTCGTCCATCCATGTGGGAACATCACGGCCGTACTCCCGCTGCTTGACCCAGCCCAGCAGCGCCGCTATCAAGACGCCCTCAAGCGACGGGCCCGCGGCCACCTTCCACAGCGGTTCGACGCTTGCGCCGGCCGCGACGAGGCTCGCACATACTACGAGGGAAAGCCGACACCCCCATCCGGACGGCTAAGTGTGCCTCACCGTTACGGATGCCGATGAAACCCCCGTTGGGCTGGTACTCCCCACTTCCGCTCGAGACGCGTTTAGGGTACACTCTGAGGCGTTACAGAGGTCCCAGTCACTTATCCAGGGGGGGTGACCATCACCTAGTTGGGGTTACCAACGTCTGTCCCGATTCCGTGTTTGCGCTGGGACCAACGAAGGAGACCACCAACGACTATAACTCGTCGCGATGTTTCGACAAGTAAATGCCGAACAATCTTGAAAATGAGTCAGCGGAAGAGTCATCCGCAGACTCAGAGGATATCGTACTCTCCTCGTATGTTGCGTATAATCGGAAGGTCTTTCCAAAAATAGTTGACCTCCACGTTGAGGACGGGGCAACTATTGCTGACGTGACTTATGGACGCGGGAACTTCTGGACCGACGTGCCGGACGAGAAGTACAAAGTATACAAGACAGATATCGACCCTGAAAAATCACCAGATAGTGAAGAGGGAGTCGATTGCCGTGACCTCCCCTACGAAGATGGTGAAATCGACTGTGTAGTGCTAGACCCTCCCTATGCAGAAGGATTCTTCCGGCGAAATAAAGACCACCTTGCAGGGAATGGCTCACATTCCAATTTCCGATCGAATTACTCTACAGGTGATGTGCATACCGGGGGGTCGAAGTATCACCAAGCAGTCTTAGACCTCTACTTTGAAGCGGGGAAGGAAGCCAAACGAGTACTTAATGATGACGGTGTTTTTGTGGTGAAAGTTGGAGATGAGGTGAGCTCAAACACCCAATACTTGACACACATCCAGATAACAAACTTTTACGAGAGAGAGCTGAGGTTCTACACGAAGGATTTGTTCGTCGTAGAACGTCACAACAAACCCTCTGTTTCCGGAATGCACAATCAAGTTCACGCACGCAAGAACCACTCTTTCTTTATGGTCTATAAAATGGATGGAGAGCCACAGAATATCCTCGAAACAAGTTGAAGACAGTTCAGCGGACCGTGAAGATCTCCATCCCGGTATCGAGGGGCATCGGGCTTACCGGGATCTGGAGTAAGTCGGTCACGTCCCCTCGTAGTGTTGCTTCCCCGTCGCTGGAATTACTCACTTCAGAGAACAACATCTTCCAAAGACGCGCATTGTCGTAGTCGTCAGAGTGCGATGGGATAAACTCAATCAGTCGTTCGCTCACGATAACGATGAGCTTCTTTTTCATTCGGCTCAACGCGACATTGAGTCGGTTCGGACTGAGAATGAACTCCGCTTCTCTTCGGATGTAGTCAGGGTCGCTTACTGTACTCGATAAGATGATCACGTCGCGTTCACTCCCCTGAAATCTATCGACTGTATCAACCACACCTTCGCTAACTTTGCTTCCCAACGAGTCAATCAGACGACCCCGTTGGGCGTTGTGAGGAGTGATTATCCCGATATTTTCCTTTGAACGGTCAATCGGGGTGATTAGGCTATTTACAATACCCGCCTCAAGTGCGTTAGATTGCTGACTCTCGCTGTCTTGATGGACGACAATCGAAATTGGACAATCTGGATTGAGTACTGTGTCGATCGCCTCATTTCCCGTCTTGTTGACCGCAAGAGGGTCCCGGTGGGCTCGAAGATGAGGATCATCCTCGGTGAAGGAACGATATCTCACCTCATCACGTTCGTACACCAGCTTTCGCAAAATGCGAGCTACTTCCTCATCACATCGGTAGGTGATCTCCAGCCGATCTATCGGATACTCTACCGAAGTCGGCACCTCAACCTCGTCGAACTGCTCATCATCGCCAAACTGGTTCTCCCCACTCAGCAGCCGAAATAGGTCCATTACCGAAAGATACGGAACCAACTCTCGAATGGTTCGGCGGTCTTCTCGTTCCCAATCGTGCTTCTGGATGGGCGATAGTTGTCTGTGATCGCCTACGACTAGAGTCCTTGCTCCGTCTTTGGTAGATGACCCTGACATCAAGAAGTCAGTGACGGTCATCATACTGGCTTCATCAACCGCAAATAGGTCGAAGGTGGGTCGTATCGTCTCGTCAAATGCTTTCTTGATTATTCGATTTCCACCGCTCGGAGTTCCAAAAATGACGAAGCTGTCTGACCCTGCCCCCCAGTTGCTCAGTTGTTGTTGCCCCTCTAAGTCCCTTTTCAGGTCCTCAACCTTCGACTTCTCCGTATTGTAGTTGACCCGTTCAACATCAGTTTTAGTGGGGACAGAGTAGCCACGGTCACGCGATAAAGCGCGAATCAGGCGGAGCGAGTCTAGCTCGTCACACCCCTCTTCAGCCATAAGCGTATACTTGAAATCATCAACCTTCTTCAATATCGCGTTAACTGCTCGATGTGAGGGGGCTACAACTAACGCGCGAATGCTTCCTCCATCGTTCATCTGGTCATATGAGGCACGCAGGAGCCCATGGGCAAGCGCCAAGGATTTTCCTGTTCCCGGGGGACCCTGAAGGATAGCAAAGTCATCCTCTTGGCGAGTGATGAATCTTTCTTGGCGGTCGTTTGGATAATCAAGTGAAGAACTACTCTCGACAAAGTCGAGGTATCCACGGTTTGGCTCTCCGTCATTGCTCATACATCATCACCCCGAATGAGGCCGTCCAAGAGGTGATAATAATGGTATCTCGGATTTTGACTGGGGCGATTTGATTGCAGTTCTTCTAGCACGTCGTGGGCGTGTGTTGAGGTCCAGTCGTCGGTCTGTCTATCCAAAATGTACCTATCTCCGGGTTTGAGGTGAACACAGCGGACGCCATAGCTATAGCCCGCATCTGCTTCGTTTTGTACCCACACGTCGTGCCTGTGAACGTACTCAAACGTGTCTGGATTCGTGTTTGGTATGAAATTGCCATCTGTGTTGAATTCACTACAGCGGAGTGTGATGCTGCGGTCACCCGTATTCACGCTCTGGACTTCAACGGGGAGCCCCGACTCGATATCCGCTGGCTTCTTCTTATCATCCTTATGGACTTGTTGAGAGACGTCCCACGTGACAGGATTTGCAACACGATGAGACCCCGAAGATTCGTTTTCAGCCCCCTTCAAACGGCAAGTATACGCAACTTTTGAGGGGTCACTGAATTCATCAGGTTCGTACACAAGTCGTCCTGTTACAACAAGGTCGTCGCCATCTATTTCAGTCTCTTCCACTTCCACGATTGCCGCATGGCCCTTCTGTACACGCTCACGTGGTGCTTTTGCGTATTCTCGATACTTTTCTTGACGGTCAGCGTAGTGCTCTAGGTCGAGATAGTCGTTGAGAGACCGAGCCAAGTCGATGTCTCCCAAATTAAACTCAGGAAGTTCTGGGAGGTCGATTTGTTCTTTGCCGAGGAAGGGATTCTGATGGGACGCAGTACACGACTCCAGATGGTGAAGTGCGTGGGACATTTTTTCTCCCAAGAGACCCACATCTTCCGGTGTGATTCTCTCGTCTTGCTTGTCAGCATCGTGGTATCTGTACTTCTGAATTTCCCACCTATCACGCCCTGAATCTGCCCAGTCTAGGTTTAGCTTCCCTTTTGCGGCCCAGATATACTCCAGAGGGATTTGATTGTCGAAACGTGCTTTGAGCGGGTAGAAATCGTCTGGATTCTGGATATCCGATTTACTGTGTAGTCTACCATTGCTGTCGGCTTCTACTGGCAGTTTGAAATTGAACAGGTTGTACTTGAATGCATCATAGCAGTTGAAGGTCAATCCCCCACCGGACCGTGTCACCTCCCAGTTTGACTTCTTGAATAGACCGTCACAGCCGCAGTCACAATACTGCGAAGTCGCTTGGTCAAGAATCGGTAGAATACCACTTCCGGGATACCGGAGAGCGAATCGATCCTGAAGTTCGTCCTGTACTATACTGACCATCGGTTGGTCGATCGCCTTTCGATACCCTAGGAGGTCCCGAACCGCATCGAACGAGTCCTTGTCATATCGAGGCATCTGACGGAGAATGCCATCTACCAGAGCATCCCGCTCCATCCGGCTGAAGAAATATACATGCAACGCTGACCGTGTATCTCCTTCAGCCACGTGTTCTATGGCCGGGAATAGTTTGGAGAAGAAGTCCTCGAGCAAGTCGCCTTCAACCTCTAGAACCTCTTCTCGCTGGTCGTTATCTGGTAATCGGTCTACTACGGAACTAAATGAAAGTGCTCCAATGGCTGAATTGTTTCTGACAACTCGCCCAGCAAGCATAGCCAAGGAGTCGCGCATGAAGTCCTCCCGTACATAGAGATACACTCTGATGAGTTCGTCGGGATCGTAGTCCATCTTCTCTCGGGCATTTGGTGACGCGCTGGTTGATGGAAGGGTACTGTCACCTGACCCCTGAATCGGCGTGGCGTATAACGGCCCAGTTCGTGCCTGAGAGTCGTTCTGTGCTGCTTGTCTGGTTTGTATCCCACCCAACATAGCCTGTGCCCTCTGAACCATCCGGTCGACTTTCCCGCCAATTGTAGGTTCACTCAAAAGCTGCTTGACGGTATTCTCGTCGCGTGAAGGAAGTTCGTCGTAGACGTAGGGTTTCGGGTCTTCAATTTTCTCTTTCAGACCCGCGAGGTCCTCAATATCCTCGATATCATGTTTGTTGAGGATTCGCTGTTCACCCTCCGTGAGACCGAGTAGCGCCAAGTCCAGATTGTCCAGCGCATATTTGAAACAATCCTCATTATACAGACAGGTGTTGCACTTACCAGTCAGAGAGAAGTTAACTTCGGCCTGTTTGTAAACAGAGTCTATCGTGCCATCCTCACGCAGAAGCCTTCGCACGTCTTCTCTGACGACTTCGGGTTCGGCAATAGTTTGAATTGATTCTGGGTCAGTGAAGTCTAATGAATCGCTTTCCCGATGGACTATGCTGATTCGAACCTCTAACTCCTCTACGAGCGGCTGTAGGATGTCTTCAAAAATTAGTGCGTAGATACCCGCCTGAATCTGGTGATATGGCTGTACATCACTAGAAGCCTTGATTTCGAAGATATGCGCGATTATACCGCTATCGGGCGATTCCCAGAGAGCCAGCATATCCCCGCGTCCCTTGATTCCCCATACGTCGATGTAACCGCGGGCAGGTGGTTGCTCAATAACAACAGGGTTCTGGACAGTCGCCTTGTCAACAAGACTGTCTAATTCTGTACGTACTTCCTGTTTTCCTATGTCTGGTTTATCGCTTACGTCCCAGTCAGAACCATCGTAAAGGCCGACTGAGTCTTGTTTGATATTTTCGGTAATATCATCCTCGAACCGGTTGCCAATTTCACTAAGGAACACGCCCAATTCGTCCTCATTCCCGGTGATTTTGCCGAGACTTTGTTGGAGGTAGCGAGGGCACTGTTCAAACCCAATAAAGAGGCCAATATCCCCCGGACTGAGAACAGGACGTGAAGATCCAGACATCAATAGTCGATTGGTAGCATACCCGGTATGATAATATTACCCCTGTCTATCATATTCACCAATTCCATCTCTCTTGGCAAGCCAATGGACTAGTCATAGAGATGTTCTCGCTCTAAAAGCTCAGAACTCCCAGTTTTCGTCTGTCCAATTACGGAATAGAAATCCTATGAAATGCCCCACGTCAACCAAAGAGATCACGCCTCAGCTTGGACAAAAAGTAGCTCAAGGCATATACGCGGAAGTGTGTCGCACCACCAGAAGTAGATTTCTTCGTCGCCGATAGACAGCGAGCGCCTCTTATGACCGACTCGACCAGAACTCCTCAAGCGCAGCTCACCGAGCTCGACTACAAGGGACACGTCCTCGAACAACCTCATACGGAACGAGTAACGGCTTCCGTAGAGACAGCCGAAGACCTCTACGCGACAGACGAAGGCGACCTTCTCTGGATCGATGGCACCGAATACGCGGTTGTCAAGCGAAACTTCGGGATCTTCCACAGACCGCTCTCAGTCGTCGCCGAAGACGGCACACAAGGGCGGCTCATCGGAGGCACCATCAACCAGCAGTCGTCGATAGCCGGCATCGCATGGATACACGACCTCCCCGGAGACGACGAGTGCGCCCCGCAGCCGAGTGACTTGCTTGCGCGGTTCGACCGGGTCTACCGCCTCGAGGAAGACCGCCTCGACTGTCTCCACGCCTGGACGCCCGATAGCGACCATCGCGTCTGTCCAGCGTGTGAAGAACGCAGTGGCGAACCGATACGTATCGAACAGCAGGCCGGCAAGACTGTCGAACTCCGACAGTGTACGAACACCGACTGCCAACACATCTATCGGTACGTTCGACCCTTCCCGGAACCGGATACCGCAGCCCTCCTCATTTCGACGGGCACAGTGGACTCTCCCGTGCTCGGATCGGGATACACCACGAGTGAAACTGTCGACGAGTATGAACTCTCAGGAGTCTTCCGCTGTACCGAGCAGGACGATTTCAAGTTCCCCGTCGAGACGAACCGTGGTCGCGACGACGGCTTTTACTCAGCCTCTGAAGTCGCCGCGTTCTGCAACCCAAAGCTCGATCACGACGATCCCGACAACCGTTTCGGTACCGTCACCGTCGACACCAACGACCACACTGGGGGAACAGTCATTCGATGGTGCGACGCACCAGGAAGTCAAGCGAAGATGACCGTCGAGTTTCAGGAGCTCGTCGGCGGAACGAGCTCGCCCACGCCGGACTACGACCGCGCTCTCGACTGGAACCTCAACCGAGACGCGTTCACCGCAATTGTCGATCAGACTGGTCCAAGCTATACCGACACGTATCCTGACATTTCCTCTCAACAGAGCGCATCCAACGATTACACAACCGCTTGAATCACCCGACCGTTAATACCAGCGAGCCTGCAACCGATACACACGACGCGAACAGCGATGGCCACAGATAGTACATTCGAGGAGGACATCATCTACCTCTGGCGAACGCTCCGCTCTATCGTCCTCGTACTCGTCTTCATCTTCGGCGCGATCGTTACCAGTCTCATCATCGGCTATGTGGGTATCGTCGTTCTCGATCAGGCCTACCCAATTCCCCAGCAGTCAGAGACGGCACGCTTCCTCGCCTCCGCCGCGTTTAATGAACTCGGATACGCGATCTTTGTCGCTGGTCTCCTCTACTGGAAAACAGACCTCCTCCCCGAAGGCCTTCGCTTCCGTCATCCGACCCATCGCGACGCCCGCTGGATACTCGGCGGCATTCTCGTGATGATTGTCACAGAATACGTACTCACGTCCCTCTTCGCGTTTTTCAACGCTCCAACTGCACAGAACGCGGCTGCGATCGAGGCCACCAAACACGCCTCCCTTTCGATGTTCGGCGGACTCATCGTCGTATCCCTTCTCATCACTGGACCCTGTGAGGAAATCCTGTTTCGCGGCCTCATTCAAGAGTATCTCCGCAGGCACTTCTCTGCCATCGGAGCAATACTTCTCGCCAGCCTCTTTTTTGCGAGTGTACATCTCTTCGCCCTGCAGGGTTCTTTGAGCGGCCTCCGAAACGTCCTCCTCTCACTCTTTGTGCTATCACTCATCCTCAGCTTCGCCTACGAGCGTACCGACTCACTCTTCGTCCCGATCCTCATTCACGGTAGCTATAACGCTATCCTCTTCGCCAGTCTCGGTCTCACTAGCCTCTACTAACGGCCGTCCCGATCTCACCCAAGCCATCCCTCTGCTCACACCTATTCTACCGGTATTTTTTAATATCGGATATACGACGAGTGGGCTATGCGTTTCGCATTAGCAGAAGCGAACTGGGGAGACGACGACGGCACCACGTCGCTCGCAATCGTGACACCAACAGACCTCGATCGGCCCTCAGAGTACGGCCGGGCCGCAACGGGCTATCAAACCGCTGAAATCGGCTACGAATTCGACTCCACATACGATCCAACCGTCGACGACCATCCCGATCCGACTCCCGTCGTCTTCTACCCCAACGAACTCCGCGACATCATTACGGAAGTCCGGAATACGCTCCCCGTTGATCCATTCTCACCCGCGAACTTCGATGTTCTCGTCGACTGGGCTGACGACCAGGAGGGTGGAGAAGGACTTCTCGCGGAGATCGGTACAAACGAAAAGGGAAAATGGTGTAAGCAGCTCAAGATGCTCCGAAACGACGGCGGCCACCCCTATCTCAAAGTCCAGCGCGGCGCCCACCACACCTGGCTCCGCGGATCGCCAACCCTCGGTCGCAAAGAGTTCGAGGGCGTCTTCGGAAACGCCACCGTCATCTAACCACTAGGATCAGTCCCCCTTCGGATTGACAGGCGCGATATACTCGTTCTTCCAAGTATCACCGTCCCGCCATTGCCAATAATAATACCTGTATCCCTGTTTCGGCTCCTTCACCGTGATGTAGGCCCCTGTAGCGGGGACATCATCGTAGTCGTCGGGATCCATCGAGACACCCTGCTCCTCGAGGTCTTCGACGACATCATCGTCGACAGCATCCTCGGGAGCAGTATCTGGAGACGCAGGTGGTTGCTCCCGCTTCCAATCGGCGAGAGCCTGTGCGTAGTCAGCCAAATCCTCCAGGTCCTTGATCGATAATTCGTCTACCGTGTCTCGAACGTGTACCGGAAGGTCAGGTCCAGAAGGTCGCTCAGTGTCGTCCGTCATTAGTTACCCCACAGAGGGGCACATACATAACTATTGTGGGGTAACTCGTGGTGAGCACTCTCCGGTTGGTTTCTCGCCCCCACAGATGGTGGAGGTAACTACGCATGTCTACCCACCAGATCACCCCGACGGACGAGCACCTCCCACCCCTCGAACTTCCCCCAGGCGCGCTCGACGCATCGCACCCTGACTATGAGAACACCACGGGTAGTGACCCACCGGAGATCGAGCCTATCGAGCACCGCATTCGTCTCGACATCATCGAAGCTGGCGGGCTCTTGTCTCACGACACCCACGCCCCCACCCCGCTCGCCCGGCAGTACATCCAGAAAACACTTGTCGATACTTACGAAAGCGAACACCGGTTCTTCCCCTCCTACGACCGCCTCGATGACTTCCTGGACGAGGCTCCTGCCTTCCTCACAGGTGAGCTCGAACCCCATTACCGTGAGCTCGAACAGATTCGTGCCGATCGCCGAAAGTGGTACACGGAGCTCATTCCGAAAAACCTCGACACTATTCAAGGAACAGCCGACTCCCTTCTTCCCCTCCACGCAAACACTTTCCACGGAGTCGTCATCGTCGACGGAAACACCGATCCAATCGGGTATGCCGACGGACACGATCTCGATGTAGACGATGTCATTCGGGAAGCCCAGCTCGATAACCACATCCTGCCCTCCGAATACGGGATCACTCTCCCGGCGCCGCTCCTCGTCGGGGAATTCGCCAGCGGGTCCACTTACGCGTTCCTTCCCTGGTCGGACGCCGTCGTCTGTGGCTGTCCCTATAAGCAGACGAACAAGTGGGCGGTGATGTGCAAACACGAACTGGCGGCTGCATCCTGTCTCGCCACCGCTCACGAAGGAGACGTCGATGCCAAGTACGTTCTCCCGATCGACGTCGGTGTTGACATCCCGCAGCGCGCCCGCCGGTTCGTCAGCCCGACCGTCGCAGCCACTCACACGCCCCGGAAGCAACGGTAATCACGATGACGCCTTCCATCACAGACCCGGGGAGCCACCCCCAGCTGCAGTGGCTCATTCGCGGGTCGCCCGCGATTACGCTCACTGAAGCTCTCCACAACGCGATCCCTGTCGAGGTCCTCGACAACACCGTTGTCGACGCTGACGCCTACTATCACGTCGCGACAGACACCATCATCGTCGTCCAATTCGATACGGTCCAAACCGTCCTCGAACGGGACGGTGCTCCTCTCCGCTGCCCACACGACAACGACCCGGCTTCTTGTCCGTCGTGTGCTACTCAAGGAGACACGACCGATTGCGATTCACTCGATAGCACCGACCACCATCCACACGATCCGTCACCAGCCTGTTCGTGAGTTCCGATGTCCTGCGGACTTCACACGTTCGACGAGAGTCTACCCAAGCACTCTACTCCTCCTGACTATGCAGATTGACACAGCCACCCTCACACAGATCCAGAAGTATCGCGTCACCGCCGACCCGGTCGTCGCGAGTAACCACGCCGCCGGCGCCGCCAACCTCGAGGACGGTATCCACGAGGAACGCCGCGCACTCGTTGAGGACACTCCAACAGGTGAGCGTGTACCCGTCGCAACGTGGGGCGAGCTCGCGGCACTCTGTTCGACGGCCTCCCTCACGCACGCCGCATTCACGAACGCGAAGTTCGTCAGCCTCTACCAGTACGCCTTCCGCCAGTACCTCGACGGGATCGCCGGCAATGACCAGGAAGTGGACGCGATGCTTCCCTCGAACTTCCCGATCCTCCCCGCAGACGACGAAATTCGCGATAGAGCCCGTGACCTCCGCGAAGCGCTCAAGCGCGACCGCGACCGCTGGTTCACCGAGCACGTCAATGAACTCGACATCGAAACCGACGGTGTCCCGACGGCATTCTGGCTCCACGATTCCACGACGACGGCAGCAGAACTTCTCGCCGAGTGGTTCGCGGCCGGTGAGGTCTCCGAACGGCTTCTCCAAAGCCTCCCCAGTCTCCCCGGACAGACACTCGGTGTCGAAGTCGAGACGTCCGAGAGTACGTCCACTGGGACAGCAGGTCCAACCGACCCCGTGCAGGCCGGTCTCGATATGTTCTAATGGGGATTGTAAAAAGAATCCAGAGGTTCATTTGGTACAACTCTAAGGACTGATAGGATAGGTGTGCGATATACACAGTGTTTTAGTAAAAACGCCTCTCGAGAGATTTTAGAGGTGCTCGAGATCTACGTAACGTTCATTCAGGAGAACAGAGATATTGACAACTTGGGCTAGGTGAGATCGAGAACTAAGCACCTTCACCCAGCCAATTTATTGTCATCCCAGTGGCTGAATCTCATATGGCTGACGAAAAATACGGTCGAATGAGTGAGGAGGCACGTTCATCCTTAGACCACCTAATCGAAAATCAGAATCAATTCAGTGATCATTCGATTGAGGTAATTAAAATTAACCTCTTAGTAGGGAGCCTGGTTCTTACAGCAGGTTCGTTCTTAGCAAACAGTGTCGGTATAACTCCAATCCCGACGAAGGCGTACATATCTGGAGGTGTCGCGGTCTTAGCGTGGTTGGGTTCAATTCTGATGGCTGAACTCACCTATTTTGGAATCCGGACGCACATCGGCGTTAGTCACTCGGCTATTGAGTACTTTCCCGATGTAGAAATTGAAGATATAGAAGAAGTATTATTGAGGAGTTATTCAGATATGCTCCAATATAGCGCTGAAGAGAACCGATCCACCGCTAGGCACATTATGCTTTCATTCGCACTCACGACGCTCTCGATAGTTGCGTTCTGTTTGACCGGAATCTTCCTAACCTGATACGTTGGGGCGGATCTCAGTCGAAGCTGAGGGTCAAATTCCGACTCAACGGGTATGAGACATTTTATTTTGTTGCTGTTTGAATTCAAGCACTATGAGTCGTGTGATGACTTTCCTCTCAAATAAGAGGCTGACTCTCTCGTTCATAGTGATCCTCCTCATTACCTATCTACTAGAACTTCTCACCATCCCCCAGTTGGGAATAGAGACGTTCGAGTTCTGGTTTCTCTTTACTCCAGGATTCGATCCCACACCGGCATGGATACTCTCCCTGTTTGCTCACGGAACAGTCCGACACCTGGGCGTGAATATCGTGGGAATTCTGGTGTACGGACTGGTGCTGGAGCGATATGTGGCGCGGAAGACGTATCTTGGTGTCTACGTCTCAACTGGTCTCCTCGCAGGACTCATCCACACGAACCTGACTGACAACATCGGAGCTGGGGCGAGTGGTGCGATTATGGGAATCGTCGGCTTCTATGCCATCGTGTATCTGGCGTTGTACCGGCCGAATGGTTGGAACGATCCATTGGAGAATGTCCGCTATGTCCTTGCCATCCTCGGGCCATTCGTAATTGGTGCACAGTACGTTGTTGACATCTACGTCAACAATGGTGGATATGCCCATGTCGCCGGTGGAATCATAGGAATTCTTCTGGGACTCGTCTACGCGAGATCTCAGGTGGAGAGTTCTTTCTCCAGAACAATCGAGGCAGCCAGAGAGTCTCCGTTCCCAACGGCGCTCTTGGTACTGATCTTGGCCGAGACAGCAGTGATAGTCTACCTCCTGATAGTGACTCCAGAGAACCCAGCAACCTCAACGGCAGTCCAGGCTGGAGCCACAATCATCCTGGTTCTCATCACGATCTGGTACGCAGACCACACGAGACGGAGCGCCGACCTCTTCCGACGTGAACTGGAATTGGAGACCCAACGGAACCATGCCGATACCCTCCAGATTCGTACTGACAAGTGGTTAGAAGAATTCCCATCCGTTCGTGAGACTGATGTCCCGCTATTCGTAGATAGAGATTCGATGCACGCAGTTCCGGAGAGTCTCCGAGGGGATCCGTACTTCGAAGATCTCACAACGAATCACGCCTCATACCTCCAAGATTCTGTAGACCATATAGACAACCTCTACTCTGAATTTCTGGATATTCGCGATGATTTCATAGATACCCTAAGTATCGACGAGTATCCTGATATGAGGCAGGTCGACGTTCTTGAGGAGAACTACGCCAAATGGCTGTTCGAGCGAGTGCTACTGATGGAGCGGACGGGCAAGGACAAAGAGGATCTCAAATCAGCAGTCGGTGACGCCTTCGAAACCAGCGCAGAGGAGGAAGACGACCACTTCCGATTGCTTGGAGATACGGACCAATTTCGGAGGAAACCGATTATGCTCTATCACTACAAGCGGTCCTTTGCGAACAGCCGAAAGGAACCGTACATGTTCCGTATGTACGCCAGAGCTCCGCAGATGCATATTGACGATATTGAGTCGGTACCAGGATACTCTGATGCAGTCGACGCTGCTGAACTGCTTGACGACATCGAAATGGAACTCGGGGAGTCAGAAAAGAAACTGATTGAGTACAATGAAGCTCCTAGGTTCGAGGGTGAGTGCGGTCTGATACTGGACATCGAATAGGTACTGGATTCTTTCACGTCTGGACAGCTCCCGATGCCCCTCGATCAGTCGCCGTCTTCGACCACTTCGACAAGGTAGCTGTCAAAGCCATCGACGACCGCGTACAAGGCTTCCACAACCGTGCTCCGGTCGCGACCGTCGACGCCGTAGAGGACGACCGTTCGGGTAGTGTTGTCCGAGCTATCGACAAAACCGTTGATTGGATGGAAGCTATCTCTCCCGGCGCTTGGAAACACCCTGCTGTCAACGAGGCTGAGTTCGACCCTCTACCCGGTTATGAACTCACGCACTACTACATCGAGAGCAGAGAGGTAATCGTCTACTACCATCGAGAAGGTACTCACGAAGGTCAGCGACCTACGGGGAGCACGACCACAGTCGGTCTCGAAGTGACCACTGAAACATATCCATACCTTGTCGTCAAAGCGTGGCGAGACAGCGGGAACGCTACCGTCGCGCTCGCCCCGTGGGACTATGCACACGAAACTGAGATGGTCGACGTCCGAAATCCACCCGACGGGTGCGGACTCGACATCGCATTGACGATCGCTCGAAACTATGCTGCCGCCGTAATCGGCGATGACACCGATCCGCCTGCCGTCGGACAAGCAAACCTTACAGCGTGGACACAGTAGTTTACCATCCATACACTGTACAACACACCCCTCTTCGAGAATTTCTCACCCTCCACAAAGAGTGGAGGTTCTATCGATAGATGCACCAACTTATCCGCGTACTTGTTCCCGGTACCACTCAAGACGACGCCCTCGCCCGCGCTCACAGTGCCCTCGACAAACTCGTCGGTGTCGGCATCGATACTGCCAGTGTCTACGACTACTACGGGACGTTCGATCAGGCGGACTCGCGTTACAAGCCGCACGTCGCGAACGTCATCAGTGATGGCAGCTCTGAGACTGTCGACGAGACAACGGTCGCTCCAACGTTCCCACTCGACAGCGAAGAGGGACAAGCACTCCTCGATGATGCGCTCGAGGAACAAACGGAGGAGTTCGGAGATACATTGTCAAAATTCCAATCGAAAGTCGACGATCTCTCCGTTGAGGACGTGATGAACAACGTCGACGGAGTACGGTTCCACCTGGGACAGCTCGCCGAATGTCGAGGACCGTCAGTGTACATCTATAACGAATACGGAGGTGGTCTCGTATCACCGAAGGCCGTCGACGAATACGTCGATCGCCTACACAACGCCTCGTCCGGTACTTCTGGCGGCAACGGTGACACCGCAGCGGCCACAAAAGGAGATGAGCAGATGTCCCGGGGATGGCTCGTCCCCGCCGACGTCCATTTCTAGCGCGTTATGCCGAGTGAGTCACAGCTCTTCGAGACGCTTAACGACCCGAATCGGATAGCCTTCCGGGTAGAGCTCCCTGACGGGAAATCAACAGCGTTCGCGACGACTGGACGGACCGACGTTGCAGTCGGCGAGCGGTACTGGAATTCCTACGACGGCGAACTATATCGCGTCACGATCGTCGACGACACGACGGTTGAAGCAGTTCTGGAATTCGGCTGTGGGGATATCCCCGGATCAGTCTCCTTCGACTGTGAGTGGTTTTCTCCGGACGGTGACTCCCTCCACCACATCGCTCCGGAGACCGAGTAACCGCCATCACTCTGTCGACTCTTCAGTATGTCAACACTTTCTTTCCCCGTTCGTGACGGGTCAGAACCAGCACCTCTTGACCATTCCTCGCTGGCCAGCAACAAACCAACCGAGCTCGCATCGACGATCCGCGCCGGCGATCACATCTTCGAGCGAACCGTCATCGACTCTCGAAATCGGTTCCCCATTCCCGAAGTGAAGGCTGTTTACCGACGTCGCGTAATTACTAACGTTGAGCTCACTCAGGAAGGACGTTCATTGGCCGTTCACTTCCAAGAACGGCTCCCTGCCGATGAGTCGATGGTCGCAGCGCTCCATTCGAGTGATCCCGAGTGGCGTACATACCCGCCAGCGGGAATGCCGGATTTCCCACGACTGGACGTCGAACCTGGTGAAAAACCGGACTGGAGAGTATCATATTGGGAACCCGAGTGTATCACACCACCGCCTCTCGAAGATGTCACCGACCTCACAGTCCACCGCGTTAGCGGACGAGGAAGTCGGCGACTCGTCAATCACCTTCTTATCGGTGGTCCGGACGGCCGCATCGACCACCGCCTCGGCGGTGTCGCGAAATGGAAGGCCGGATTCATCGCTACCCAGGATGGGCATCCGTACTCAGTGGCGGTGCTCTCACAGCCGTACACATACAGTTACGACGGGGCTCGTGAAGAGCTGTACGTTACACGGCTTGCGAATCACCCGAATCGCCCACCGAATACGTCGAGTTGGATGCTTGCGCGTCTTCGGGACTGGGTACGTGAGAATAACGACCGAAAACGGCTCGTCGCGATCGCCGGCGTCGACGACAACACTGGAGTCTGCTACCGAGCCGCTGGGTTCGAACTCGATCGGATCAAACCCGTCTCGAGTACTGATTGGGAGAACCGTGAAGGACGTACTGTGCCCCGTCGCGACGAGTGGACGAAACGAAGGTACGTCTCATCAGTATAACATCTAATTTGTCAGGCGAACCGTTTCAGCGAGGATTTAGAGATATCTCCGAATCGAGTATCCTCCATTACGATATCAAGGATAGCCTCAGGATTGTGGAGTAACCGATGAGAGTTGTGGCGGCCACCGCCTTTTCCCATATTCACTTCTTTAGTTTCGATTACCTGGCTGAGTTGCATCTCATCGAGAATATCCCGGAACCGCCGTATCCCGATCGTGTCCATATCTATCGCGTTAGTGATCTGCTGGTACGCATCGTAGAGTTCACCTGTGATGATGTAATCGTCACGCGAGAAAAGTGACTTAGCAGCGATCGAGAGACAAGCTGCTTTCATTTGAGTGGGGGTTCCCTGGAGGAAGTCGCGGAATCGATCCTTTTCAAGTGCGTCTTGGGCTCTTCGCACGTGGTCTTCTTCGACCATGTCAGCTCCCTCACGATCGGCTAGTTCTCCTGCGGTCCTGAATAACCGCATTGCTTTCCGTGCATCTCCGTGTTCCTGGGCTGAGAAAGCCGCGACAAGAGGAATAACCTCATCAGTTAGAACACCATCACGGAATGCGTCATCACGCCCTCGAAGAATCTCTTGAATCTGATTTGCGTTATATGGGTCGAAGTTGAGTTCTTGGGTCTGGAAGGCACTCTTGGTGCGTGGGTTCAGCTCGTCGAAGAAGTTGATTTGATTGCTTATTGCTATAATTCCGATTTGACACGACGTATCATTCGATTCGACGGCCTTCGCGAGACTCATCAGAACGTGGTCGCTCTTGAGAAGGTCGACTTCGTCAAGAATAATGATAGCCGAGTCGTAGTGATCGAGAATCTGCCAGAGCCGTTTGTAGAACTTGTCTTTCGGTAGCCCGGTATCGGGCATTTTTACGATGTCCTCATCCTCGTCATAGATATCCTCGTCGTTCAGCTGTTGTCCGATTGTCGAGATGACTTGGACTTCAGTTGAGGATTTCGAGCAGTCTAGATACGTATGACCTATTCGGATATCATCAACTGCCGCATTGACAGCTCGCCGAGTGACGTATCGGGAGACGAGAGATTTTCCCGTTCCTGTTTTCCCGGTAATTGAGATATGATTTGGGGCACCACCATAGACAGCGTCGTTCAGACAGCTACTGATAGTGGAAATATAATCGTCACGTCCGACAATTCGATCGCCATCAGGTACCCAACCGACACGGACCATCTCCTTATTTTGGAAAACCCCCTTCCGTTGAGAAAAGAGCGGGTCGTCAACCTTGAATTGTTGACCGTCCCCTTCGCTTGATGGCGGTTTTCCATTCTCGTTTGGACTCCCCTCCGGTTCCGATGTTTGGCCTCGAGATCCGTCGTCTTGACCGTCTGAAGACGTAGAATCCCTATCTCGACTTTCATCGGAAGTCGAGGTGCCGTTTGACATAGAGGCACCGACGAAACCCGATTACTTAAAAGTATTCCCACCTCGACTTCCGACGTAAATCTACCACGACGGAAAGTCTACTGGAAGGACTACCTCGATCTTCGAACAATCACAGAACCCAACACACACACACACACCCCTTCGGTTCCGTCGTTACCGATGAACGTGTACCCCCCACGGGAAGGATAGGTACAATCACGGTTTAGAGGATAGAACGCGTCTCTACGGTGTTTCTGGACGTTCCAACCCGTTACCGAGCTTCGTCTCGAACGTTCCAGTCGCTCCGCTTCTTTATTTCTAGTATTTCGTCCCGCGGAGTTGTTCAAGCTGTATTGTAATAAACCTATGGGTGAAATAACTCAACTTTTACATATTCTTATCGTGGGACAGAATCCAGGCGACTCTTGCTATTCTCAGTCTTGTTACCGCTTTTCGCGGCCGCTAACGTCGGAACTGGTGGGGTGTGTCTGGTCATCGTGATCTTGAGCTGCGTTGCCCTTGTCTATCTAACGACGGAACCGAAGGGGTGTGGGTCCGTCATCAAGTAGTGGTAGGATTTCCCCGAGACCAATTCTCGCCTCTAACCTTCGTTTATAGACCTGTTCTGCCCGTGGTATCCTGAAGTATTCATTCTTGACGAGAGTTATGAGGCTTTTCTTCCGTTTTTTTCGTTCCACTCATCCTGCTCTTACTCTCATCTAAAGAGAGTAAATTCGCACGCTAACGTCGGAACTGGTGGGGTGTCCCCACCCGAGATCTGGAGACTTCATACGATTTGTCCCTCGTTTACGACGGAAGTCCAGGGGTGTCCTCATTGCGATAACGCCGGAACCAGTGGGGTGTTTTCCGCCTCGCCTTACGACGGAACTGGTGGGGTGTCCCCCCTCTGGATTTTTCTCTCCCTACGTTGAACTGAGGCGATTCGTCGATGGCTTCCATCACCGACCCGAGTACATACGAACCAATCACCGAGAATCTCGATGAAGTCCACAAGAAAACGGGCTTTCGTACATACGACGTCTTCACGAACTGGCTCAATTTCACCGTCACCGCTCTTAGTCGGAACGACGACGACTACCTTGACCTCGTTCACGATCTCACAGATCGTCTCCACGATGATGACGATCTCATCAGAGATGTTCTCGAGACCTATGAGACTGCACTCGGAGCCCTCGTCAATACAATGGAAAAAACGACCGTTCCGGGATATCCGCACTCGGCGGAACTCCTCGGCGGGATTTACGAACACTACGGAGCTAACAGAGATGCCTTCGGCCAGCACTTCACACCTCAGAATGTCGCCATCGCGAAGGCCCAGATGCTCTTCAGCGCCCCCGAGGGCATTCGTGACGCCACTCAGAAGGACCCTATCACGATCAGCGATCCGGCGTGCGGGAGTGGTCGACTCCCGTTCCACGCTGTCCAGCAGCTCCGTCACATCTCTCCTAACACGCCCACTGTCGTCGTTGGACGCGACATCGACAAGACGTGCGCTCATATGGCCGTCATCAACTTTGCACTCCACGCCATCCCCGCGTATGTCGTCCACGGAAACTCCCTCACCTACGAGACGTGGCACGTTTGGCGAGTAAACCATCCCACGCGAATCCTTACCGACTCAACCGTCAACGGGGCTATCACTGAACTCGACCCTGACAACGCACCCATCATAACGAGCTTTGAGGAGGCCAATGGCTCCGCTCAGGACGACACCAACAACGATAGCGACCTCTCCGAAGGAAACGTTGAGGACGCCGTCACGATCGATGATCCCGATACCATCGAGAACGTCACGCTTGACGCCTTCAGCGAATAACTATCTGTATTCCACACTCCACAATGTCCGTTGTTCTCCAATCCGAGGCGAACCGGCGTCAAGCCCTTCGAGAACTTTTCCAGGCCCTTGAGGACCATACGCCGCCTCCACGAGGTCTCGCACAAACCGAGTCTGGCGTCGTAGCTGCAATCGGGCCCGCACCGATGACCACCCGTGCGTGGTTCCTCGAGCGAAACCCTCATCTCAAGGCCAGCGAAGAAACCACCGAAGCGCAGGTCTACCGAGCGTACTGTTTCGGCCCGACTCACATCCGAAAACCAACTACGGATCCCCGCGATCACGTCCAAGGGAACTTCGTAGACGATCAGCTGGTCACCTGTCAAGTGTTCGTCCTCGACCTTCCTGCTACCCACTTCGAAAATTGCACGAGATTGGACGCCATCCTCCGGATCGCCAGCGAACAATTCTCTCCTATCATCCGTGACGGGCGACGTGTCCTTGAGAAGACGATTGTTGGCTCCGCTCGAGACGTCCACACACTCTATCAGCGCACTCGATATCAACCAGCTTGCGACCCATCGACGAATATGTGAACAACACTGCTACCTCGATAGGAACGACGACTACACGCTCACTCGCGTCGACGACCAGCCCGATCCCGCTGCTCGCTCGTAACATCACGGAGTTCACACGATGCCATCGAATTCCCAATCCCAGCTTGATGCGTTCACGACGACCGAGGAATCGACACCCGATCGCTCAGCAAGTACTCCCGCAGCCGCGTCGACGACTGACAAGTCTGATACGACCCAATCCACGGTGGAAACGCCGCTGGACGACTTCTACGAGGTGGTCCGCGCGTCCTTCGAGGAGACATCCCCCTCGGCGCTCTTGGATGTCGACCAGGTCATGGCACTCACCCCCGACCGTGACGTCTTCAGTACGTCCGATCTTCCCGACGGCCTCGAGGTCACCCCGACTCGTGTCGGCCAGTGGGAACTCGACTATCACGACGACACAACCGTCACCTACCGAGCCTCGGGACGCGTCTTCGACGAACGATGGGGAGAAGGCGGGTCGATCGTCCGTCACCGCGTCTACTTGAACGACTCCGGAGCGAACCGCGACGGGATGTGGCACTATATGACCGAACTCGTGACCGGCTACGGGAACCCCTCACAGGTTCGGAAGGCAGACACCAGCGATAAGGCGCGACTCTCCGGGATACGCGGCCACAGCGTCCAGAACAACGACGGCGACTACGGCGTCTCCGGAGGGACGAACGCACGCTTTGAAGACATCAAGACCGCAGTCGCGACGGTCGTTGCCCAACTCCATACAGAGCCCTCCACAATCCGAACGCACCTCCCCGACACCGACGAACAGGAATGGACGCTCACCAAATACGGCCTCAGAACGGCTACTTACGAGCGGCTGGCACCAAACGAGACAGATTACGACTACTTGCGTCTCACCGCGACGCAGGATCGCGTCTACCTTAAGGGGGCCAAGGAGAATGAGCCATCAGCTCACCACGACCGCGTGCCTGTCCCCATACCTGATTCGATCCCGCCCGCCTGTGCGACTCAGACCGAGCGAGCGACCACCGTTGTTGCCTCCTCACTTTCCCCGCTGCTCATCGAGCCTATCCTCAAACAGCCAGTCGAGGAGGTTCTTGAAGCCATCGCGCTTCCACAGTGAGGATGAGACATTATCACCCCCCGGAATAGTCTTTTTGTCGGACGAAGAAGATGGAGCTACGGCTCCAGAGATGCATCGACGTGGTCATTACGGACTCGCTCTTCTCGTCTTCTCACCGCTAGCGTTTTTCCTTACCGTTAGTCACGCATCTGGAGAAGCCCTCGTAGGAATTCTCATCGTCGCCGGCGTGGCACCGATCCCTGATATCGACCAACGTATCCCCTTCGTCTCGCACCGGGGCATCACGCACACCGTCTGGTTCATTATCGTCGCGTCCACGATCGCTACGGCCGTGACGTGGGCCGCGGCGCTTCAGGGAACACATACAGTAAACGGGACGCTGTCAACAGCAAGCGCTCCATCTCTCGTTCTTCCTGCGCTGGGCGTCGGCTTTCTCGTCGCGCTGGGGCTCACGACGCACCTCCTTGGTGACGTAATCACGCCGATGGGGATCAAACCGTTCGCCCCCGTGGACGACACGGAGTACACGTGGAAGCTTACGACGTCAGCGAACAGCACGGCAAACAACGCCCTCTTCGTCGCTGGACTCGGTGCCACAGGAGCGGCCATCTATATCCCGCAGGTCCTCGCGACGATTGGCGCGTAACCGTGGCTCTAACGCGCTTATCGAGCAGTCTGTCTCTAATAGTTACCCCACGAGAAGGGGAGAACCGCCCCAACGTGGGGTAACTCGGATAGATCATCGAGCGAATTTCTATCTCCCCTCTGTTGATGGAGGAATTCACGTATGGGTAGTCTTTCCCGACACCGCGCAGAGCAACGCTTCCGCAAGGCTCTCGACCAGCGACTTCCAGATACGTCGAATCCGACCGGGACGCGTTCCGCCTACGAAGAAGCCACCGAGGTACTCCTTGGGATCGCCGTCTACACCAACGAACTCAACAAGGCAGCTTGCCACCTCGCGACGGATCCCGACGCGATCGACTTCCCCGACTGACAGCACACATATGTCTGAATCCGACCTGACCGACGACCGATGGATCGACGCTCACAGTGTAACCTGCGCCATCTGTGGTGGGATCGCTGACGAACGCGAAACGAAGAACCTCTATGAAGATGACGACACCCACCTCGAGGGCGAGACACACTGGGATTGCTGGGAAACCCACGAATGCCTCGAGGGTGGCTGGCTGATTCGCGACCCCTCCCCCGACATTGAGGCAGACATCGATCCGCAGTCTGAAACTGTCTCACTTCCCGTCGTCTGCAAAGTCTGCGGGAAGGCCTACCGGATGTGCTACGACTTCGCTGCTCTCTACGATCCAGAAGCCGATACCTTTGAAGAACAGATGCAGATCAACGCGCACATCCAAGCCCTCCACAATACCCTCAACAGCCTGGTCAACAACGGACAGATCGACCCCCAAGAAGCCCAGTACCTTCGGGACAACATCATCGCGGTCAAGGACCGACTCGAACAGCATCGCTCACACGAGTAGTATAAGCCGTAATTCAGTAATGACGATCGAAACCGCACACGACGCTCCCGAGACAGTCATCGCCCCGGCCGAAAAGATCCACGATTTCCTCGCGACTCGATTCGGTCGCGACGACGTCCTCGTTGAGGTTGAGTCATCCGGCGCCGTCCAGACCACAATCCACCAGGACGCCGGCATCGAGTACCCCGGCGAATGGGACACTTTTCAAGATTTCACACCCTCATCAACCGACACCGCCTAACCCTATTGGTCCCCTCGATCACTTCAGCAGTCCCTCGGCTCCTAGCGTCTTTGTTTGCGGCCACGGGCCTGAACCGCTTATGGCAACCCTGCAAGCAACCACCGCATCGAATCATCCGACCGTCGACCCCGATGCGGTCGAGACTATCGAAGCAATCATCGACGATTACGACTTCTACGGGAGTTTCCACTCCCTGACCATCGGCGTCGTCGAACCCGACCAGGAGGACGCCGACCCGTACCTCGAACTCTACGGGTACGTCGCCTTCGAGGTCACAAAGCCAATTTTCGACGAAGACGGGAGTGTCGTCGATCGAACAGAATACTGCACCGAGGAGTTCCTTGAACGTCTCGCTCCCCATCTTGAGGAGCAACTCGTCGTGGAGACCGTCGGATTCGGGAAGTGCCGTTTCCCGCTGCTTGCCGGCCAGTGGGTCGCTTGGCCTGATGGGACTCTTACCTACAATTCGTTCGACCACGCTCCTGAGAACCCGTCCGAGGAGTCGGCTACGGAAACTTCCGACGCACCGTCTGAATCGTCTGCGTAATCCCACACCCAGCTCATCATTATGGAACCACCAGATACAACGTCCGAGAATCAAGATACTGACGAGGACGCAGACCCAGCCGCTGAGCCGACATACATCAGTATACAGCCAGCGTGTCCAGTCTGTCAGAACTCCAAGTTCGAATCTACCGAAGAAGGGGTGCCGAACAATTTCGACACCCACTACGTCCACGTCAGATGTGCGAGATGCAAGACCCAGCTCACCATCGAGTATCGTGCCATCGATGTCTTCTGGCACGGCGGATTCGACGGCCAACATAGCGCCGTTTCGCAGGACCTCCTCAACCCTATCCAAAACGAGTACGTCGACGAAGCATCGTATGGGATTCTTCCAGATAGCGACCTCCTCTCATCCCTCGACTGGCCGCTCACCTGTGACTGCGGCGAGAACCTCACGGGAAACGAGCTCGTCTCCGATCCGACCGTCCTCCCCGATCACGATGTCGACTACGATGATCCCGACTGCGAAACCATTCTCTTTCGATGCGTGAACTGCGACACCATCGTTACTGTGTAGTGTCTCAGAACGGCGGCTACAGAAAGTGCAGATAACAACAGTGAATCAAACGAAATAGGATGACGAAATGGGCTTAGAGATCTCGAGTTTGAACGGTCTTCCTGTCGTTCGCGTCTGCACGACGCGCAGCATCGTCAAGGAGGTCAGCGACTTCCTCGTCAAGCGTGTCGAAGATGTCTGCCGAGACGTTCATTCCATCGAGATGCTCTCGAACCTTCGATTGGACAATCAGGTCTGCCATACGATTTCCCGATTATCAGACTCCGGCTTAATTATTAACGCCTCTATCTCCTGGTTTCTCTCGTCCGAGCGGTTTCGAGGACTCCGTATGCTTGAAACTCAATCAACTCCGTTGAATAACTCATATACCTCACTAACATCAGATACGTCAGATACAATCTCGGCCGAACCGGCCAAGCCCCCGGCGTAACCCATCAGTAGCACTCAACCCCCCTATAGCGCCCGCTTCGCGAACCATCCTCCACTCACCAGTATGCCCACCTCGCTCTCCTACTGGACGATCCAGCCCGACCGCTGGACGTTCAACGCACAGAAGCTTCGTGACTGGGTCGAATCGCACCTCGACGGTCGCGTCCTCAACGCGTGTGCTGGACGGACCCAGCTCACCCATAATGGGCGGATCGTCCGGAACGACATCAATCCCGAGATCGATGCCGATTATCACGTTGACGTCCGCGACCTTCCTCACATCCTCCAGGCTGAATCGTTCGACACGATCGTCCTCGACCCGCCATTCTCGAAACGACAGAGCACGACCACCTACGACCGCGAGGAGGACACACTACCCACGGTCACCGAACTCGCTCGCGTCGTCGACGCCCTCCTGAAACCCCGTGGTCGCGTCATCCGGCTCGGTTATACGACGTCGCTTATGCCGCCTGAAGAGGAGTACACGCTCGAAGAAGTCGCCGTCTGGAATACCCTTGGCCGCCAGCACGACTGGCTCGGTGTCGTCGCTCAGAAACCCACAAACGAGATCACGTCGGCACGACGCCCAGTACACGTGACCGACGCCGCAGTTCCGAACGCAGGAGCCACCGCATCAGGTGGCGCCGCGACCAGCGGAAACGGGAACACGCCCCTCACCCTCGAGTACATCCGCCTCAGCCCTGAGATTATGCCTCAAGCCGGCGTCGCCGACTACCTTGCCACCCACCTCTCCGGACGTGTCCTCAACGTCTCGACGCGTGAACGGTCTCTCCCCCACGACGGCCACCTGGTGCAGATGAGCGTTGACGAATCCGTCGACGCCGCGTACCACTTCGACGAGCGCGAACTCG
Organism: Haloarcula sp. 1CSR25-25; assembly: GCF_032027985.1. Taxonomy (NCBI): domain Archaea; kingdom Methanobacteriati; phylum Methanobacteriota; class Halobacteria; order Halobacteriales; family Haloarculaceae; genus Haloarcula; species Haloarcula sp. 1CSR25-25. The sequence continues at coordinate 60,673 of NZ_JAHYBW010000007.1, forward strand.
CAGCCGAATTCGCTGCCGGCATCTTCAACACCGTCCTCGTGGACCTCCCGAGTGAGGCGTTCCAGCAGACCACCGATTACGCTGGCCGCACTACTGGCCGGGATACAGCACTCAAACAGGAACTCCATCCACTCATCGCCGCAGGCGGTGACATCATTCAAGTTGGCCACACCGCGACCTGTATGCCGAAGCGCCTCGACTATCGTCGCTCCCACGTCGCCATCATCGAGCATCCCGACGCTGAGCAAGACTGTCTCATCAGTATCGATACGAAACAGACCACGGGACTCGATGTCCACGCGACCGACCGCTCACCCCAGGATATCCACGTGACCGACTCAGATGCCGAGGCACAGCACTCGTGTATTCGGTGTGGTGAGGGCTGGTATCTCCATCCCTCCTGGTACGTCGACTGTCCTACCTGCGGCGCACGACCCGAGAATTACTGCGTCACCGACGACGGTTCTATCCTTCACCAGTCACATCCCGAGCGCCTTGCCTACCTCGAAGAGCATCACGACCGACACGAATGCGACCCCGGCGTCACTTCCAGAACGCCAGTCACCCGCTCGAATAACCAAGAGAACGGCTCTACGACTACCTCGACAGCACCAACTGAACAGGAAACGCTCGAACAGTTCGCTTCCCAGCCGAACTAACTACTGCTCCCCTTCCCCGCACTATGTCCTCTCGTGCTCACTCCACGACGGATCGCCGCCAGCATCATCAGCGCGCCTCGGCCCACGCCTGTCCCGAATGCGGAGCTGATCCGCTCATCATCATCTTCACTGACCCCGCCCCGAACGAGGACGCGACCTACTGGTTCGACTGTCCACACTGCACCTTCACTTCGGCGCTTCGTGCGATACCAACAACTGACGACGAACCCACTCCTCAGGCCCCGTTAGCACAGGAGAATATCAACGAGTACGTCGCAGCGATCGACGTCGAACCACCGTTCTAACAGCACCCTCCTCGCTCGGTGTGTTTTTCTCACTCTTCGAGCCTGAAAGCCCGTCGAACGGGCTGTGTGATCCATATGACTGAGACAGGTTCCACTACGTCGACCGACGCCCGCAGCGAGACTCCCTACACGTTCACAGGTCCTCATCCCAGCGACGAACCATACTCCGTCAAAGCTATCGAACGCGATGACTGGGAGCCAGGACAGCCCTGCCCTAACTGTGGGACGACTCATCTCCACGAGTTGCATCTGAACGAGGAATGTGCGATACATCACGAGGGGTCGAGCGCGTTTAGCGCCGCCATCGATCGACTGGGTACAGTCGAGTATTGCTGTCCCGACTGCGAGACCGTCCTCTACCGCCATGCCGCATACGCTCTTTGGCTCGCCCTCTCCAACAATTTCGACTATGACGACTCAGAATGAGTTCTACAGGTGGAGCAGGCCGAGTGCCTCGGGGCTTGACCCCGAGGCGGTTCACTGTCGCTGTCTCGTCGATATCGACTTTCCGCCTCGATTTCACTGACGACGTCGAGGCCGCGAACACCGCCCGTCAGGCGATCGTAGCCGCCCCGGAAACAGACGGTGTCTACGCACGCAGCGTAATCAGTGCAATAGATCCCAACAATAGCTGTTAAGCTCGCTTTTCATTCTATTGAATGATTTGCATGAAATTGTATGGGTGTTTTGGGGTTTCGTGATTTCTCTAGGGTATGGAGCGCGAGGTACAACATACGGAATCGGTCGAAACTGCAGTCAAGCGGGTCATTGCAGAGGTAGAGGAATGCCGACCGACCCAACTTGGAACTCTTCAAGACGTAATTGATATAGAGGAACTAGAGGAACTCGTTGACTCGCCGCCACAAGAGTCTGAAGAACACACGCAATCCTTTTCGTTTCGGTACTGTGGACATCCAGTTACAGTTCACAGCGATCGGACAATCGTCATCAAGCGTTAAGAAGGCAATTTAACGAGCTCTAATCTCAATTCCGGGATCACGGCTGAATAAAGAAACCTGAACGCCTACAACTACTAGCCAATCGACGCCACAGAGACGCTGAACAGTCCATCCGAACACGGAAAGTGGCCGACTCTCACTCTCGCTTCCTTACGCTCTTCGCAAGTCTTTCTTCGCGGCAGCTGGCCTGACCCGCTGCACAGCACGGTATCCGTATCGTCCGTCAAGACTCCTCGCAACCAGCTGTTCACACGTCCCGCGTATGGCTTCCAGTTCCCTTCAGACAGCCTCGGCACCGGCCGAGTTACAGCGTCCGTTCGCACCACCGCATGCGACACCCGAACCGGACACCCTCGACGCGGCTCGCCGCCCTGAATATATCGGCTTCCTCTTCAGAGCGCCGTTCGCGACAGACGCCTACAAACTTGGCTTCACCACGGGCATCCGAGAGGACTATCGCCTTCAGATTGATTCCTACCGGAACGTCGACCTCCCGGTGGTTATGCTCGACAACGAGTTCCACGACCCCGATCCCGACCGATACGTTGACCGGTTCCGCGAGTACGAGCCCGATGTAGCCGTCATCGGTGACGCTGACACGCCGCAGGACGCTCGCGAGTACACCCAACTCGCTCGCAACCTCCGCGAAGAGTACCCGTCGACAACGTACATTATCGTCCCGAAGTGCCACGAGGCAATCGAGATCATCGACGACGACCAGGTCCTCGGGTATCCGCTCGGCTACTCGTCCCTCCACGCAGACGACTACAGTGACACTGCGGACTGGCGTGGCCGCCATATTCACCTCCTCGGTGGGAGTCCTTCCGTCCAGTACGAGGCGCTCCAGGACCTCACGCAGCCAACGCTCACAGGTGCGCCGCCGGCGAACATCGTCGGGATGGACTGGAACGGGCCGGCGAAGGTCGCCTACCTCGGAGAGTACTGGAGTCGCGATGGCTGGCAATCCGCTGACCATCTCGGGATTCGCGAGACTGTCCGTCAGAGTCTCCGTGAGATGCGTGCCTTCTGGCAGGAACACGACCTCTGGCCGGAGACGACCCCCTGTGACGTCTACGGAGAAGCGGTTCAGGAGCCTCAGGACCCCGTCTGGGCAGCGAACGGGCGAAACATCTACGAAGACCCGAGTCCCCTCGCTCCTGATGATGCACCGGTCTACGAACCGGAGAATCCCGACTACGATCCACTCGAGGATGCGATCGTTGTCGAGTACGAGAACGGATGGACGCTTGCGTACCGCAACGAGTCGGAACGGCAGCGTATCGAGTACCAGGAGGGACTCACGCCCGTCAACGGTGATTAGTCTCTCTCAAGTTACCCCACAACGAGGCATCCACAACGTTCCTCGTGGGGTAACTACGGAGACCGCTATCACCTCTGAACGGGAATTCACCCAGACACGCGGGTTTCTCGCCACCGCCAAGCAGGTGAAGTGTTTCATATGTCAACAGCTGCCTCTACCGTCGACCCGGACACGATCGCACAAGCCGGTGACTCGCCTGAAACCATCCGCGACAAGGTTCTCTACACGCTTTATTACACCGTCCCGGGAATCGAACTCGAGGATGTCCTCGAACTCCGGGTGCTCATTGACCTGCCGACGAACGAAGATTCACATTCGAGGCAAGCGCAAGCCGTCCTCACAGCCGTCCAGGAGGAAGTAGAGTCGTGGTCTGACCCGCCGGCGATCCACACCTCACCCCCTGCCTATGAGTAAGGCGTCATCCAACGGAGGTGAAGACATCGTGACTGACTCAGACGACAAGATCCTCGAGGAACTCCCACCGGACCGATTTCTTGACACGTCCAACGCATGCCTCATCAAGGCGGGCCTGCACTGTATGCACTCCCGAGAAACAGTCCAGCAGTACCTCGCTTACGAGAACCAGCACGAAAACCGAACTTGGATACAACGCCTCCTCGCGAGACGAGCTCGCGAACTCGCCGACGAACAGTCGGAGTAGTCCCGAACACACCACTGCTTCAAGTGGTCACTCAGAACACAAAAAAGAGTTCCATCAACTCCGTCCCAAAGAACTACTACACAATCGGACATCAAGGGTATACAACTACAAATGTCGGCTGAACCATTCAGCGAGTTCTCTACTCAGGCCGTGAGAATTCTGGAAGACGAATTGACGGATATTGGTGGTACCAAGCTCCAAGTCTCTCCAGAACTCCGATTATCCTACTTCAACCCGTTCCTCTTTGACTCCGGTGAGAAATTCACCAAGCATCCATTCGACGCCATAGTATACCGCGAAGTAAGCTGGGAACCGACTGGGTTAGATCAGATTGACGATCTCGAAAGATGGTTCCTCGAAGGAACCGACTCCGTTGAGATACCGATCGCAGTCGTCGAATTCACCGAAGAACAACCACTCACATCGAGTGCAGCGGTAAATCAGATCGCTCTCGAATCTCTTTCGAAATTTGACGCTCTCTTACCGATAAGAGTACGATACGCACGTTTCGGTAGCTCTTCTCCCACCTTCGAAAAAGACAACAACATCGTCTATTCCAAATTAAACTCAGCGAATTATTCCACAATACAGCACAGCATAGTCGAACCGATCAAGGCTCATATAGCCAGATATTCCGATCAAGAACTGCTTGAAACTTTCAATTTAGAAGAAAAGGTCCGACGATCCGATCCCGAGATATTCTACCACTTCAACGACGTCCTCTGGGCCTACAATCACGACCGAAACAATATACTCGTAATCCTGCTGTCTGTCTACTTCGAGAACTATGTCAAAGACTCGCTAGAGGATTACTTTGAGGAGGCTCAAGACAACCCTGCTGCCTCAAATTTCTATGACGACGACTGGGGATTCGACCGATGTCTCAACGGGTGCAGAAGCTTCGGACTCATCGAAGATGAGGACTACAACACCATCAATAAAATCCGAGACGCAAGAAACGACTACGCCCACGACATCGAATCTTTCGACAGCACCTATAGCACTGACGCAGAAGACGAAGGACTCATCCAAGACGGAATCCAATTATACGAAGAGCTGATTGGCGTCAAGAAATCTATTATAGACGAATAGCCCTAACTCACTCAATACGTCTACATTTCCGCAGGGTCTCGAGCCCGTTTCCGATAGTGATTATAGAGCTCTTCACCCCATTGGACTACCGCTTCATTTGAACTGAGGATCATCGCGATATGTTCTCCCTCCCCAATTTTATTGTACGCCCCAACCGCGATCTGCTCCCTATCGTAGATACCAATGCCGAGCGTCAGTGGTTCGTCGAGACAGAATATCTGAAAGTTGTCGTAGTTTGAGTCGTCCAGAAAGTACTCCATCTCTTCTTCATGGAGTCGCTGGTAGAGCGAGGCGTCGACGATTGCCTCCCCTTTCAGACCAAGTTTGAGCAGTTTATTGTACGCGCTAAAGAGCGTCGGGTTGAAAATCGATGTCAACACGCGGAAGTGGTCAAGCCGTGGATCGCAGAGTTTGAGAGCTGTCGCCAGGACGATTCCCGGAGAGTGGGGTGAGGAGACATACAGCTTTGCGTCAGCGAGGGCTCGAACTGGAATATCCGTTCTAATTGGATTGAGCCGTTGGAACCAAGGTGCTTTATCCAACACCTGCTCGATTGTCTCGGCCAGTTCCTCATACCGTTCTACTGTTTGTTGCCCAGCGGGCGTGAGCCTGTGAACACCGTCGCTCTCTACACTCCATCCTTCCGTCTCAAACATCCGTAACGCTCTCCGAACAGTTGCGCGAGACGGAGACCCGTTGGTTATGTCCACCAATTCGCTCGGGCGGCTGGGTTGCTCTGCAAGCGTTTGTAACAGCGGGATGGTATGTTCTGACCGAGTTAGCTGGGTGAGTGGCTCGCGATCGAGACCATTTGGACACGATTCAAACGCTTCCAGCGTGATTTTCCCACCTGCCGTCAGCTCATATCCACCAGTATCAGCTGTTTTCGTCAACCCCAAATCGGTGAGTTGCACGAGATGTTTCGATACCGTCTGTCGGGTGATCTCTCCCGATTGTGCGATAGTCGAGGCCGTCTTTGCGCCCTCGTCGAGTGAACGCAGTATATCTAAAGAGGTGGACCCAGCAAGATCACTAATGAATTCACGGACGACAATCCGTTCGTCCGTGAGTGGATTTGTGGTCGCACGCTCGGACTGCGTCACTTGTTTTCACCCGTTACTAAAGTGCACACCCAATGCTATGAATATATCGCACAAATCTGATATTGATTCGAGCTTATTGGAATACCCTTCCTTTTCAAAACCCACCCGAAACCCATCTCTCAGCGGTACTTTTTACATATACTGATACAAAGAGCGACTATCGTGAGCTCCCAACTACCACCGGCACCGTCGGGTTATCCGGTCCTAAAAAACGCTGTCCAGTTCGCTCGCGATCCATTCACGTTTGTAGAGAGGGCGACGTCGGAGTGCGGAGACATCTACCGGATGGCTCTCCCGGCAGTCGACGATGTTTTTGTTTTCACTCACCCAGACCATCTTGACCGTGTCCTTGTGTCCGATGTCGAAGTCTTCGGGAAAACCGAGGACTATCAACGCGCGTTCGGGAACGGTCTCCTTTCGGTCGAGGGCCAGAAGTGGCGACAACAGCGTGATATGTTGCAACCGCTCTTCTACCGAGACCACATAAGAGACTACACAGAGCAGATGGTTGCGTGTACCGAACGACGTCTCGAAACGTGGATTGAGGGTGAAACACTAGATATGGAGCCTGAGATGAAGAACCTCACTCTGGAGGTTCTCTTTTCCACGCTGTTCGGTCGTTCGTTGGTCCCTGGCGAGGATCAAGAACTTCGTGATGCCGCTGACGGACTCAACGAATGGTTCACACCATCATCATGGATTCTGCCACCGTGGCTCCCGACACCAGCACGGCATCGATTCAATCAATCCACGAAGCGCCTTCGTCAGGAGGTTCGAAGATTACTCGAAGAAGGAAGCGACCGAACAAGAATCTCAGAAGACGAGACAGGTGGGTCCGAGGGCCAATCGAACTCTAAGCAGGGTGCTCACTCAAATACTCCAGACCTGCTCACACAGCTCCAAAAGGCGCGTAATAGGGCGGATGGATCAGATCTTACAATCGAAGAGATCGAAGATCAATTGATCACTATGGTTTTTGCGGGGCACGAGACGACCGCCGCAGCTCTCGCATTTACTTGGTACGCGCTGGCGACGAACCCAGACCTCCAAGAGCAACTTCATACGGAACTGGTCACAGTTCTCGATGGAGACTCGCCCACTTACGACGACCTCCAAGAGTTGGAGTTCACAGACCGAATAATTACTGAGGCGCTACGGCTCTACCCACCAGTTCATACGATTCCGCGCCGGACGCTCACTGATGTCGAAGTCGGTGGATATCGGATTCCCGAGGACCACGAAATCCACCTATCGATAATCCATATCCATCGAGATGGACGGTTCTATGATGAACCTATGGCGTTACGCCCGGAACGATGGACTGATGAGTTTGAGGAAGAACTCCACGACTTTGCGTACGCCCCCTTTGGTGGTGGACGTCGAACTTGCATCGGTCGGGAGTTCGCTCTCTTAGAAGCAAAAGTAGTCCTAGCAACGATCGGGCAGAAATTCCAATTTGATTGGGAGAACGACGAAGCAATTGAACTCGAACCACGGGTTACAACTCAATCAAAAGAAGGCATCCCATTGCGAATTCGACACCGTTGAGGGTACAATCTTACACCTGATCCGATACACATTCCCTTCGTAATCATCGATTAAAGCTCCGTCTTCTGTACCTGTGTATGTTCATACATTTTGACGGTGTAAACACGGGTGAGTATAACACACAATCCGGTAATATTCAAAAGCGTATCTCATGAACCGGAATTCAATCGTCGATTTCCTACTCTTCCCATCTCTAAAGCAGTCATTACGGATCGATATCCGCCTGCCCGTTCCATCCGAATTAGATAATGTCAGCACACCACTAGTTCAAAACACACCACTCCGGAAGTACCGCCCTGCCAACCGCTCCCTGCAATAGTAGAATGCCCCCATGACGACCATCGTCATCACACTGAAAAACGGAAAGATATCCACCGACGGAGGAATCGATGTTTCATCCAGCCAGTCGACGGCTCCGACCACTGATTCTCACAATATCAATCGTCACCTCGACCTCGACACAGTGGTCGACCTCATCGAACAAATGCCCGAAGATGAGATCTGCGCCCGACAGAGTACCAAATATCCAAACTGGTCCCGAGGTGACCCTTGCCCTATCTGTGAAAACACCGAACTCGCTATTATGGAACTTAGAGAAGCCACCTACACTTCCTCTGACGGCGAGTTCGACTTCAATCACTTTACAGATAACACAGGACCACAGCTCTCGATCGTCTGCAAAGAATGCCGGACACACCTCCTCCACATCCCCTATCACACACTAACTGAATAGGCCGGCAGCAACTCGCTCAGCGTTACGAAGCACAGATATTGAGAACACATCTCCAAAGTACTCACCGCTCAATTAGGCACTCCTTGGACGAGAAACGGATATTTAGCACCAGTCTAACTGAATGTCGGGCGGTCTGAAGAACACTTCGCTTTTATTGATGTGGACATAGAATTCCTCCCCGGAGATGTGCAAAGTCGACGATCTCATCGCAGAGTATGGGTTAACAGCCCCCGGATCTGACTATGACTCTGTAGATGACTACCTCGCGAAACGGTGGACTGGAACTGACGGCCGCACTTCAGAAGGATATAAAAAACTCACAGACTGGTTCAACAAACGTGTTCTCAAGTCGATATATGAAAACTACGGGAGATCAACTGTTAGCATCCATCTGGACCGAGAATACGATGTTATTGTAAACGAAGATAACATCCAACGCGCCGAGCTCGCGGCCGACCTCGAAGGCGACGGGATGGACATCGACGAACTCAAGAAAACTCTCGTCTCTCACGGTACAATCCGAAATCACCTCAAAAACTGTCTCGAAGTCGAAAAAGACACTCAGTCCACAGCCAATTCCACTACTACGACTCGAGAGAAAGCCATCGCGTCGGCGAAACGAATGGCTGCCTCAAAAACAGAAAACATCCTTCCAGAACTTGCCAAAGACGGCGTTGTTCCTTTTGCAGACCAAGCCACCGTCGACGTCGAAATCAGACTACAATGCCCCAAATGCGACACACGGGTCCCCATCGAAGATGCAATCAAGCGAGGATACGTCTGTAACGACCATATGACGGATCCAACTAATACAGACCCACCCAACAACTCAACTCCAGATCCGTCGGAGAATACCGAATCTGACGAAAACGATTCACACCACCAATCAGATACAACGATGAATTCTGTGCCCTCATCACAAACCTCTCTCCTGCTCTCTCTACTGGCGCTCGGAGCCACTTCGTTCTCGTCCCAATCGCCTATGCTAATAGATAGTATGCTCAACACCGCGTAACCATGACCTGGAATCTAGAAATCGAAAATATCGCAGGCATCCATCGAGGGGAGGCTACGATCGAATCCGGTGTGAACGCCGTCCGAGCGAGCAACTGGCAAGGAAAATCGAGCTTCCTCACCGCAATTGAAACAGCCTTCGGGACTGAAACAAGCCTCACTGAAGGCCAAGATCACGGTCACGTTGAGCTCGAAATCGACGACACCACCTACGCTGTCGATCTTGCCCGTACCAACGGCACGATTACACAATCCGGCAATCCATACCTCACCGATGATGTCGATCGTGTCTGTGCTGCCCTCTTTGCGTTCCTCGATGAGACCAATGAGGTCCGGCAAGCCGTCCGTATGGGTGAAAACCTTGAGGACCTCCTCACACGTCCCCTCGATTTCGAGAACGTCGACGAGCAGATTGCCGACCTCAAAGCCGAACAGAAACAGGTCGAGGCCGAACTCGAGCGAGCCCAAAACGCTGCTAACCGCCTCCCGCGCCTCCAAGAGAAGGTCACAACGCTCGAATCCCAACTCGAAGACCTCCAAGAAGAGTGGAACGAGCTCGACAACGAAGCTTCTTCAGATAGTGACGCTCGAGACGAGCTGAGTAACCTCCGCGCCCAGCTCGAGAAGACCAAGACAGACATCAACCGGTACGAATCAACCGCAGATCGCGTCGGGGATGAACTTGAAGCAAAGAAAGAGGAACTTGAGATGTTGGATGTCCCAACACACGAGGAGCTCGAAGACGACCTCGAGGATCTCCAATCTGATCTCCACGAAATCGAACGCGATAAAGAACTCCTCCAGTCGATCTATGAGGTAAATCAGCGCGTTCTCGAAGAAGACCGTCTCTCGCTTCTCACAGACGTCTCTCACGATATGCTCTCTGACCAGCTTGCGTGCTGGATTTGTGGGAACGACACCTCTAGTGAAGAGGTCGAGGCACAGTTAGACAGTATCTCTGACCGTCTTAACTCACTTCGCGACCAAGAGTCGACTCTCCGCAAGAAGGTAAACGAGCTTCAAGAAAAACAACGGACCGTACGGGACGCGGAGCGGAAAGAACGCGACCTTCGCGACCGCATCGGAGAGCTTGAATCCCAGCTTGATGACGCACAGACGAATCTTGAATCGGCCAGAGAACGAAAAGCTTCCCTCGAAGCACAGATTGACGAACTCGAAGGTCTGGTCAGTGAGACGCAAGACCACGCGACTGACCTCCAGAGTGAGATCAAATACATGGAAGCCGAGCTTGAAGACGCTCGTGGCGAACTTGAGACAGTCAAGTCGGAAGCCTCGCAGCGTGATGTCCTCGAAGAGGAACTCGAATCTCTCCGCTCTGAGGTCGAGGACCTCCGAACACGCAAAGAGCGTGTGAAGCGAAATACTCGGGACGCATTCGATTCGGCGCTCTCCGACATTCTCACGAGATTCGACGTTGGGTTCGAGACAGCACGCCTCACCAACAACTTCGACCTCATCGTCGCACGTGGAGGCCGCGAAGCTAGACTTGACGCTCTCAGTGAAGGCGAGCGGGAACTCCTCGGCATCATCGCTGCCCTTGCCGGCCACGAAGCATTCGATGTCGCTGACCGGGTTCCCGTTATGCTACTCGACGGGCATACCGGTCTCGACGATACCAACATCCACCATCTCGTCGATTACCTCTCCGAACGCGTCGATGTCCTCGTCCTCTCCGCCTTCCCCGAGTACGACGCCTTCGAGGGTCACGAAGTCACTCCAACCAACTGGGAGACCATCTCCTACGGAGACGATGTTGAGGAAGTCGTAGGATAGCTCTCGCTGCTCACTATTGATTTTATACCCCCGCGGGGGGTTAATCTCTCAACGACTTTTTGCGAAGACGCGACTTCTGGCTCCCATATACGACTCTGTCCGACCGCCCTGGCGTTCACTCATCACGCCCACGAGTAGCTGCTCTACTGTTTCCCAATCGCGGAAAACACTTTGTCGCCGGACCACATATTCGCAGGTAAGTTCGCCCCCTATGCGGCCAGTAGCACTCGAAGCAACCATCATCCGGGTTACTATCCAGTCCCGGAGTGGTGATGTATGACCTCCCGGTTTGATACCCCCGCGGGGGATCAAGACAACCCTCGCCCATCCGACGAGCCTTCGGTGACTATCACTAGGGCTACACCTCGGCAGTTTTCTAGCCTCTTCGTCGCCTTCCTTCTCCTTTCGAGTGTCTGCTTCTCTACGATTGCGGTAGTCGCGGCCAACGGATCCAACTCCACCGCGCAACCGCCGGTTGACGGGAATGCTCGCGTATTTGTTGCGAGTGACCGCGATACGGAGGCTCTCGGCATCCCGGGTGGCGGTCGTGGTGGCATCCTCCTCCAGTATGTTGTGGAGGCCAATGCGTCGACTGAAAATCTCTCCCGCGCAGTCGATACCTACACGCTTACGACCAATCCAGAGACGCGCGTCCGTATTGATGGGTCACCCCGGACACTGCAGGAGTATCGCCTTGACCAGCTAGCGAGAGTCGAACGAACAAACTCAACCAGTCGATGGCCGGCGAGCGCACCGGACCGGGAGGATAGCCTATTCATCAAAGACGGCTTCATCGCGTATATGGGTGCGACCAGCGCTGCCGAAGTGAACGCCCCGGGAGCGGAAACAAACGGCACTTATCTAATGGGGCCCGACGGGCGTGTCCTTGAGTACGTTGACTACCGCGTCGCCCTCCCAGAACCAAATACGACAACCCGCTATGTCCGCGAAACAAAGGACGTCACCCTCAACATCCCTGCGCCGGAGAACAACTCGTCGGACGACGTACAGACTGTCACCAAGACAGTTGAGTTCGAGACGCTCGACGGTCATACCATCACACGTACCGTCAGCGCCACCGGTCGTGGCCCGCTAACCGTAAATCGCTCTGTGACGGCCATAGTCGGCGGCTATCGCACTAATACCACATACGATCTCGCCTCACAACGGGTTGAGCGTAACCTCAGCATCGGCGATCAGACGTGGTCGAAACACACGACACCAGAAACATCGCCACGAGAGGCCCGGCATATCGACTACGCAAACGCTCCCCCGTCGGATGGCGAGAGGCAACATCTAGAGCTCCAGGCGACGATCAACGTCACCGCGGAAGTCACCACTGATCACTATTTCTACCATCCGCACAACGATACGTGGACGTACACCCATACGGAGGTTAATGCCACCTATGATGAGCTCACCGTTAGCGACGATCGGCCAGTCCACGTTGTCCCACCAGACAGCGTCTCGATTTCCCAGCGCGTAATTGAGGAACCACACGACCGCCGCTCCATCGTCCTCTCTATCGAGGGGCCGGAGTATCTCTCTGAGCGGGCACTCTGGAGTTGGGCCGCCTTCAACGTAGAAGGAGACTCGAATGCCAGTTCCCACCGCCTAACGAACGTCTGGCAGGTCTATGGTGTCCGTCAGTACCGCTGGGGTGAAACAACGTCAAACTGGGACACAGACCCACAACGTACGGAGTTCCCACCAACACTTGCCCTCCGGCTCACTGCTCGACAACCGTCCCCCAGTGTTGAGGCCGTCGGAGAAACGGATGTGTATCGTCACGGACGGGTGACGGATCTCCGCCAGCGCACTGTTCCTGGCGTCTCGAAGCGGGCGACCCTGGCGGAAAATGTGAACCTCACTACAGCGACTGCCAACCAGACCTCGAGAATTGTCATCAGGGACGCCCCCGGTCAGATCACCTCCGTAACGTCGATCTTCGGGGATGAAATACCCGTCTCGACAACAGAGGTCACTTCGATGGAGGATTCGTCGCTTACCTACACAACGATTCCGCCGGAAGAGGGGGAAGAGAACGAGCCGCCGGAACTCCGTCTCCGTCTCACTGGCCCAGACGGAACTCCACTCCCGGATCGGAAACTGATCTTGACCGGGGCGACCGAATCCTCAGTCACTACAAACGACAACGGTGTCGCATACGCTACGTTCGATAGTGCGACGATCACCGCGCGTTTCCCCGGTGACCCATACACAGAGAATCACGACATCTACTACTCGTCCAGCCACACAACCGCGATCTCTCCCGGAAACGGGAGCCTGATTGCCGATCTCTGGACGTTCTTTTTACGGCCATTACAGGCCGCTCTCCTCTCGCTGGCTGTGAGCGTAGGCTTGCTCGTCGGAGTCGGCTGGTATACCATCAAGTAGCCACCCCTCGCAACATTTTCTCAAGACTGACGATACTCACTTCTGCGTCATTCAGCCAACCTTACGAACTTCAGTTGACGATGAGATCGTAGCGCGACTCACTGTCCTCGGTCAGTGGCTATCTCCGATTGGTTCGGGGGTAGAAGTTTTAGGTATTGGACAACATATCTTGACACAGCGATTCACATGGAGCGCTCTCCAACCACCCTTAGTAGGTGGCTCTACCGTGTCGGTTGCCGTCTTCGCCACCGAAAGTCTGGGGACTCAACAGAAACCTCTGCAACGGAACCGTCGACGTCATCCAGCGTCCTCTCGGCCAAAGTTCAAGATCGTCTTTTGGGTGTCGCACCCACAGCTCAACAGACTGTTTCCTCCACTGCGGCGATGGCTGCCCTCCCGATCATTCCACTATTTAATCCTCTTGACCCAGAGGATTGGTTCGAGGGGATCGTCAACACGCTCGCGACCGGCTTGACGAACGTCCTGGGCGAGGTTTTCGTGGGTATGGTCCAGGAGTTTCTCGTCATCGACCCATTATACTACCAGGAAGGGGCGAATGCCACTTTTATACAGAATCTCCAGTACTCGCTGATTCTCTTTCCGACCGTCATCGTCCTCGGGACGATCGCGGCACTCTTTTCGGAAGCCCCAGAGGGCTCCTATTTACGGCAGGGAATCCGTATTGTTAAAGCCCTCTTCGCACTCGCTCTCATCCGTCCATTCCTCCACGTCGCGGTCGTCTTCACGAATAGCGTTACGAAGCTCGTGATGCCCGAGACTTACGCGGTCTCCCTCGCCGGCCCCGCCCTCAACAACGCCATCGGCGATTTGATGGGCTCGGCTATCGCCGCTGTGCTCGTTTACCTCGCCGCCGGTACAATCTCTCTCATCGCTATCGCTCTCGTTGTGATGATCCTCTTCCTCCGCATCTTTATGATCCATCTCGTCTACACCGCTTTCCCGATCCTGCTTGTTATGTGGTACACCGACTGGGGACCACTTCGGTACGCGAACGACGTCGCTATGTTTGTCTTCAAGGTCACAGCGTATCTCCTCCTCGCGGGGCCGCTCGTCGCGCTCGCTCTTCAGACCGGCTGCAGTATGTCTGCCCCGGACATCTGTGTGGCTAACGCGAGCGGGGCTCACGGTCCAGAAGCACTCACTGCCGGAATTGACCCATCGCAGAATAAGCTCGTCCTTTGGAAGCGGTTCCTCGGCTGGCTTTCCGGCCTCGGCCTCGCCGGTTTCGTCGGGATCCAGGCCCTGTCGATGGGTGGGAGTTCCGCCGGTCACCTTCTGGGGTTTAGTGGCCTGAGTGCGTTACGCGGCGGTGGCAGTGGTAGTCCGTCTTCGTCTGGAGGAAGTGGTGGTGGCGGAGGAGGTGGCGGTGGACCGACTCCGCCCGGTGGCGGTGGCGCCGGACAGCATACCCTCCGAAACTTCGGCGGCGGTAGCGGAACCGGCCCAAAGGCGTATGGAGCGACTGGCTCAGCAAAACCCGAATTCCACCCTCGACAGGCAGCTAGTTCGACGAAGACCAATCTAAAACAACGTGTCTCGTCGGCACGGAATACTGCACTGAGTAACGCGCAGCGCGCCTACCGTGGCGTAAAATCACGGAAAGAATGGATGAGTCAGGCTACGTGGGGACAGGGTGCTCGAGCTGGGGCCGGATTAGCAGGCGGTGGCGTGGCGCTCGGCGCTCGTGAGGCGAAAGCGGGTGTGAGCCACGTGAAAAATAATCTCAACGAGCCGATTGCGAATTGGCCCGGCCACGCCTATCGGCGAGTGAAGAACGGCGATTGGAACCCACCGAATGACGATTTGGGGGCAAGTACGGACAGCGAAGTGGCAGCGGATAATGAAGTATTGGCACTACCTGAGGGGAATCCTCCTCTTCCGGAGGGTGAGATATCGACTCTCGAATACGAAGACAGAGCACCGAATCCTAGGGAGGCCCAAGCGGTCGCTGGCGGGTCCGACATCGATCAGGCGAATCCGCATTCGGTCAACGAATCAGTCCAAGCTTGGTACGACCGCGTGAAGGCAAAAGACCAGCAAAAAGTGGAGGCGATGCGCCCTGACCTCGTCAATCGAGATGTCTCTCCGCCCTCTTCCTCACCATCGGAGGAACAAATCCAGGAGTCCGTCGACGACTACGTCGACAGAACTCGCAACACCGGCTCATAACGATTCAACTCAAATTCCTCGTTGATTCCGAATCACTTCCAGAACCACGTTAGAACTAGTTACTGGCTCTTTTGTGCTGTGTTCGCTGAGCGTGCTTCCCGGCTGATATTTTAAATAGCAGAACACGGTAGATTAGTACAGAAACACAAACACATGGGTTCCGAAACCACCACCGCCCGTCGCGTGCTGGCGGCTCTCCCTAGGCACCCACTCTCGATTTCGGATTTCATCAGTCTCCAAGCACCCGATAGTTTCGAGTCCCCTTCAACTTTGGACGGCACCGATATTCACACCCGTGTCGACACCTCCAGCATTCAAAATCTGGGTGGCGTCGTCGCTATCGGTGATGACTGGGTTGACCGTGAGGGCATCGTCGGCTTCCGCTTCGTGGCCGGAGACTCCTGGTTCGGTGTCGGCTTCGAACCAGAGACCGGCTGGACCATCCTCACCGAGGACTCCATCGACGAGAAGTTCTCCCAGGCTATCGATGATCGTATCGCGACTTGGGCGACCACCTTCTACAAGGAGGAAACCGTCCGGCCGTCGTTCTATGATACTTTCGCGGCCGCCTGTGTGTCTCAGCTCCCACCGCGCCCGCTCCAGCACGGTGAACTTGGGGAGATACTCACCCCTGGGGGGATCTACCAGGAGTCCTTCGTCGAGGTGATCCCCATTCCCCTCATTCAGATCGAACACACCGACAAGGTAATCGCCTTTCTGATGAAGGTCACTGCCCCCGATCGGTCCGGTCACGTCGTTGAATACGGCTACCGGATCCACACTGACGGGGTCTGGCGGAAGGCGTGGGCCGACTCTATCTCCGGAGAAGAGGCCGAGGAAGTCGGTCTTCGCGACCGGCCAGTCGCCACTCTCATCGAAGACGCCAATCACGATTACCTCAACGAGATCGACCTGCTCGTGGAGCCACCGGCCGACCACATCCAGATTGAGGTCTACATCGATGTGATGGCACCAGAGCCGGCCCCCGGTGGTATGTGGACTGCGGCATCTGACTGGTTTCCGTCCATCGAGTACGGTGCTCCTATTGTCGGCCTAAATACTGACGAGAATCCCGGTGAATTGACTGTCCTCGGCTACCTCGAGGGAACGAAAACTGGCGTCTATGTCGGCCTCAACCGCCAGAACGACACCTGGAAGAAAATCATTTCCTTCGATGTCCCCGTCGACAAATACCTGAACAGAGAGATCGGCAACACCCTCGACGGCTGGCTTCAGAGCCAGTACGGCGCGCTCGTCGCTCCGTCGCAAAAGCCGCTCATCCAGCTCACCGAGTGGGAGACGAGCGCTCCCGACCTCTTCGCGTCCGATTGACCTATACGAGCGTAACCAACTTCATCGTAGCCGCGGTCGGAAGGGAGCTACTGAGCAGTCGGCGCGTCAGAGATGTGGTGTTATGGGGTGATATCCTGTATCAGAACTAGGCTGTCCTACCCCTTGAGAACCATTGCTGCGAATGCTTTTGCGAGCCGTCTCATAGTGTCTTCACCGAATCTGGCGTGGACATCGCGGATATCGCTATGGTCGACTTGTTTGGTCGCCCACGGTTCTACATAGGAGCGTTTCAATAACTCCCCGACTTCAGGTTCATCTTGTTCAACGGTGACGGCGTAGCGATTCTGTCCGTATTGTTCGCTTCCGGTCATTGCTGCGACCGTATAGAGCTCACCGTGGTCAGGACAGTCTTCGTCGGAGATGATAACGACTGGACGAGATGGCCGCCTCTCGTATGGATCTGAAATAGATACAACGTGTCCGTGTTGATAGCCCATCGATTACTCCTCTACGGCATCCTCTTCAAGCTCTGCGATGATCTCTCCTGCTTCGTCTTCGGCAGTTGGTTCGTGCGTTTCGTCAGTTCCTGACTTTCCGTTCGGGTCAATGCTTGGAACTTTTTCTTCCCATCCTTCTTCAGCGTAGGCGTCATCGGTAGGCGCAGACTCGAAGAGCTGAACGACTGAGTCGAGAGATTCGAGCCGCTGCTTTAGCTTCTCGGCTCGGTCTGGGTCGACGTAGTAGGCACCTTGTGACCGTTCGACGAGCCCCTTCTCGAAGAGCCGCGTCATCGTCTTCGATGCGCTTGATTTACTGATATCGGTCTGGTCTGCGATTTCGCTTGGCGTGAAACCGTACTCACGGTGAGAGAGCAAGAAGCGCAGCGCTTCGTACTCATTCGTCTCTGGTTTCACGGGGAACGGTTCGTCGTTTGTTAGTTCACGGACGTGGATTGGCATCGTTGTCACTACTTGTCACCGAGTGTCATTAAGACTTTCGCAGGACGCGCCGCATTGACGTCGTCTTCTAAGTACCTTCAATCTCTATTGGGGAGAGAATTTTTAGGCATTCACGACACGTATTCACACAAGACGTCCCATGAAACGGTACCCAGTAGCCGGCCAGTTACTCGAGCATCGCCTCTTCTTCGGACTCAGCGTCAGCGATCTCGAAGTCGGCGTAATCCCACTCGCCGCTATCATCCTTGCGTCCGGTATCAACAACGTCTTCGAGCCCTCGTTCAGTGGGCTACTTACTATCGGAAGCGGGATTCTCGGCCTCATTGTCGGCTTGTACGTTCTCTGGCGAACACCTGCCGGTCAGACCCCTCGCGAGTGGCTCATCGGGGCTGCAAAACACAGCGTGGGCCCGGATCGCTATCTCTGGCAACCCGTCGAACGCGGTCTCGTTTCTGGACAGCACCTTGACGACATCTGCACCCTCCATTCTAAGGATTCCGACCCCTCGGACGACAACAGTGATCCGGACCCAGAATCCTCGTCCTCGAGTGCCCCCCAGCAGTCCGCCTCAGATGATAACAGCGGTCAGCAAATCGTCACTGATGGCGGGCAGATGCACTCTCGCGAACGCCCACAGCGCGACCCGAGCCAGTACTACCACCAGCTCACGCAGAAGGAAACAACAACGCAGGCGCAACTAGCTTTCGAGTACGTTCGCGAAGACGGTATTATAGTCACCGAGAGCGACAATGAGGAACCCGCGTACGTCGGCCTTGTTCACATCACCCCGACGAGTTGGCTTTCCCTCGACGATGAAGGACGCCAGTCTACGATCAACGCGTACGCTGATGTTCTCCGTGGAATCTCTTACCCCTTCCAAGTGCTCGCCCTTCCTCGTGAATTTGACCTGACGACACACTTCGAGGAGATCGAACGTGCAGCCTACGAGGCTGAGGATCCGCCAGACATTATGCAGCTTGGTCGGTCGACGTACATCGACTGGCTCAACGAGTCGGTCGGTACCCGGCGAGTCAAAGTCCGTGATTTCTACATCGCCGTTAGGGTTGAGAGCTCGCACGTCCGAGAACAGTCTTATGGCCACTCTACAGACGTTGTTTCGGGATCTCTCTTCCAGCGAATTGTCGGCTGTGTCAATTCTGTCACCTCCTCAGTTCGTTCTCGGATCGGCTCGAATACCGACGACGACGTCATCGAACGACAGTGTATTTCTGAAGTTAGAAGTCGGCAACACGAGTTTGCTGAAGCACTCCCCAGGACCGGTGTTCAGACCGAAGTGATGGACGACCGGGCAGACGTTCTGGACGTCCTCTACCGCTACTACAACCACGCCGACTCACCACTCGACGAGTATTCTCCCAAATCCTACGCGGAAGTTCTCCCACCTCGCCGGCCGTAGTGATTCCCGACCATCCCAACATCTCTACTTCCATCTTCTCGACTGTTCCTGCGGCACTTGAGGTAGGACCACTGCCAGCGTTACCCCACGAGTGAATTATCTCTGTAGTTTGTGGGGTAACTCGCTGCCCTCCCTCAACCCACTTGTCGAAACGCCTTCTTTGCGGAAAGCTATCAACGGGCGAAACCATTTACCGAGGCACTACGTATCCCACGATAGCATGAGTAGCGTCCCAGTAGCCTGGGTACTCGGAATAGCATCTGCTACCGGGCAAGTGCAACAGATCATTCAGACGATCCAGCGAGCGATCCAAGGCGGCCCGAACGCTCCGTCACCATTCATTCTTGTCGGCGTCGCTGTCGGCGTCGCCCTCCTCCTCGGTCTCGGTATTCTTGCGTCACGTCGATTTGTTGGTTCGGCTCAACATCCATCTACAAACGCAATGAAAGGCGCACCTGAGACGGAGGCCAACAGCGGCGTTCTGAATCGTCTTCTCTCTCGGCTTCCCGGTAGTTTTGGAGCTATCCCTGGTGCCGGTACCTCCGCCCGAACAGATCCAGCCAACGTCAACCTCGAGGAAATCGACGACGAAACCTTCGACCGCGCCGTCAGCATCCTCGAACAGGAAGGCCGGGAGACGAGTCGGGCAAACATCCGTGAACAGGTTGCCCGCCTCATCGACTTCGAGGCCGCCGACCCCGACGAATTCCGCCTTGGACTCATCCAAGACGCCGACAGCCAAGCCCAGATCGACCAAGCGAGCGTCGCCCCACCAAGTATCGTCCCCGAAGATCCAACCACTCTCTACCGGAACGGCGAATTCGTCCGTATCCTCACACCCGCAAGTGCTCCCGAGAGTGTCTTCGGTGGCTGGCTTATCAACCTCACCACGACCAATCTTGACGTCCGCGTCAGCTACCATCACTCTCCCCGCGATCCCACGACGATTCGCGGTGCCCTCCAGGATCGTCTCACTGAACTCCAGATCGCCCTCTCTCGGAAGGAGGAAAAGGGCGCGACAGACTATCACGAAGACCTCAACCGCCGGGAAGAACTCGATCGTCTCCTTCGTCGCCTCACCGAAGGGACGACTCGGCTCTACGACATCGGTATTTACATCGAAGTCGCTGGCAGTACCCGTGATGAACTCGAAGAGACCGCTCGGAAGGTCCAGCAACTCGTGGCTGACCGCGACGTCGAACTCGTTCCTCTCGAATTTCGCCAACTTGAATCTCAAGACGCGATCGCACCTGTCGTCTCCGACCCTATCCAGAACACGGACCTTATGGAACACGACGCGGCGGCCACCCTCTTCGGCTTCGTCGAACCCGCCATCGCTCACGAGGACGGTGTCCTCTATGGCTTCGATGAGACCGGAAACCCTGTCATCGTCGACCGATACAGCCTCTCCGGCTTCTCTAAAGTCATCACTGGGAAGATCGGGTCCGGAAAAACGTTCGCCGCGAAACTTTCTCTCTGGCGCCGTCTCCTCATCGACCCTGAATTCACCGCTATCGCATTCGACCCCACCGGTGACGACTTTGTCGACTTCTTCGAGACCCTCGGTGGCGATGTCGTCACCTTCGGCGGCGACGTCACAATCAACCCGCTCGAAATCCACCGCGGTACGGGTGAGGCCGAAGACCCCTATAAGGACAAACTCCGTTCCTTGACGGGGATGGTGCGGACGTTCTACGATCAGAGCGGCGACAGCCTGAGCGCCGAACGTGCTGGCCTCATTCAGCAGGTCTTCCACCTTGCATACCTTATGTACGGTATCACTTCCGAACCCCGCACCCACGAACGCGAAAACCCCACTATGGAAGACGTCCTCGACATCCTCAAGGCCCTTGCTGATGGTGAGGACCCACTTGAATTCGTCAGCTACCAGGGAGACGCCACCGATCTTCACCGTGAGGAACGCGACGAGCTCGATGAACGCGTCGACGAAGTCACCTCCCGACTTCAGTCGAAGGACGACAGCAACCTCAAGTCCGAAGCCAACAGCCTCCTCCGCTCGCTCGAAGCCTTCCAGCCAGGTGGCGTCGCTGCGAACCTCTCTGGGAAGACGACCGTCGACCTCGAGGACGAGCGGCTCATCGTCTTCGATATGAGTGCCTTCCAGGATACCAATCAAGCCCCTCTCCTCCAGCACGTTATGCTTGATTGGAGCTACCAGCGGGCTCGCGAGAACTCCCGCCGGATGGAGGTCATCTTCGAGGAGGTTCACTACCTGCTCAGTCAGAAATCTGCCCGCTCGCTCATCGGCCTGTTCACCCGCCATTCCCGACACTTCAACGCTGGCTTGACGCTCATCTCCCAGACTGCAGAAGAATTCATGCAGGAGACTGACGATGTCCACTCACCACGCGCGATCTACGACCAATGCGACATCAAGCAGCTATTTTATCAGGAATCAATTTCAGACGAGGTGATCGACTACTACGACCTCTCCCCAGCTGATGTCGAGGCCATCCAGAGCTTTGCACGTGGACAGGAATCCGAGTTCAGTGAATGTCTCCTGAGCGTCACTGGAATCGCGCGTCGACACCTCGAAATCCACGCGAGCGAGCTCACGGTTGATCTCCTTACTGAACCTGAGACGGCCGCCGCAACCGCTCAGTTGGTTGAACAGCGCCGCCAGCAGGCTGCCACCGCTCGCAGTGAACAGACTACCACCCAACCCGAGGAGAGCGCTGAGACTGCCGGTGGTTTAGGTGAAGAAGCTGCTGAGAAGGAAACTACTGACTCCAGTACGAAATCCAGCGAAACGAGTGAGCCTCCAACTGACCCCATCACAGACGGAAGTGGGGGGTCACCCTCCTCTGGGGACGTTGCTGACGACACTAACTCCGAATAATACTCTTCCATTCTCTTCTCGCTCCGTCTACCTTGCCTCTCGTCATTTCTCACCTCCCCTGTAGTCCACCAGCACAGTCGGAGAGAGCGGTTTTTCGCCAGTACCCCCCGGTGGAGTTAAGTGTTAGACCAGCATGGTTCAAACTAACCGGGAGACAGATATGACCAGCGTACTCCTCGGTGTCCAGCTCGTAGCCTTTGCCATCGCGGATGCCCTCCCTGGTGGCCTACGCGGGCTTGGACTCCTCACGGCTGCCCGCGCACAGTTCGCGACGATAAAAGCCGACCTGATGGCTCAGGCCGCGCCGATTTGGACTCGGCAGATGAGTGTGATCTTGCAGGCAGACTGTCCAGATGGGACTGAGGTTAGCTCAAATGAAGTCATCCAGTCCATCCACAACATCAACGACTTCATCTTCCTCCTTGGATGGACGCTCGTCCCCGGAGGATTCGTCCTCGGAGGTATCCTCTACTTCTACGGCTGGAACCAGTCTTGGAAAAAGCGGGGCCTCCGGCTGATGGTTGGCGCGGTCGCGATCGCCGGCGTCATCCTCCTTTGGGGCGCTATCGCTAACCTCATCCAGTGGGCGACCGGCGGCACTTGTGCGCCCACCACGTAACGGCGTTGAGTGGATCACTGGCGCTGGCAGACTACCGCCTTGCCGTCCCCACCTTCTCGGCGTCATCAGTAACTACAACCTTTGACCACGCTCTTGCTAACGCGAGCTGTCACACCCCTGTCGCTCTCGGAGCACCGCAATCCTATCCTCGACTGAGGGGTGAACTCGAAGGAACCACTCGATAACAAACGGAGCCCCCCACGGAAGGGACGACGTCCCCGTCTTCTTCGAACTCTCCTTCGCTCGGAGATCGGCAACCGACTGCAATGCGGTTATCGCAGTCTCACTTCCCACCCGTTGTCGTTCGTATTCGTCGGCAGCCAACTCAGCTCGGCGAACCCACCGTACGAGGCCGAACCGGAACCCGAACGCGAGAATGCCCATCACCACACCGAGTGTCTGCATCGATGGCGAAACAACCGCGAGTATCCCACCGACACCACCGAAGAAAATCAATCCGGCCCCAGCAGCGAGGCGAAGATGTCCAAGAACGTGATGCCCGTGCTCGTGGTGGAGGATTGCTCGGAGTGATTCTGGGGAAATACTGTCATCTTCGAGGAGGTTCTCGCCAACGAAGACCCGGCGAAAGGGCCAGACACCCGCCGCCATCGCCGTCGACCGAAGTCCCACCGTGGCAACCCAAATCGACGTTTGGGGGTCAGCATCGATCTCCTCTGGTACGATCACTGCGTATTCTTCAGGTGTGAGCGGCCGCGCCATATTCAGAAACGGCAAGAGCGTGATTGCGAAGAACAGGTAGGTGAACGCGAGCGCCCAGGTCACCGGCATTCTGAGCTCAGATGGAATCGGCAGCGCCGTCCACGGTGCTACAACTAATATAAAGAGTCCACCAACGACCAACGCAACCCGGAGAGCGTGATCGTGGCGCGCCTCCGGCGTCTCAAGATGACTTGTCGTCTCTCTCCAAAACATCGAGATGAACGGCGCACCTGTCACCGCCAAACACCCGAAATAGCTCGCAAGGATGAGCATCGGAAAGAGTCCTTTGACGACGACATTCGGTGAGGGCATCGGGTATTCTGGCGTTAGTCTAACAAAGAACATCCAGACCAGAGTGATGAATCCGCCACTGACGATAGACCCCCCTAAGAACAGCACGAAGAAGTTGTTCAGGTGATCTGGAAGCCAAGAGATCCACCGGAAGCCTTCGGCCACTTCATATTTTTCCGAGATGATTTGATCCGCGTTTTCCGATGGTTTTGTGGACGTCGATGCCTCTTCGCGGTTCAACCTATACTCATCGTAACGGTTTACCACAGCACCGATCTGCCAGCCAAGTCCCACTGCGATAAGCATCGGGACCGTCACCCCGACGAAGAGCAGCGCCGTCGCCGATGTAACCCCAAACACGAATCTGACCAGAACATAACTGAAGCCCGCCACTATGGGGGCAGTAAGAAACACACCCAGCCCCCACCAGACCAACGTATCGACCGGCGAAGGTATCCACGCAAACGACGAACGAGCCTCGGATAGGACTCGTCGCCACCGTGGACAGGGGCTTGAGTCGCCATTCGAGGTCATCTTTTACCGTAGATCATGCTATCTGAACCCAAAAATTGTCCGGGGGCTCCAGTCCCTCGACCCACAACTGGCTATGAAAACGATTGCTTAGGAGACACCGCGCCTCGACTGAGCGAGCAATCAATCGGCCCAAAACTCCCGAATAGTATTTTACGCTGAGCAGATGAAATATCTGTAGAGGCCACTACTGGCTATGCCGACGCTCCCAGCCTTCACTCGAGCTTGGCTCTCGCCGGCCCCGCTCACCGATGACCATACCCAGTCGCCGCCCGATACAAGGACAGATCGCACTTCGCATCCGTCGCGGTCGGTAGAGCCGACCCAGACGTCTCGGTCCCCTCGCTCAGGCCGCCCGAGGAATCGCCATCCCCTCTACGGTGTTCTGTTGACCCTGAGCGTCATCGGTATCCTACTCACGGCAGCCACTGGCCCAGCTCTCGCAGCACACCCCGCTGACTCCACGAGTACCACAGAGAGCCAGAACCTCTCTTCTACTTCGCTGCAATCCACGAATGCAACCTCGCCGTGCCAAATTCAAAACAATAACTCGTACGGATGGACGGAACACTACGCGTGTATCCAAGTTCATCTCTACCAGCAGGATCAGGATCTCTCGATCTTCCCAGAAGACGCAACACAGGCCCGGGAAGCTGCGAAGAACGGAGAGTCGGCTGAAACCATCGAGGATTGGCTCTTCCGATACTATCGTACGGAGCAATACCCCGACTGGTGGATGCCGTCAGAGGAACAGATTGAGCAAACCCCGAAGCTCAAGCTCTATCCACTCACGAACGAAACAGTTCACGAGTACGAGACCGCTCAATCTCTCTCCGTGTTTCCGGAGGACGCACGAGCCGTCCGGTTCGCGGCAACTCATAACGCAACGGTGAACGAACTCCGGATGGCCCTCCTCAACTACTACGCCGTTCAGTGGGATCAGGGCTGGCGGCCGGACTCAGAATCATCCACGACCACCACAGCCAACACATCCGCAGGAGGCGGCTCAAACGGAGGAGAATCGGAGGCTACCGCCGAGTCGAGTTCAAGCCCCGCTTGGTATGCTCCGTACCTTAGTGGGATCGTCGACGCCGCAAATCAATTTCGTGGATGGATGAGTGGAGTGCAGGAGTTCATCGGTGGGCTCCTCATTTGGAGCTTCAAGAATCCCATTATCGCAGGGATTGTCATCTTCACGTCTCTCGTCGTGTTCCTCCTTCTCGGAGTCGCACGGCGGATGCGGCGGACGTGGACGGCGATGCTTGCGGTCTGGTCTCGATTCGTCCGCGCGATCGTCTGGGTGGCCGATACTATTGGCATCGGAACGCTCCGGCGAACACAAATCAAATTCTTCCGATTCCGTCGCACTCTCAACGTCTATGCTCACGCGCTCGCAGCGATAACAGGCTGGGCAATCCGCGAAGGGTTCCACCGTGTCGACCGTACGATCACAGACTACGTCACCGACGAAGACTCCAGCACGTGGTCGTATATCGCACCACCCGCTCACGCAAGCGCCAGTAGCACAGCTGATGCCGCCGTCTCGGAGACAGCGTACGCGAAGAGCAAGCGCCTCCTCGATCCTCTCGATGCACCAGCCGTGTACGAACTCAATGAAGATGAACCACCGCGACCAGGAGACGACCTCTGGTACCGTATTACGGCCTCCGATCAGCCGGCCTCACCGGAGACAATCACCAAACAGATCGAAGGGCTACCCAATCTCACTGACGGGCTAGAAGTCATCATCCGATCGGCACCTCACGACCCCGAGATCGGAGGAGAAGAAAGCGAGCTTCAAACTACTGAAGGCGATGGCAACCGACTCGCAATCGAGGTTCTAATCCACTTCATCGGGGACGGCCAGACGAGCACGCTCGACCGGACGAAGCACAACTGGGTACGACAAGCCTTCGGTGGTCCCGACTACGACGTCACACCCGTCTCGACGACGCTCCAGCGACTCCTCCGCGCCCGGCCGTACCGGCGGTGCAAGCATCTTCTCGGGAATGATGCGACCCCATCAGCGACGTTCCCTTGGAGTAACGCGCAATCATCGGACGCCGCGACAGACGGTGGGCGGACTATCGACGAGGACACGCCCACACCGAGCGAACGCGCAGCTGCAGCCGAGGCGATTCCTCAACGGTACTTCCGAGAGCATCTTGAGGATCAGTTCACTGCGGTTTGCCCGGAAGCGCCCGTGAGCTATCCACTCGGCTCCCGAGGAACCCGACGCTGGGACTTCCTCCAGCGACTCAACGTCTTCGACGAAACCGCTGCCGAAGAAGCCCCTCCGATGGAAGCCGCCCTCGATGCCCTCCTCGAGACCGACGAACCCGCACTACTCCGTGCCCGGATTACATCCGCGGGCGACCTTAGCGATCTCATTCGGCAGAAACTCGACGTCATCGAGGGTGAGGAAAGTACCCAGTTCGACAAACGAACGAACCGCCGTGGGCGTAGCCGTTCGACACCAAGCTCGGGAGAGAATACCACCGAGGA
The DNA here is from genome assembly GCF_032027985.1 of Haloarcula sp. 1CSR25-25. Taxonomy (NCBI): domain Archaea; kingdom Methanobacteriati; phylum Methanobacteriota; class Halobacteria; order Halobacteriales; family Haloarculaceae; genus Haloarcula; species Haloarcula sp. 1CSR25-25. The sequence continues at coordinate 87,644 of NZ_JAHYBW010000007.1, forward strand.
AAACCGGGCCGCTGCTCGAGAACGAGAGAGCAGTCGGGTCCGTGGGGAAGTTGCGAGCGCGGAAGGGACACGGAACGAAGAACTCCAGAACAAGGGTGCGACTCGGAGTTTCAAAGTCACGATGGATGTCTTCACCCAACCCACTCCCTTCTTGAACGACGCCCTCGAAGAGACTGCTGGAGGGTCAGTTGAACCCTCCTCAGAGGCCCACCCCGTCCCCTCCCCCCTCTTCCATTCAGACGAGGATACCACCTCTGCCTCGACAAATACGGCGAGTGACGGGGGCGTCTTCACCGAAGAACAGCCCGATCTCAACGAGATAGACAGTACTGCCGATCTATCTGGTTCCGACACCGACATCGAGACCTTAGCGAGTCGAGGTGACACTCTCCGAGTGACTCCCGAGACGCTCGCTAAAGCCGCAGCCAGCCAGCGGACTACGGCTCGCGACGACGCCTGGCGGCTCGCAAAAACGTGGGCGACTGCTGCTGACGGCGAGTTCAACAAGCTCACTGAACCACCAGAGAACAGCCGCCTCGCAAAGTGGGCACGGCAGTTTGGATGGCGGAGACATACGCTCGGACAGCTCCGTGACTCGTACCGTTTTCACCGCGCTCAGGAGTATGCTGGTAGGGCACCCACATTCGGCCTACACTACTCTCTCCGTCGCCGCTGGCCGATCGTCCTCGCCGCCGCCGACGAACTCCCTTCGTTCACAGCACTCCCGAGTACCAGCGCCGTCTCGGACGACCTCGCAGCCCATATGGAACGCCAACTCTCCCACACAGCCCCACTCTCTGAACTCTCTCCTGCCGAGGACAACGAAATCATCGGTACGGACATTGACGGGGCCACGCTCGGCTATGCGTTCGATCGTCTCCACGCTAGCGACCTCACTCGTCCCGTCAAACATCGCACGGACTATATGGACCGGTCGATCCTCCACCAAGGGCTCCCCGGCTCCGGGAAGTCTGTCGACCAAGCTCACGAGATCGTCGAGCGTCGGAAGGCCACGAACGGCCCCATCATCATCTACGCCGGCCCTGGCGCAAACGTCGGTGAACTCGCTGTGCGCGGTCTCTTGGATGAATTCGGCGAAGACTGGGTGCGCGAGCAAGTCCACTGGTTCGATATGCCCGAGGTCCTCCCCGGACTAACGGTCTTCGACACACGACCCGCCCAACAGGCTGACGACGCCCACGGCAACCCCCAGGCTGCAGAGAGCGTCGCGACCGACGACATCTCTCCCCAGCGCCCTGATATCGCTTCCAAGGACACCAGCTGGGAGACACACGGCTCACAGGTTATGCAGACTGTCAGGAAGATCGCTGAACTTCTGATGGGTGAGAGCGACTTCCAGAACGCCCGCGTGTCCCGTGATGTCCTTCGGGCCCTCGGAACAGCCGGTTTCTCACCGCACACCTACCCGACAGGCGTCGACGGCACGCCTGCGTACAAGCGGAAAGGCGGTGATACCAGCAATAACACGCTCCCAACTGCCGACGACCTCGTGAGCGGCGGAAATCGCTCCAACGATGAAAACGAGGACGATTCAAGATCTCGACAGCCCACCGTGATGCCGTTCCGCTGGGGGTACGACGCCAGCCCGAACGTCTATCCCCTCTGGCAGCTCCAAGAGCAGACCCAGCAGGTCACCGAACTGACGAGGTTGATGGACCCGGACATCCCGCTCAACCCCAAGGAATTACTGCCTGATCCGGGCTCGCACGCAGTCAAGCGGAATATGGAGACGCCGTTCAACAACCAACAGCACACCGCCCAGCAGATCCTCGGCGGTGTCACTAACCGTCTGAACGCGCTTACGACGGACGCCCGGCTCGCACCCCTCTTCAATAACACGACCCGGCGGTTCTCCTTCGCCGACTTCCTTTCTGGCGATCGCCAGAACGACGTCCTCATTTTCGACGTCGAGGATCTCGATCCGGACGCCCAGCGTGACTTTGTCCTCACACACGAGCTTCTGATGCAGTACGAGTTCGAACTCTACAAGTCCTTCCTCAAAGAGGAGGCGACCGCGGACGATTACTACGTCAGCGTCTTCATCGACGAGGCCGGCCGTCTCGTCGAACCGGATGACCTTGCGAAGATGATCGCAGTCGCCCGCAACCACTCTGTCTCCCTCTCACTCGCCGTCCAGACGCCCGACCAGCTCTTCGACGCCGACACCGACAACAGTGTTGGCGACGACCCGACGTACGCCGAGATCATCGGTAATATTCAGACGACCGTCGTGCGTGCCGGTGAAATCACGCGTCAGCAGGCAAAGGCGCTCTGTCCGGCCGACCTCGAGGTCGAGGACTTCATGGATCACGTTCGAGATCTCCCCGTCGACCACCGGCTCGTCCAGTATCCAACACCTTCCGAAGGGACACGGTCCCAGACCATCGAAATAGCCCGTATTCCACTTCCGAACTGGCATCAGGATGCTGAGGAACCCCCCGAAGGCTACGATTCCCGCGAAGATTTCGAGGAGGCCTTCCGGGAGCTTCGCGCCGACGTCATCGACCAGACGAACGAAGAGTACGGAATCCCCGACGACGAGTCAGAATCGGCTGTCCGTAACCGGGCGATCCTCAACATCCCCGAACTCGCCCACCATCTCACAATAGACGACCCACTCCTCCCAGTTGTCCTCGCGTGGGCGACTTGGATAGTCGCTCGTGACCCACCCAACGGTCCCGGTGAAGAAACTCTGCACAGCGTCTCCAACACCGACAGCAAGCTCCCTGACCTCGGAGACCCAGTTGAACCAACTAACGATTCGACGACAGAGGACTCCCCGGCTGAGGAAGTCAGCGCGGTAGATGTCCTGTCGGACGATGCAGGACCCGATGAACACACAGCTGAATCGGTATCTACCAGTCGCGAGAACGATTCTCCAGCCACTACGAGTGAGCAGACAGACACGCTGTTTGACTCAGGTGGGTGGGCTCGCGACCAGTGGGATGAAGCGAAGACCGAGCTCACCCAATCCAATACCGAGCGCCAGACTCCTCCCTCGGCTGCTGAGAGCTCCGGGCCCGCGTCCAGTCTTCATCACGTCCTAAAGGGTAGTATGACGACTGACGAGTGGGAGGAGCTTACCGACCTCCTTGAGAAGGGGAAGTCGCTTTCCCCAGAGGAATGGGCGATTCACACCGACCTCCCGACGTACCGGAAAGACGAGGAGTCCATCCAGGCCCGTGCGCTCAACAGCCGTGTCGCGACTCTCCTTAACCAAGGTATCCTCACCGAGGATGAAGTCGCCCGGATTCAGGAACTCATCGATCTCGCACGGGATACCGGGAACTGGCCACCGACTGCGGTTCGTGATCGTATCGATACGGAGTCTGAAACTGCGCCAGCAGACGAATCAGCTCTCGAACAGCAAAATACCACTGTGAGTAACGAGAGTGTGTCCGCGGCGATCGAACGCCGCCGGACCAGTGAGAGCAATTCTGTTGGGATCGACCCATTCGATGGAGAGGAACCACGACCCGGGACGTACCGCTGGGTGCGCCTTGACGAGATGTACCGCCGGCTTCACCTCGAAGTCGAGAAAGCCCTCGCCACAGAGGACCTCAATGAGGGAGAACGTAATCGTCGCCGCGATGCCCTCCCCTCGCTCAAGGCGTGCGCCGATGAGATCGAGGCGTTAGGCACCATCATGACCCATCGGGGCGTCGCTGGCGACACTCCCATCCCGGAAACAGACGGTATCTTCGAGATCGAACTCGCGAAGCACCGTGACGACGTCCCCGGCGACGAGGGCTACGCCATTCGGTTGACTCCCGAGGGTGCTCGTCTCCTTCTTGAAAACGTCTTTTCGACTGGCTGGGTTGCAACCGCTGGGACCGATACTCACGATACCGGCCTTCGGGACGCTATGACGGCACTCGAAGACGCAGTCCCCTCCCGAGTCAGTGGCCGGATCATCGACCAAGACACCGGGGACATCCCGGATGCCGTCCTCACAGTCTTCGCCAGCGAGCCTACGGAGTGCTTCGCTGACGACATCACCTCATGTACAGTCGAAGAGGAGACCGATCCACGTCGACACCCCACGAAGAAACTCCGTAACCTCAAGAAGGCGCTTAACACTACTACGAAGAGTGGCGAATGTCGCCTCCCCATCTTCGTCGCCGAAACGCCGTGGGACGAAGACGCGGGGGCCCCCGACCTTGGACCTGCCACCGCATTATCGAACATCCTCCGTGATCCGATGAACACTCAGTGGTCGGGTCGCCGGTTCTACTCGCAATCGAACACACCAATCGAATTCGACGGCGGTGCCCGCGACGGCGGTGTCACCGCTGTCGTCCCCCGATCGGACACAGAGAGCGCCGGCGCGTCGATCTGGGTTCGCGACCCGGACCCCGACTCGGACGACTGCCTCCTCGTCGCCCCGACCGCCGACAACATCGGCCATCCCGATGACGAGGATATACACCTCCGTATCGCTCCCGGTGACTTCCAGAACCTCACTCCCTCGAGCATCCCGTACCGGGCTACCTGTCCCCCGGGAAGTGCAAACGAGTCAGCTCGCTATATCGTCAAGACTCCGGGAAGCGAGCAGACGTACAAGTACGAGACGGAAGAGCGGTTCCGTGAGGATTGGGTCCGTGTCAACCAGCCATTCGTACCCGACATCGAATTCCGGCACCCGGACTACCCGGAAACCGCATATGCCACCCTCGTCCGATACGAGCCGCCCCGCGCCGGCGACGACGCACAGGCACGTATCGCCTGGTTCGATCATCGGACCTCGGGCGACGAGGAGATGGGGACGCTTCGGCCCGTCGAGGACCTCATCGAAGCGATTCAGACGGGCGAACTCAAGCCGGCGTCCGCTGACCCCGGAACGGCACCCGAGAGGACTCACGAAGACGAAGTCTCGACCGACGAAGCGCAAGACTCTGAAGTGGATGAGGAAGACACTGGCGCGTCATCATCGACGGACGAGGCACCAGACGAATCCACTCCCGAGCCATCCGACAACAAGGACGAAGAGCTTGACGGTGATGATACTGACACAACGCAGTCCGAGGAGAGAGAGACAGACGATACTTCCGAACCACTCCAGGATGAGGGGAAAGCAGCTACCGCCGCGTTCATTGCGGCTTCCCTCCGTCCTGCACCGAACAACGTCGTGGACGTGGATGTCGCCTTCGACCGTTGTCAGGAATTCGCGAGCACGCACAACCTCGTCCCACCAGAATCAGAGGACAAGTTCGCAGAAACGATCGATCCCCTCTTCGATGCGTTCGACACGGACACCGGTATCGACGGAGACCTCTTCGACATCGATCGTGACGTCATCAGTGCCCTCGAAGAGGGATTCAATATCGTCTCAACGTCAGGTGGAAACGAAGACAGCACTCGAACCGTTATATTGGGTGTGAAGATGGTTGATCCCACAGAAGAAGGCACGTCGTTCTTGACGGAAGCAGCGCCCGAGCAGTCGGCAGGTGGTGCGGCGTTCATTGCGAACCAGCTCACGTCCGACCCTGACGGAGCGCTTCCAAGTTCGGAAACCTATGACGAATACGTCGACACCGTCACCGACTGGGGATTCGAGTCTCTCCCTGACCGAGGTTCGAGTGTGACGTTCAAACGGTTCCTCCAAATCTGGGGTGCGGCGCTGTTCGGCGTCTCGGTCGAACGGAAACGCCGGCGGATCGACGGGTCGCCTACGCGGTGCTATACGCACCTCGAGTGGCGCGAGTAGCCTCTTGATTTTCTCTCTCAGTCTACTGCCTCGATCTCCCGTCTAATACTATGAAATCAAACTGATATTTCCGATAATTTCCCTTCTGACGGTGTCCCTTAATCCTCGATTTTCTAGAACTATTACTGAATAGCATATTTTGGAGAAACCACCGGACGGCACGGTAATATAAAACTGGAACGGTAAATCGGAACGCGAATCTCTGAGGACTCACAAAATCACCATATAGCGTCAGGATGGTAAACTGGAACGCCAATTATTAGCATACACTCCCGCAAAGACCGGATCCTTTTGCAAACTGGAACACCGTGCAGTCTTGCGGTTTTCACCGGAAACCTGGACACATCTACGCACCACCACACACCAGCATCTCGATAAACTGGAACGCCGCGCTGTCTTGCGATTTCGAGCCTATAGTCAACTCCGTGCTCAGAACACCCTTCGAGCGGCTCTCCGTACTCTCGAAACTGGAACGCTACACAGTCTGGCGATTATCCCCGGCTATTGAGAAACTGGAACACCCCCTTTCCCACTAGTATAGAGGGGGCAGATTCGTGTGAAAGGGGGGTACCGAGGTGTTCCGGCGAGCGGGTACCCTGGCAGCGGGTACAGGCTGGCCCCCTGGGCGGTCGTCGAAGACGAGTGTCTGATTCGTATCAGATTGTAGCGGTGTCGGTAGCCGAAGCAGGGAGCGAATAGCCGTTGTGTGTCGCGTGGAGAGCGCGGCCTGTCGTAACGTAGGAGCTGGTGGATGGCGTCGAGGTGTAGCATCGAGCGTGCGTGGCGAACGTACGGCGTTGCGTATGAGCGAGTGGGAGTGGATGGTCGTGTCGCGGAGCTGCCTACACTGGGCCCAGCTGGCTGTCGCGCGCGGACGTCAGGATGCGTATCTCAACCAGGTCAGGAACGTGCCGCGTGTCGCGGCTCTCGCCTCGTGGTTCGTTCTTGACGTGGGGGCCGGGCGAGGTAACGTCGACTTCGCGAGGGGCTGTCGGCAGTACTCGAGGCTGGGGATCGCGCCGTCGTGAGACGCCGTGGGCTGTCGATAGAGCATAGCAGTGTGGCCTCGGCGGCCGAGTGGTCGCTGTCGCCACCGCGTTCCGGTGTGATGGCCGCCGGCTCGCTGCTCTGGCGCGTATGGATGGCCGATCGGTGTGTCTCGAGGAAGGATGCCGCGCGCGTCGGGGTCGCGCGCGCTTTGGATCGAGACCGCCGCGACGAGCAGAGCTCGTCGGACGGTCTCCGTGGGTGAATCAGGACCGCGTCGCAGCGGCGGCTGATTTCCGGGACCTGCTCCACACGCTCTGGCCGCTGACGGCGGGCCGCGATTTCGGGGAATCGCGTAGCTTTCCCCGAAATCGGCCGCCTCACCGGCCAGTCCGTGGGAGCCGATGTCGTCCACTCACCCGCCGAAGTCCGCGGATTGCGCGGTCACGAGACACCGACGCGAACCGGACCCTACCCGCGAGCGCAAACCGCTCGCGGGTCCCTTCCAGTCCGCGACGGCGCCTCGTAACACCGCTCATCGAGCGGATTCGGCGGCATCGGGAGACATCGGGTCGTGCTACGACCAGGTTTCCTCACTCGGTCGCCCCCCTTGCGCTGGCGCGTGCAGTAGCGCGCGCCGCGCACTCACCGGGAGGGGCCGCCGGAGCCACCAGCGATTTCCGCGGACCCTACCCGCCCCCACCGGGGCGGGTCCCTTCCACGGAAATCGGGCGCCTCTGTCGGCCTCCCGGCGAGTCGGGGCGAAGCCGGGCACGGGGCCTGCCGAGCCGAAGGCACGGGAGATCGCGTCGCTCACTCCGTTCGCCTGAGTCACACGTCGCCAGCACGCTGAACCGGACCGGGTCACGATTTCGTGCGGATACCTTCCCGCGCTCGCAAGCTCGCGCGGGCCCCTTCCACACGAAATCGACCGGTTCAGCGCGCGGCGACGCACGACTCACCCCGGCCATATGCGGCCGATTCATCTGCGTTCACCGACCCGCGCCCGGACCTCGATTCCGGCAGACACTACCCGCCTTCGGCGGGTCCCTTCTCCCGGAATCGGCCGTGCGCGGCTGGTTCACGTTGTTCATCGGCCGCATCTGCCGGGTTCGCGACTCCCGTACCTCGGCGGGCAGGGCCCCGCACCGGGCTTCGTTCTGGCGGTACGGGCCACCCGCCAGAAGCCGCCGAGCAAAAATTAATTTCTTTCCTCTTAAGCGTCCACGGGACGGGCGGGGGAAGCCGCCGTGCCGTTGCTGACCTGGCACGATCTCAGCGGACCCTACCCGCGCTCACACGTTCGCGCGGGTCCCTTCCACTGACATCGGCCAGCTCACGACGGCAGCCGGCTCCCCTGCCGGTACCCGACGGCGCTCGCGCTATCACACACGCGCGAGCGCCGTCGTTCCGACAAGCTCGAGGCCCTGACGCGGGCCGCGATTCCGCGGAGATACTTCCCGCGCTTCGCGCGGGCCCCTTCTCCACGGAATCGGCCGCCTCAGTACCTCTCGCCGTGTCGGAAGGAACGCTTAAGAGGAAACCATCCCCCCCACTTGTCGGATATGAACTGCACGTCTTGGGGAGACCACTTGCCGGATGCCTCTGGCGCGTGCATTCCCCTGATCGCGACCGCCTTCGGCAGACACTACCCGCCTTCGGCGGGTCCCTTCTCCCGAACGCGCCCGCGTCAGGGGTGCACCCGCCGGACGCCTTCCAGCTTGTGGCGCTGGGCGCGGGCCTCGATTCCGGCAGACACTACCCGCGGCGCATCCGGTCGGTGCGCCGCGGGTCCCTTCTCCCGAAATCGGCCGCGCCAGCGGCCAAGACGCACAGTCCCTTCCAACTGTTGAGGGGGATTGAAATCATAGAGTCAGGTAGCCCGTGACAGGGCGTCGGGCCGTCGGCAGGCGGCGCCGGGCGGTCGGCGTGCGGAACGTCGGCCGCTCCGGCGCGCCCCGCGGTGGGTTTGTTCGCCCCTCCGCGGGGTGAAGGGTGTACGAATACACCCGTCGGTCGGCGGTCAGAAAACGGGCGCGATGAAGGCGCGCCCGACAGGGGATCACTCCCCGGATACAGCAATGTCTAGTTTCAACTCAGGGCAAAAAAGCCCATCGGCGGTTGGACAGCCTGACAAGTACGACGAACTCGAGATGGATCTGCTCTACAGCAGTCCCCATCTGGAGAACGGCGATAACGTGGTCGGTGTGGACATCGACAAACGGCCCCCGACCCCGAACGACGAACCGGTCGAGGACAGCCAGGGGCAGGAACTTGTCCCCGGAAACTACGCGCGAGAACGCTCGGCGCGGATGGACGCGCAATACCGGGCGGCTGCCTCACAGCACGAAACGTCGGACGAGGACGACCAAGCTGACGAGACGGGGCTCCCCCACAGGCGCGAGATGACCGGCCGCGCAGGTGGCACCTACGCGGATGTTCAGGCAGTGATGCACGGCCAGCAGTTGGGCGACGTCGTCGAGGGCGATGTCGGCGAGTTGGTGCGTGGTGTCTCCACTGGGGTCTACTGGGAGCAGGCACTCGCGGAAATGGACGTCCCCGAGCCTCGACGCGACCTGAAAGCGCCGTTCGCGGAGGTGTCCCCGGAGCACTACACGCTGGCGACTGAAGAGCGAATGCGTGGCGAGTTCGAGGCCGATGAGCGGAACCGCGCGAAGGCGATCGCAGCAGAGGTGGCGGGCATCAACCGGGCGGCGCGGTCGCGGGACGATATGCGGACGCGGCAGCCGATTCGCCACTCCGTCTCAGAGAGCGACGACCCGTGGGAGGGCCCGCCGGCAGAGACGGTCGGCGTCAAGCGGGTCGACCCGGCAGACGACGAACCGGTCACGACGACGTCCGTGAGTGACGCCCCTGACCCGCGGGCGTCACTCGACCAGGAGACGCTCGCTCAGGTGAACAAGGGTGCCGCGCGACTGGCCGAGCACTTCCAAGGCGAAGCAGCGATGTCCAGAGCGACGTTCGGGAAGTGCATCGCCCGGCACATCCAGGACGGGTCGGACGTGATGAACGCGACGATAGCCGTCAAGGAGACACTCGAGCGGATGTTCGAGATCAAGCAGCCCATCGGGTCGATCGATCCCTACGAGCAGTGGGAGACGACGGTCGAGGCGGAAGTGACCACGCTGTGGACGCCGAAGCATCGGTCGCAGTACCAGGTGGGACTGGTGCAAGACGAGGCCGGCGACACGGCGAAGTTCACGGTCTGGTTCGCGGCGGGTGACAAGCCGACGCTCGCGGTGGGCGACCGGATTCGGGCGGAACGGGTGCGTGTCAACGCCTACAAGGGTGATGCGACCCTGGCAGTCGTCGGTGATACGGACCTCACAATCCTCGACCGGGGTGACGGCCCGATGACGCGGCGGAAGCGGCAGTCGGACGATCCGACAATCGCCCCGTGGTCAGTCGATAGCGACCAGCACGCGTGGATCAACCACATCGATATGGACCGGGCGATCGAGGTCACGCTCGGACGGCGGGACGACGAGTAGGCCATCGCTCGGCCTCTTTTTGCGTGTGCTGCGAGCGGCCCTCAAGCAGGCGTCGCAGCTGGCTGGTTAGTGTGTGGCTCCCGGCACCCACTACCCACCGCCCCGCCCACCGCTCCGTGCTCGCGACGCGAGCGTCGCTGCGCGCGCAGCCACAACCTCGACAGCATCGCGTGGCCCGTGGGGGCGTTCGGGGACGCAACCACCCGCGGCGACCGACGTGAGTTTGTCCCTCCCCACAGGGGGTGAGGTGACTTCACAGATGTCCAGCTCAGCATCTCCCCGTGAGCGATCGCGATCGCGTCAAGCACAGCTGTCGGACTTTCATCGGTTACCCCGCGAACCGAGACTTTACGAGCCACCGACGATCGAGGACGACGACTGGTGGCCTGGGAAGGCAGGTGAAGATTGATGACCGAACGGACGCTTCGCATCGAACGGGCGGTCAACGAGCTGATGAACGACCTTCCGGCTGACGTCGCGTCCGAGGACATCGTCGACCAGCATATGCGGCGACTCGTCGCGGACTACGGCCTCTCTATCGATCGTGCACAGACTGCCACTCGGCAGTACCTTACTGCGTCGCGCGAGGGAGTGGCGGAGTACCTCGTCACCCATCTCGCTCGGACGACTGAGACGCCGCCGACCCGTGACGTGGTCATCGAGGATCTCGAGTTCCTCGCCAACTGGAGTGTTCCTCTTGAGGACGCCTCTGCTGTCGTCCGCCGGAAGTACGATCCCGCCGACCCGGCCGACCCTGACCCAGCCGATCCCGACTCTGCCCCCGACTCGGCAACGGGTGTTCCAACGGGTGCAACCGATGCTGAGGTCGCGGCCGCGATCCCCAGCCTTGACGACCACGAGTGGTCGTCCACAGCCGACCCGGCCGACCCTGACCCCGATGACCCAGATATCCTCGACGCCGATGCGCGGGAGACAGGTGACGGCACCGTCGCCCCTATCTACAGACGCAGTTGGTGGACACGAATCGTCGCCCGTTTCGCTTCGACGATTCACACCGCTCGCCGGAGGCTGGCCGAGCATCGACCCTGACCGACCACCGAACGCACCGTACGCAGTTTATCCCCCCGCGGGGGGTGAAGGGGAAATCACGACTATGCAGACGCCGAGCCGAAGCCCGGCGTGCGTGGCGACACCCACCACCTGCGTTCCCGTCGCAACGGCGGTTTATTTCCCCCGAATTGGGTGTAGGGGCGTGAGCAGGAAGGCGCGCAGGGCGTCGACCTGACTCGAGACGTCCCACAAGCCGATTCCAGAATGCGAATCGGAGTGACCAACGATGGCAGTAGCTAATTCCATTCCCGACGAAGCGGCAGAGCTCGCTGACCAATTCCCGGACGAAGTCGACGTAGATGAAGCAGAGATCGCCGAGCGATTCTCGATGCTCGTCGACGAGTACCGCGTCCCGAAGGACGAGGCCGTCCGCACCACGCGGAACTACTTCCTCGACGCGTACGGACTCGAGTACGACGACCTAGACGGTCAGAGCGGTTCCAACGGTCCGGCCGACGAGCGCGAGATCGCGACCGTCGAGGGTCCGAACGAGTGGCTCTCGGTCACGGCGAAGGTCGTCCAGCTCTGGGACAACGACGTCGACTCCATCGCTCAAGTCGGCCTCATCGGTGACGAGACCGGCACCATCAAGGTGACCGTGTGGGGGTCCGCCGACGCACCGACCATCGAGGAAGATGGCGTGTACCGATTCGAGAACGTCGTCTCCGACGAATACCAGGGCCGACTCAGCGTCCAGGTCAACTCCGCGTCCGACATCGTTCCCGTCGACGACGAGGACGCCGCCGACCTCGAAGTCGGCTCGACCGATGTCGAGGCCGCTGGCGCAGTCGTGGCAGTCCAACCCGGAAGCGGCCTCGTCAAGCGATGTCCCGCCGAGGACTGCACGCGCGTTCTCCAGAACGGGCGCTGCTCCGAACACGGCGAGGTCGATGGCGAGTTCGATCTCCGCGTGAAGGCGGTCATCGACGACGGCCAGACGGCCTACGACGTCCTTTTCAACCAGGAAGCTACTGAGAATCTCACTGGCATCACCATCGAGGAGGCCAAGCAGATGGCGATGGACGCTCTCGACACGAGCGTCGTCGCCGACGCCGTCGAGGATGAGATCCTCGGACACTCCTACACGGTCTCCGGGCCGGTCATCGGCAACTACCTCGTAGTCAACGACTGCGAGGAGGGCAACACTCTCTCCGAAGACGCTGTCTCGCCCGGCAGTGCAGCGAACGGTGATCGCGAGGTCGCCAAGCGCGTCTTCGCCGAGGAGTTCAACAACGCAACGAGCACCTTCACCGAATCCGACGAAGACCGTGCGCCCGTGTACTCGCTGCTGCCGTCGGGTGAGAAAGCCAATCGCGTCTTCGTGGTCGGAACGCTGACCGAGACGACGGACGTCGGCAACGACTCCGAGTACTGGCAGGCCCGCATCGTGGGCCCGACCGGGACGTTCTTCGCCTACGCTGGGCAGTACCAGCCCGAGGCCGCCAGCGTCCTACGGAACGCGGAAGCCCCGGCGTACGTCGCAGTGGTCGGCAAGGCGCGCACCTACGAGACCGACGACGGTGACGTCAACGTCTCCATCCGCCCCGAGTCGATCAACATCGTCGACGGTGAGGCTCGGGACGCGTGGGTCGCGGAAACCGCCGAGCAGACGAAGGCACGGCTCGAGGCGTTCGACCCCGACGACCCCACCGAGAACGACGACGAGCGCAACTACGATGCGATGGCGGTCGACCTCTACGACCCTGACCTCGATGCCTACGAGGCGATGGTCAGCAACGCTCTCGACGACCTCGAGGCCGGCGATATCAACGAAGGAGAGGACGACGAGTAGGGCGGCGCACTCCCAGCTGACGGTGTCTCTCCCTCCGTCGTTCGGCTCGTCTCACGCACTCCATATCCACACTTCGGGGGTTTCTCCCCGGCAAGATTTTTCCGCATACGCTCCCGACCCCACCCTGCGCTCGGTCACGATGTAGAAGCGGCTGTCGACGCCGCGAACAACTGGCTCATCGACGAAGCGCAGTCCCTCGCATCTGTCGACGAAAAAGAATCGATCGTGGACTACTCAACCTCCGTCGAGTACCTCTAATCCTCTAGAGCCGTCCGCTCGCGTATCGGACAGGCAGTAGTTTGTTCTCCCCTGCCGAGAGTGAGGGATTTCCTATGACCGACAATCGTGACGGACAGTCTCCGAACCAGCACTCGGATAACTCTGTGCTCGCCGATGAGGAGTACGATCCCCTCGCGGAGTACAAACCGTACGCCGTCACTTCGCCGAGCTCGAATGGCATTGCTCATCACGTGCATACGAGTCGCCGTCCGGACTGGAAGCCTGGGCAGCCGTGCCCACACTGTGGATCGAAACTGATCGTGTCCTCCTTCATCGGGACGGAAATTGCGCGGCATCGTGGCGGCAAAGTCACGCGGCTCGGCGGAGGTGAACGGCTCGGCGCCGTCGAGCATCAGTGCGCGGACTGCGAGACTGTCCTCTACAAGGACGCCGCTTTCGATCTCTGGACGACGCTCCACTTGGACTGACCGTAGAGACTACGATGCCTCCACCAAGGACTCACGGGTCCGTCCAGTACGGCCGTTTTTCGCACTCTACGGGAGATGTAAGCCCGAGTGAGACACCCCACACCAGCCTCAAGAACAGTCTACTCGCGTCTACCGACAACCACGACGACCCCAACGACCACAATCCATCACACCTATGGCAGAATCCACACCCGAATCACCCAATAGTACCGACACCGACCCAGCTGACGAGCCCGACATCGACGTCGAGGCCGATACTGAGGTTGACACCCCTGACACGGAGGCCGAAGCCCCCGACGACGACGGGACGGAAGTCGAGAAAGAAGATGACGCAGAGACCGATAGTGACGGCAGCGATGAGGAGTCGCCGTCCGACTCCCGCCCACCCCAGGCGTTCTCGGCGATCATCGCGGCTGACCGCCTCGACCAGACGATCACCACGCTTAGCGTCATCGTCGACGAGTCCCGTGTCCACCTGAACGATCTCGGCCTTCGCCTCGCCGCTGTCGATCCCGCGAACGTCGCAATGGACGAGACGAACATCACCGAAACCGCCTTCGAGTCTTATCAGGCCGATGGTGGCGTCCTCGGCGTCGACCTCACCAAGCTCGCCGATGTCGTCGGTATGGCTGACAACGACGACCTCATCCAGATGTCGCTCGATCCGGAGACCCGCAAGCTCCTCATCGAGTTCGGCGGTCTCGAGTACACGCTCGCACTCCTCGACCCCGACACGATCCGCCAAGAACCCGATATCCCTGACCTCGACCTCCCAGCACGCGTCGTCCTCGAAGGGCGCGACATCGACCGTGCTGTTCGGGCCGCCGATATGGTCTCAGACCACGTCGAACTCATCGTCGATCCCAACGACGAGGCCTTCCGCGTCCACGCCGAAGGCGATACCGACGATGTCGACCTCGAACTCAGTCGCGACGACCTCATCGACCTCGAGATCGGCGCTGCCGACTCGCTCTTCTCGCTGGACTACCTCAAGGATCTCAACAAGGCGATCCCGAAGGACGCCGAAGTCGAAATTCTCCTCGGCGAGGACTTCCCCGCGAAGTTCAACTACGAGTACGCCGACGGCGCCGCTACTGTCACTCAGATGCTCGCTCCCCGGATTCAAAGTGACTGATGTCTCCAGAATCCATGACGTCCGATTCGACTCCACCACTCGATCCTGAACTCGAAACGAGCGCCGAACAGACTGGCCTCGATGATTCCCAGCTCGTCGAGGGTGAAGCCATCGTCGACCTCAACATCCCCGACGACGTCGCCTACGACGTCGACGATCTCGGCAACGGCCGCCTCGCCATCCAGTACTGGGAAGTCGATCCCTGATCCCCACACTCGTACCGCCCTGCCCCGACTGCACCCCTGAGGTTAAACGTCCGGGCAACGCACTTTTGATTGATTGCCCGTGAAACCCTCTGCTGCTGCCCCCGCTGGTCAGATCCTCGCGTACAGCTGCCCCCGTTGCGAGCACAAGGGGGTCTACTACTACACCGATCTCGCCCTCTACGACAACGACCGCGATCCTGGTGAGGACAGCATCCTCCCTGAGCACGCGCCCGCCGTCCCCGGCAGCGCGATCGACGCCGACGCCGATGCCATCGTTTGTCCGAACGAATCGTGTGGGCTCGTGCAGTTCCGCCATGTTGCGTTCGAACTCCTTCCCTCGACGGCTGTCCGCGCACGTCGCTCGACATCGGCGGACGACGAGACGAGCGCGCTCGTTGAGGCTACTCCGTAGTCGGCCTCGGGAACACCTCACTCCGCTCGTCGAAGCACCGTCATCCACGGCTCTCTGAGGTCTTGCACGATATTTCTCTCCCTCCACTGGAGGTGAAGGAAGTTATGACGAAGGAGTCACCACCGTCAGAGTCGGACGTGTCGCGTGCCGGCTCGAAGAGTCGCTCAAAGACGAACGCCGACGCGGCTGTCTCTCAGTATGTGGAGCTCGAAGCGGGGACACGCGCCTTCGATGAATCGGCCGGCGAACGCCCCTCGATCCGCGATACTGTCGACTGGCTCGCCGAGAACGAGGCTACCGTCGGTGGAAGCCTCGTGAACCACCGCGTGATGACCGGGCAATCCGCGCAGACTACGGATGTCCCCCTGCGCCCGGAGCTCTCCGAGGCGATCCGCGAGAAGGGCATCGATCAAGTCTACGACCATCAGGCGGAAGCGATTCGGCACGCTCGACTTCGTGACCACGTCACCCTTGCGACCCCGACCGGGTCGGGGAAATCACTCCCGTATTCGATCCTCGCCGCCGAGCGCGCCCTCGTCGACGACGGCCGCACTCTCTATATCGCACCGACGCGCGCTCTCATCAACAACCAAGCCGACGATCTCTACGACTTCCTCCAGAACGTCGACCCCCATCTTGACGCAGGCCGCTACACGGGCGGACTCTCTCGACACCAGAAACGCCGCGTCCGCGAGCGGCAACCGCACGTTCTCGCGATGACGCCTGATATGATCAATTACTCTATTCTCCCGTTCGCCCACAAACTCTGGGGCTGGTTCCTCTCCAACTTGGACCTGATCGTCATCGACGAACAGCATCAGTACCGTGGCGTCTTTGGTAGTCACGTCGGCGTCGTCCTTCGACGACTCCGCCGGCTCGCGAAGACCTTCGACGCTGACCCGACGATCGTCGCCTGCTCAGCCACCATCGACAACCCTCGCCAGCACACTGTCCAGCTGACTGGCGTCGACCCAGCCGACGTTCACGTCGTCGACCAGGACACAAGTGCTGGCGGCTCAACGCACTGGCTCTTCTGGCAACCACCCCGCGGCCAGCAGGGGCAAGCTCGATCGACACACCGGACAACTGCACGTCTCGCAGCGGCGCTCGTCGAACGTGGTCTCCAGACTATCGTCTTCACGCGAAGCCGACAAGCGGCCGAACAGTACGCTCAGGTCACCGCTCGCCGCCTCCAGCGTGACGGTTATCCCAGCCTCGCCGACGACGTGGCCGCGTATCAGGCCGCACTCTCGGACGAGCGGCGAGAAGAACTTGAAGCCGGGCTGCACTCCGGCGACATCCGCGTCGTCTGGAGTACGAATGCCCTCGAGGTTGGGATCAACATCGGGAACCTCGACGCTGTCCTCGTCGACGGCTATCCGGGAACACGGATGGAACTCTTCCAGCAAGCCGGCCGTGCCGGCCGGGGGACCGACCCGAGCATTGTCGGCCTCGTCGGCGGCGCCGATCCGCTCGACCAATACGCACTCGACCATCCGGATGATCTCCTTGACGGCAGCGTCGAATCCGTCGAATGCAACCCCAAGAACCCACGTGTCCTTACCGAACATCTCCCGGCAGCCGCCGCCGAAGCCCCCCTCTCCACCGACGACAATACTTGGTTTGGCGATGACCTCCCGAAGTACGTCTCAGCACTCACCGACGCCGGCGTCCTCGACCGCTCGCTCACATCGACAGATATCACGTGGACGTACGTCCCCGACGGGGGACCGCCGCCGAGCCAGCACGTTTCCCTCCGGTCGATCAACTCGCGCTCGCTCCGTATCGTTGTGACACCGGACGACCAGTCCTCCCCGGATATCCCCGCGAGTAACGAGCTCGACGTCCTCGGTGAACTTCCACTCGCCTCCGGTCTTCGTGATGCCCACCCCGGCGCGATCTACTTCCATCAAGGCCAGCGATACCGCGTCATCGACGTCGATCTCAACCCGGAAACCCCGCCGGGAGCATCCGGCTCTGCCTCGCCAATCGCGTGGGTTGAGCCTACAAACGCGACCTACACGACTAGCGCGGTCACAGACCGCACGCTCACGCTCCAAGACGCCGACGAGTCACGCGGCCTTCCCGGCACAGCCGACCCTGAGGTTGCGACTGACGGCGGTGACGCAAGCGCCGACACAGCACCTCCCGCCGTTCAGCTCACCGAGTTGACCGTCAGCGAAACCGTCGTTAGCTACTACACCCACCAGTCCGGGAGTTCGAATGGACCTGTTCCCATCGAGACCGACCTTCCGGAAACCGAACTCTCCTCGGATGGTCTCGTCATCAGCATCCCGCCCACCATTCGGGATGCCTTCACCGAGGAGCATCCCAACGCAGATGACCCTGACGCGCCATCGCCGTCCTTCGAGGGGAGCCTCTACGCCCTCACGAACGCACTGCTGGGAGTCCTTCCAGCAACCGTCCTCTGCGACCGCAGCGATATGCGCGGGCTCGCAATCTCGCGTCTCGACACAACCGGCCACCCTACGATTGTCCTCTACGACGACCATCCTGGTGGTGTCGGCCTCGCTCGTAGCGTCTTCCAGCACCTCGAGGATGCCCTCGAATTCGCACAGACTCGCGTTGCCGACTGCGAATGTGATGAGGGATGCCCGGCCTGTATCCACCACCCTCACGACGCCTCGAGCAACCAGACGCTCGACAAGGTCGGCGCGCGTCTCCTTGCGGATCTCCTCCTCGACGATACGCACGCGGCCTGACCACTGCATCATCTCCCCTTCGCGACACCCTCCCATGGACTAAAGTCAGAGAACTGCATATATTCTGGCGAGTTGACTACTCATGGCGAGCGATCTCCCCGCCCCACCAACCGAGTCAGGCGTCTATCCCGAGGACCGTATGAAGGTCTCACGATGGCTGACCTGGAAGGAAGCCGATGACGGCCGCAAGATTCCCCGCGCACCCTACCACAACTCAAACCAGCCAGATCGGTACGTCTCCGCGCAGGACCCAACCATCTGGACGGACTTCGAGACCGCAGCAGAGTGGGCGGATAAACTCCCTCATCACCAACTTGCGTACGTTATTCCCGACCGCAACGACTTCGAGACCGACCTCGTCGTCATCGACTACGACGACGCCCGCGATCCCGAAACGGGTGAAATCCATCCCCTCGTCCATGATCATCTTGCTGACGCCGATTCCTACGCCGATGTCTCTCCGTCTGGAACAGGTGTTCACATCCTCTGCCGCGGTCAGCTCCCCGAGCGCGTCAAGACCATCTCTGACGACCTCTCCGAACATGAGGCCTTTCCCGAGGCGTCAATCGAGGTCTACGAGTCCGCGCGTTTCATCACGATGACCGGCAGACACATCGCCGGTACACCCACCGAGACGCGCGACTGCCGGACCTTCCTTGATGGGCTCGTCGAGGACTATGCGACCGTCTCCGCAGCGACCCCCGATGAAGTCGCCTTTGAACCGGATACTACTCGCGAGGACATCGAAGACGTCGAGACCACGAGTGACATTCAGGATGTTTTCGACGCCATCCAGCACGTCCGACCGAGAGACATCAGCCTCCGCTCGACTGTCACTGAGGAGCGTGCTGACGGTACGCAGTCACTGGATCCATCCTGGGCGAACTCTTCGTCTGGCACGCGCCTCGCCCAGCTCGATGAAGGCTGGGTGTACCGCGATGGTCTCATCGGCCTCGACGCTCTCCAAGTCGTCGCCCTTGAGGAAGGCATCATTACTGGCGAACGAGATTATCCCTCTGGGGAGGACTTCTGGGAGGCCGTCGACGAGCTTCGTGCTCGCGGCGCGCACATCCCCGAGTACGAGGAGGACAAGTCGGAGGCCGCCCCATCGGCAAGCGACTGGTCGCCTGCTCCTGACTACACCCCTGACCGCGATGCCGACGCCCCGGCGACGGGCAGTTCATCACCGTCCGATCTGGGGTCATCCCACAGTAGCGGTCGGACGCGTGGCCGCGATTCTCCCCGACGCGGCGAGGGCGCAGAATCACTCTACAAGGCAGAAATCGACCGTCTTGAAGCCGAACTCGAAGCTCGAGAGGAGCGGATAGACGAACTCGAAGCCGAACTTGATGAGCGAACAAAGAAACTTCGGCGTATCCACGTCCGTAACTCCCAACTCGAAGACGCCCTCGAGAACGACGCCGAAGTCCAAGTCCGTGCCCTCGATACTGACATGCTCGTCGACATCCTGGATGACCAAACGCTCGTTGCGATCGTTGAGTATGTCGCCGACACCCACGCTGACGACGATGGCAATCTCGAGCTCTCCACAGCCGACGACTCAGGTGGGCGTCTCGACCGTCTCAAGTCCTTCCTTCGCTCGGACTCCTCGTCCTCAACTTCCCGCTGAACACCTGGTGATTTTCACTCGGTATCAGGGGTGTCCTCCCTATCTTAGAGCCGCATCCACCGTCTTACCTCCCGGTTCTTGTTTTTCTTCCCCAGACGTGAGGTGGCGGGAGTCATCACCGATCCCTCTCCGTCCCTCACTATGACCGAGAACGATTCATCCACTCCCGATAGCAACCGGGTTCGGACTCGCAAGATACCCGACTCGGAACGTACGACTGGACCATCCGAGACCACTGACGCCGCCGTCGCTGCTAGGACCGTTACGTGTCCCGAGTGCGACGGAGATCTTCACGTCGACCACGTTCATGGAGAAACCCGGTGTGCTGACTGTGGACTCGTCGTCACGGAGAATGCTATCGACCGCGGCCCCGACTGGCAGGCCTTCTCTGCGGACGAACGGGAACAGAAGTCCCACACAGGGAGTCCACTCACGCCAACCCAGCACGACTTTGGCCTCAGAACCGAGATCGACTGGCGCAACAAGGATGCCCACGGGAACACCATCTCCTCACAACGGCGAGCGCAGCTGACCCGACTTCGCACGTGGCAACAACGGTCCCGGACTGGGAACTCGAAGGAACGCGGCCTCAAGGCGATGCTTTCAGAAATCCAGCGTATGGCCGCTGCTCTCGATCTCCCCGACGATGACCACGACATCGCCGCCGTCATCTGCCGCCGGGCCAGTGATCAGGACCTCCTTCCCGGTCGGAGTTACGAAGGCGTCGCGACTGCCGCCGTCTACGCCGCAATCCGGCAAGCTGGCCTCCCACAGGATCTCGAAGCCCTCACGCAGGTCAGTCGAATCGACGATAAAATCCGTATCAAGCGCACCTACCGATATCTCGTCCGCGAACTCGAGCTCGAAGTCCCGCCGCCCGATCCACGAGACTATCTCTCCCGCCTCTGTTCGGAACTCGATCTCAGTCAAGAGACCAAGCGGTTTACGATGGAACTCCTCAAGGACGTTATGGAGGCAGGCATCCACTCCGGGAAGCATCCCGTCGGGATCGCCGCCGCTGCCCTCTATGTCGCCACGCACCACTCAGATTCTCCTTCCAGTGACTCGTGTACGCAATCCGAACTTGCGGAGGCCGCGAACGTGAGTGTGGTCACGATTCGCAACCGCTACCACGACATCCAGGATACGTGTTTCCCGATGGTCGAAGCCTGACTTCTCGAACGTGGCCGACCACATTTTGACGACCGACAAATTCAACCAGAGGATATCGAATTACGCACCAATCTTTATGAAGTCATATTCTGAATTTCAGCTATGCCGACAGTTGAGGTGTGGTCACTGTGGCTGCACATTGCTGCAGGCATAGCCGCTCTGTTCGCTGGCCTCGGCGCACTCGTGACCAAAAAGGGAGGAATGAGACATCGTCAAGCCGGGAAGGTCTTTCTCGTATCGATGGGCGTTGTTGTTGCCACAGTGTTCGTCCTAGTAGCTATCGACCCTGTGGCGTTCCGTATCATCCTCACCCTCGTTGCGATCTTTAGTGGATACCTTGCGTTCTCAGGATACCGTGTACTCTCTCGAAAACGCCCGACCAGTACTGCCCATATGGTCGACTGGGGAGCTGCTGGGAGCGTCGTTCTTGCGTGTGCGGGACTTGGTCTGTGGGGCATCAACTGGTTTCTTGATGGGAATTCTTTCGGGGTTGTGATGATCGTCTTCGGTGGAATCGGCATTGCGTTCGGAACACTGGATATTCATTCATTCTATGGTGAGAATTCTGGGGAATGGATGGTCAGCCACCTCCAACGGATGATTGGTGCGTTTATTGCTACGGTTAGTGCCGTTTCAGCTGTCAACCTCACGTCCGAACTGGGAATTATAGCGTGGTTGTTGCCTACTCTCCTCGGCGTTCCCCTCATCGCATACTGGTCAAATAAGTACAGTTCTCCCTGAATATGGATGCTTCTGAATCTAATTTCAAGCCGACCACATCGATTTCAAACAATCAAGAAGATGGATCATTTCAAAATATACAGCCGTAGGCTAATCCACACGACTGCCGACGCAATGATTTTCTCCTCTAGGCCACCGCGTTAGGTTGTCCGACGGCAATCACTGAACCGTTGCCCCTGTAGATCCTCGTCGATTCATTTACTGGTTTCTCCTGCGCGATCGGGATAGACGCGCAGATAACATCGTCACCTCCCTTCCTCATATCCCACTATGCCATTCACGAGTCCCCCGACCCCTGCGCTTGAGACGGCCACTTATCCAGCAGACTGTCGTGACCACGACCAGTGGTTGACCTGGAAGCCAACCGACAACGACCGAAAGGTCCCACGAGCGCCCTATGCCTATCCGGACTGGCCCAAGCGGTATGTCGATGCTCAGAACCCCACGGTCTGGACGGACTTCGAGTCCGCCCAAGACTGGGTCGAGAAGCTCTCCGCCGGTTTCGCCCTTGCGTGCGTCATCCGCAACCGTGACGAGTACCCCGACGAAGACCTCGTTGTCGTCGATTACGACGATGCTCGTGATCCGGGAACTGGCGCAATCCATCCTGTCGTTCACGAGCACTTGCAGACTGCAGACTCGTACGCCGACGTCTCCCCCTCTGGAACAGGCGTACACATCCTCTGCCGCGGTCAGCTCCCCGATGACGTCACGACTGTTGCCGACGATCTTCCCACCCACGACACCTTTCCGGACGCCTCTATCGAAGTCTACGACTCCGCCCGCTTCGTCGCGATGTCCGGCCAACATCTCGTCGGGACGCCCACCGAAACGCACCCGGCGCAAGCGTTCATCGACGACGTTGTCGACGCGTTCACGACCCCACAGCCACAGGCGGATACCTCATTTGAGGTCTCAGAGCCGCCCACGGACGCGTTGCCTGAGGCCCCCTCGTCGCCTCCATCTCAACGGTCACCGCCAGCGTCCACGACCAACATCGAAGACGTCTACCGGGCGGTCGAGACTACGCGACCGTCCGAAATCCGCCTCGACTCGCCAATTACGGAAACTCGTAGTGACGGCACGAAATCACGGAACCCCTGTTGGACGAACTCGGACTCGGGGACGCGCCTCGCCGAGATGGACGACGGCTGGATCTATCGGAACGGCCTCATCGTTCTCGATGCCCTCCAGATTGTTGCCCTCGAAGAAGGCATCGTCACAACTACCGGCGAGTATCCCTCTGGAAAGGACTTCTGGGAGGCTGTCGAGGAACTCCGCGCTCGTGGTGCCGACATACCTGAGTACGAAGCCGGCTCCGACCGTAAGGAAGCGTCCGACCAACCCACGCCACCCCCATCCCCGACAGCTGGCCGGTCGCTGCGGGACCTCCACCGCAAACTCAGAGTGAAAACCATCGAGCGAAACCAGCTCAGAGACGAACTCGTCACTCTTCGTCGAGAACTTGCCGCTCGAATCCGTGACGTCCGCTCGTAACCCGGCGTCCTCCCCGTGAGTGATCCCGACGCGAACTCCCCATCACTCGATCGGGTTTCTTTCCGGCCGTTACAGGTGACCCGCGAGGAGACTCACTATGGCCAACACCAGCCCACGTACCTTCACAGCCTTGACCGACCACCCGCTCCCGCTTGACGAAGACGAGGTCGCGGCGTTCGCCGAAGACCATTCCCAGCTCGACCCGGACACCCACGTCGACGCCCTCCACGAGGACTACATCACCTTGCTCGCGGAGACCGCCCAGTGGCGCGTCTTCATCATCGATCTCTACGGTTTTGATGGTCGCGTCTACCTCTGGAACGGCGCTCTCGGCGAAGGTCTCGCCCTCCCCACGAACGAGTGGGCAGCAGGGAACCTCGCCGAAGCCTTCGCACTCTACCGGCAGGCCATCGCCGACAATATCAGTCGTGACGACCTCCCCGTCACGCTCGACGAAGACGCCGAGTGTCCCTATTGCGGAGGCGAACTCTCCTCCTCGACGACGCCATCCGGTTCGATCGACCAACGCTGCACGGGTTGTGGCGAACATCGAAGCATCGGGTGACTCGGCTTACCGTCCTGACTACGAAAACATCGAGCCGCCTGCTGATCGAGACCGGACCTCTCACCCCGGCTTTCTTTCCACCTACGGGAGGTGAGGCGTATTCAAATATGTACTACAGAGTCCGATTCCCCGACGTCGGCGCAGGCGCGACGCGGCTTGCGTGCTTCATCGAAGGCGAGAGCGAAGCCGCGGTTCGCGAGCTGGCAGCCGACCACCCGCACTTCCGAGGCTGGGACGCTTCGAAGGGGAGCGTCCGGAAGACGAACCTCGCGAACCGGAAGTCACTCGAGAACCGAATTATGGATGTCAGCAATCCGAATGCGGCCGTCCTCGAGGACGGCACCGTGCTTTGTCGGTCCCTGGAGCGCGACGAGGTCGTCGAGCACCACCCCGAACGGACGTAGGCGCTCCACGACCGACCGAACCCCCACCGCCCCCCGCACAGCACCGCACGGCGTAGGCGGATTTCTTCCTCCCATCGAGTGGTAGAGGGCGGTGAAAACGCCCATCAGCGCACACTAGGCGGACGACAATCCTCCCACGTCGAACTCAATCTTAGAGGTCATTCACGATGTCAGCTGAAAATCAGCCCAGTTCAGAGCACCGCGATGCGCCACGAAGTGACCGTGATTTCGCGGTCGACGAGAGTATCGATGTCCGATCACTTATTGCGAAGGAACAGACGCTTCCCTTCCTCGGGCTCACTCCCGCGGACGCAACAACCATCGACTATCCGGACGGTATCGAGCCCTCTGGCCGCCGCTTCCTCAACGCGGACGCGAGTGAAGCCCGCTCACTCAAAGCCGTCATCAAGGCGCTTCCGCAGGCCAGCAGCGGCGAACTCCGCGCTGTCAACGAGTTTGTCGATCCAGCGGACGAGACGATCGACCCTGAGGAGATTCGTGACGTCGACGGCCTCAACGCCGATCTTCTCGAAGCCGCAACTGGCCAGTCCGTCGAAGAGCTCGCCGCGAACGCACCAAGTGACCGTCTCCTCGACGTCACCGATCACCAGGATATCATCGACCGCCGTCGTCTCGCTCTCGCGGCACTCGGCTACTCTGTCAAGTTCCGCTGGCAGATCTCGACCTCCAGGTACTCGATCGTCAACCCTGAAGAGGCCTACCTTCCGCTAATGGGAGCGCTCCAAAAGAACGGCGCCGACGAGGCGTTCGGATGGGCGGATATGCGGGACTGGGGCGGCGTCGCGAAGCTCACGGTCATCCTCCCAGACTTCAGCCGTGAACTCGATATGAGCCAGTCGGATGGCTCAACGAAGGCCACTATTCGCGAACACGATGCGCTCGCCGACGTCGACCCCACGATGAGCGACGGTAGTGACGAGGACGATAGAGATGACGAGACGGCGACTGTGACGGTCTACGGTGGTATCCAGACCGGCTACGACTTCCGTGGCTCCCAGACGATGTGGGCGAAGCCCCTCCTCTTCTTTCCGGGATCGGGGACGGTTATGTACGGTGTCGGCCAGCGGTACTCACGGCGACACGTCGGCGATGTCACGAACGCTGCTCACGAACGCGCTCACGACCGCGTCCCCATTATGGAGTGGTGGGGAAACATCTACGACGATCTCGACGCGCGAACGACCACCGTGGACGATGTCCTCGTTCGCGCCCGCTCGGTTGCGATCGATTTCGAGGTACTCCCCTTCGATGTCGACGACTTCTACGTCTATCTCGGTATCCCCAGCACGTACGCCGAGAGCGCGAGTACTCGAGCTACGCGCATCGCGATGCCCGACTTCTGTCCCACACTCTGGAACCTCCAGTTGTCGCTACTCGTCGCCCTCGGTGAATTCGAGGGCTCCCGAGCCTCAGACACCTTCCAGGCTTACAATGAGGTTGCCCGCGACATTCTCTTTTCACCCGGCAAATCCATCCAGCTTGCCGCCCGCGAGCACGACCTGCAGGCCGATGACGACGAACCGAGCATCGCGCCCGACCAGCAGACGCTCAGTGATGCTCTCGGTGAGGCATTCGCTATTCCCGGTGTCGAAGCCGCCTCTGAGCGCGACCTCTCAGATACTGACGCCCAGCGAGTCCAGAACACCATCCAGGAATCCCTCAATCAGTAGCCCGAGATACTCTCTTCCCAATCGAGATTAGCCCAAGTTCTCATGGTTTTCTTACGTAGCATACCTTGGATGAGCTAAGATTGGCGTGACCGATATGGTGTACAAAGGGTGCTGCGAGACCACTCTTTCGGGTTGGGGCCACACAAGATACTTATTATGCCTTTCTCAACTAAAATGATATGCAAATAGAACTCGATGGGGAGTCTTATGCTGTTACCACTGGTGGGTACGAATCTCCAATCCCCTCGAATGCCATTCTAGATTTAGAGGAGGCAAAATACCAATCCCGATCTTGGAAGGGTTCGTTCTCGTCTGATCAAGTTGATCTAGCAGACATATACTCCTCCAATATTTGTCCGGATAGCCCGATGTTCACTATCCAATTCGGCCGGTCATCTGATGTAGATGAGGATCCAACGTACCAGGTTTTTGGAGAAGGAGTGGAATCCTTGACGCATGGGACAGAAAACATTCCAGAAATAGCATCAAAGGTTGAAGAAGTATTCCGAGACAGGGAGAAATTCTCGCTCCATCGTCCATTCATTCGTGCACACTCCAGACTTGCTGATGGTTCTGTCTTGTATACCGGCGTCTATTATTATGGACGTAGTACTGACTCAGTAAAACGATTTGAATTACGAATATTCCATCCAGATGTACCGTTTGGAGTGGACCGATACGACGAGATCTTTGATTCAAGCCCGGTGAAGAAACCTCCTTATCTTGAGGAAGTGAACACAAAACGATATAGAGTGACAGACATTCCAGAACGAGCTACGGAGGTTGTGAGACCTATCATTTCCATTAGTGATTCAAGTGTTGAGACCGTAGCAATTGAAAACCCCATCACCTCAAACAATGTTCCTGAAAATGCCTGGGGGGCGTTCAAATCTCCAAACCAATTGTTTGCAAAATCATATCTGGTAGAGGATGAAGCTCAATCTGCAAAGATATCTGACTTCCGGGCGGTTTCTATAGATGATTTAGAGCCAATCTTTTATGAAGCAGAAATTCAGTAAGCCTTTCTAAGATGCTGTATTCGAGAAAATAGATTACTTGCTGAATTTGACGTTTGGTTTTGTATACCACCTGAATCGGTTCTCTCCTACCTACCTACGCTCGTATGGCGGTGGTATCTGCGACTAGTGAGTGCTCAATTCTCAACTCCACTTCCTTCTACGGCTTCACTGTAGTCCGTTTTTCCCGCACCTCAGTCCGTGAACGCGATTGACCACTTATGTCACAAGCAGCTCCACAGTCCATGAGTACCGACGATCAGCAACGGTTCCTCAGCCACCTCGCTGCCGGCCTCATCAAAGAAACCGGCGGAGATCTCCCAATCGAGACACTTCACCTCCGCGCCAGCGATTATCTCGACCTCGACGGCGACACCGTCACGCAGCTCGCCGAGGAGGGGGCTAGCAACGGGATCTACACGCTTGACCGCGACAGCGACGGCGGTCAGCGCATCACGAGCGTTTCCCCAGAAGGCGACTGCCCGACCGAACTCGCCGCACACGTCGACGCTCTCACTGCCTCTGCCGACAGTATTGATTTCACCATCCTGGACGGTGTCGGCGAGAGCGTCGAGCAGAACCTCATCGACGCGGGGTACACCACGTTCGGGGAACTGCACCGTGCAGACCCTGAGGAACTCACGGACATCCCGACGCTTACGGGGAGTAAAGCTCAACTCATCGTCCAGCAGGCCGGCCAGCACGTCCAAGCCGAGACAAAGATCGCCGAGGACGCCCTCGCTCGCTACCGTGAACGCCTCGGGGACGACACCTCGGGCTCGGCGACCGTCTACTCCATCACTGACGTCGAACAGGATGTCGGCGACCCGCTTGCCATCGTCGACTCCTCGATGCCAGTCGAAGAGGGAACCTTCTACGGGCTCCCTATTCTCGAGGACAACGACCACCCGCATATCGTCCGAAAGCGCGATATGCCCACGCGGGCCGGTGAGGTAATCGCGCCGAAGACGACGACGATGGAGGATGTCCAGCTCGACACGCTTGAAGCGACCGCGATGAAGCTCGCTCGCGGCAACCGCGGTCTCCGACTGGTCGGCCCCCACGGCGCCGGGAAGAACTACCTCCTCAAATATCTCCACTACAAGACGAATCGCGTCCTCGTCAGCGTCGACGCCGATGCCTCGATGCTCGCCCAGGACCTCCTCGGTATCTCTACGGTCAACGAGGACCGCATTGTCGTCTTTCGCGACGGCATTCTCACGAAAGCGATGAAGCACGGCTACACGATCGTCATCAACGAGGTGAATGCCGCGCCGGCGGGCGTGATGATGGCGCTCCAGAAGGTCCTTAATCAGAACGTTCTCACCGTCAAGGAATCCGGCGAGGAGATCATCCCGCACCCGGCCGCTCGGATTGTCGTCACGATGAACCCACCAACGCGCGAATACCGAGGGAGCGAACCGATGAACGCCGCAACTCGTGACCGCTTCCAAACTATCTTCTTCGAATATATGGACCCCCAGGACGAGATCGACTTTCTCGATCAAAAGTACAACACAAGTCGCCAGCGCATCGACCGAGACAGCCTCCGTCGGATGGTCGAGTTCGCAAACGCCACCCGTGACAACGAAACGTGGCCGACGCTCTCCACACGGAAGCTCGAAGACGCCATCGACTGGTACGATATGGGGGCGAGCGTTCGCGGTGCCCTCAAGCACGTCGTGAAGGCGAGCGCCGAAACCCATCAGAATCCCGACGATACCTTCGAGAAACTCGAAGACACGTGACCGACAGGATCATCTCGCAACCCACACCTCACGATGACCTCACCTTTCAACGTCACTGTCGATGTCTGACCCACCACCGTACCTCGTCGAGAACTCTCTAGAGTACTTTTCCGATATCTCTCACGCCCGCTAACTCACCTATTCTGCGGACTTAGAGAGATTAACGAAAGGCTTCGTATTTTCTGGGTGTCGTAATGATTTTCAGAAATTCTGTGACTAACTTAGATCTTGAGCTCGGAACAGCGGTAATACAGTACTGACAGCTAATTCTGAGCATCCCAAAGCGCTACCAAGATTGCAGCAATCCCAATCCCGGCTTTTCCCCATCCCTGAACCCAGGAAACGGTTATCACCGAAAAAACAACCACTACAAGTCCTATCCACGGGAGCCGTCTCCTCGTTTCCTTTGGTCTATTACTCATATGGCTCTGTTGAAATCCTATCAGATAGACACGAACGCGTGCTAAATAGTATCTCAGCGAATTACGACGCTGTCACTTCGTCCCCTCCAAATTCCTCATAGGAATAATACAGAAATGCGACGAGTAGTCCCAGTAGAATTGGAGCCCATGACGGAAGGCTTGGAAGTGGAATGAACATAATGAGAAGAACTGCCACCAGCGCAGCTATCAGTCCTAATCCAATCATATTGATGAGTGTCTTCCACGGTACAAGCGTATCTTCGGTCATTGTTTAGCCATTATCGCCGCTTCATATGAGCCTTCTGCGAGTTGCAGTAGTCACACTCCGATAGTCGCGCTATGATGCGAGGGCCTTGTCGAGGTTGTGAACCAAACAGACGAGAGTAATCTCACGGAACTGCTTCCACCAGCGCCGTGAGCGGACGAATGCGCCATATTTGCGTTTGAGGCGAGAATTTACGGTCTCGTTTTGACTCCGCTGACCGTAGAGGTCGGCGTCAAGTCGAGCGTTCCACGCCCTATGGAGTGATGAAAACTCGCGGTGCTTAATTAGCGGACGAACACCAGTCTCACGGGCTAATGCGCGAATCTTCTGGTCGTCGTATCCCTTGTCGCCGAGGAGAATCGCTACGTCACCAGTATTCCTCTTGAGGAGCGATGGTGCGATTTGCGAGTCGTGTTTTCGTGTCGTTGTCACGTGTACGTCGAGAATCGCGTTCGACCTCGTATCTACGAGAAGCGTTACTTTCAACTGCTGAATCGTCAACTTCGTTCGCTTCGTATAGTGCTTCGAGGCGTGACTACGGTCAAAGCCAGAGGCATCGATACCGACGACACCGTTGGTCGGGAGGAGGGTAACCGAGAGGTTGAGAAGCACACGCCAAACCGCCATATCGAGCCGGTTAAACGCCTTACATAACGTCGAAGGAGACGGGAGTTCCTCAAGGTCAAGGGCGCTCCGAATGCGAGGCATCTCGATAAGTTCGTCAAGGAGCGTCCGGTACGTCGTATTCTTCCGCATCTTGAGACAGAGCAAGACGATGTGCTGGTGGAGTGTGTACCGGCGTTTCGAGAACTTCGACGAGTAGCGGGCAACAGCTCGCCGAGCCAAGTGATACGCCTGCTCAACGAACCGAAGCAACTGCGACTTTGGGAGGGCCTGCATCCGGTCAGACTACCGGGCGAACCTGTAACCCTCCGAGGATTTCAACAGAGCCACTCATATCTCTTCATCAGATCGCCGGTAGTATTTTGACTGCGTGAACATATGCGTTCACATGACTCGATCAGATGATCCCCGCCCTGGAGCAGTTTTAACTCGTCAACAACGCGACTATCTTCGAGGAAACGTTGACAAGTCAGGTGATGCTGACCGCGCGTTCCGGTACAAGATTCGGAAACGACTTCGCGCTGCTATGCACGATCTAGCACTTGTTTATAACCACTTGTCAACGGATGAACTCCGAACGACGTTTGAAGACGATCACAGACCAGATGAGCCGGGAGATGACCCAATACCAGGGTATGCTCCCCGGAATAAATATGGGTTCATCGGGCATGGATATGAAGATGAGCTTGGAATCCCACGTGAAGGAGATCTTGAATCTGGATTCCCTGGTGAGATGAATGTAATTGAAGCTGGGCTTCTACATCTTATCGAATCCAATCCGAGGTATTCAAAAACAAACCCTTCGATGCAACGCTCATTACGCGACTCAGCCGCGTATCTGTGTAGAGTTGCTACCGCCGCGCAGATCAAACCTGACCGGGTTCTTGAAGACGGATATAATGTATTTCTTCGAGATCATGAACGGATGGACTGGATAGCATATGTCAGAAAATACAGCGAAAATGCAGCATACAAAGAAGCGCTAGATATAATCAAATCGCCTGAAAGAACCGATTTGAATAGGATGCACAGGACAGCTATTAACCGACGAGGAAAAACAGTAAACGACCTAGTTGAGCGTTTTGACTAATCATTCGTCAGTCCTGTACTCGAGGTATACTATGGCAAGATGGCCGTGGGTCGCTTAGTAACACCCGATGCACCTAAACAATCGACAGGAGATACTACACCAACCACACTCATACAAAATGCCCCACATAATCGCCGTATCTGACTGGCGCTCCCAACCCATTGACGATCTCTACACCATTCTCGAAACTGTAGAACCAACTCCAGATCTACTACTGTATGCCGGCGATGACCTCTCCCGTTTCAAAAACGCCGATACTGATACAGATCATCTTGCAGAACTTGCTCGCCTCACGAAGCATCAACAATCACTCTATGTCCGAGGTAACGACGACTTTCCCCCGTCAACCGGTCCGCAATTCGATTCGGAATTTACCACCGACCTCCACAGGACACCATACACTCACGAGGATCTCGTGTTCATCGGCCAGGAAGGATCGACCCAGGGTCCTGGACTCATCACTTATTCCGAGGACGAGGTCCAACGACACCTTTCCGAACAACGCACCGCTTGTGAAGATAGAACCCCGATTCTTGTCACTCACACCCCTCCCTTCGGCATTCTCGATATCGGGAAGCGATTCGGGCAACAACATATCGGGTCGAAGGCCGTCAGGAGATTCTTAGACGACATCCAGCCCCCAGTCACCGTCTGCGGTCATTGTCATCAATTCGGAGGCAGGGCCGAAACCCTCGAGTACGGCACGGTGATCAATATTGCGTCACACGACGGAGTAGACGACCCAGGAAGATACGCACTCATCACCATCGACGCCTCGAACGAGTCAATCGAATACGAGTTCTACGACACTCACCATCTGCTAGGGAGCCGGCTGACTGATCTCGTCCAGGTCGGGAGAAACCGAGTGGAACAGTTCAGTGAGTTAGGGATCACTAGCCCAGATGAAATTACCGAAGAACGACGTGCCGAACTCGAAGCCCTCCCTGGAGCCTCGTCATGGCATGTGGACCGGTGGATTGCTCATCGACAGGCTTTCGAAAACGATGAGGTCGTGATTCTAAACAAGTCGGCCTTCGGCGACCTTCACGATACGAACCCTCTCCTCTTGGACATAGAAACGGACCTTCAGCAGGATCGGATCTGGCTGGTCGGCACCTACAGCTACCAGAACGATGCGTACCGACAACTCTTCGATCCGGACGACGAGTCAGCACTCCTTCAGGAGCTGTCTGAGTACCTTGATGATCATGGCTCCGAGCCAATCATCTACTACGGAGGGAACTACTTCGACGAACAGTGTCTAAGTCGAAGATTCGAAGAACACGGCATCACTAAGGGGGTCGACCATCTGGAGCGAGCACACGACCTCGGCATAACTGCACAACAGGAACTCTTCGGGCCCTTCAATCGGCATAAATTGGACGTCGTAGCGAGTGCACTCGGGTTTGAATATCAGGACCCGACCGTCGATGGATTTGTGGTCGGGAGCAAGTACACGCGATATCTCCTCGATGGCGAAGAACCAGACTGGAATCGACTCAAACAGTACAATAACGACGATGTGACTGCACTGAAAACCATCGTCGACCACATCAGGTCCTAGGTTTCTCACGCGCCACGACCCGTAGCCGCGTTCCTCTGACCACCGTTCCCTGAGGTGAATCCAATAATGTCGTCACTCACACCAGCGTCGAGCGGCGCTGAAACAGCGCGATCCGTTCTCCCCGATCGCCCGGCTCAGGCCCGGCGTTCCTCACAACGGACGCGCCGACTCACTGAGTACATCCAGGCTCACACCGGCAAAAACATCGAAGTCGTCCTCACATCACACGTCCAGACTGCGTGCGTTCTCCCGGCAGACGCCGATCGCTTAATCGACGCCGATGCGACCGACTTCGACCAGCAGGCCGCCCAGCAGCTCGTCGATGCCGTCGACGGCGACTACCTCGTTCTCATCTCCACCAATCCGGCAAATCTCGATAACCTCCCGCTCGACGACCAGCTCACGGCCGACCGCGCCCAGCAGTTCGGCCTCTCACTACACGAACTCGGCCACATCCGCTACACGAACATCTCGACGGTCGCCGACCACCTTGACGAGCGCGTCGACGAAGAGTATCAGGAGTTCGTCCACGGCCTCATCAACTACGCCGAGGACGCCGCGATCGAACACCAACTCCGAGCGGCACAAAGTCAGCTCGCCGCCGACCGCCTCGAGCTCGTCAACCGGAGTCTCACTCAGATGGCGAGCGATCTCCCCGACACCGCTACTATCACCTTCACCTACCGGGACGCGATCCAGTCCTACCTCTACGACCACGGCATCTACGACTCTGGGAAGAGTGACGTCCTCCTTGACCCGGACGACCTCCGGATCACCTTCC
Source organism: Haloarcula sp. 1CSR25-25 (assembly GCF_032027985.1). Lineage (NCBI taxonomy): Archaea > Methanobacteriati > Methanobacteriota > Halobacteria > Halobacteriales > Haloarculaceae > Haloarcula > Haloarcula sp. 1CSR25-25. The sequence goes on from NZ_JAHYBW010000007.1 coordinate 121,128, forward strand.
AGTCCCAGGATGACGCGGCGGCCTTCGCGCAGACACAGGACGCGCTCGATGACCTCCTTGCGACCGTCCTCAGTGAACCAGACTCCGTGAAGCGTGGAGATGCCGTGCTCGACTGCTGGGAACAGACTATCAAGCCGCTCCTCAACCAGATGGACGAGGACAACCACCAGCAGGGTCAAGAAGACGAAAACACCGCCGCAACGGGTGGAAGTAGTCCGAACACGCCCCCGTCGCCCTCTCAGTCCGACTCCTCGACGCCAGACGAGTGCGAACAGGGTGAGTTGATCGAACCGTCCGCTGACCCCGACACGGACGCAGAGGCACCCGATGAGTCGCCGGAGGATGCACCCAGTGGGGACGGCGCCGCAGACGCCGACCCGAGTGACGTCTCGGAGTCGCCAACCGGCGACAGTCCGGAGACGTCCGGAGATACTCCTAACGGCGAGCAGGGTGAGTCGCCCGCTGACCGCGACCCCTCGGAGGCATCGGGTGACGACGCTTCCGCGGAGCCGCCGGCGGACTTCGACCCAGAGAACGTCTCTCTCGAGCAGACTCAGGACGGGCACTCCGCAGACGTCCTCACCTACCCGGACATCGGGACGGCAGACACCGCTGACGAGCTCGCTCCCGACGACGTCGAGTCTACTGATGTCGACGGCGAAGCCGCGTCTGAGTCCGCGTCCGATGTGGAGTCCGATGCCGAGCCTAACCCCCAGGCCGAGTCGATGGACACTTCCCCGGACGAGGGCGAGAGCGACGATCCGTCGGACGAGTCGGGGACGGGTGCTGGCGGTGCAGACTCCGTGGACGGAGAACGTGACAGTGGTGTTGGAGCATCCAGCGGCGACGAACTTGAGTCCACGTCCGACGAGGTCGGAGAGCTGGCGGCCGAAGACAGCGGCATCGAGGAGCAGGGAGACGGAGAGGCCACCGAGGGCGCCGCAGACAGTAGCGGAGCATCCGATGCGTCGAGTGCCCCGTCGAACGGGCAGGCATCGCTTTCGGAATTCCTCGGCGGTGACCACACCGGACGCGACAGCGATGAGGCCGCGAGTACCGACGAGGAGGCGACCCCAGATGGCTCAGATACCTCAGATACGTCCGACACTACCGGTGGAGACACAGATGGCGCAGGAGCGCCCGACGACCGCGCTGACGGCGTTCCATTCGGAGACGATGGAGTGGCCGGAGACGCGGCTGGCGGCCCGGACGGTGGCGACACAGACGCCACGGAGAACGAAAGCACCGGCACGGCAGGTGAGGATGAAGCGGACATCGACTCAGACACGCTCGACGACCCCACCGATGACGGCACTGTGCAAAACGGCGAGATGGACAACACCGGCAAGCTGGCCGAGGAAGCCGCAGCGCCGCTCGCCGAGCCAGCGTACGATGATTCCCTCGACGAACGAGCCGACGCGCTCAGCACGGACCACGACGCCGCTCACGAGGAAGCTGACCGCGCCACTCCTGATCAGGACGCGCTCGAACGCGACCTCGAAGAAACCGTAGCCGCCCTCGAAGATCTCGCGAACGACGGCGACACCGACGAGAGCCCCGACACAACGACCGCACGGCGACGTGGCGGCGCCGGCGCAGGAAAGGGGTGTCTCGACTCGCTCTCGATCCTCCCACAGATCGGTGAGCAGGCACCTCCCGCGAGGTGGCAAGCCGCGACCGCGGGTGCAGACGCCGTCGGTGGCACCCTCCGGATGGCGCTCCGAGAGAGTCGCCGCGACCAGACCCGCAGCGGTGTCACCAGCGGGAGCTTCGACCGGCGCCGCGCTGGCGCCCTCGCCCGCGGCGACGTCGACGCCTTCAGCGTCCGCCAGCAGGGCGACGAGAAACAGTACGACCTCGTCCTCGTCCTCGACCGCTCCAGCTCGATGAGCAATCTCATCGACACTGCCGAAGACGCTGTTGCACGGTTCGCCCTCGCCTGTGAGGACCTCGGCATCAACGTCGCCATTATGGACTTCGTCCACGGGGACGCCCGCCTCATCAAACCATTCAGCGTCGAAACCGATCACGTCCAAGCGAGTCTGATGAGCGGCGAGACGGCTGGCGGGACACCTCTCACTGATGCTCTCGGACTCGCCCGCCGCCTCCTTGACCAGCGCCGCGACTCCCCCCTCGTCATCATCATCACAGATGGTAAACCCGGCTCCGCAGACGACTACCAGCAGGAGCTCCAGCAGACGTACGCGCCTGTTTGCGGACTCACGCTCGCTCTCGACACTCCCCACGGACAAGCTCCGGAGCGAGCGAAGGATGTCGAGCAGTTCTACGACCGCCACCTCTACGTCCACGACACCAACGACCTCGACCGCCGCCTAGACCAGTTCGCCGTGATGTTCGACGGCCTCTAACGATGAGCACCGACACCGCTTCATCCATCGTGGATATCCTTCATCGGGTATCGAGCTGGATTAGCATCACAGAAGACTCCCGGAAAGGTTATAGAAATCGCTCAACCTCACGAATTTCCTGCGATATCCATCGGCGAACGTTTTGGTCCGAAGATTTCGAACGCAACTGCTGTAATTTATCTCGACGACTTCGGAATATGTTATTCCCCCACCTTCCACCTTGTTCTATGGCGTTCAAATCCTCAACAACGTCATCGATATCCCCATAACGAATGAGTATTTCGTGAGCTAAATTCCACCATCCGTCGTGTTCCATTGGAGGTATACAACGTGCTAGTTGTGGACCACGTTCTTCCGGGTTCACATCAACCCAATCCCATAAGACAGATCCAGGAACTAACAGAATAGCAGGATCATCTGAATCTATTCCAGTTCCCGCTAACCAAGCTTCTATTCTAACTCGGCTGGAGTCAGTGTCGAATCCATCCACAACTAGCTCCCAGGCCTTCTCCGGATCTTCTTCCAACAATGGTCGTAAGACGATGTCAAGGATATCTCGGATTCCGGCGATGCTTCCCTTCGTTCCCAATGAACCAATGATTGGACCAGCGATGTCATATCCGTTAGTTATATCTTGTTCAATTGTCATTTCTGCTAATTGTTCCCACTCGATCCAGTGCCCGCCCACGGCCACCTCAGATTTCTTATTGACGAGACTGGGGTGAGTGAGTGCCTGTATAATTAAATCTTCATTGATACTCGGAGCCTCATCCCGCCTATAGAAGTCTTCCGCCAAATTGACCAATATCGCAATTGCTTCACCTGAATCTTTATCGATCAAGTAAGATCCGATCTCTAAGAACATTTCCTCAGATAGTTTTCCACTTCGCGCAATAGTCTCGATCTGGCTGATCTTACGGAGTGGAATATCACCATTTTGGACAGTATCTAAAATCATTTCAGCTGCTTCGTCCGATGGGTCTGCTCTGCGAACTAAGAAGGGGAAGAAGTTGATGAGATGCTGATCATCTATCATTCGATCAAAAACGTTATTGGGGGCTTCCTCGCAGGAATCTACCACTTCGTATAGGTAGCTTCCAAATAGCCTACACGAGGCATCTGGTTCGACCGAATGTAAACCGGATAGGAGGACATCAATAAGTTCGAGATCGTTGTCTCGCTTTGCCAGTTCCCGACCAAGGTCTCCAGCATTTTCAGAAGAGGCTTCGTGCATCCATTCTAACTCATCGGTGATGAGGGCCGGATTTTCCGTGATCTCCTCGGCAAGAGAGGCAATCCTCCTCTCGGTTATTTCTTCACGCTCTTCGGAACGATCTACCAAGTTATAGCCTGCTACGTATCGTTTAAGCTTCGTGTGGAAATCGCGGTTTGTGATCTCTTTTTCGAACTCCTCCCAAGATTCGCGGAGCTCTATCGGATATTCATCTGCGTCATAATGGACAATCCCACTTGTGGCGGAGATCACGTCGTTCGCGTCCACGTCCTTGTGGTCCAGCAAATTACGAAACGTATCCTGAATAATGGGGGTGAGGTCCTCGCTCTCAGCCAGCTTCCGGCAATTGTTCAAGAGAATATCTAGTGCCTTCTCAAAGTGCTTTTCTTGGAACCGTCCGAGGTTCCTTTCTACTAGCTTCCATACTTCTCTAAAATATTCGATTCTCTGTTCATTATTTTTGGGTATCCACAAGTCTGGTGCTGGCTTGGCACCTTGTCGGTGGGGTATTCCACCACCCCTACTGCCTCTAATCGACAATATTTGCTCGGCTGCCTCTAATCCCACCCTGTGTTTTTCGGAGTCCCTCGAAGTTAGCAAATCCTCCAAAAGCTGGTATCGATCCATTGGAGCAACCTCGGTTGGAGCGTATGGGCCATAGTGTGGCGAAAATAAATCCGCGAACAATCCTGTAGAGTTGTTTACATATTTGTCATCATTCTCAGCCTCGGCCAACTTCTTGAGGAGTAGAGCTGCACCAAAGAAATGCGTCTCCCAAACCGCAATTCGACGCAGGCTTTCCAGGATAGGTCTCCGTCCCTCAATATTCTCCAATTCTTCACGCTCCATCGGTCCCAAGAACCTTTCTAGTATCTCTAAAGCTTCTCCCGGAGTCACTTCGGCAAGACCTCGGAAGACTGGCCCAATGTTCGCTTTGAATCCAGAGCTCCCAAACCACTCTGTTCTGAGGAGTGTTATTGTGGACCACTCCACCGCTTGGTCTATGGTGTTGGCATAGGGAATTCTCTCAGCAAAGCTCCACAACAGCCTCGGCGGACAACTCTCATGGAATATTGAATCAAGAATCGAAGCATCCCTTTCAAGCGCAGATCTCATCAGGTAGGTTGCCAATGGAATCGTTCGCAGCGAGAGTACGTCGTCACCGCTTAGCACACCCCGATTCTTTTCATACTGAACAACTTCAGAAATGACCTCATCGGAGTAATCAGATTTCAGATTAAACGCTCGGACAATCCACTCTCGATGGCTCTCGTTATCTGACCAATTAATCCGGTCAAAGAATGCAAAGGGCGTCAAGATCCGCTTTACAGCTCTGAGCTCAGGCGCATCTTGCTCGTCCCCCACCAGTAGACGGTCAAAGATCGTCGAATCAGAGACTTCAACGACGCTCTCTTCCGTATCATCTCTGGTGTACCGCTCCGCTAAAAGCAATGCCATCTCAGGGTACCCGTCCGCAATTGTTGCGAAGCGGTCCACGGTGTGGCTTGGTACCTCTGGATACTCATTTTCTAAAATCTCCCTCAAATCATCCTTTTGCAACCGATCAATCGTCAAAGTAAGATCAGAAGCGACCTTGCTTCGGTCAGTCGAGATTGTGATCAATGCCAATCGATCGTAGGAACCGTACCTATTGTTGAAGGCCCGGTGCTGTTCTCTTGAACAGTTATCGAGGATAATGATTGCTTGCCGACTCTCATCCATCTCCAGGGTCGTCGCTAACTCGCATCCTTCAAAGTCATCTGCGTCTTCGTAGATAACCCGATTCGAAAATTGTTCGTGATTTACAGACTCGTATACTAAGCGGGTTTTCCCCAACCCAGAGGTTCCTCGGACTCTGCAAACTGGGCACTTGTCAATGTCTTCAAACTCATCCGTTCTTTTGAGAAGGGATCTTAGCTTCTCCTTGGCTTCTCTTCGATCATCGGTTTCGACAAAGGTTTCTGGAACTCGATTAGATCTCCGTTCAGACCAAGTCCCAATATCAATACCGCCCCCCTCAATAGAAGTGTATTTGAAAATGAGGCCGGGGAACTGATTGGCAAATTCGACCAATTGGTTGGTGGCGAAAAGCTGTACATTCCCCTTGTCATAGCCCTTCTCACTGAGCTGGTTTTCAATCGCCGAGATGCGTTCATCCCTCTCTTCAGAGGTCAGTTGAGAGAACGTGACGAATACATAATTCCCACCAGAAGACACGACATCCTTCACATATGATTTAATCTGACCATCACTATTCAACAATTCATTTTGACAATCTGACGTTGATGGCTTGCTGCCAGTTTTTATTTGGTATCCGGTTCTTCCCTCCGGAATTAGATTTGTTTTGTCAGCAGTGGTCACTTCTACCTCAAATTCATTTTCTGCCTCAGCGTCAATTCCTCCATCTGACGTGTAGATATTTAGATTCACGTGGGTCTCCGATTGAATTCCCGCATCGGGCGCAGAAGCCCAGATTAGATCACGAAAGAATTTGACTGCTTGCTTCGGTTCAAATGATAAAATATCCTCATCCACCAGCTCGATCCCTTGTCTCATTGTAGATAGAAAACGGAGTTTGAGGTATAACATTACCGCCGCATCATTCTTCTTTTAGACCGATACGTAGTACTTGGGTTTGGCCTCTACATATCAACTCGGTCATCGGTTTACGGAGTGCTGAAATCACCGTAGACCTGATTGTTGGTAGCCAAATGACTCGATCATCTACAAGTCATCGTTATTAGGTTATTTATCGGTAGGGAATCTGATACATCGTATTCTCTCCGAGATATGGGCGACATTGGGCTTGTCGCTCATTTGACCCCGCGGTCAACCATTGACCTACTGAACGGGCGCGGTATTCTCACACGCCCGGTCACTACCTGCCGTCTTCTCATAGTACCCTGAGCACCCCCAGAACTGGCGGTTCTCCCCTTTCGGAGATTGGAGCACCATGGGCCGACCACAATCCGAGCAGACCTTTAGTTCGTCCTGCGTTGCCACCGCGTTCTCAAGTTTCTCACGGAGATTCTGTGGCCACGTCTGTATCCGATACGTCCGCTTCGGTTTCCGCAGCGGCCGCCACGTCGGCTCCTCGCCGGCGTCGGCCACGTTCAGCAGGAGGACTGACTTTATCGCGTCTGAACCAGCTTCACGACTCGCGTTGTCTTCGCGGTCGATCGACGAGTATACCCGCAGGCACTTCTCCCCGTCATCCAGAATCGATTCGTACACCCATTCGTCCGTCCAGCCGTACGTTTTCCACTCAAAATCGACGCTGACACCCTCAAGGAACGTCTCGAACTCGCGACGTGTGATCGGGCGATACGTCTGCGCCGAATCATCCGAGTCGTACTCCTCAACCATCGTGTCCGTACCCACTCCATCGCCCGCCGTTGCCGACCGTTCGGTCGAACCATCGTTTGACGAGCCGTCTATCGTCTCGACTGAGTCTGCGGTGTCTCCTGGTGACTCCGCACCCGGCCACACGACATCGCGGAAGACGCTTGCCTCCGAGTCATAATCAGCGACGATCTGCACGGCACCGACATCTTGGAGCTGCTCGCGAACGCGATCTGGGAGAGATGCATATGCGGACTCAGACACCGGGTAGCTCTTGATCGGGAGCGAAACGACGTCGAAGACAGTCAGTTCACGATGCGAAGCGTCTCCGAAGCGCATCAGATAGCCGGTCTGGCTCGATAGTTGCGTGCGCGATTCGCGTAACGCCTCGGCAATTCCCGGTCGCTGTTCTGAGTCTACCTCCGCAGTCGCGAACAGTGTAATGACATCGTACTCTATCCCTCCCCGCGTGCTGTCCGGTGGCATAACTCATCAGCCTTATTCAGATAGTGCTGTCCCCTTGCTTAACACTCTTACTCTGAACAGAGGGTGGAGTAGAACCATCCCTATGCCACCGAAGTGAGAAATTACGCATTATTCGAGACAAGTCAAGTATGATGAAAAAGCGATCGATCTCAAGAACTACGTACTGAATACAAGTTGCGAATATAACATCTAACCGGTACTGAGATCAGCGGGTCCTGCGGAGATGACGGGCCCCACTACAACCGAGCATCTAATACATTCTATGTATCCTCACCTCCGGCGAGTTCTGTATGTAGTGGTTCGTACTTCTCTCGCCACACCTCGCAGTCGTCATACGCACCAGTCTGCCACGAGATCACTAGAATATCATTGATTCGGTCGTCTGCCTCCATATCTGCTAAAAGATTATCCGATGGTCGAATCACGACTGCTGGACCAGTCTCATACGACGTGGAGTAGTTTTTGTGCTCTGTAATAAGGTACACTTTGTTACCGTCGATCTCAGCCAAGTGGTTTTCTCTTAATGTATCTCCGATGCCTTCCAGTGCCTTGCCTACTGAATCCTGAATGTACTTTTTCGCGTCTATTCCTATAAACCCAGTATCGGATTCACCATTTTCGATTTCTTGTAAAAGCCACTTGACTCCCGCTCTTATGGCCCTGATCTCCGACTCCTCGCCGCGATCCAGGTTGAAAATATACCGGCTTTGTCCTTCTTCAGAGGTCATACAGCGAAAATGTCTCGGCATCTAAATCAACTTTATTACTATCCTGATGCCTGTGTCTATTCTACCGTTATGTTTTGCATCGAAAAGAAACTCGTTCCGGATTGATGGTGGCAGAGGTATTGGACTGTATCACGCTTCCTTGGGTTGGTTGTCTCAGTCTCAGGTTTTTATGCTATTATTCCTATTCAGTCTGGTGGAAATAGGCTTACTGCGACCAGTATCTTCGCATCGCTTATCCTGACGTTCGCTCTCATCGTCGTCTATCAAGGCCTCGGTAGAATCCAGCAGGATCAACTCAATGAAATGAAGAGCCAAAGAGGACTCCAGGAAGATGTTGTAGATATTCAAGAGCAGCAGGCGGAGATAATGGAGCAGCAAGAAGAGTGGATGGAAGCAGGTTACCGCCCTCACGTCACCATCGAACGATGGCAAGCGCGCGACAACGAGATGCCTTTCTATCTACGAAATGTGGGGAATGGTCCGGCAACGAACCTAGTTGCTCGTATTGTGATGTACGCGAATTGGCCACCCGAGGAGCCAATTATCGAGGGGAGCGTGCGGTTGAGCCCAGAGAACCCTAATAACGGAGCCATCAAAACCGGTGTACTTCAATCGGATAGCGAACCACGTCCATTCACCGGCGAACTACTATTCCACGGAGAAATCAAGTCGAACAACATTCTCTCGTCAGATTTCCCTTCGATTGCTGCCAAAATGGTTGAATCAGACTTCAAGACAATTGCGTATTGGGTATTCTTCGAATATCAGATGATCAATGGAGAACACGTTCGAAACAAACTGTGGGAAGCTGAATCAGAACTCAGTGAGGGAATGACGCTTGAGGATCTGATTGACGAATCTTTCAAAAAGAAGATAGATTTCGACTATATACTTCCTTATATTCTAGACCCAGAGGACTGAAGATTATGGTTGAGTCTTGTTGCTATCTCTTACTGGCCATCCATTACGTGTTGACAACCGTCTCGAAGACGCTACTTCTGGCCGTCCTCGATACCGATTGTGAGAATATATGGTCGAGTTTCTCCCCCACAACTGCATTAATGAGTAGGCCAAAACACACCTCTCCTCGGATTTCTCCTCGTCCACACTGAATCGCCCGGTGCGATGAAACTATGTGCACACAGCCCTCGAAGAGGACCCTCTGCTACTGATCGACGATGGTCGGTACTGCGACCAACGTCGCCATCGACTCGAACGATCAGTCCCATCGCGTCGTCATCTGCGAATGGTCTGATCGTCCCCAGGTCGGCGTCGTCCACGAACAGCGCGTTGGCGCAGGCGACAACTGGCAGACAGCGGATCTCGAGGAAGTTCACCCACTCGTCCACCGAAGCACGACTACGCTCTGTACGTGGGTGAAAACACGCTACGACCGAGGGATCGCGATGGCGAGCTACCGGAGCGACACCGAGCATCGGGTCGTTATTCGCCCTATCGAACCCGGCGACGGCTTCGAGGTCGTTCACGAGCGCCGCGGGCCCAGGGAGGACACTTGGACGACCGTCGACGACCACCAAATCACCGCCTAACCACACACAGACAGATGCCACGAGACAGATTCATCGGCGATACCCCAAAGGACGCCCTCGAGGCGTTCATCGACGGGTGGTGTCGCGAGCACGAACGAGACAGCTACAGTTACGCGTACAAGCACAAGCGAATCACCGAGGATCCAGAGGATAAGCCGAACGCCGACGCGAAGTTCCGATTCACGCGAACAGAGACTTTCTACTCGCCGACCTATCGGACGTACAAAGGCTACATCTACGATACACACGACGGTCGGTACGCGGTCGAGCACTGGGACAGTCATGTCGATCGTAACACGCCGCCGCCGAAGCCGCCAGGGAAGACACCGGGTCGCCTTCGCGGGCGGCGACCGCGCGACACGCGATACTGATCGAGGCTGATATCATCGAGTTCGATACCGACGGCCAACGTAAAATCCCCCGCCTCAAGCACGAGATAGTCGTGGCCGAACCCATCGCGTAGCGACCTACGGACTCGGGCGAACGCTGTCAGGGAGACTCGGGACACGGTCGCGAAGCTCAGTGAGGCAGGTTTCGAGGATTGCCATCGGATTCGAATCTGTGAAGGATGCAGACTCACGGTGCGGTGCTGGCCACGCATCGTGGTCAACTTGGAAATGACTTGGGCCGAGCTTTTCGTGGGTTTTGTCCTGATGCCAGCCACATGACCACGGGGTCCCGGGTTCATTATACTGAATGCGGAACTCATCGCGCTTGGAATTGGGGCGCCACTCGAATTCAAGTGTCACGTCGCCAGCGTCCGTGTTCTGGTCAAAAAAGACCGCGCGATCGAGGGTCGCTACGAGACGGACTGGCCGCATCGGACTTGGTTTGGCTTCTACGGTCGTCACGCCAGCTTCCCGTTGAAGTCGATTTGTGACTCGTTTGTGGACCTCGTATCGGTGGAGATGCGTGTCTCCAGAAATCGGTGGATTTCCCATTTTACTGTCACCGAGTCAGTTGGCGGAGGCAATACGACTCTCACGAGTCGCCTCAATCGTATCATAGAGCTGAATCGCCTGCTTAATGAGCATCGCTTGGTGCTCATAGTAGTCCCAATCCTCCGCGTCGTGGCGCCGCTGCTGGCGTTCGGATGCCGGAAGATCATCACCGACGGTCGCCCGAAGTTCGTCAGCGGACTCCACATCGTACTCCTCTTTCCACTCGTCGATATCGTCCCGGATTGCATCTAGTTCAGCCGTGAGTTCGTCTTTTCGATGGTCGTTGACGAGGTCACGGATCTGATCGAAATACTGGGTGACTGGATCTGGATAGTAGCGGGTCTCGCGGCCCCGCTGGATCGTCGCGAGTTTATCCGCTTCGACCAGTTGCGTGAGATACTTTTCAGCCGTGTTTCGGGCAACATCAGCAGCCTCAGCTATCTCTCCCGCATTTTTTGGTTCACGAACCGTCATCGCAACCTCCCGAATCCGGACGACCTTTGCCGTGTGATCCGTGGTTCCAGAGTCGCTCATACACGTATTCGGATCTCCAGCACCATTACTGTTTTGAATCCTAGTTCAAAATATTGAATTAGTCTTGTTTTTCGCCCGCATACCGACGAACGGGCCTCGCATCCATCGCTGCGACGCCGTTCGAAGAGGAGATTCACTATGATCGACTTCGAGTCCGCAATCCAGTCAACACTCATCCAGCTCAACGACGAGCATAGCCACACCGAGCTCGACCCCTACACTTTCCACCCGAGTCAGCTCGCGAAGTGCCCCCGCCAATGCTACAACTCAAAACTCGGTCTTCTCGACCATACCGACGCGCTTGGCACCTTCCACACGGGAACCACTATCCACGAGTTTATGGAAAACGAGGTCATCCCAGACCTCGACGTCGAAACCCAGCGCGAAGTCGCAATCGAGATGGAGGTGGACGGGCTTACGATCATCGGCCATGCCGACCTGTACGAGCCCGGCACCAACACTGCCTACGACTACAAGTCGCGAGCCAACTGGTATCGGTTCAATCCACCCATCGAGCGCCATCTGGATCAGATCTATCTATATATGAAGGCGCTTGGCGCGTCTCAGGGTCAGATTGTGTACCTCGCGAAGTCCGATCTTGAGGTTCGGACGTGGCCACCGGCGAGTGCCGGCATTGATGCCTTCGGTCCCGACCCGGGGCGTGTCCAGGACCTTCTCGAGAAAGGTAAGCACATCGCCGCCACAATTATCGACGAGGGCTACCCGACGAGCAAAGAAGACATTCCCTTCAAGACGTGCGACTGCTGGCTCTGCGAGAAGGAATCCCTTCGCTTCGATCATATCCAAATGGATACCGACTCGACCGTAGCGCGCAACGCACTCGGAGTAGAAGGCGACGATACAACGGACTTCGAAGCGACTGAGGATGACAACAGCGGGGACGCTACAAGTAGTAGTGAAGTCTCCCAATCTCCTGCTGACGTCTGAACACTATCATCTACCGCCTTCATTCTCATCTGTCTCCGGCAAACCGCTTTGATGAATTCTATCGAGAACTCAGATTAGCTCAGTAACCCAAGATCGTTGAGCCGATCTTCGATGTTTACGAGGGCTTTTTCAGCGTCATCGAGTTGTGTTCCACCAGTGATGACGAGTTTCCCACTTCCAAAGAGGAGTGCGACCACGTCCGGGTCATCGAGTCGGTAGACAAGCCCGGGGAACTGTTCAGGTTCGTATTCGACGCTTTCGAGGCCCAGACCGATCGCGATCGCATTCAAATTGAGTGTGTGGTCGAGATCCCCACTCGAGACAATATTCTGAATTTCAATCTTCGGCGATGCTGCGACATCGACCCCCAACTCGCGGAGTTCGTCGAAGACGTGCTTAAGCGCAGTCGTCACGTCATCAACGCTGTTCGCTCCCGTACAGACGACTTTCCCCGAGCGGAAGATGAGTGCTGCGGCTTTTGGATCGTGCATCCGATACACGAGTCCCGGGAAGTTATCGGGGTCGTAGTCGGTCGCTCCTAAATCCCCAGAGAGCGTTTCGAGGTCGAGTTCTTGACCGATATCGGACGAGGCAACGACGTTCTCGACTTGAATTGACTCCGTTGTCATACTCATAGGGATATCTACCAGTCACGAGTGTCTTAAAAACAGGTGGGTGAATTCGAGCGATGGGGGTAGTACTTTCTGACCGAGCTAGAGGTCGCGGGGCTGGACAGTTTTCCGATCGTTTTCCTCGGCACGACGGGCTGCATCTTCGAGCACTTCAGTTACTTCGTCGTCCAGTGCTTCGTAGAAATCCGCCGAGACGTTGTGGTCGTTGAGTGCTTCTTTCACGGCCGATTTGACAATCAGGTCTGCCATACACTCAGGTTGTTCTCTCGTCCTCTGTATAAACATACAGATATCTGACTCGGTTCCTCTAGGAGTGTTCACGGCCACTTTCAGGGCAACAGACGTATTCAATAGCACTACGTATCAAGTAGTAGGACGATGCACGATCTGACTGGATTCCAACGGGACCTCCTGTACGTGATCGCTGGCCTTGATGAGCCCCACGGCCTCGCCATCAAGGAAGAACTCGAAAACTACTACGAGAAAGAGATCCATCACGGCCGACTCTACCCGAACCTCGACACGCTTGTTGAGAAAGGGCTTGTCGAGAAAGGAGAGAAAGATCGGCGAACGAATGTCTATACGCTTACGCGTCGTGGGCGTCGTGAAATCGAGGCTCGACGCGAGTGGGAGTACCAGTATGTCGAACCCGCAGAGTCAGCTCCTGCGTAGATACGCTTAAACAGTCAATCCGACTATCGAACGAAGTTTACTCCTCTCCACTATTATATCATTCAGATGGACGACGACGTGTTCTTCGAACAGCTACAGTCAATCTGTTCAGATGCTGTTGAGTCGTACCGGGCGGAGTACCCGGACGCACCACCCCTAACCGAGTCACTCCAACAGAATTCCGATGGCCCCCTCGCGAGCGAGGCTGACCTCCACGAACGGTTCGATGAACTCACGCGATTTTACGACGATCTTCTCGATGTCGATTCCACACAGTACCGCGAGATGTGGCGCAAGCATCTCGTTTACGACTGTTCGCGTAGGGAGCGTCTCGCACTCCTCACGAGCGATCTGCCGGCCTCATTGACGCTCGTGTTCATCGAAGGGCGATATTCCGCGCGGACGGGCAGAATCGGCGTGAGCCCAGGCCAGCTCCCCGAGACGACGGCGTACACGTATTTAGCGTCGGAGTTGTGCCACGCGTATCAGCACCAGTTTGACTCACCAACTTGGAAGCACCCATACTTGCAGGAAGGTTTCGAGCAGGCTGTGTCAGTCTGTACGCAAGCTCATTTCGCCACTGAGCTACAGTACGACTTCTTGGCTCATCTCGCGGAGAGACAGCATACGAAGACGCTCTTGGAGGGCGTCCTTGCCCACGGAACGCGTCGAGGCGGGATCACACCGGCAGCTGTTCGTGAACTCGGTGTTACCGACGAGGAGCTGGCTGCACTTCGATCTCATCGTTTGTGGCGACCTCTCGGATATCTTCGCCCTCGATACTGGTGGAGCGACGTTGCGTTCCTCCCTGAATACGCTCTCTTCGGCTCATTGCTCCTCGTGAGTGAGACAGCAGACGTTTCGGCTCCCTATGCCCGGGCGTTCCACGGCAACCACCCGTGGACATCAGCTATCGACGAAATCACTGCCTCAACGCCCGGCTGGCTCTGGCGCTTCTATCATCAATAACAACCATCCTGACGGACGAAGGCGAGTCTTCAGCTAGCTTATCGACCTGTTCAAGCTCCTACTCCTCGGGATCAGCGGCCGTCCTCAATAGGTTTCATCGTGGCGTAAGTCCGATGGGGACCATAGCGTGACTGATCGAGAAACCAATTACAGGAGAGCAATTATGCTCGACTCGCTCTGTTACTGTGGATACTGTTATCGGTATGGATTCCACTCGTAGACAGTTTCACCATCATCTGTCTCGGAGGCTTGATAATTGACTGAGTGGTCCCAGCCACCATGTCGCCAGAGCTGATCGAACGTCTTCCGCATCACATCCGGGACATCGACATCTGGATTGTCGATTTGGACGCGATTCAACCGTATCTCGTCCTTGGTGAAAGGTCGCACATTGCTGGGTGGTCGGTTTGATCCACTTGGTCGGGAAAGTGTGTACCCCTCGGCACCCAGTATGCTGACGTACACATAGTAGGGCGGGTAGATGTCTGCTTCGTCAAACGTCCCGAGAGCAGTGTGGACGAAGTTCGCTATGAGTCGATCAATAGACGTCCGGAGTTGGGGGTTGTCGCTGGGATACAGAGCTGTGAAGATACCTTCAGTCCACCCGTCCCGATGGATAGCAGTGTATCGCTCCCTCTCGGTGCCATCATGGAAGCGTCGATTATTTTCGGTGATCTTCACCTTCGGTCGTGTTACAGCGTATGCATCACGTTTTTCGAACTGAGGTGGGTGGGGGAGGTCGCCTGCATACCGGTCGTGATGGTCGTCAACGGCTTCCTGAGGAATGACATGGACGACAACCAAGGCTGGGTCCTCGACAATTGTCCCATCGGGAGCTTGTCGGCGCTTCACACGATCCAGCAAATCCTCATAGAGATCATCTACTTCTGACTCAATGTCTACGAACGGTCGATTGGGGTCGACACGGAGGTGTTCCCGGATCAGATCGTTGTTCTCACGATCGCCCACCAAGCTGTTCCGGATTTTCGAGAAGTCCCAAACCGTCGTGGGAATTCCCCATTCCTCGTGGAGCTCCTCTTCAACCCGATCCCGTTTGGTCGTACTGGGGTCTTGTGTTGTGGCGAAAATGTAGAAGTCAAAGTCACGATCGAAGTTCTCAACAGCTGTTTCGATGTCGTCGTGGGCTTTCCCGACCCAATTGTCCTTCTGCACGGAGCAATGAAGGATCCCGTCTCGGTCACCATCCACGAGGAAGGCGTCGCGACCGCCATCGGGACCGCTTGTCCCCGTTGGATCCACTGTGTATCCTTCCCGCTCCAATAAATCGTGCATCAACCGCTCAAACCGGTCACTGCCTACTGTTTGGAGAGCGACCTCAATTCGGCTGTTCGACATAGTTGTGTATACTCTTTGTTTTAGTTAGTTGTATTGACTTCTTTGAGGATATCGACTTGAACGCTGCTTTCGAGCTGAAGACGCCGTTATATCCTATTTGTGGGGCTATTGCATACACGGTATTCCCCTGCTGTAGCAACTCTTCTCGTTCAGTCGTACGAGGATGCTAACTCGGGATTCACCTATTTGTTCCATCGGTAGAAATTCCCAACCAATTGGAATTTCCAACCCGACCACTATTCACACACTCCATCCTTCCCCCCTCAGATACATCAGATATCGCAGTCACCACAGAGCCGTCACGTTGGGAACATCAGCAATCTCAGATATGGAAGATATATCAGTAAGGGAAGTCGGCCACCATTGAGCTATCTATCTCATTCTCAAATACCTCAGATACATCAGTCATCTCAGTTTCGCTACTTACGGACCAGCTATCAGTTATCTCAGATACCGTAGTGAGATGGCGTGTTTACGAAAATAGTGTTAGATGCGTCAGATATCTCAGATACACCAGATAGGTTCCTCCCAAGAACTTCTCAACCTGTCTCATCCCTCGATCAATCTTCTCAGATACGTCAGATACAGCAGGTACGTCTGACAAACAATTATATCAGACGCCTCAGATACATAGGTCATATGACGCAGATAATCGCCATCTCAAATCAAGCAGGTGGGGTCGGAAAGACCACTACCACCATCAACCTCGGTGGTGCGCTCGCGAACCAAGGCCACGATGTCCTCCTCATCGATGCCGACCCGCAGGGAACCCTCACCGAAGGCACGGGCTTCCGTGACCTCTACGATCAGAAGATCCCATCTCTCCACCAAGTGATGGTCGAACCAACACGCACCGAGGAGATCAATGAGATTATCGAGCATCACGACGAATTCGACGTCATTCCGTCCAATAAAGCAATGGACGGGCTCAAAGATATGCTCGTCACTCAGGTCGCAAACAGCGAAATGCGACTCAAAATTGCCGTCGACGAGCTTGACCACGACTATGACTTCATCCTCATTGACTGCCCGCCTGATCTCAGTCAAATCCTTGATAATGCCCTCCTCACTGCCGAACAAGTCCTCATCCCCGTTGAACCAACCCGACGTTCCATCCGTGCGATCGAGAAGATGAACGAAGAGATCGCCTATCTCTCAAACAGTTTCCCGGGCCAGATCGATACCATCGACATCCTTGGGATTGTCATCAACGCTGTCGAGAGCGTCCAGAACAACGATACCAAGCAGATGATCGAGTTCTTCAATGACGCTCCATACGACGTCTTCCAGGTGCCTGAGCGCGTCGCTATCCGGCGTGCTTGGAACAACGGCGTCTCTATCTTCCTTCACGAGGACGACGCGAAGACCGAGGACGCACGCGAAGCCTACAGCGAGATCGCGAAAATGCTCGAACATCACACTACGGAGGTGGAAGCATGAGCAGCAATGACGGCGACGACGAACTCGAGGAGCGGAAAAGCGACGTTTGGAGTATGGACGAAGTTCGAGGCGGCGGTACAAAGACGAAAGACACAGAAGATACCTCAGATACAGCCGACGAAGAATCGGCATCCATCACGTCCAATACTGCAGAAGACTCAGACGCCCCAGATACATCAGACGCATCAGATACCTCAGAAATGGAAGATACCTCTGATGACGAATCCTCGTCCACCACGTCCGATGTCGAAGATGCTGAAGATACGGCAGATACCTCAGATATACCAGACACGGCAGATGAGATCGACGACACCGCTATGCAAGCCGAGGGGGAGACTGTCCGGAAGATGGCCCTTGACGCAGACGCGAAGGGTCTTGTTGTTCGCGACCTTCACAACGTGAACGTCTATCTCTACGAAAGCGTCTATCAGGAGATGCGTGTGAAGTACAAGGAGCTCGATACCGAGTATTTCGCCGCACATGGCGAAGATCTCTCGAAGAACAAGGACTTCTTCAACGCCGTCTTTCGGGCCGGACTCCAGAGCCCTCAGCTGAAAGAAGAGCTTGAGATTGACTGACTGCTCCCGTCGGATCTATTCACAAAAATCGAGAGAAGGAGCTCGTATTCCTCTGTTTCAGGTCTTAGCGTATCCGAACCCTACTCACTGGACAGCGGTTTCTTTTGTGAATAAGCCCTCAAGATCCTCTCGCATCTCCTCGCGGCGATGTCGGCGCTTCTCCGCTTCTGAGAGATAGTTATCCAACACGACCTCCGCTGACTTCGACCCCTGCTCCTCAGCGACATCTGCAAACCGCTCGGCCAAACGACGTACCGCCTCTCCGTACGCCGTGTACCAATATCGTCGCCCCATCTTCGGCGTCGGGACCTCCCCATCGACAGTCACTCCAGCGCGTTCTGCGAGGTTCTTGAATCGACGTCGAACCGTCGACGTCGACAGGTGCCCGCTCTCCGCCGACGAAGACGGGAACACAGCGCCCATCCAGTCGTCGCCGGCCTCCTCAACGACGGTGTCGATCCGTGCGGTTGCATCTTCAACACCCGTGAGGAGTGCGACCGTCCCGGGTCCGTTCTTCCGCTCACTCCCGAATTCGATGTACGGTCCGGCCTCCGTGTCGTCTTCTGGTGGATCGAGAACCAGCTGGTCAACGCGTAGCGACGCAACCTCGCTCGGTCGAAGCCCCCACCCGCAGACCCCGATCACGATGAGGCAGTCGACCGGATCGGTGGCTGACTGATAGAGTGTTCGTATCTGATCAGCCTCAAGAGCTTGGTTGTCCCACTCAGGCGTCGAATCCCATCCAAAGCGACGTTCCAGCTGGTCGGTTGGGTTGTGACGTGCACCCTTGAACGTGACTTGATGGGTGTAAAACTGCCGAACTTCCTGGACGTACTTCCGTCGCGACGCGTGCGTTGTCAGCGTATCCTCGCGGCGACGCAGGACGTCGAACGTATCCGCGACGCGATCCATCTCGTCGGCCCGCGAAGCGTCGTCGTGAAGCGGTCCAAGCAGATCATCGGTGCCATTGACGTCCTTGTACGTCCGGACGTACAGACGGAGCGCAGAGCGGCGTGTGGCGACCGTCGACTCCGCCCGTCCCTGCCGATCGCGCAGCTCGACGAGATAGTCCTCGAGGGCTGCACGCGTCTCGTCGTCGTCGACGAAGTCAAACGGTCGCTCCTCCGGCTTGGACTCAACCGGAACGTCGATCTTCTCGTAGAAGTCACCCGGTGAGAGGTCGAATCGCCGCGAGAGATGTTTGATGAACCCCGGAAAGTGCGATTCGAGCCACGAATAGGTGGGGGTTTCGTGCTCAGGAGCGAGTCCCTCGGCACGCATCTGCGGCGTAATCTCGTTCTGGTAGAAGGCCTCGGCGTCCTCGAGGTCCATCGTGCTGTAGCGTGGAGTGTCGGTCGTCTTGGTCATAGTGTTCGTGTAGTCGTCGCGGTCAGTGAGAGACTCGAGTGTGAGCGCGAGTGAAATCGCCAGCAGGAGCGGACGTGCTCCGTGCAGTAGCGATTCTAAGTCTGGTGGTTTCGGTGGATAGAGCGTTTCGTTCGATTTACTTATAGGTTGTCCTCTACTGTTTTCCACGTGAGAAAACGGTAACCGGACAAAAATTTCCAAAATAATACACGGCAAGAATAAATCGTATGTCGCTATATCTAAACCTAGACTGGGAATTGCCCAGAGTTTCGGAGGATGGGTCAGTTTTGGGTCGAATCTCCGCCGGTTCGAGGTCTATCTCCCAACGAAGCGCTCGGTTCCTGTCCACTCAGGACGAGATAATCGAGCGAGCATGCGATATCCCGCGGATTTTTGCGCTCCTACAGAGCGTCGCCACTCCCAAGCGGCGAACCTAGTGGGGAATGGGTCGCTCAGTCAGGCGGTATCAATGCCGAGGCGATGATCTCGGCACATTCACCCGCGGTTAGCACGGGTGCGTAGTCCATTTCGCCATTGACACCAGCTTTCAGCAGGAAGTCGGTCAGCCGCCAGATGTTGTAGAGCAACACCGCGAACACGAAGTAGAACAAGCGAACGCAGTAGTCCTTCGAGGAGGTCTTCGCGAGGAAATCGTGCTTGATAGATTTGTACTCGTTCTCGATCTGCCACCGGCGACTGTAGCGCCGACAGAACGTCTCGGCCTCGTCTGGCCCGACTCGGAGATTCGTCGCGAAGACGGTCGTTCCCTCGCCGTTCGTCGACGGAACGTACAAAAACCGCATCGGGTGTGACCCTGCCTCCACATGGACGGACGCCGATTCAACAGCGACCTTCTGGTCGTCTTCACCCATCCGCTCAATCACCTCGCGTTCGGAACTGGTCATTCGTTTTGGGATGAGGTAGTTCATATTCAGGTTCGAGAGCGTCTGAAACCCCCGCATGGAATCGAACTCGCGGTCACAGAGCACTGTCTCGACCTTCTCCTCGGGTAGTAACTCAGCACGCATCTTGTCGACGCGCGCTGCCTCACCAACTGCTCGTTCCGTCAGTTCGTTATCCCCAGTCAACATAACGACGCGCTCAACGCCGAGCTAGTGGAACCGCTTGACTGTCTGCTTTGCCTACGCTCGACCTTCGTCTGCGACCGCGACGACGCCCAACCGATGCCGAGCAGTTCGACGTCCTCAAGTACCCCGTGACGGTTGGTTTCGCTGACGTAACACACGAACTCCGTGAACCCCACCCTGCGATCTGGATCGCGACTTCGAGCGCAGTTCAGTCACTTTGCCCCACATCGAGATCGTGTACCTGGTCGGGGGGATCGGGGACTAACCACGCTGGGACGACTCGCGTGAGGACGACCATTCCCGTCAGTTCAACGAGCGTCTGGGTGACGACGACCGCCGGTGCAAGCGCGTAACCCGACGGGAGCGCTAGCGCTAGCGGGAGGATAACCAGCGAGTTCCGCGTGACGGAGGTGAACACGAGCGCCCGACTCTCACCGGGGTCCATTCTCAGGAGTCCAGCCACCACCCGTCCGAGGAGTGGCATGATGGCGAGGAACGCGACGTACACGGGAACAACCGACGCTATCTGTCCGGTCGAATCCTGTACCCGCGGCAGTTGGGAGGCGATGACGACGAACAGCGTCGCCCCCATCATCGGCACCGGCAACCAGCCCATCGTGTCCTGCCACTGTGCGCCACGCTCGGAGCGCTCCGCCCAGTATTCAGTCGCCCACGCGAGCGTCAGCGGCAGCGCGATGATGACGACGAACGCTTCGATAAACGGTCCGGCCTCGATGAACTCGGCCATCTGCTGGCCCATAAACAGCCAGAGGTACAGCGGGAGCAACAGCAGCTGGATGAGCATCAGCGCCGGCGTGGCGGCCGTGATCTGCTCGGCGTTACCGCCCGAGAGTTCGGTGAACGTGATGACGTAGTCGATACACGGCGTCAACAACACCATAAACGCTCCCACGAGAATCACCGGCTGCTGCGGAAGGAATCGCATGAGCCCGAACACGACGACCGGCACGACCACGAAATTCATCCCGAGCGCAGCCGCCATGAACCGGCCATTCCGGAACGCCCGTCGAATCCGGACGAACGGGATCTCGAGGAACGTGACGTACAACAGCACCGCGAGCACGGGGTTGATGAGCGGCTCCAGCACCGAGCTCGTGCTTGGAAGTCCGAGGCCGACACCAATTGCGAGGATGACTCCAACCGCGTAGATACCGACTTGATTGTGCTGTACCCACTGTTTCGAGAGTCGTGTCATGAATTGAATCGAATCGTTAGCGAATCGTGATTCCCAGAGCGATCACTACCCCGAGGACAACCAAGGTCGGTGCGGCGACGGATGGATCGCTCGCCGCTGGCCGACCAGTCGGGATATCGAGCAGCGGCGCTCGGCTGAAGGGCAAAGAGGAGGCCAGCACCGATAAAGACGTACCCGAGCCCACTCATTCACGGATATATCAGGATGACAGGCGTAAGTCCTCATCGATACCTACCCCACAACCGCCAGCATACGAGCGTTGGTTCCGATAACAAGGGTGCTCGCAAGCAGGACGCCGATGTTCTGCCAGGAGGGGCCTGCGGTGGCTATCGCGACACTCATAATCGGGATAGCGAGGACGGCGCCAAGCCACGGGACTCGATCGAAGAACAGCGACAGCGCAGCCCCAATTTCGAAACCCCCGATTACGAGCACCAATAATTCAGGAGCCGGAAGCCCGAGCCTCGTAAAGAAGGCGACCGACTGGCCATAGGTGATGAACTTGCTGACACCAGGTCCGAACAGAAGCGCAGCGGCACCGATTCGAAGCGCCGGCCGGCCATATGTGCGGAGCCACGTTGCCGGAGGTTCTCTCGCCGTCGCCATTCGTTAGTGCCGTGGCCGATTATGCTCGTCGAGTGCGCTGCGGATCTCCGCAAGCGTCCGGTTCGAGGTATGCTCGTCGATCCACGCCCGATGGGCCTCATCTCGGCGGGCTTTCTCTTTGAGATGCTCTGCGACCTTGGCTCTCGCGAACTGTGCGTTTGCGCCCTCCGAGGAGTTACAGACCGGACAGTCTTCTTCGACGGCGTCAGTCAAACGTAGTGCTCCTCTAGGTAGGCGACGATGTCATCGGATTCGTACATCGTCACTCCGCGCTGGTGGTCGACGAGGAACGGGATCTGGTCTTCCCCACTAAGCGTACGCAGCTGATCATAGGTCTGTTCGTTGAGCGTCTCGCCGGCGGCAGAGCGGGGTTGTGGACGACACACGAGACACCCACGTCGGTCAGTGTCTCGCGGACTTTGGCCGAGTACTGACATCCCTCTGCCTGGTAGAGTTCTAACATGGATAGTGTGAGGTTGCGGCTTCGCAGGGACGCTCAGGCGTGGGCGTGAGCGCGATCGTGAACCGCCTCAGTGATTGCTTCGAGGTCGATCCCGCCGTCGTGCTCGTTTTTGTCCCAGATGAGGTCGTCGTCCGCGTATACTTTGAATACGCCGCCGTGGGCGGGCTGGAGCCGGACGCCGTCGAGATCCTGCCCGAACTCTTCGAGCAACGTTTCCTGCGTCTCAACGGCGTATTCGAGCAGACCACACGGCACACAGTATTCGATATTGACTTCCGTCATTGCAGATCACCCGAGGAGTGCCGGGAGTATAATTATCATGTACCTGTTAGGATATGAGGTTTCGTCGGCGAAACCGTAGTTTCGTTTTTATACGACGTATCGTTGAGGAACTACTATCCGTGTGGCTGTCTAACAGAGCAGTATGAGCGATTCGGCCGAAGTTCCGGAAGACGACTGTCTGGCGGTTTGGTGTGCGGGCGACGACTGGTGTGCGGTTACATGCGCGATTGACGTGATCGGAAATAAGTGGCACACGGTCATCATCCACCGCCTGCTGCAACACGACGCACTCCGGTTCAACGAACTCAGTGACGAAGTTGGTGCGATCACGAACAAGATGCTCTCGGAAAGTCTTGACGACCTCGAAGAGAAGGAGTTGGTCGACCGCGAGATCGTGAGTGAGAAGCCCGTCGCTGTCGAATACTCGCTGACCGATCGGGGAGAGTCGCTGCAACCAGTGATTGACTCACTCGAAAAGTGGGGGAAAACGTATCTCCGTCCTGCCGAGAGCGAAGCGGACGCTGCCTGCTAGACCGGGCGTTAGTGGGTGGTAATACACCCAGAAGGTCCGGGAGAAAATCGCCCCTGCAGCAGTGTGCGTTGATCACTACGATAACTGCATTCTAAGAAATTAGGAGCGCACCACAGCTGGCGATATCGAGAATATATCACACGGGAAATTATATATTTAGCCTCGTCTAATTCTCTCCACGATGCTGAGCGCCATCATGGAGGACTATCTCAAAGCGATCTATTACCTCCAGGACGAAACGGATGAACGGGTGCGGACCTCGACGCTCGCTGAGCATATGGACGTAGAACAACCGTCAGTCACCAGTATGGTGAAAAAATTGGCCGAGCGCGATTTTATCCATTACAAACCTTACAAGGGCGTTGTACTCACAGACACTGGAATTCCTGTCGTGCTCGAAATTATCCGCCATCATCGGCTCTTAGAACGATACCTGACGGAGCGCCTCGAGTACGATTGGGCCGAGGTACACGACGAAGCAGATCGCCTCGAACACCATATTAGCAATCAATTCGCCGACAGAATTGCAGCGCAGTTAGGGAATCCCGCAGTTGACCCACATGGCGACCCGATTCCCACAGCGGATCTGGACGTTTCACCGCCACAATCCGGTGAAACTCTCGCTGATCAGCAGGTCGGCGACAAGGTTCGAATCGAACGGGTGCCAGACAATGACCCAGATCTACTCCGGTACCTGTCTGAACACGGGATTACCCCAAAAACTGTAGTCGAGATTGTTGAGACCACCTCATTTGGGATGGTGACGCTTGATCCCGATGGCACCGACGAACGAGTTGCACTCCCAGAGGAAGTGGCCCGATCCATAATCGCTCAAACGCTCACTGGAGCTTCAAACTAAACTGATGAGTCTCCAGTAGCGAGATCATTAGTTTAGACACAATCTAAGTTTAGATGCGTCTAATTTATGTATTGGGTGGTACAATGGGCGTGTATGGGTAAACGAAGGCTTGACCAGCGGAGGAGATCATGCCATCAATAGATTACGACAGTGCAGCAGACGTCACGAAACGGCTCGAGGAGCGACTGGTCGAATCACTCACTGGTGAAACGAGTGTCAGTCGCCGCACGGTCCTCGGCGGGCTCGGTGTTGCCGGGAGTGCAGCCGTCGGACTCGGGAGTTCTCGGGCAAGTGCCTCGTCCGACCACGACGATGAGGATGAACACGGTAACTTCGGTGCGGTGGGCGAATACCGGGATTTGGATTTCGATCCCCACGAGTTCCTCACCGCATTCAATACTGGAGACAGCGGGCAGGATAACGTTCCCCAACAGGTCTACGAAGAGAATGGCCGGACCGTGCGGGAGTTCGAGTTCACCGCCGTCGACACGACGATAGCAATCGCGCCGGGCGTCGAGTTCCAGGCGTGGGCGTACAACGGCCAGGTACCGGGGCCGACGATCCGCGCCGTCGAAGGCGATCTGATCCGCGTGAAGTTCACGAATCTGGGACGACACGCACACACGATCCATCCACACCTGAAGAATCTCAACCCGCGAATGGATGGGATTCCTCAGAACGGGCCTGGCGTCCTCGATACGGGCGAGTCATTCACCTACGAGTGGATCGCCCAACCCGCTGGCACGCACTTCTATCACTGCC
Source organism: Haloarcula sp. 1CSR25-25 (assembly GCF_032027985.1). Lineage (NCBI taxonomy): Archaea > Methanobacteriati > Methanobacteriota > Halobacteria > Halobacteriales > Haloarculaceae > Haloarcula > Haloarcula sp. 1CSR25-25. The sequence goes on from NZ_JAHYBW010000007.1 coordinate 146,083, forward strand.
ACTCACTCCCGTTGAAAGAGCACATCCACCGCGGACTCTACGGCACAATCATCGTCGATCCGGATCCCGAGCGCGTCAGGGAGAATCCACGCGAGTACGTCAACTACCCGGGCCCGATTACCGACGACTTCCGAGAGCAGCTCGTCGAAGAGGCGAAGAGCCGGAATCACGAGTACGCCGAAAACGACGCCGTCAACGAGATGGTGATGGTGATGAACTCATTCGATACCAACTTCGACGGCGGTAACGAGGTCTACGCGGCAAACACACGAGCGTTCGGATATGGAGTCGGTGACACCGACGGCAACGGCAACTGGACGGCGGGCGAGACGAAACGCCCCATCCAGATCAACAAGAACCAACGCCAGCGCGTGTACCTCTCCAATGCAACGGAATTCGACCTCATCAACTCGTTCCACACGCATTCGCAGTTCTTCGACTACTACGACCACGGGACAACGCTGACGCCGACGAATAAGACCGTGGACACGATCATGCAATGCCAGGCGCAGCGCGGCATCATCGAGATCGACTACTCCGATCATGAGCCGGGCCTGTACATGTTCCACGCCCACCAGTCCGAGTTCGCCGAACTCGGCTGGATGAGCTTCTTCGAGGTGGTCTAACATGGCGGATAAGACACGAGACACGACGACGGACGGTGGTGTAACGGCTGACGAAGAGATCACACAACCGCTCGGACTTCCGAAATGGGTCAGTGCGTTACTCCCAATCGTGTTGCTCGTACTCGTCTTGGGCGTGTTTGCGTTCACGTCACCGCTCGCCGGTGTTCAGAGCGGCGAACCACTTCCCGACGTCACGGTCACACACACGACGCTTCCGAGCGACGAAACGGTCGTTCTGCACGTCACGAACAACGGGCCCGAATCCGTGACGATATCACAGGTCCTCGTCGACGAAGCCTACTGGAATTTCCGGGTCGAAGGAGCCGGTGGCGACCAAACGCTCGCGCCAATGGAAAGCGCACAGATTGTGATCCCGTATCACTGGAATCCGGGATGGGATCTCGAAGTCGCGCTCGTGCTCTCGGATGGAGCGACATTCCATAATACGATCGTCGCTCCGAGTCAGTCACCCGGGTTTAGCCTCAGTCTGCTCGGGACGCTTGCAGTAATCGGGCTGTTCGTCGGCGTGATCCCGGTCGCACTAGGGATGCTCTGGTTCCCCTACATCAAGACGATGAGCGATCGCTGGCTGCACGCCGTGCTCTTGTTTGCGGCCGGCGTACTGGGCTTCTTGGCGTTCGACGCCGGGTTCGAAGCGTTCGAACTCGCCGAACGAGTTCCGGGCGCCTACGAGGGCAATCTCCTGGTCGTCTTTGGGATCTTCGGTGCACTCCTGCTCGTCCAGGCGATCAGTGCGTGGCGTGAGGGCCGTGTCGCCGCTGGCGATAGTCGGGCGAGTAGCGGTCTCTGGATCGCGTATCTGGTCGCGGTCGGGATCGGCCTGCACAACCTCGCGGAGGGACTTGCTATCGGGAGTTCGTTCGCACTCGGGCGTGTGTCGCTCGGCGCATTCCTCGTGATCGGGTTCATGCTCCACAACGTGACGGAAGGCCCGGCTGTCGTCGCGCCGGTGGCCCGCGGAGAGCGGCCGTCGCTCGGACACTTCGCCGCACTCGGCGTCATCGCCGGCGCACCGGTCATCCTCGGTGGCTGGATCGGTAGTCTTGCCTACTCGCCGACGATCGGTGCCTTCTTCCTCGCGATCGGGGTCGGCGCAATCCTGCAGGTCGATTGGGAGATCGCCCGAATGGTTCGTGATGCCGGAGGTCGCGTGGCTAGCGCCACGAACCTACTCGCATTCCTGCTCGGCCTCGCCATCATGTACGTGACTGACCTCTTCGTGGCTCTCTAATAGGTAACATCCATTTCTGTAATAATGTCACCCAGGTTCTGCAATCGACGAACAGTATTGCGGCTCACCACTGCGACCTTCGCGACTCTCAGCACTTCCGGGTGTCTAAACGGGCAGTCATCGTCGATCCAGACAGTCACGATGCCCGGCGACCTCACGTTCGAACCGAAGACTGCGACGATCGAAACGGGGGAGACGGTAAAGTGGACGAACGAGAGCGACATCGAGCACACGGTCACAGCGTATGAAGACGAGATTCCAGACGAGGCCACGTACTTCGCAAGCGGTGGGTTCGAGTCAGAACGCGCAGCGAGGAACCGTGTCACCGAGGGGCTCATCGCCCCGGGCGAGGACTACGAGCACACGTTCGATCAACCCGGAACGTACGGTTACTTTTGTATCCCACATGAGAGTTCGGGGATGGTCGGGACAGTTCGTGTGAAATAATCGAACAACCGATTTCTTTTTTCTACGGGAGACAGACGAGACCTCTTTACAGTCACTCTGGGAGTAGGTTATCAACGAGACGGGTGAATCGGTCGAGCATCCGACCAGACAGCGACGGGGTGACTTCCTCAAGCAGACGAATGGTTTCCGTCGGCGTGGTCACGACCAACGTCACGTGATTGTGTTTATCCCGTTGTTTCTTGACGAGGTTCTGCTCTACTAGATGATTGAGATGCCATTCGAGGGTGCTCCGAGCGATCTCAAGTTCGTCTGCGACGGGATCTGGTTTGGAAGGTCCGTGCTCAAGCAGGTAGAACAGAATGTCTCGGGCCGTTTCTCGACGAAGGACGGCGATTGCCCTCCGTTCACACGGATCGTATTCTTGTGTATAATAATGCGTCCGTCCGTAGAGGTTTTCTTCGACGATCTGCCCTTGGTTCCGGAGTTTCTTGAGGTGGTACTGGACTTGTCCTGGTGCGAGATCAAGCGCCCGGGTGACCGCGTTGAAGTGCTCTCCTGGGTGCGTAGCAATATACTCGTGAATCCGGTCGCGCTGGTGCGTCATGGGTTGAAATCGGTCTCCTGGGAGGCGGTTCGGGAGTGATGAACTGCAGCAATAACGAGTGCGACGAGGACGACATCGAGGCCGTGTTCAAGGAAGTGATGCTCTGCTGGCGAGAACAGGCCTGTGATGGTGAGTCCTGCAACCGTAGATCGTCCGAGGAGTGCAGCCAAAGCAGCAACGATCAATAGATACGGCCGGGATTGACGCTGGACGAACGCGCCGATCGCAAGTCCCAGAAGCACCGCTGTGCCCGCAGCCGCGACGGTGATCACCGCGAGCAACGGAAGGGACTGCGAACCGGTGAACTCGCTATGGAGCAGTACGGATCCCGCCATTGCGTCCAGATCGGACCTACAGTCACCTGAGTACGTCGGTTCGAAGAGACGACTGCTGTGGGAGAGTCCTCGTCATAAGAGACCTCATCCTGAGACCACTGGTTGGGAGATGATCCAGAGCGAGAGGACTGTGTACCCGACCATCAGTACCACCAGCGGCAGGTGTCCACGCCGGGCAGCAGCAGGGGAGTCGTACCGCCGGACTGCGACGTAGTGAGCAGCGACGACTGCGATGACGTGGCCGACGACGATGAGGACGACTTGCGAGCCCCAGAAGAGGGGGAGAGACAGCCATCCAAGCGGGCTAACTGATTCGACGCCGGGACTAACCCACCGGACCGAGATGATGATGAGCTGGCCGAGATTCCGGATCACGTAGGGGTAGTTGTGCGCCACTTCGTACGCGGCGGCGATCGGGAGGACGGTCGGGGCGAACCAACGTGCCGCTGCAATCCAGTCACGCCCCGTCTTCGCCCCAAGTCGTTCGACGACCCAACTTCCGATCCCGAAGGTGACGACGAAGCCAGCGAGTCCGACCGCATACAGGAGCACGCTCGATCCGGAACCGGTTCCGAGCGCATCGCGCACGCCGAAGAGCACGGTCTGAAAGAGGCGCGTGTTGGTGAACCCGTCAAAACTCACCGTATAGACCGTCGCGATGGCGAAGACGATAAGCGGAAAGCTGCCGACGGGATCGAGACAGCCACGCCACGGCGGACGGAGCGCGACCGTGTACCCGCCATCGTCGGTGCTAGACACATCGATCGGTGCGACACGACCAAAGAGCCGGTAGAACACCTCCAGTGGATCAGCATGCCGGAACCACGCCGTCCCGTAGAGGGTGGCGCCACCGACCATCACCAGTGCGTACACGGCGAGTATCACGGTTGTCAGACGTGGTGACCGGGGGATGACGGTCAGGTTCTCGATGATTCCGATCAGAACGAGGAAGCCGACGATAGCAGGCCATCCTCCGAGAACAGACGGGTAAGTCCCGAGCACGGCGATAGTACGGCCTTCCAGCCAGACGAGACCACGATAGATAGTCCGCCATGGAGAGAGCGTCCGCCAGGGGTTTCCGAGGAGGATTGCGAGAAGGGCGACGCCCCGGAACCAAACGGGCCAGGTAAAGACCGTCGCGAAGTTCTCCGCAGCGACCTGACGGCCGACGAATCCGAGCACGAGCGCCATGGCGACGCCGACAAGGAAAAGTCCCTGAATCCCGTACCGGAGCGGTTGAGCAATCGGGGATGGCACTGCCAAGACCTGCCGTCGACGCTCCGTTGGCGTTGTGGATCGTTCTGTGACGGCCAACCAGAGAGCGGTCAGCGCGACAGTCGCACCGGCACCAGCAAACAGCAATGACAGTGGGAGCGGCGAGTCAAAACGAGACCCAGCGACTTCGTGGGCACCGGCAACCCCGGAACCAAGAACGAGGACGAAGAGCATGAGAGCGGTCTGTGAAACCCACGAAATATAGCGACGGACTCCCATCACGTAGAAATAAACAATTGCTGCTGAAAAGCCACTGTGGTTCACGTCTCGAATCCCCGTGAGACCTGCTATGGCTTTTTGCGCCCGCAGTCGAACATCTCCACAGATATGCGCCCTCGGACGCTGGCAGTGTTGGGTCTCATTGTCCTCGTTGCCGGGGGACTCGCAATCGCTGCATTCACTGGGAGCCAACAGTTCGACGTGGAGATGACGACCATGTGGGTGAGTGATACGGGTCGTGATACGGGCGGCAATCACCATGCACCGGCAGCGGGTCGAATCCAGGGGACTGGGATGGTCTATGCCCCTATCAGTGGTCGTGCGAATACGCGGAACTGCGCGCTCGTCGCGCTCAACGGAACGACGGGGAACAAACGCTGGTCGTACCCGATTCCGGCGGCCAACTGCACGATCCACTCGGTAGCCAGTCCGACGCTCGCCGATTTCGACAGCGACGGCACGAAAGAAGTGATCGCGGCGACGACCGAACAGACCGTCACGGCGTATCATCCACGTACCGGCGACATCGAGTTCCGACACAACCTGACGTCGTACGGCTATACGAAGCCGATCGTCGCCGATTTCGTCGGCGACAGGACACCCGAGATCATCGTTGTCGACGTCAAGGGGACGGTATTTGTCCTTGAGCCGAACGGGACAGCCGTCTGGTCGAAGCAGCTCTCTTCGTACACATGGGGGCAACCAGCCGTCGCTGATTTCGACGGAGACGGGGAGTCTGAATTGACAGTCGCCACTGGGGGGACTGGTAAGCTCTACGTCTTTGAACAGAACGGCTCATTGGCGTGGGAACAGCCCCAGTCGTACGAGGGGTCGATCACCTGGATGACGACAGGGAATGCAGACGCTGACGATGCTGTGGAAATCGTGGTCGCAACTGCATCTACTGGCCGTGTTTCGATGGTCGACGGCGCCTCGGGGGAGCGAGAATGGAGCCGTGACTTCGGGAGCTATGCCGCCGTCCACGCATTCGGTGACGGCGATGGTGATGGTGAGCCAGAGATCTATGCGGTCGCAAAGGACGGCAAACTCAGAAGTCTCGATGCTGCGACCGGTGAGACGGAGTGGACGACGACACTTACCACGAGCGATGTTCAGATGACGCCGCCTCCGTCGCTGGGAGATGTCAACGGCGATGGTGATCCGGAACTGGTGGCCGTCACGAACGACGGCATCGTTTCGGTCGTCGACCCCGAATCGGGGGCCATATTGGACACGTACAAGCGCGAGACAGCGATCTACACCCATCCACGCCTGGCAGATATCGATGGAGATGGTGACCTCGAAGCGTTCGTCATGTATGCCGACGGGCGAGTTGTTGCACTCACGTTCAGCTGATGCTGTCGTGTCGACGGAGGGTGGGATAGTTCTAGGTGTCCGGTGCGTGATTACGGGTAATTCGATGGAGGCTCGTGAGAGAGGTTACTCCTGGGTGCTGCTCCGCCTGCAATATACCCCTCCACGGCGAAGAGAGCCATCGACAGGAGAATAAGCGGCACCATCAGAATGTTTCCAGTGTATAGCCACGAAAGCTGACGTATCCCAATGGGATAGGTAGCGAGGAGGTAGTTGATTCCCCACAGTGCACTGTAATCGGCACGCGGAATGACGTAACTCATACCGAGCCAGAGGGTGACCCCGAACAGCAACCCGCCGATGAGTCCGGTCAGGAGTCCATGCACGGCACGCGTTTGCCATCCTCCGCTCGTGAACCGGCCAGCAACGAGCCCGCCGACTAGTCCAGTAGTGAGGGTGAAGACGACCCCAACCCACATGATCGCCCCCGGGAGCGAGACGAAATTAGCCACCAGTATCGCCAGAACCTCGACCAGAACTCCCAGAGCGATCGCATCTCGACGTATCATTGTCAGTCAGGTCTTCGTGCAAGGTGGGTGAGGATGTTATATCTCATCACCCATAACCGTCCAGAGTCGTGCCAATCGAGCATCTGGGGACTGTGCGGACTGATCTGAGTTGTAACCCGTTTCGCGATGGTCACGAGTATTCATGTGGCGTGTCGGTGGTGTTCGAGCGTTGTAGACAGCAGCCAACAGAAACACAGCCATGAGTCCATCAAGCGCGTGTTCGACGAGGTGGTGCTGGCTGATCGGGATTACTTTCCCGAGAGCGAGGCTTCCAAGCACGGCCTTTGCGACGAGCGTTCCGAGGGCCAGCACGACGAGGAGGTAGGAATGGGATTGCCGTCGAACGAAGGCGAAGAGTCCGAGACTCACCAGGACGGCTGAGGCAACCCCGCTCAAAACGAGTACCGGGAACAACGCAGTATCGATGGGCTGGAGGTTGGCTCCGACGTGGAGAGGGGTGGTGCTACAACTCGCGACACACGAATGGGAGAGCGGGGTGGATATAGGCAACTCCATGCCAGCACGCGTCTCAGGCCCAGCCAAGTCGACGCCACTTCCATCGATCATGCGGATGTCTCCTTATAGGGCGCGTAGATCGCACACCACGCATCCGGTTCGATATATCCCTCGACGACACTGCAGGCACCAAGCCCGTCACCGTTCCGATCCGGAATATAGTATCGACAGGTCGCACACGTTTGCTTGCGCTCGCCGACTGCAGAGGAGTAGTTCGCACCGCCCTTCGAAGTGAGCGTCCCAGGATCACGTTTCGTTCCGCCTTGACTGGTCGCTGTTCGATACGCGGCTGGAACGGACCCCTGGAGTTCCTTCGGGCCAGCTGCGCCGATACACCCAGCAACACCGACGAGTGACAAACTCCCGACCTGACGGAGTATCGACCGACGTGACGTCCGCCGAGTCTCACCCATTATGATAGTAATATGCGTGCCGTCCAAAACGAATTCTGGTCCGATTCTCGAACCAGGGCTACGTACTCGCTACGGGTATTGCTCCTCTTGGAATGATCCGAGACGAAGCTTGCGTTACAACGAGTCAACTGCCTCGGGGTCAAGCCCCGAGGCTTGTCAGAGGACTCCCGCTCTAACTGCGTAGTGCAGTAGGTCGGAATCGACCGTTCGCGTTCAACGTCCCTGACTTCAGAGCCAGTTGACTTGTGGCTCGTCCAGCACCAGACTTGAGCCAGTGCTGGACAAGACGCCACCCGATATTCCGGGCGGCATTATAATCACTGTGCAACCGCTTTCCCCACTTCAGACACTCAAACTCATCACCGTCACGGTTGTCTTCGTGCGTGAATCCACACTCACCGTGACTACACCGTTGACTCGTGTATGCCGGATTCACGTCATTTACGTCGATGCCGTATTCTTCGGCTTTGTATTCGACGTGACGTTGCAGTTCCTTGAACGCCCACTGCTGGAACTTCGAGGCGTTCGAGATGCGTTTGCGGATGTGTTTCAGGTTCTCGAACGCAATCGCGGTGCAGTCGTTCTCCACGGCTTCCCGAACGATTGCTTTGGAGATGCGGTGAAGATAGTCGGCGCTCCACCGAGCGAACCGTGACCCGATGCTGTTGATGGTGAGGTGTGCCGAGCGAGTGCCTGTCTGTTGTAGGTTGCCGCGCCGACGTTCGTATTCGTCGCGGCGGTGGTTGAGGTAATCTGCATTGCCGATGAACGCTCCCGTACTGGTGACGGCCACGTATCCGCCCACGTTCAAGTCCACACCGAGAACCACTCCGTTCTCGGTTTCTTCGTCGCAAGAAGGTTCAACGTCTTTCTTCACGGCGACGTGAAGGTAGTACGTGCCATCGCGTTTGTGAAGCGTTGCTTCGGCTTTCTCCAACTCGTCCGTCCAGTAGTCCTCGAACGATGTGCCGTCTTCGTTGACTGGCGTGACGTATTCGGCGGTCACGCGCTTGTCTGTGGTAGCAAGGGATACGTGGTCGTCGTTGTATGTGATGGTGCGACCGTTGTACACGACGACCGAGCCTTTGAACTCGGGTTGCTGGCACGTTCACCATCGAACTTACGGTCTTTGCAATTCGAGAGTGCGGTAGCCGCGAGGTTCCTCGCGCTTTGAACGAGGCTAGATTGCAGGGAGAGTTCGTCACGAACGTCGGAATACGTCTCGTTGTGGAGCGTGTTCTTCGTGTCCGTGATGTTGTAGGGGTTGTCATCCCATCCGTGGTCTGCGACGTGTTGCGCCGCTTGTCGGAACTGCTCAAACGTCTCGTCAAGGACTTCATCGCCCTCGTCGGAAACATCGAGTTTGACTTGAATGTTCCGAACAACCTCCATACTTCATTAGCATAGTCAAATATACTTAAAACTACATATTAGATTCGGGAGTCGGCCTTGCTATCGAACGTGGTTTGTGTATTGGGTTGTCGGCTTCCTCCCCGAGGTCAAGCCTCGGGGTATCCGCCTTGAATTTTCGATGAATTGCGATCATGTGGAACGCTGATCTGTAGGTGGAGGTTCGTATGACCATACTATTGCATCTGCTCATTTGGTAGTTGGTCTTCGACAGAGTCTGTGTTCGAGAATCGGACCAGAACCCCTATCCAAGACACATTCAAACCATGTCGTGATGACCGATGGAAGAGGCATTCCGCGTCGGGCCTTTCTCAAATCAGCGGTGGCGATCGGAGGCACAGCGGCCTTCAGTGCCTGTCTGGGCCGTGAGGAGGTCGATGTCCCGACTGGACCATCCGACTTGTCGTCGTATCCTCGCCGACAACACGCCTGGAAAAGCGTCCTTCCAACCGACGACGCCGGAAACACAATCGCCCCCCGGCACCGCGTTCTCCTCTTTTTAGACTACCTGAACGACGGTGTTCCCGTAGGCAGCGACCAAGAAGCGATGGAGACTGCACTCCAGGGGATCGAACACGCGTATGAGCGGAGCGGCAAGGGACTCGTGCTCACCGTGAGCTACTCTCCAGCGTACTTCGACCGGTTTGACGAAGACCTGCCCGAGAGTGTCGCCCTCCCCGCACCGAAAGCGCTTGCTCCCTTCGAGGATCCCGAGCTAGACACACCCGACGCCGTCGTTCACCTTGCAAGCAATACGGCACAGGTCGTACTCGGCGCCGAAGAATCGCTCAAGGGGAACAAATCGACGCTCAACGGTGTCGAACAACCAGACACTGCCCTAACGGACGTCTTCGAGATCGTCGATCGGCGGACGGGCTTCGTCGGGGACGGCCTCCCCGCAGAGAATGCAGGCGATGCTGAGGGTGTCCCCGCCGACAAGGTCCCGGAGGACGCACCGCTGTTCATGGGATTCAAATCCGGGTTCAAAAAGAACCAGGCGAGCGAGGATCGCGTCACGATCCAGTCGGGACCGTTCGCGGGCGGGACGACCCAGCACATCTCCAAGCTCCAGCTCAACCTCAATCAGTGGTACAATCAGGACGACCGCTGGCAGCGCGAGGCGAAGATGTTCTGTCCGTACCACGCCGAAAACGATGTTATTGAAGGCACTGGAGACAATCTCGGAACGAGCAGCAAGATCGACGATTGCAAGCCAGTAGACGAGACGGCCCGCGAGATGGGCGTCGTCGGCCATTCGCAGAAATCCGCAGCCGCCCGGGAGAACGACACCCCGATCATTCTCCGTCGGGACTTCAATTCGACAGACGGTGGGCAAGCTGGCCTCCATTTCCTCGCACTCCAGCGCGGTATCGGTGACTTCGAAAAGACACGGAAGGCGATGAACGGGACCGATGTCTCCAAACAGTCAGCCGTCGGCCAGCGCAACAACAACGGCATCCTACAGTACATCCGGACGGAACGTCGCGGCAACTACCTCGTGCCCCCGCGGTCTTTACGCGCGCTTCCGCCTGCACAACCAGCGACCAACGCACAGGAGGTGACGGATGCGTCGTCGTGACGTGCTCCGGGTTGCCGGAAGCACCTCGATCGTCGGACTCGCTGGTTGTACCAACTTATTCGAGACACGCTCAGCTTCTGAACCACCCCTCGCCGAGAACCGACCGGATGCGGTCTACTTTCCGACCCACGTTGAGGGGATGAAGATGCCCGGGATGAACGAACAGGGTGGGTACAAGTGTGCGCTCACGTACTCGTTTCCGCATCGGTTCTGGCTGATGAAGCCGAGTGGAATAACGAAAGTCGACATCCAGTCGGCGGATTCCGTTCATATGATGCCGATTGTCTGGGACGCACAGACGAGGATTATCCCGCCTGACATCAATCCGCAACTCACGATCACGCAGGATGGCGAGTCGGTCGATCAGTTCGCGCCGTGGCCGATGCTCTCCCAGCCGATGGGCTTTCACTTCGGCGACAACGCTCAACTCAATGGGAACGGCACGTATACCGTCGACGTTAGCATCGGGGGCCCATCGACACGACGTACGGGGTCGCTGGCCGAGAATCAGGGGGACGCCTCGTTCACGTTCGAGTTCGAATTCAACCAATCGACACTCGACGAGATCTCGGTTACGGACCTCTCCGAAGACAAACAAGGTACGAAGGGTGCAGTCGACGTGATGGACATGGAGATGTTGCCGAGTTCGCAGGTGCCGAAACCGGACGCGCTTCCCGGTGACGTCCGGGGGACGGCAACGAGTGGAGATGCGAAATTCGTGGTCACGGTGCTCGAGGACGCATCGAGATTTGGCGGCACCCAAGACCAGGTCTATCTCGCAGTCTCGCCACGTACGCCCTATAACCGGATTATGCTCCCGATGATGTCGCTCTCGGGCACGCTCACGCGGGGTGGATCCTCAGTCTTCGACGGGATTCTGCAGGCGACGATAGACCCCGAGTTGCGCTATCACTACGGAGCGACGGTCTCGGACGTCCAGTCGGGGGACGAGTTGACGATTACTGTCGATTCGCCACCACAGACGGCTCGCCACGAGGGATACGAGACAGCGTTCGTCGATATGCCCTCGATGACCCTAACACTATAACATCGGAGAGACACCATGCCTGACACTCAACGCACGGTATCAACGGGTAAGCAGATTCTGTCCAAGCAGCCGTCAACTCGTCTTGGATACAGACATTTAGCCGCGGTGACGCTGGTCGGAACATACGTGGTGATGCTTCTCGGTGCGTACACGAGTGCAATCGGTGCGGGGCTCTCATGTCCGGACTGGCCGACGTGTTACGGAACCTGGGTCCCGTTTCTCCAGCCCGATATCGTTGCCAATTCTCCGTATTCAGCCCTTCAGATCTTCGCTGAATGGGCGCATCGAGGGCTCGCGATGATCGTCGGCTTTCTGATCCTCGGGACGGCGATTGCCGCATGGCGTACCCACCGTGACTCCCCGCTCGTGGTGTGGTCGGCGACGCTCGCTATAGTACTCCTCCCGATACAGGTCCTCCTTGGCGGGCTGACTGTGACCCGAGATCTCCAACCGTTCATTGTGACGACGCATCTCGGGGTCGCAACCTTGATCCTACTCGGTCTTACGATAACAACGGTCGTGGCGTGGATACGGGCTCAAAACTGACTACACTACGATGGGCCGCGGAGAGCCCGTTCCCCATACGTTGACTTCGAATCCACGAACCATCGAAATCGCGCAGGCTTTTATAGTGTCCCTCCAATACTCGCCCGATTTGAGCTAATGTGGGCGAAAAGGAGGGTTCTGACCATCATCCTTTCAACGCTTGGAGTTGCAAGTCTCGCCCAACCCACGGCTGCCCACGTCGGCGGGCTCAGCGGGACAACGACGTCTGCATCCGTCCCGACATGGCTGACGATTCTCACCGGTGGTGTGATTGTCGGTGCCTCGTTTATGTTCACGAGTCTGATGACCGACCATACCGCGATTCGTGCCATCAACGAGTGGCGTATAGTCGTTCCGACGCCCAACGCCGTTCGTACAGCCATTCGCTATGCAGTCCAAGGAACCAGTATCGGCGTGTTGCTGGTAATTCTCGTGACCGGGTTCACAGGGCCACAAACACCAACCTCGAACTTCGCGATTCTCGTCGTCTGGGCGGGGTGGTGGGCCGGGTATACAATGACCGTGTACCTGTTCGGAAACACGTGGCCGCTGTTCAATCCGTGGCGTGCGATCGCGGAGCTCCTCCCCAGCAGTCGACATCGGACGTATCCCGAGTGGCTGGGAGCGTGGCCGAGCGTCGCTGCACTCCTTGCCCTCGTCTGGCTCGAGGTCATCAATCCTGTCGCACAAGATTCACAACTGCTCGCGCTCTTGATTATCGGCTATTCGGTATTCACACTTGGAGGAGCTTGGCTGTACGGAACGGAGACGTGGTTCGGAAACGTCGATCCAATATCGAGAGTGTTCCGGTGCTACGGACTGTTGGCCCCGTTCCAGCGAACCGAGTCGGGGTTCGAATTCAAATTGCCCAGCGCCGCTCTGGCAGAGCGTCAGGTTTCCGAACGCGTCGACGAAACCGCGTTCATTATCGCGCTCCTCTGGGTGACCACCTATGATGGATTCGTTTCGACACCACTCTGGACAGACGTTGCACGCCCAATTGTTGGTGTTGGCATCCCGCCATTACTCCTGTACTCCCTGACGATCATTGCTGGGTTCGGGTTCTTCTACATTTACCGATTCGCAGCTCATCAAGTCCGCCAGACAGGCCGAACATACGTCACTCCAGAGTTCATCGAGGGATGGTTCGCACCGTCGCTGCTTCCAATCGCGGCCGGTTACCACATTGCTCATTTCCTCGGCTACTTCCTCACGCTCACACCGGCACTTCTGACGATCCTCAGCCAACCGTTCTCCCCGCCAGTGAACGTTCAGGTCTTGGTACTTCCCGGCTGGTTCCCGATCCTTCAACTCCTATTCGTTCTCCTCGGCCATCTAGTCGCCGTCTGGGTCGCCCACGCGCTGGCCTTCGAACTGTTCCCCGGTAAACTCAAACCCATCCGGAGCCAGTATCCGTTCATCATCGTAATGATTTTCTACACGATGACGAGCATGTGGGTTGTCACCCAACCGTTCACCCCCCCACCATACGTATGACTTCCGGTGTCCTCACCCCAGAGACTGCAGTACTCGATGATGAACCGCCAGAAGCCCGGTGTCAGTACTGTCATCGCCCGTTCGATACTGGCCGTTCGTGTGCGCTCCATATCGGTGAGGTTCACTCGAATGAGTGGACCGAAGACGAGCAACTCGCGTACGAAGACGCAGTGGCGGCTGAGGAGGACGAACTCTGGATGTACCACATGAAAATCGTCGTTGGTCTTGGCGTGACGTATGCGATAATTGTGCTCATCTATATGATTGTCCTCGGATAGCGATCTACTACCGTCGGCTCTGAAAGTCATGCTACACTCGATCGCGCATCGTTGTGCGATTCGACGCGCACACAGTTTCAAAGCAACTATAGAAGTCAGAACGACAATTCTGAGAGTCCACAGAACGCTACTCGAGACGCGGCTTTCGAAAGGAACACTCATTTGGCGCTCCCATCTAAGCTCTGGATATGGAGGATAAGAATCTCATGCTGGTAGCACTGCTTGGAATCGTTTCATTATTGGTTCTGATCGGCTTTGTTATCCGATTAACGTAGGGTCTATCTTGTGTTGAAGGGTCGAAGAACCGCTGTTCAGTCAATCACCCGAAGGGGGCAGTGACTGGGTGATTCGAGCACTGAACCAGAATTCCTACCTCCGTTGGAAAGAAGAACATCATATGAAGCGACGCGCCCTCATTACGCGAGGGGCAGGACTTGCTGGTGGGGTTGCTCTCACTGGGTGTCTGAGTCGTCTCGGCTTCGAGACGCAATCCGCATGGCGGGACCCCCCTCTCGTTCAGGACCGTCCTGATGCAGTCTATTATCCGGCAATCGTCGAAGGGATGGGAATGTACGGGGTGACGAAAGCTGGCGACGTCGGATTTGCACTGATGCACTCGTTCCCGCATCGGTTCTGGAACTTAACGGGGACGAACAAGACGAAGGTCGTCGTTCGATCCAGCGATTCTCTCCATCTCATGGCGAGTGTCTGGGACGTGAAGACGAACACCATCCTGCCGGTTGATATCTCCGCGGAGATCAGCAACGCCGACGGGCAGGTGACCAGCACCAATTTGTGGCCGATGATCTCGCCGAACATGGGATTTCACTACGGAGACAACGTCGGGCTGCCCGGTGAGGGACAATACGATGTCACCCTCCGTGTCGGACCGCTTCAGACCAATCGCACAGAGCCACTCGAAGGCCGGTTCACGGAGGCACAATCGGCGACGATGAGCTTCACCTTCGATACGAGTGAAACGTACAATCTCGAGTACCGACGGTTAGGAGAGAAAGCGGGGACCCGAGGAACCGTCGACCTGATGGAGATGGAGATGATGCCTGAACCCCTGGCCCCGTCGAAAGACGACCTTCCCGGTCGGCTGATCGGTGACGGCTCCTCTGGTGATGCAACTTTCTTCATCACCGTTGTTGAGGGAGAAACCCGCTTTAGTGAGGATGATCGCCCGTACATGATCGTCTCGCCGAGAACACCGTACAATCGTGTCGTTCTCCCACGGATGACGCTCTCAGTGACCGTAAGACGCGGAGAGAAAACGGTTTTCGAAGGACCGCTTCGGGCTTCGCTCGATCCGGAGATCAGCTGTTATTACGGGACGTCCATCCCCGAGATCGAGTCCGGCGATAGAGTTACCATCACTGTCCAGACGCCACCCCAGCTCGCACGACACGACGGATACGAGACTGCCTTTATCGATATGCCACCGATCGAGTTCACTGTGTGATAGATTGGATCTGCCCGAACGTTTGAACTCGTCCATCTCGGTTGGGTAACAGCGAATACACTCGAGGGTATATTCCAGCGGCAGTCAGGACAGGTATGGTGGGATCGCGCCGGGGAGGGAGATGATCCAGAGGCTGATTACCGTATATCCGATCATCACCGCGATGAACGGATACTGACTCCGAATCGCGACGAGTCGGCTGGAGAAGAGATCATACGCGACCGCGTGCGCCGCCCAGATTGCGAGGAGATGCCCGATGAGTACTGACGCGATACCTAACCCCTCAAACCATGACGGTGGAGACAGAACCAGGGGGTTCGCTGGTGGGGACAGTGGTGAGGTGAGGGCCATCGTCAGTGCCGGGCTGAGGGAAACAAACAGCCCGGCGTAGTGAGCGAAGTGATATCCTGCTGCAATTGCCAGGAGTGGTGGAGCAAACTGAAACGCGATCGTCCGAGCGGTGATATAGGTGCCAGTCCCGCGTCGTGAGAGGCGGCCCGCATACCAGTATGCTCCTAGGAAGACGGCATACCCGCAGACGAACAGTATCGTGTACACGAGGACTGCGCGAACCTCCACGTTCGCGACCATGGCGGGGATAAAGCTGACGAGCGTCTCGACGGTCGTTACACCGGCACTCGTGGTGATGAAGCCGCTGTACGTTAGTTCCCAGATCAGCGCGATAATGAACGCGACGTCAGAGACATCGGTAACCACGTCCGAACTCCGAAGGTCACTTCCCGGTAGCTTCACCTGGATCTCGTCGTTCTCTCGTTGGAGGGGTGCAACAGCACCGTACAGCCGGAAGAGGACAGAGAGCGGATCTGCGTTATCAAACCACGATTCTGGGCCGAACAGGAGAGCGCCGGTAATCGTTATCGTCGAATAGATCAGGATTACCATCACGAGGACAGTCGGAACAGTACTGATGGGGAAAATAACCTCGACCCAGACGAGCACCAATAGCCCTCCAACGGCTGGCCAGCGTTGCAACGAATCTGGATACTCGCGGTAGCCGGAGGGAAGAATGGCAGCGATGGTCCGCCATGGATTGAGTACTGGCCAGACGTTCCCAACAAAATAGGTCACGATCGGGAGGCCGGCGCGAACCCCGGCGAACGTGAGCAAGATTGTGAGGCTCGCCGTTGGGAGCTGGGGTCCAGCAAACCCGAGAAATACCGACAGCACGAGAGCAGCGACTCCAAGACCGTGGCCGATCCAAACAAGAGGATCCCACCACCGTTCAATCGACGGAAGTGTCCGCGACCAGCTGTGTAGATAGCGGATGAACGCGCGATCGGTAACGAAACTCGCGAGGAGTGCGGATGCCCCAATTGTGGCACCTCCCGTCGCAAGATAGAGCCACTGCGGGACTGCCAGTGTGTCTCGTGATTGCTTCGAGAGCGTAAGTCCGTTCCCTGCCGCGACGGTATCCACGACGAACATCAACAGCGCGACCCACATGAGAAACTGCACGCCGACTCTGAATCGAGGTACCGATAGAACAGTTCTCAGTATGGTCGATAGAGACCATCCCTTCGACTCCTTCTTAGCACAGCCAGTTACGTCCATATCTGGATCACGCGAAGATGGCATAGAGGATTAATAATCCGAAGTATAACAGAACCAATACTGCGAGTGCTTTCAAGCGGAGCGTTCGGAGGTCCGCCTCCTCTTCGGTTACTGCGGACTCAAACGCCTCTTGCTCTGAATCGTCAAGCTGGCTAGGATGTTCTATCCCCTTGTGGAGCACGAGACGCTCGCTGGTTGGAAACGGATGCCCGCAATGCTCACAAGTGCCAGCGGGTGTTTCTTCCATCGGTATCGTAGTCCGTATTTGCGACATCACGATCTATCGCTGTTACGAAGAACTAACGAACTCGGCTATGAAACCGTTCTGGTTCGCCGTTCGAACGTCTCCTCTTGAATATCGAGCTACGTGGCGCCACCAATAGACGGAGATCGTCGGTTACAACAGATCTGCTATCAAGGAACGTAGTTGTCCAAGCACTCCCTTTGACGGCGGGGATGTGGCCTTTCTTTCAGAATGGTTGTGCTCGACCGAGGGCTGACTCTCCTCCTCGTGGTCTTCTTCGTAGGCGTCACAGTAAATGCACATAGGGAAGAGGAAGCAGTGTACCTGTATAAAACCACTTGCTGGAAATGCAGGATACACCGGAAAATCAGACTGCAGATTGGTCAAACCGGGAGAGAGCGAGTACGATACCAAGAATCATTGTAAGCCCGATTGTTGCGGCTAAGGCTCCATAAAGTGCCATACTCGCCGGTGTCGGATGAAAGATAACAACATCGAAAACGGAGATGTGCTGAATCTTTGGGCTCGTCCCGATAATTAACCCGAGTCCAGTGCCGACGGCGATCCCGATAAGTATGATGATCCCGAAGACGTGCTTCCCGCCATATGTACGTACCGTATCGTCCATACAGGTTAGTCGTGGACGATGGCGTAAGAACACTGCTGTTCGACTGGAGTTATTAACCTGAAGAGTTCGAAATAGTTTCTTCTGGCAAAACAGGATGGCTTGATAGCAGTCGATTTATTATGTTCGTAGCCGTAGCTCCATTAATGGCTGATCGATTTGAGAGTCACCACGCCAATATTCGATTGTCAGATGCCTGCCACCGATTGCCTAAAGGTGATGGTCTCTTGAGACGGCTAATAGCATGTCAAGGTGGACGTAATCAGGAGGTAGGACACAGGCAAACAAACGAGTTCCCGTTACTACCTAACGATGAGTGACGAGTCCGACACCAATTCAACCTACACGGGGGCAAGCCCGTGGCCGCTGTTCGTTGCACTCGGCTTAGCACTCTCTGAGGTTGGCGTCGTCCTCGGGCTGCGTCCAGTATCTGTCGCGGGCCTACTACTGTTCGTCGGATCGGTTGCCGGCATTCTGACGGAAGCAGGGTACGTCTCCCGACCTGCACGGGCAGCTGGTGTGCAAGGAGTCGCATTAGTCGGTATTGGGATTACGTTGGTCCTTCAGAATCAAACCGGGACTACGGTTCGTGGACAGTCGATCGCCATTGCAGGCCTCCTCAGCCTCCTCAGCGCACTCCTCTGGGTGGGGTTCATCCGGACACGTACTCGAGATTCGATGGCGACAACCGAGTCGACAGACACGACATCCGATTAACTCCACTACCTGATACAAATGGAATTTAACACGACAACGACCGCGATCGTGTTCATCATCCTGCTCGCCGTTCTTGTCGGCGGCACGGCGATGAGTCCGATGAGTACAAGTACCGTTGCGATGGTGAGTGTCGGCCTACTCATCTTCGGGGTCCTGTCGCTCGCCCTCGGCGTCAAACACGGCGAATACCGGGCAAGCCACCACCGATGAGACTTCCCAAGAAAGCACAGTTCGGGCTCACAGTTGTCGCAGCGATCCTCATTCCAGGGCTCGCCGATTACGCCTTGGCTTCAGCAGGCTACAAGACGCTTGCTGGGCTCGTCTGGACTGGAGGGTATGGCTTCGGTGTTGTCGCCATCTGGTACCTCTGGATTCGTCCGCTCGACCTCACCGGTCCCACGGGGATTCAGCTCACCGAGGACGAGGACGCAGATCAGGACAGCAATCCACCAGAGGGGAACGCTCCTTCGTCGTAACCCATGTGAATAGGTGACCCAGTACCGACTGGACCCCAAGACCCCATACTGGGATCTTGCCGCAGCCAAGCCGGGAATTAATAATACAGGACGAAAAATTTGTTAAAGATACTTATCCAGACGCGGTTTTATAGCAGCCAGTTTAATAATATTCCAGTACCTAGCTGCCAGTAATGACATCGTCCGACCGGGATTCACACGATTCAGGGGATGAATCCCACGACCACGGACACGACCATGATCATGACCACGAACACGACCACCACAACAATGGACAGGAAGCCGACCGCGTAACCGCGACCTCGTCGAATCAGGACGACGTCGCCCAGTTCTCGGTGCCCGAGATGGATTGCCCGTCCTGTGCGGGAAAGGTCGAAAATAGCGTCCGAAAACTCGACGGCATCAATACTGTTGACCCACAGGTGACGACCGGGACACTCTCTGTCTCATACGAGGGGAGTCGAACGTCGCCAGATGAGATTGGCGAGCGCATCGAAAAAGCTGGCTACACGGTCGAAAACCAGGGCGAGACGACCGCGACGTTCACAGTCCCTGAAATGGACTGTCCTTCCTGTGCGGGGAAAATCGAGAACGCCCTCGATGGTCTCTCGGGCCTCTCGAGCTACGACACCCAACCAACTACTGGAAAGGTGACCGTCACGTACGACGCAACGTCGCTCTCGCCACCAGACATCGTCGATGCCATCGAGGGCGCTGGCTACGAGGTGACCAATTCGACGGCAACTGACGCAGATACCGAGGACAGTCCCACCGACGAACGTGAGAGCGTCTGGACCAGTTCGCGGGCGATCAAAACGTGGATCAGCGGTGGGTTCGTCGCACTCGGCCTCCTCTTCGAGTTCTTCCTCACCGGCCAGAATATCCTCGTGGCCGAGATCGTCGGCCGCGAATTACTTGTCGCCGACCTCCTCTTCCTGATTGCCGTTGGGGTCGCTGGCCAGGTCATCTTCCGCAACGGCTACTACTCTGCGCTAAACCGTAACCTCGACATCGACCTGTTGATGAGCATCGCCATCAGCGGTGCCATCATCGCCAGTCTCGTCTTCGGCGAGTCACTCTACTTCGAGGCCGCCACGCTCGCGTTCCTGTTTAGTATTGCTGAACTCCTCGAACGCTATTCGATGGACCGCGCACGCAACTCCCTTAGAGAGTTGATGGATCTATCGCCGGACGAGGCGACAGTGAAACGGAACGGTGAAGAGGTGACGGTTCCCGTCGACGACGTGGCTATCGGCGATATCGTTGTCGTGCGCCCTGGTGAGAAGATCCCGATGGACGGCGAGGTTCTCGACGGGGAGAGTGCGGTCAACCAGGCCCCCATCACGGGCGAGAGCGTTCCCGTGGACAAGACGCCGGGCGACGAGGTGTACGCCGGCACAATCAACGAACAGGGATATCTCGAGGTGGAGGTCACCTCGGAGGCAAGCGACAATACGCTCTCGCGCATCGTCCAGTTGGTCGAAGACGCCCAGGCTAACAAAACCGAGCGCGAGCAGTTCGTCGAGCGCTTCTCGTCGTACTACACCCCGGTCGTCGTCGGCTTCGCAATCCTCGTCGCGGTTATCCCGCCCCTCGTGTGGGGTGCGTCGTGGACGACGTTCATCGTCTACGGCCTCACGTTGCTCGTACTCGCATGTCCGTGCGCGTTCGTCATCTCGACACCCGTCTCAGTCGTCTCGGGCATCACCAGCGCCGCGAAGAACGGCGTCCTCATCAAGGGCGGCAACCATCTCGAAGCGATGGGTGCCGTCGAAGCCATCGCGATGGATAAGACCGGCACGATCACCAAGGGCGAACTCACCGTCACCGACGTCGTTCCGTTGAACGGCAACAGCGAGGAAGACGTCCTCCAGTGTGCCCGTGGCCTCGAATCGCGGTCGGAACACCCCATCGGCGAGGCGATCGTCGGATTTGCTGAGGAGAGCGACGTCAGGGCGCCGATAGTTGACGACTTCGAGAGCATTACCGGGAAGGGCGTTGAGGCCGATCTCGACGGAAAGAAACACTACGCGGGTAAGCCCGGGCTCTTCGAGGAACTGGGCTTTGACCTTGATCACGTCCACGCGACGACCGACGGCGGCGTCGTCACGACGAAGAGTCAACAGCTGTGCGAGCGCAACGACTGCATTGATCTCTTGGAGGAGACGGTCCCCGAACTCCAGTCCCAGGGGAAGACCGTCGTTCTCGTCGGGACCGAGGACGAGATTGAGGGCGTCATCGCCGTGGCTGACGAGATTCGGCCCGCAGCGACGCAGGCGATCCAGCAGCTCCACGACTTGGGCGTTGAGCACATCATCATGCTCACGGGTGACAACGAACGGACTGCCCGAGCAATCGCCGACGAGGTCGGCGTCGACGAGTTCCGCGCGGAACTCCTGCCCGATGAGAAGGTCGAGGCGATCAAGGAACTCGACGAACAATATGACGGGGTCGCGATGATCGGCGACGGGGTTAATGATGCACCCGCGCTCGCGACGGCGACCGTGGGCGTCGCGATGGGCGCAGCTGGCACGGATACCGCCCTCGAAACGGCAGACATCGCGCTCATGAGCGACGACCTCTCGAAGCTGCCGTACCTCTACGAACTCTCTCACGACGCAAACAGCGTGATTCGGCAGAACATCTGGACGAGTCTCGGCGCCAAGGGTCTACTTGCACTGGGCGTTCCCTTTGGCCTCGTTCCAATTTGGGCAGCTGTCCTCATCGGTGACGCCGGGATGACAGTCGGCGTCACTGGAAATGCAATGCGCCTCTCCAGGATCAAGCCGGAGTCGTTACTGACCGAGTAATCCCACTAATGGCTGGGTTTAGGCATAGTACACCTACTGACTTCCCGTCAAGTAGCCATGCGGCAGTCCAGTCGAGGTATTGCAAGGTAGTGAATCGTCTCGGGGTCAAGCCCCGGGACATCCGCCTTGATCCAGGTGTAAACCATCGTTATTCGATAACCGTACCAGAACACCCAACCCGTTCGCTTGCTAATTTTCCAGTATGACCGTAGGCGATAGCTCTGTCTCCCGACGGGCATTTCTTCGGTCAGCCACGGCCGTGACAACGGCGACGGGCGCTACCGGAATCGCAGCTGCTCAAGAGGGACAGTCCAAAACAGTCGAGATGAACGACGATCTCAAATTCGTCCCTGCGGATCTGACGATTGCCCCCGGAACGACTGTGGTCTGGGAGAACGTCGGATCTATTGCTCACTCGGTCACTGCGTATGAAGACAACATCCCGGAGGGAGCATCGTACTTCGCGTCGGGTGGATTCGACGCGGAGCAAGCTGCTCGGTCTGCGTATCCTGATGGCAGCATCGAGGGGGGCGGAACCTACGAGTATACATTCGACACCGAAGGGACGTTCGATTACTTCTGCATCCCACACGAGTCCGCCGGAATGACGGGTACAGTTTCTGTTCAGCAAGGCGGTGGAGCTGAAGGAGGTGGTGGCGGAGAATCAGTTCCTCAAGTTCCTAATAGTGCAAAGACACTCGGCGTTGCCACGACTGGCGCGATGGTACTGACCCTTGGTCTCGCCTACTTTTTCATGAAATACGGTGGTGATTATGGCGAATTCGAAGAATAGCACTTTGCTCGATCATTATGACTGGCCAGTTGGAGACAACTACCACGTGCCGTTCAACTTCCTGGATAATCTCCTCAACAGAGACAGGTGGTTCCAACAGGCTGAAAGGACCCGACTCCACTCCCTGCAGTTGGCCAAGCCTCCGGACGCAATCGTCTCCACACTCAACCCCGCTTCGACGTAACGATGGCTGAGTGTGACGAGTGTGGCGCGGACGAGAACCTACCGTACCAGTGTCGTCGGTGTGGCAACACGTTCTGTGCCGCCCATCGCCTCCCGGAGAGTCACAATTGCCCCGGACTGAATGACTGGGCTAACCCCGATGGCGTTTTCGATTCTGGGTTTGATGACTCGATCCAGAATCGAGGTCGTGCCGAGGAGGGTGTGCTCAAGCGGGTAAAGTCTACTGTTGGACGACAAACGTCCACCCATAGTGTGGTCAATTTCTTCCCGGGAGGTCTGACCAATGTCTTCCTTGTGCTGATGTGGGTGACGTTTGCGATGCAGTTCGTCATTTTTCCCGTTCTCTTCGGAATCTCTCCCGGATCATCTCTGTGGCGGTCAGTGTTCGTCCTCTCGACACAGCATCCACTGTATGTCTGGACGTGGCTCACAGCTATCTTCGCCCACGGTGGCTTCACACACATCGCCGTCAATAGTATCGCACTGTACTTCTTCGGACCAGTCGTCGAGCGTCGCCTCGGGGCAATGCGCTTCACAGTGCTATTTCTCGCCACGGGCGTGCTCGCTGGGCTCGCACAGGTTGGGGCGACACTGCTCCTGAATCCTGGAGTACAGTCGGGAGTTGTCGGCGCGTCGGGAGCCATCATGGCTGTCATGGGGGTACTCACCGTTCTCCGACCCAAGCTCACGGTATATCTGTACTTCGTACTCCCAATCCCGCTCTGGATGCTTACCATCGGGTTCGCCGTTTTTTCGACCGTCGCCGGCTTTTCCTCGATAGGTCCTGGGGGTGTAGCGAACTGGGCCCACCTCGTGGGGATCGGTATCGGCCTTGCGTACGGAGCGGTTGTCAAGAAAGGACAAAACGTCCCCGAATCGATTCACGTTGGTCGCGGTCCGGGCCGCTCAGGCCGGCGCCGCTTCTGAAAGAACGCACAGACGAGTCACCATCCATTATCATCATCCGCCTCGAGAAATCCCGCCACGTTTGTTCAGCTTGAAAGACGAGCACCCACAAGAAGTGCAGCACCAATGAATACGATCGCGAAAATAGCGCTTTCGAGTGGGCCGATCACTTCGAAGACGTCATTTGCGACGGTCCAGATAGCATCAGCGTACAGAACAATGAGGAGGCCGAGCGTAAGCATCACCATCGCAAGCCCTGAACCATGCACGTCAAGGTCCATCCCGTTTCCGAACTTACGAGCCACTGATCAAAAGTCTGCGGCAGCATTATGAAGATACAGGTTACCTACAGGGATGATATCTGATGATTGACTTCGATGATGGAGACCAATTATTGAACATCATCGGAGTTATCCTACTAGTATTCATCATTCTCTCCGTGGCGGTTCTCATCCTCGCAGCTATGTCCGCTCAGGAACGATCCGCTGAGCAACCAGAGACAGACTGGGACCTGCAACAAATTAATGAGAGCTATGTCAGGATCATACATGCTGGTGGCGAACCTGTTCAGACAGGGAAACTCAGCGTGACCGTTGATGGAACCCCTCGTCATCCCCAGTGGACCTCGATCACTCTTACAGAAGGCGCATACGGAGTCGTCCGAGTGGGGGACGGTGTCACGGTAACGCTCTTGTGGCAACACTCAGAATCAGAGCGGGACGTATTGCAACGGTGGCAGCTCTCCAGAACGACAACTCAGTGATTTCCCACGCACCTGATCGGCATTTCCACCTATCGAATAGATTTTAGGTCCGCTCTTCTAGGGTAGGTTGTAGATTCGTTCATAGGCTGTGATAGGCGGATAGCTTGGGCTTGACCCCAAGCAGGAAGCCGATAGGCTTAGTTGACTTCGGTTCCGTATCAGGGGCACGTCCTCCAAGGCCACACGTGTCTGGATGATTGGGCTACCAGTCAACTGGCCCCGAAGTCGGGGACGGCGAGTCCGAGTGGGAACAGAGTGGTTCCGCCCGTCAGAGGGGGAGTCCACCGACAAGCCCCGTCCATTGTGGTCGGGGCAGCTGACAACGTCGTCCTGTTCAGTATAACGCGAATGGCGGTCGGCAGATGGAACGGTGGAAGATCAAGTCGGGGAAACTCAGTAGACGACGTAGAGCAGCAGATAGACGACGATACCGAGTGTGAACGAGACGAGCCACAGCGACGTGGCGATTCGTCCTATCGTCGGATGACGCGTCTGTGGAATCTCTTGGATTGGCCGCGTCATCGCAAGAAGGAGCACGTAGTAAAGCAATGGAACGCAGATGATGGCGAGCGTGATGTGAATTGCGAGGAGCGGTAAGTAGGCGAACTGGCGGATGGCTGCCGGACCCGTGAACGGAGTCGGCCCTTGCAGTGCCACCTTGTACAAATAGAGCGTGAGAAACACCGCAAATAAGACCACACTCGTGAGCATCGCCGCTCGATGACGGGCGATCCGACCGCCACGAATCCAATACCATCCGGCTCCAATAGTGAGTATAGCGAGTCCACTGATGATCGCGTTGACGAACGGAATTACGCTGAGCACCCACGCTGGGGCTCGTGGAAGAAGGCTCTTCGGGATCGCTCCAAGGGCGGCGCCAAATACGAGCGCCAGTGAAATGATGGACAGGAGTCCAGCGACTTCCGGGACGCGGTCTTTCACACGATACTCCATATTTGGACTGTCTCAGTTCAAGCACTTGAAATCGGCGAGTGATGTTGCAGATGGATTAAGGTACGACTGGGAAGAGCCCGCGTCCACGGCATTTACTCGGGACAGTCGTGTTCGTCTCGTCAATCGCCCTCCTGTGGTGGCGTCCCACCGTGTGACTCATATCAGCTTTACATATTGTATTGACTGTCGGCCCCGACGGGCCTCCACCCATAGAGGCAGCCAGCAATCGTGGATGCCCCGGTCGCCAGCACACTTCCTCTCCAGCGAAGTACCGTTCGTCGTGAGTACCCCTTTATTGTTGTATTCCATGTGTATGGGAATCATCCGTTGGTTCGAGCTTTTTCACCCGCGTCGCCAGCGCGAGGAACGTCGCGGCGAGCGTCAGCGTCACTGCCGCGGCCGCCGCGAGGTCATGGGCTCGCACCGAGTGGTCGAGTGCCCCGTTGACGAGTTCGACCCGCAGGAACGTGTGATGGAACTCCCCAACGAGCGGCGCGAAGTAGTCCACGACATCGTTAACTCCGTACCAGACGGTGGCGACTGCGACCGCACTGACTGGGAACTCGGCGTAGCGATAGATCAGGAACGACTGCAAACTCATCGCGAGATGGCTGACAATGAGAAACCAGTAGAGCCAGGGTTCAATGCCGCCCGGCCCGTTGAGAAACAGCTGGACGAACGGCGTCCAAAGCCCGAGTTTGATGTTGCCGAAGAAGGCGAGCATGTGGAGCCACTCGACATCGTAGTCCAGCTTCCACGCGGCGAGACTAAGCGCGATCAACAGCGTTGCGCCGGGGCTATCTGGGACGAACGGCCACATAACGAACGGCGTCTGGGTGAACTGGAAGCGGTAGTACCAGAACCCGAACGCAGTCCCGGCGAGATTGATCGCGACGACGAGCCACGCATACCGAAGTGCGAAGTCCTCGAGACGCCGGGGAAGCGGCGCGAGGTACGAGGGGAGATCGTCCCGAGAGATGGTGGTTGCCATTAGCCACCCGGCTCACATTCTCGACTCGCTATCGGAGCGGTTCATCATGATGATTCCGCTGATCAACATCAGGACCGCGAGCGCGACCATCCCGAGGTCCCAGCCCATCCCGGCAGTCATCGACGAGCCCATACCACCGCTCATACTTCCACTCATACTGCTGTCCATCCCCGTTCCCATACCGCCTCCCATCCCCCAGTTCATGCTCCCAGTAACGCCGACGATGGCCTGGTTGAGCAACATCACCAGCGAGTAGCCGATCATCAGCGCCCCACTCGCGTTTCCGAGTCGGCTGGCGTAGGGCGTCAGCAGGACGACGCCGTGAACGACTACGACAACGCCGAGGACCGCCATGAGAAGCCCGCTGTTCGAACTCATCATCCCGCTGCCGGTGGTCGCAGAGAACAGCGAATACACTCCCGAGACGAGGGCGATTGCCGCGCCGTACTGTCGTGTCGTATCGTTCGTGTTCATCGTATCCATTATCAGACTCCAAGCATCATTCGGAGTGATCCGCGAACGCCCATCGGCAGCCCGATTGCCCCGATGAAGAACGTCATGAGCCACCACCAGGTCCGGTTCATTTCAGGCTTCGCGTCCGCGAGGTACCACACGATACCACCGGTGACGAGGAATTTGAGAACGAACGTCGATCCAGGAAATCCGGTCGCTTGATAGATGAGGTTGGTCAGAAACATCTTCGGCGAATACCCGAGGAAGGTAACGCCAATGAGGTTTTGTGCTGCGTCCCACAGTTGGCCGAAGACGGCGAGCAGGAGCATCGGATGACGGAGGTGGGCGACATCAACGAATCTCACGCCCCAGTAGTACAAAGCGGTCACACCGAGCGCAATCCCCGTCGTCGCAACCGGGACCCAGAGTCGAAGCGGAGCGGCTGTTGTCGCCCCGTACAGGAATGCCCAGCCGACAGCGCCTACCGCCCAGATTGCTCCAACTACACCGACGGTCCCCGGAATCGAAAGGAATCCCCGGTTACGAGCCAATGCTCCGACGCCGAGTGCAAGGATCGTAATGGCGGTGACGACGAGATAAATCGTAGGCGTGATGAACAAGACAGCATAGTCGCCGAGCAGCCCGATGTCCTCCAGCGCTCGCATCGCTCCGCCGGCGATAATTATCGGTGCGAATCCGTAGGCTAGTCGAGCGTCGAATGTGACGTTCAGGTACCGTAGATATGCACGCAATCCCGGGAAACTATACCCGACTGCGGCGAGATACGTCGCTGTGTTCACAATATTGTAGCCGGTAACTGCGCGAACGCCGTCGTGGACTACGGGACGGCCAGCAGCATCTGCGACGACCGGCCCCCAGAGATATTGCCAAATAAAGCGGTCGTAGACGAGAGCCGGAAACACAAGCATGGAGATCGCACCAAGGACAATTGGAGCCAGAAGATAAAGCAACCACCATTCCTTGCTTCCTGTCTCAGGGAGAGCTTCTACTGTCTGCTTCGAGAAATAAGAACTCATTTCGAACGTCTATACGTTATCTTTGCCTCACCGACTAAAGTGTCTGGGTACTATTCCGCTGGAGTAGTGAACTACCCCACCCTACTCGCTCACCGCTGACGCGGTTCGCTCTTTGAGGGTGGGGCTTCCTGTTTCCACGACGTGCTTTGCAGATACGGACGTATCCACAGGGAGCGCAGTCTCCACAGGCGTTGATTCGGAGTGAACCACTCCTACTTCTTCAAGACCGCGAGAAAGAATATTCCACGCCGCGTTCGCGTCCCTGTCTGCCTCAAACCCACAGGCTGGACAGGAGTGTTCGCGCACCCACAGCGGCTTCTCCGTTGAGACACCGCAGGACGCGCACTCCTTGGTCGTCCCTCTTGGATTCACCGCGACAAAGTGCGTTCCTTCGCGCTCACACTTGTATTCGAGCATCCGCAAGAACATCCCCCACGCCGCACCCGCTCGGTTCCGCGAGTTGCCCGGTAGTTCGACCAAACCTTTCGCGTCCAAGTCTTCAACCGCTACAAAGTCGTACTGGCGGGCGTAGTGGTTCGACAACTTGTGAAGGAAGTCCCGACGCTTGTGCTTCAGGTCGGCGTGTCGTTCGGCCACAACTCGGCGCTGTTTCTCCCAATTCGCAGAGCCGTGTTCCTTCCGCGAGAGGTCACGTTGTGCGCGTTCGAGTCGCTCACGTTCCTCGCTGAAGTCGGGACTCTCGATGGCGTACCCGTCGGTGTCGTGAGCGTACTTGAGGATTCCCACGTCGATGCCAACGACCCGCTCGGGATTCTGCGGCTTCTCTGGTGTAGCCTCGTCCACGTCGATGCCGAACGTGGCATACCACTCGCCCGTGGGTTCGCGTTTGACCGCGACCTGTTTGATGGTCGCGTTCTCGGGGATGTCTCGGTGGAGGTGAATCGGAATCTCGCCGATCTTGCTCAACCACAACGTGGGCCGACCACTCGTATTCTTGAGTTCGAAGCCGGACTGGTTGTAGGTGAGCGACCGATACTCCCGAGGTGGTTTCCACTTGAGCATTCCCACGGCGCGTCCATGCTCCTTCTGTGCTTTAAGTGTGGAGAGGTTGTCGTAGACGCGCTTGACGACCATCTGGAGAACTTTCGAGTGGACATCGCCGAGGTCGTCCCACCACGATTTGAGGTCAGGGAGTCGCCCCTGCACTTCGTAGCGGGCGGGGATGTCGTCTGCCTCGTTGAGCAGGTGGAGGACGTGGTTGTAGAGTTGCCTACAAGTATCGACGTGGTACAGAAGCTCTTCTTCGAGGGTTTCTGGCGGGTTGAGTCGATACTTGTAGTTGTAGTGCATGGGCTATTCGTCTGGGTCGGGATCGGAGACGCGGACGACTTTCACGTCGGCTCCGCGCCAGCGTTTGGGAACGATGACGTGGGCGCTGTTCCCTGACGGTTTTGCCGTCCCGTCGAGGACTTCCTCACCTTCGATTTCAAACCTATCCACACTGATGTATAGACTATGGATAGACATAAAGGTAGCGGTGGGCCTGTGAGCCGAGCGGTGAACGTGTTTGAGGACTGTGCGGCGCTGTATCCCCTCCCTACTGCGCTACTCGGTCGCTTCGCTCCCTGCGTTGCTCCTTGAGGAAGGGGACTTAGCGCCTAATTCCAGTTAACTCCCGCTCGCTCACAAAACACTTGTTGTGACGTAGGGTTGTCCAATATATCTGGTATAATCCAGGTATCCAGTCTTTCTGGTCTGTCACCCAGAGCATCATCGTTTCTCTATGTGTGGGACACGGGACTACGCCCTCGTACGATCGAATCTCCGGCCCGTACTCTTAACCTAGTTAATGCAGAACGCGTAGATGGGTGATTTTGCTTGGGAACTACTCAGAGCCACAATAGCGGACACGGTCATGGTAATGGCGAACGGAGCATCCGGAAATTGGCTGGCGTCGCCCTAATCAATATTGTCGGCTTTGTGATCGAACTCGCTGGTGGTCTCCTCTTTGGTTCCGTGGCACTGGTCGGCGACGCCTTCCATATGCTGTTCGACGCGCTTGCGTACGTTCTTGCCTTCGGTGCCGCCTACGTCTCGCGACGTGCTGAACCGGGTGAATACTGGTCGTACGGGCTGGACCGGGTTGAGCCGTTTACTGCGTTTCTGAACGGCATCCTCCTCGTCCCGATGGTCGGCTACCTCGTCTGGGAGTCCTATCAGCGATTCCTCAACCCAGTCGAGATAGATCCGTTAATGACTGCGGGACTCGCCACAGGCGGACTGCTCGTGAACTTTGCATCTGTGTACTACTTACAGGGAGGCGAAATGAACCTCAACGAGAAGGGGGCGTACTATCATCTCATCGGGGATACCGGCGCGTCTGTCGCCGTCATCGTTTCGATGCTCGTCGTTGAGTTCACGGGATCGACACTCGCTGACCCGATCACTGCGGTGTTGATCGCGGTCATCATTATCTGGTCGGCCGTGAAACTGCTCAGAGAGAGTGGAGAGATTTTCTTCCAGCGAAGCCCGGTCTCGGTCGACGAAATCGAAAACCGACTGCGGGAGGTTGACGGCGTGGTCTCGATCGCCGATGTCCACGTCTGGCAGCTATCGAGTACGATTCGCGTCGCGTCCATGCATCTCCAAGATAACGTCCAATCTCTCGAAGAACGAGAGAAGCTCAAGAAGCGCGTCGTCGACGTACTCCACGAGGAATTCGGCGTCGACCACGCGACGGTCGATATGTCCGCTGAAACGAGCGAGTTATCCCAGGTTCCAGACCATAGCTGATAATAGTACCTATCACGCACGTATTCAGTAGGTTTCAGGCAGCATCCGTCAAACAGCGATCAAGTACTACTGCAGTGACGCTCGGCATCTACAGCGAGGACTCTTGAGCGTATCGTACCAGCCCCCAATACCGCCGGAGCTTAATGTCTCCGAGGCAATAGTCGATCATGCGCCACCTCGGTTTGAAAGCTCGGATGGCCGTCGTCGGTTCCGTCCTGTTCGCCTTCTACGCCGTCGCCGCGGTCGTGGTGATGGGCGTGTTCGGCTGGCCGCTCTGGCTTGTTCTCCTCGGGAGTATTGGTTTCGTCGGCGTCCAGTATAAACTCGGCAAATGGATGGCGCTCCGGAGTGTCGGTGCTGAGGAGCTCCCTGAAGACCGCTATTCGGATATTCATCGACGAGTCGAATCGCTTGCCGATGATATGGGCATCGAGAAACCTCGGCTCATGATCGCCCGGATGGGTGTTCCGAACGCCTTCGCCATCGGTCGGAAGGGAGCCGGGACGGTCGTCGTCTCCGAAGAACTACTGCAACGCCTCGAACCGGATGAGGTTGAGGGCGTCCTCGCACACGAACTCGCCCACATCCGAAACCGCGACGTCGTGATGATGGTGCTCGGCCAAGGTGTCGCCTCTATCGTCGCGATCGTTGCTCAGTGGGCCGTCCTCCTGTCGGGAGACAACGACCTCGCGGACTTCTTCCTTGCAATCGTTGTTGGGCAGATCACGCAGATGCTCGTGATGCTGTTCGTGTTCGCCATCTCGAGGTACCGCGAGTACGTCGCCGACAGCGACGCCGCATCAGAAATTGGGAGCGGCGAACCGCTTGCGACGGCACTTGAAAAGATCAGCCGGGGCACCGAACGGGCGCGTGAGTCGGAGGTTGATGCTCAGGTGAACGCCTTGTGTATCTTCGGCGAGGAACGCGGCCTCGCCCGCCTGTTCGCGACGCATCCACCAGTCGAAAAACGCATCGAGCGCCTTCGCAGGTAGATGGCCGCCTTACGGACGCTCCTAGCAGCCGTCCTCGGAATCGGCATAGGAATCCTGTTGCTCGCATATCCAGAGACCGTAATCCGCGTTCAGACCGCAGGTCGCATTCCCTCAGATCGAAGTGGTGAGTACGGTACCGAGGCCCCGGTCTCGGATCGCTGGCGGCGGGTGGCACAGCTCGTCGGGGGCGCCTCACTTGGCCTCGGACTCTACTTTGGCGCAATCGCAGTTATGTGACGGGAGAAAACGTCTCAAGAAACGGATGAGGCAGAGTTGACGCCGACGTGGGGTGAGAGGGGGTCGGGAGTGAGTGGGGGGTGGGCTACGGGACAGGTGGCCTCTGACAGCGGCGATGCCTATCAGGGTATCACCCCACAATAGCGTCTTGGAGTAGGGGAACTTATGGTTTTCTCATAAAAAACCGATACCAGACGAACAGCGCCAGCTGACCACGACGACACCGGCCGGAAAGGCTACATAACGGTAGACCACGAACGCCCGAAAAATAATCGCCAGATGACTGTTGACCAGAACGACGTACAACGACATGTCGATTCCGGCTGAGACCGTTGAGCACGAGTTGGACGTACGGCGTCCAGAGGCCGAGTTTGATATTGCCGTAGAAGGCGAACATATGGAGACATTCCTGTTCGTCCCCGAGCTTCCTAGTGGCGAGACGGAGCGCCATGAACAAGGTGGTAGCCAGACTATCGGGGATGACCGGCCACATGACGAGTGGTGTCTGTGCGAACCGGAAGCGATAGTACCAGAACCCAAACGTGGTGCCCGCGAGTTAGTTCGCTACGATGATTCACGCATACCGGAGTTATCTTCTACCGGGCTCCAGCAGACTAAAGCAGAGACGCGTGGATTTATTGAACCAGACCGCAGAATTCAACCCAGGATGGGCGGAGTCGCACTCGATACCTACGTTCGACGTCTCAGGCCGAACCGACTGACAGTTCTTAGTGCGATTGCTGTCCTCCAACTAGAGATACTGCTGGTTCTCGGTTACGTCATGATCCGTGATGTACGCATCACAGAGCCACTCATCCTTGTCTATCCGTTTCTCTGGATCAATGTCAGTCTGTGGGTGCTCCTCACGACAACGACTGACTCGTCATCACGTGGGTACCGCCACCTCGCCACAGTAGTTGGGATCGGGTATTTCCTCATCTTGGCCTATTTTGGCGGACTCCTCGGGTTCGGTACTGGCGCGAGGGTGATTCCGCTCCAAATTGACTGGACGCTCCCGCCGGGATATAGCCCAGTCCTGCTTTATCAAGGCTCGCTCCTCAGGCTCGTTCTCGAACCGTACAAACTTATCGGGTATCTCACCCTCACCTACCTCGTCTACACAACCGTTCTTGATACCGCTGGCAGTGCAGTCTCAGGTGTTGTCGGCCTCTTCTCGTGCGTGAGTTGTTCGTGGCCCATCCTTGCAACGGCCGCAACGAGTCTATTTGGGAGTTCCTCCGCTGTGGCTGCCTTCGCACTTGACCAGACGTACGGGCTTTCGACCCTCGCGTTCCTCTCCGCTATCGCTCTCCTCTACTGGCGACCATTACGTTGACAATGTCTTCGCCTGAAGGCGGGTGTATTCGCGTCCCAACTTTCATAATCACAGTTCGATTGATCCATTGGTAATCAATAGCATCGAGAGTTCAGTCAAATGGAAATCCGGGAACGGGCTAGAGTCCGTAATATTGTCATATAATGTCAATTAGCATTTATTTAAGTGTAGTGGGGATTCTCAGATTATAGGAAAACGAACCATCATTATATTGACTTCAAGCCGATTTAGCTAAACAACAATGGCTGAAGGTATCTTCTCAGGCACCAAACACACGCTCGGCTCCCCAGTGTCTGCTCGAAGTCGGTGGCTGGAGTTCGATGAAATGAGTCTCAAAGCCATCGTCTACAACCTTAGTCGGGGTGTCCGGTCCCCGTGTGATCAACCGTCATATGTCGAAATTACAGAATTGGCTACAACCAGCTAATATGACTAGTATATTATCACTTGTTCCGCTGCAGGTGATCGATAGCTTCCTACTGAATTATAATATCGGTCAAGTGATCCTCTTCTTCTTTCTTCTCGCACTCATGGCCGGGATTTTCCGTAGATCTGGAAAAATCACCGCGATCATTGTGATGCTTTTTGGACTCATCTTTCTCTTGACTCCCTCAAGCCTCGCGCCAATTCACTACCAGTATCTCGGCATCGCTCTACTCGTCACTGGCCCAATTATGTACACATCCACGAACCGGTGAACGGTTTTTGGCGAAGTGTTGGCACAACTCGCCTAGAATCGCTCTACCATACATATGCATCGCATCGGCCGAAACGCTACTTACGTGACTCGAACGTAGAGAGCGGAGAATAAAACGGCATTATAGACACCGTGTATCACGGCCGGAATCACGAGGTTTTCCGCGTATTCGTAGGTGGCACCGAGAACGAGCGCAAGAACGAACACGACAGCCATATAGGTGAGTTGGCCGTCGCCACTGAGAGCTGTCGCGTGGCTCACAGCGAAGATCGCACTCGCAATGACGATTGCACTCACCGGTCGAAAGGTTCGTCGGAGCGTTCCCTGGATGAGCCCCCGGAATAGGAGCTCTTCGCCAGGACCAATGAGCAGAAGAGAGAAGGGCACCAGCAATAGGAGCACGTCTGGGTTTTGACCACCAATTTGTGCCACTTGATTTTCTGCGACGGGAACGCCGAGTGCTGAGATAACGAGATTCATCGCCCCATAGAGGACAAAAAACACGAGGAGCCCGCCGACAGTCCAGCCAGCGTCTCGGAGGGTCGGACGCCGGAGTGCGAGGAAGTTGAGGCCGAGCCCACTCAGTTTGAGATAGCCAATGGCTAAAAGACCAAACGTGACGCCCTGTAACATCACCGTCGAAATGACGAGCTGAACCGCTGGCGCATTCATCACATCAACACCTGCGAAAATGAGCACCTGGGCCGTGAGAAAAACGACGAGTGCTCCAACAACGAACCCGCTGACGGCTAATGCAACGGCCGTAAGCAAGCTGCGGCCTCGATGCCGTAGTCCCGTCTCCATACTTCTAGTTTCTGGATTGGCGTCGCTTGTACCTTCCTGTCTGCCGATCCGAGTCCCGATTGTTGCTGGTGTACGCAGGCGTACGGTAAAGTCGTGGAACACGATACATATTCGGACTGGCTGTGTTGTCGGAGGGGGACTACCATCGATCTGGACGGCGGTATGGCTCTCCCGCGAATCGAAATACCGTTTGGCCTGGACCTGAAAGGGGGTGACATGGCAATCTCGGAGGATGTCCGCCGCTACACACGCGCTCATCCACGCCACGTCACCGCAGTCGTGAGCGTGATCGGGTATGTTGTCGTCATTGGAGCATTCGCAGGGATGGTGCC
Source organism: Haloarcula sp. 1CSR25-25 (assembly GCF_032027985.1). Taxonomy (NCBI): domain Archaea; kingdom Methanobacteriati; phylum Methanobacteriota; class Halobacteria; order Halobacteriales; family Haloarculaceae; genus Haloarcula; species Haloarcula sp. 1CSR25-25. Next base: position 181,113 of record NZ_JAHYBW010000007.1, read on the forward strand.
GGTACCTGAGATCGGGGCAGCAACTGTCCAACTGTTCTCGGATCTGATCGCGGTCATCAATACCACCGCCTTAGTCTTGTTAGTTGCTGGCTGGCGGTTCATCAAACGTGGCGAGATTCAGAAACACCGAGCGGCGATGCTCACGGCCTTCGGCCTCATTATGCTCTTTCTCGTTCTGTACGTCTGGAAAGTGGGTGGCGGGTTCGAAAAAGCGTTCGTCGGCCCGACGCTCGTCACGTACGTGTACTGGGCACTGCTCGCTGTCCATATCCTTCTGTCAGTCGTCTCGGTACCGGTCGTCCTCCATGCGGTTATACTCGGGCTTACGCACTCTCCCGCGGAGCTTCGTGATACCGTTCACCCTCGTGTCGGTCGAGTTGCAGTCGCTGCTTGGACGCTGAGCCTGTTCCTCGGCGTCGTGACGTACATCCTGCTCAACCATATCTACGACTGGGAACGCGTTCGGCTCAGTACCGCCGTCATTCTAGTGTTCGGACCGGTCGTCTGGCGGCGGTAAATCTTCTAAAGTAGTACTAAGTAGCGATGTCTCCATCTATCACCTGCATCGGTTCATCAGTAGGTCAGATAGTAATCGAACTGGCTGCTATAATTCGGTTGAATTATACCCCACGAGACGAACCCTCAGCGTATGAACAAGGGACTTGGCAACGCAATAGTGGTGGCAATGCTACTCTTGCTGTTTATAATGTACATCCTGTATGTATTGACCCCAGATCCAGCAGGATCGCCGACGGTGAGCTTGATTATTAATGGCTCCCTTGGGGCTATCATCATCCTCACCATCGCTCTCGTTGGGATAGTGATGAGAGACGCTGAATTCGGCACACACTAGTCAACCACCAAGCAGCACGACGAGGGTGAATCAGTAGCAGATTTTCGACCGCGAGCAGGAATAAAAGATCAATTTCACGACAAGCCCGGGGTCACCAAACCAAAGCTGTAGGTCAAACGAGACCAAACAGAATCGATCCCAATAGTCTGGCGAACCGCCTCGGGGTACAAGCCACGAGACACTCGCCTTGATTATCTGTAGAATCACGGCCCTCAATGGAAATCAGGATTTTTATGCGCAGATCTGACTCGATATTCTATGTGCCCTCTGAGAAAGCTCCCACTCTAAATTTACGATGGATGCGCACGATTCGCCTTCAGCGTGCGATCGTCGTCATCACTGTTATCGCACTCGTTGCTCGCCTCCTCTTCCTCGGTCAGCGGATCGCCCACTTCGACGAAGGGCGCGTCGGCTACTGGACCCTCCAGTATATGCAGACCGGGTCATTTCACTATCATTATATCACACACGGGCCGTTCATCCAATTGCTGAACACCTACGTATTTACTCTACTCGGAGCGACTGATCTGACGTCTCGGCTCATCGTGGCTATTGTTGGTGGGTTACTCCCCGGGACTGCCCTCTTATTTCGTGAGCATCTCAACGCGGGTGAACTAATAGCCCTGGCGCTCTTCCTCGCCTTCAACCCTGTCCTTTTGTATTACTCCCGCTTCTTGCGCAGTACCATCTTAGTTGCCGGGTTCATGTTCGCCGCGTTCGGCTGTGTCGTCCGAGCCTATGATACCCGACGGATACGATACGTCTATGCAGCGGTCGTGTTGACAGCGCTGGGCTTCACGGCAAAGGAGAATGCTGCGGTCTATCTTCTCACGTGGCTCGGCGCGACGGCCCTAATTGTTGACGATTCACTCTTTCGACCGGGAACGGGTACTTCTGGATTGACACGTCTTCAGTCAACCTGGCACCAGTTGGTTCAGCGGTGGTCGGTCTATCGGAGATCTCTCCCTCGATATATTGGCCATTCAACCCTGATAGTCGGATTATTTCTCGGCATCATCCTGTTTTTCTATGCGCCGCGGACGGCCGATCCCAGCGGAGTGGGACTGTGGCAGGCACTTACGAATCCGGACCGTTTCCCTGCGCTTGTTGATGCAACAGTGACGGATATCGAGGCGGGGTATTCGTACTGGTTCGGCGGTGTCTCGCAAGAAGATGACCTTGTCGCGGTCTTCCTCGACTTCTTCGGGCGATTCGTCGAGGTCCTTTTCACGTACGCTGGACCGCTCGTCCTGTTCGCAGTCGGAGGATTCGTCCTCGAACGGTATGGCACTCGGTCTGTGCGATACCTGGTGATGTTCGCGTCCTACTGGGGATTTGTCAGTATCCTTGGCTATCCGCTCGGGACCGACATCTTCGGGGCATGGATTACCGTCAATGCACTCGTCCCACTGGCCATCCCGGCGGCTGTCGGCCTCGCGTGGCTCTACCGCCAAGCCACCGATGCCTGGAATCGTGACGACCGGCTGAATGCAAGCGTGGTCGTGATCCTTTTGTTGCTCGTCGGAGGCCAGGTCGCCGTGACGACCGTGAACAGTGTGTACCGCCATCCAACAGCTGACCACAACGAACTCGTCCAGTACGCCCAGCCAGCCGATGATTTTCGAACCGCACTGCAGCCGCTGGATGCCCGTTCGCCGTCGGATCCTGACGTCGATGTCGTGTTCTACGGCGAGGAACTACTCGCAGAGAATCCTCCACAGCGGGGTATCCGGCCGCTCTGTGCTGACATCTCTTCGACGCTCCCACTCCAATGGTATCTAACGCGGGCCAACGCGACTGCCACCTGCGCCGAAAACGAGACAGAGTTTGAACGCGTGGTTTCAGACACTCGTCCGGTAGTGATCATCGCCCGAGCGAAACACCAAGGCACACTTGCGGACGACCTCGACGGCTACGTGGCACGAACGTACCGTCTTCGCACCTCGAATGCAGAGGTCGTTATGTTCATCGACACTCGCCAGTCCGAACAGAGCAGCCGAACGAGCAGCTCTCGAGAACCGTACCGCTGGGACCCCCGACGTTCACCATCGAATTGGGTACTCGATGACGGGGCAGTCACCTGACAATACGCAACCTGAAACGATGACCAGGAAAGATTCCCCGCCAGATGGATACGCCATCCGAGAGTGGATTCGCTGGCTCAGGCAAACAAACCACCCGGTCGTCCAGATCGTTCGCGACCTGGTGAGTAGTGCGCTCGTCGTGCTTCTTATCGGAGTCGTTTTGTTTGCGATTAGTGGCGTCTGGCCGCCGATGGTTGCTGTCGAAAGTGGCAGTATGGAACCGCATATGTCTCGTGGCGACCTCGTGTTCGTCGTCGAGGAATCACGGTTCGCACCCACAGCGGCTAGAGATCCCACAGGTGTCGTGACCTATCGGATTGGCAAGCGAGTTGGCTATCGAAAATTCGGCAGCTATGGAGATGTCATCGTGTATCGACCAAATTACGCTGGAGGTACACCTATCATTCATCGTGCTCGCTTCTGGGTGAACGAGAGCGAGAACTGGTACGACAAAGCCGATCCCGCATATCTCGATGGTGAGAACTGTCGTGAAATACCAAACTGCCCAGCTCCTCAGGCGGGATTCATTACTAAAGGGGATGCAAATAACAAGTACGATCAAGTGATGGGACTCAGTGGTCCTGTTCGGCCCGTATGGATAGAAGGGAAAGCGGAACTCCGGATTCCGTGGATCGGGTACATTCGGTTACTATTCGGTGTGCTCGTAGTATAGAACGCGCTTTGTACCACCGAACTACGGTGGTACGATTGGATTGAGGGACCGGGAGATTGGAGCGGGCAGGCCGCAATCACAGAACTGGCGGGAATCGCTCTGCTCCACACCGATTTCTGTCTCTATAGTTGTCGATCTCCCGTTTGTGTAGTAGCACCGACCGTCTCATACACCGCCTGATACCGGACAATTTTCCTGTAGAGCAGATAGCTAAAGAGGGCCACGTACCCGATTATGAACGCGAGTGTCGCAAGAGCAGGAGGAAGGCTCAGGCCCGCCACGAGCGCGTTCGGGACGACCGTCGAGAGTGAATTGTACGTCCCGTGGATGAGCGCAGCGATAAGTAACCCCTTGACGATTATTGGTCCTGCGTCTTCAGGATTGAACTTTGCCAAGCCCAAGTAATACCCTGCAAAGGCGGAATAAATAACGTGCCCGGGCCCCGCTAACGCACGGACAGCGGCCGTCCCCGCAACGATTCCGAGGACTGGTATTTCGCCCCCGGCGCTTCCCTGAAGCGCTGTCTGGAGTCCACGGCTGACGTAGAGCGCATTCTCGATAGTGGCAAACCCGAGGCCAGCGAACGCACCGTAGACAGCCCCGTCGATAACCGAATCGAACGAGTTGCTATTAAATGCATACAGTCGAACGGCGAGCAGTTTGACAAATTCTTCGATCGGCGCAACGACGAGGTAGAAGTACAGGGACAGTCCCACGATCGGAATCCAGACAAAGAGCGGTTGCGTGAGACTGTTGATGACGGCAGCAAAGTTCGCGAACAGCAATCCGAGCAAAAACGTCGCGAGTAACAGCCAGAGTGGCTCGCTAGTCGTGGGATCCGCGTACCAAACATATGCTGCGAGTCCGAACGCGGGGGCGACAGAGAAGAACACGAGAACGGTAACGATCGGTCGGTCCAGTAGAAGTCCGAGGCCACCGAGAGCGACCAGCGTTAGTAACAGAAGTATGCTGAGAAGAATGACTACCGCGCGACTCACGAAACGGAGGCCGTTGTACACGCTGACAGCGACGCGATCGAGAAGCGTCCGTTCGTACCAGTTCGCGATCTCGTATAACTCGCGATCGTTGTCAGCAGCCTCAGATATTGGCTCCCTATCCTTACCCATACGACCTCTTGTATTGGTTCCACCAAAAATCCTCACGCAGAGAGCCAGTCGCTCTGATCAAACAGGATTGGTCTTTTGATCACCCGCTTCTATTCGTAAACCCGGAAAGAGTACGTGACCGCCGCCATCGGAGTGACGAGCCATGTCTGCTACGCTTCTTCGTGTCCCTGTTATCACATTTTTCAACTTCGTCCCGCCTTGTAGATGCAATTGAACAAACATATGGAATATCTCTCTAATCCTACCGGAGACACGGAATTACGCCCTCGACTCGTTCGTGAGTGCAGTGGTAGTAACCTGGATTTCGATGGTCTCACCACCATAAATCGACGACTCGGGGCCGAAACACGGGTGACGGTATCTCGAGCTGGTGACTCACCAACGCAAATATGATACATTCCTACAGCCAAGACACTGGAGTTCGTCCGGCCCTGTTCCGGAGCGACCACATCGGCCGTTGTACACCGGACCGGCAGAAGGAGCCATTCGATCCCACCGTCGTCCGCTTAGCGTACATGAAGTTCCTCCTGGCGTGCGTCTGTAACTCGACGACCGCGTACGTAGACATCCCGTTCCCCATGTTCGGAACAGTGCCAGTGAGCGTCGTCCACTCGACGTCTTCAGACACTTTGATGCGAGGCTTGACGTTGGTATAGTGCCAATCACCGAAAGCCCTGATAGGGAGGATGGCGAAAAAAGAAACGTATGGCTGTCTGGCTCTGGATTCTGGTACTTATTGGAGCAGTGTGGCTGGCGGATTGGGGGGCGGATCACCTCGCTGACCCGCTCCGAAAGATTCGCCGACAGTGGGGGATCACCGGCACTGGTGGGGCGGCTCTCCTCGCCATCGTCACAGCGAGTCCAGAAGTCGCAATCAACACGACGAGTGCCCTTCGCGGCGTTGGTGGGATCGGTCTCGGGAACATGCTCGGCTCGAACATTGTCTCCTTCCCACTGATCTTTACCATTGCGTATCTGGCGTCGCGGCGCGAACTGACGGGCAATGGCGGGACGACGCAACGGGAGAGCGACGGGGAGTCACCGATCGACGGGGCAGAGTCACACTCAGCGCATATACAGCAACGCTTACTCCGTTTAGATCGACGAAGTGTGACGGTGTTGGTGCTCCCGTATCTCGGAATCCTCGGCCTTCTCGCACTGCTGACGATTCCGGAACAGTGGCAGGGACTGCAGCCGATCGATGGCGTCATCATGCTCGTTGCGTATGGTCTGTATCTCACGCAGGCAGTGTATCGAGGTCGTGAGGAGGGAGAATCGGTAGAGTGGTCGACGAAAGAGCTGGGTCTCGCGGTCGCTGGCGTCGGTGCGTTGGCAGTCGGCGCGTATTTCACGGTTCGCGCGACGGAGAATCTGATTGCGGCGTTCGGCATCTCCGAAGTGATCGGTGGCCTGTTCATCACAGCGACAATGAGCACGGCACCGGAAGTCTTCAAGACGTGGCGAGTCGTGAAGAGCGGCCAGGTCACGGCTGGCACGGCGAGTGTTGTCGCAGACAACGCTGTGACAGTGACGATCGGCTTCTTCCCGCTGGCGCTCGTGACCCTGCCGATTCAAAATATGTTGCTGTTCTCGGTCAACCTAGCGTTCGTCGCACTTATGCCAGCGGCGCTGGCGCTGCTCATACACTTCGGCTCTGACGACCACGGACTCAAGCGCTGGCAGGTGGGGGTCCTCGACTCTCTCTATCTGCTATACCTCATCGTTATGGCGTTCGGCATCCTCCAACTCCTCTGAGTACCCCGTGAGTGTGGGGCACTTCCGCGAGTATTGCATTGAGAACCCGAAATTTGGCTCGATAAGCCAACGTGATATCCCGCACCACAAATAAAGAAGGTATAATTTCAAGAGAGCATTCATTGTGACTGAGAATCCTTATAGTCGTTTCCGTTCGCAGGTCTCCAATAATGCCGCTTATTGATATACACACGCGTATATGCTAAGGTAGTTAATATGAAACACCGGTTCCCAAAGGGGTTGTTACAATAGCTCTAATGTAACATGGCTTCAGCTCCTGATGAGCGCCAATCTTTGCCGTGCTGTTACAACAGTGCTGCTGTAACACCTGTCTCAGAAAACACCAAATTTCAACGTACAGGAAAGTTGTGCTGGTGCTTGCGGTCAACTGCCTCATTGGCGTCGTCCCAGAATTTTTGACGTAAGCACGACGATACCACGGACTTAATCGCATCCAGTCAGGATCAGAGTTATCTTGCTCTCTCAACCCAGAGGGCGCCTATATAGAATGCCCAACTGTAAAGTTCATGAGATCAATATCATGTTCTCTATGTGCTCTTCAATTTGAATCAGCTACTGTGTAATGCTATCTCAGGTCAGGAACACAATCGAGTCATCCAGGCGTCCCAGTACCGGATAGTGTCGAGTACAGGAGCCACACGTTCAAAACAACGATGAGGCCGATAATAACCGCGAGCCCATAGGTCGTCCTCGTCTTATTCGTGAAACTCCCCATAATGTCCTCTTGGTAGGTGAACCAGAGCAAGGGGATGAGGACGAACGGGAGTTCGAAGCTCAGCGCAACTTGGGAGGCCACGAGGACACTCGTCGGATCGAAGCCCGCTATCACGATGGCGAGGCTCGGGACGAGCGTCACGGAGCGACGAATCCAGACGTTCACGTTGAGGTCCAGAAATCCATCCATGACGGTCTGCCCGGCCATAGTTGCGACCAGTGATGATGACAGTCCGGCCGCGATGAGCGCGATGCCGAAGGCGAAACTCGCATTCGTGCCAAAGACTCCTTGGAGTGTGACATACGCCTCGGTGAGTGTTTCAATACCTGTCCCTTGAAGCGATGCAGCGGCAACGATAAGCATAGCAGCATTCACGAACATCGCGCTGAACAGTGCAAGCGTCGTGTCGATGCTTTCCAGTCGGAAGTGGCGCCGATGAACAGCTTCCGTATCCCCGTTAGCTTCGATTTGCTGTTGTCGACGATCCTGGACAAGTGTCGGATGCAGATACACGCTGTGAGGCATGACCGTCGCACCGAGAATCCCGATCGCAATAAACAGCGCACTCGAGTTCGGGATCGACGGTGCTAGCCCCGTAGCAATTTCCCCGGCGGTCGGTTGCGCAAGTGCCATCTGGAAGACGAATGCAAGCGAGATCACCCCGACAAGCGCCATGATCGTGAACTCGATCCACCGAAAGCCACGTCGATAGGCCGTACGAATGCCGAGCAAGGCGAACGAACTTATTCCGGCGAGGCCCGCCCCTGCTGCTAGCGGGAGTTGGAAAACTAAGCTAAACCCGATCGCAGCACCGATGATTTCGGCCATATCGGTGGCGATCATCGCAAGTTCGGCGGCGGCCCAGAGCGGCCAGACCAGAGGTTTGGGCAACCGTTCCCGACAGAGTTGCGCGACGCCTTTCCCCGTTGCGATCCCAAGTTTCGCAGCGATGATTTGAATCCCAATAGCCATCAGGCTCGCAAGGACGATCACCCAGAGCAGGGCTGTCCCAAACTTCGCGCCGCCGGAGATATTCGTCGCCCAGTTCCCAGGATCCATATACGCGACACTAATGAGGAATCCCGGCCCGAGATAGTACAGGAGTTTTCGCAGTGACGGGCGACCTGTTGGACCCGTCTCACCATCTGAGTTTGGAGTCACAATCTCTCTGAAAGGAAGCTAGATGTGGTTAATAAAATACCCATCGAACCAAATTTTAGATTTAGTCTAATCTAATCCACTTGGGACATCGGTCACGGAACCGACGTTGACGCTTCGCCGGTTTGATTGGCCCAAATAGAACGAGCAACGCTAGTCGGCAGGGAGACGATCGTCTCGTAGGAGTGAGGTTGAATACTGATCATTCCGATGGGGGTGACCTCTTTGATGGTAACGCGCGTTCCGGGTTTGATTCCATGTGCCTCGAGATACCGGAGAATTTCAGGATCCTGATTCCGAACTCGCTGGATAATGACTGTTTCGTCCACGCTGAAGTCGATAAGTGCTGTCCCGGAAGGGTCTTCAACAGGATCCAAGTCGGCACTCGGAATCGGATCACCATGTGGATCGACTCGAGGCTCGTCAAGCCTGGTAGCGAGCCGGTCGATAAATGTCTCGCTCACGTGGTGTTCCAGCCGGTCGGCTTCGTCGTGAACTTCGCTCCAGTCGTAGCCGAGTTCTTCGGTGAGATATGCTTCGAGTAAACGGTGATGGCGAATCACTTCCAGCGCGACGGATTCACCCGTCGGGGTGAGCTCGACGCCCTGGTAGGGTTCGTGGTTGACCAGGTTCTTCTCGGCCAGTTTCTTCAGCATGCTAGTCACAGTCGGTGGCTTGACGTCCAGCTGCGTAGCGATGTCCGATGTTTTGACGTTCCCATCGGCTTCCGCGTGGAGGACATAGATCGCTTTGAGATAGTCTTCCATGACAGCACTCAACATCATCGATGAGTAAATTAGAAACGCCTAATTCTTATATTTGTCTGCCGAGAATCCATCCCGACTACGGTACTCACATAGACCATCTAGGTCACTCCCGAGGTGCTTGACCTGTTCTCGCGTGTAGAGGTCAATACTGGGTGTGCTCCCAGTCGTCGCACCAAAAACTGGTAATGCAGCGGCGCTGAATGACATCTATGGAGCTTGGTGACCACGTATTTGATACTCAGGACGATGACCCGGATGTTGCCATCGTTGTACGCGTCCCTGAGGAGGAAACCATCGCAGACTGGACGTATGAAAGGAATGGGAAGGAGATATCGACAACGGACGAGAATCCTGACTACTCGGCGGACGCCCAACTAGTGAATGTCACCTTTGTTAGGGATCTGAAGAATGAGTGGCCAGAATGGAAGGACGTTGCACCGGCTGAATTCTGGGATGGGGTATGCGACCGCAGCATACCTGTGTATGGATTTCCTGAAGGGCGGTTGGGGTACGTCAAGCCGCCGGCAACGCTGGAAGAGGCGATAAAACAGATTCAAGGAAATGTTGATGTAGTGGAATGGCGACTTTCCGAACAGTATCTCCATATAGAGAATATGAATGAAACGTATGCAATCAGACCGGATGGAAGTGTTTCCGGCAATGGGATCTACGCCGATTATCTTGAAGAGTTGGTCGCAAATCCGAACGGGGAACCAACATACAAGTATCAGACATGACCCCTCAGCCGGTACCTGGGAGTCGAAAAGCGTTGGCTCCATAATTGAGTGGGGAAATGGTAGTCTGCGAACATTTCCGGATCCTCATTGAGAATGACTCGGACGAAACCTACTTGGAAGGCATTTCAAATTTCAAATGAAGATCGTACCGTATTCCATAGCTAATAAAAAAAACTCTCCCCAGGTAGACGCTTTTGGAACAACTACCCGTCGCGATCAGAATACGCTCAGGGTGAGTGTCTTTTCGAAGAACGATTATCGTCTCAATCTGCCCCGGTCTATTCGGAAAATATTTATTGCTGACAGAGTCCAACCAATTGGATGGACCACCGGCCTGTACCATGTACCCATGATTCGCGATCGGCCCATCCAGACGGTGGTCCACACTTAGTCCTACGTATCCCCTAGCTTCGTCTGTCCTCGGGTATCCGTTAGATATTACTGATGTCCTCGTGATCATCATCCTGATACCTTCGTTACTGTTTGAGATACACATCGATTTGAGGGTGAGAGCTATGTTCTCAGTACAGTTACCGTCTCCAGAACCGGTCCACGACACCTGTAAGAACGAAAAGCATCGACACGATTGTCAGTCCAAGCTGTGGCTCGCGGAACCAGAATGGTGTCGAAGGAATAACTGCTCGGAGACCGACAAGCATCAGCGAAAGAACTGACACATCATCAGATGGTGTATTGATTGATCCTGAATCTGTAGCATACTGAGGTGCTCCCACAGACTCACCGACTGGGAGTCGATCTGCTTCATACGGAATTCGCTCCGTTTGGACACTCCAGACGACAGCCCCCGATTCGTTCACTTCGACGATGCGCCGATTCAGCGTGTCCGTGATCAACGTATTCCCGTTCGGGAGACGATCGGCGTCTCGAGGCCAGTTGAACGGAATACCACCCGCCCTTTCGAGAGTCCACGCCGGTGTCCAACTGCCGTTCGCAGTCTGGTGGAGTTCGACCACGCGGTCGTTCTCGCTGTCGGCGACAAGGACAGCGTCCTCTCCGAGCCACTGGGGATTGTGCTGGTGATTGAGCACCGTGGGATCACCGCACCGCACCTCACCGTCGTTGTCGTAATCGGCTAGCTGCCCGGATTTACGGCAATTTGCATCGTTCGAATTCGTCGTATCTTTATTGATGACATCGACGACCCCCTTACCACGCTCAACAATCACGAGCTGGTTGGCGTTGCGGACTGAGACGAGATACCGACCCTCGTCGATGACATCGACGTCATTGATGTGCAGCCAGTCAGTTGTCGTCGGGTCTTGAGGAGCATCGTAGAATGAACTCGCGTTCCACTGCCACGTAACTTCGCCATCTTTGACGGTGAAGATACGCTCGTACTCCATATCGGTGACCAAGTATTCTCCCGATTCGAGTCGTTCGACATCGTGAACTTCACTGTTCTTTTTCGTCCTCACGGGGAAGCTATACTCGGAAAGCACGCGAGGTTCGGGCTGCGGATTGATGACCCGGAATCCAGTTCGCGTACACGGTGATTCGTATGGACCACACGAAGCGTATCCACCATCCATGAACCCAGCTAGGACCGTTCCATTCTCGGTTTTCGTCACGTCGAAGTAGCTGTCGGCGCTTGACTCGCGCCATGTGACGTTCGTACCGTTGAGGAGATAGACGCTGCCATATTCGTGCCACCCGGGACCCCCGCCTTGCGACCCGACTATTGTCAGCCGTTCCTGGTTTGCGTCTGAGGCTGTTCCGATTGCTGGAGCGAGGGCAGCACTAACAACGAGAGTAGTGACAAAAAGAGAGAGACCCGCAACCACAAGCAAAGTGCCTCTCGACGGTAGTCTCGAACTGAGATCGTGTGTCACCGTCATTTCTGAATATAGAGAGAGTACATTATGATCGCCAGCCCAATCGCTACAAGGAGACTATTAATGAGAACACCTATTTGAAGTTCGACCCCGAGTAGCTGGTGAGCAATACCCGCAAGGAGTGCACCAAACGTGATGATTCCAAAACCAGCAGCAAGTGCACGGAGCGAAGGCTCTCCAGTTCGTCGATGAGCCTTGTAGGCGATGAATGTAATCCCACCACCGAGGGCAAGAATCACGGTCTTGATGACGAGAATCGCAAGCATCGTTTGACTCACAGCTCGTCACCCATCTTTGACCAGATATTCGCAAGGCGTTCATCAGCACTCCGCTTGGGCCGGCTAATCTCGACATCGATCTGATCGTCGTCGTCCATCGATATGGTCACGTCAGTAAAATCACGTTGGTACCGCGTGATTCGTCCTCCCTCTGGGTGGATCTCGATACGTTCCCGGACGAGGGAAGCTGTACTGAGGAGATCTAGTTTCCGATACACCGTCGATTTCGGGATATCACACCGTTCGATGAGTTCCTTGGCGGTCATTGGTTCAGCGGTTTCTCTGAGGATGGTCTGACACTCGGGGTCATCCAGCGCATCGAGGACAGCCTGTAGTGGCGAGGGGTCCTCATTAGTTGCTGGATCGTCGCCCATGGTCAGGTTTTGAAACGGCTGTGGAATAGGTCGACTGATTCGGAGTCGGTCGGAGGTGAGTCCGCCATCCGCTATCTTGCTCGAAATTCTGTGGGATCATACAGTACACGAAGGTTCGTGGGTTCAAATCGCGGTGGAGTACGACCATTGAACTGCCGCTCATGTTTCATCAAACAGTTTCCTCCACGGCCGCTCCCGTGAAAGCTCGCTCTCGTCGTTGAGCTGTGCGCTACCCTCCTCTGTCAGGCGATAGCGCCCTCCGCCAATCGGAGAGATGAATCCGTCGTCGTGAAGCCGAGCACAGGCCTGATCGACAGTAATTGGGTGATCTTCAATTCGAGTGGCAATTTCCATGACGTGAAGTGGGCCATCTGCCTCCAGCGCTCGGAGAACGGCTCGGTCCATAACTTAGACACCCGACTGTCCATCCTGGACGTCAAGAAGTTCCTGATAACGGTTCCTGATAGTGACTTTACTGACGTGGGCTGCGTCGCTTACCATTGCTTGGGTGAGGCCTTCGTTCGTGAGATGTGTGGCGGCATACAGGGCTGACGCTGCGAGGCCCGCAGGACTCTTCCCGCTGTGAATACCGTGAGATTTTGCAGTCTCAAGAAGGTCGCGTGCGACCCGCTCAGCTTCGTCGCTCACCTCAAGCGTCGACGCAAATTGGGGAACGTATGCTACCGGATCGGTCGGTTCGATTTCCAGCCCGAGTTCCCGCGACAGGTACCGGTAAGCGCGCTGAACCGGGAGTTTCTCGACGCGGCTTACTGTCGTGAATTCGACCAACGTCCGTGGTGTCCCATACTGTCGAGCGGCAGCGTACAGACAGGCAGTCGCCATACCTTCGATGGACCGGCCAATGAGGAGTTCTTCCTCAACTGCTCGGCGGTAGAGCACACCAGCGATCTCACGACATGACTGCGGAAGGCCGAGCGCGCTAGCCATACGATCGATCTCGCCGAGTGCCTGTTTGAGATTCCGTTCCTGGGCGTTTTTCGTCCGAAAGCGTTCGTCCCAAGTCCGGAGCCGCTGGAGCTGTGCTCGCTGATTGGACGGGACTGGGTTTCCGCGGGCGTCTTTATCTTGCCACCCGATCGTCGTACTGAGCCCTCTATCGTGCATGAGGTTGGTGGTCGGTGCCCCGACTCGACTCCGCTCGGTTGTTTCATCGTCATCGTAAGCGCGCCATTCGGGTCCACGGTCGAGAGCGTCTTCGTCGAGAACGATGCCGCAGTCCTCACAGGACACCTCTCCGTGTTCTTCGTCGGGGACGATCCGACCATTGCATTCTGGACAGATCTCGCGGAACGACTCGCCCGATTCTCGCTGCACTGACTCGCGAGCATCTCGTTCGTCTGGTCTGATAGATATCTCGTTCATAGGTCCTGCTTGCCGGGACTTCACATCCTCGGCCGAGTGGTTCTCTCTAGCAAACTCCGGTTCGGAATCAGTGTAAATGAAGGGCGGATTCCCATCGTTTGGGAATCCACCAAACAGGTTCACTACACCGCTTTGAACGGCAACTAGGTCGAAGCCGACGGGGTCCAATCAACCCTGCGAATTAACACACTCTCGAACACCCATGATATCCGGACTCACGCCACTTGCGGTTACCTCTGTCACGACTTCAGTTGCACTGACCGTCTCGATGGGACTCGTTCTCATAGCGGTCATAGCCTGGTTGGCTCGGCTCGAAGATGTCCGCTCGTATGTGCCAACGAGCGACATTGGGGGTGGTGCCGGGCATACAGAGTACGGCCACGAGGAGAAGCCAGGTGGAATTACTCGATGGCTGACCACCGTAGATCACAAGGATATCGGCGTACTGTATGGGGTCTATTCCGTGATCACGCTCGCTTGGGGAGGTCTGTCGGTGCTGATAATGCGGACCGAACTGCTTGATCCGCCAGCGACGTTGATCCAGTCGACCACATACAACGCGTTGTTGACCAGTCATGGCATTACCCTGCTGTTCCTGTTCGGAACCCCCATCCTCGCCGCATTTGCAAATTATTTCGTCCCCCTACTTATCGGAGCGGATGACATGGCGTTCCCCCGTATCAACTCCATCGCATTCTGGTTGCTCCCGCCAGGAGCCTTACTCATCTGGGCCGGCTTCTTCATTCCTGGAATTGCCCCGTCGCAGACCAGTTGGACGATGTATACGCCGCTCTCGATCCAGCAGCCAAGCCCTGCTGTTGACCTGATGCTGCTGGGGCTCCACCTCACGGGAGTTTCTGCGACGATGGGGGCGATCAACTTCATTGCGACCATCTTCACTGAACGCGCAGAGGAGGTTAGCTGGGCGAATCTCGACATCTTCTCCTGGACGGTACTGACGCAGTCGGGGCTCATCCTGTTCTCCTTCCCGCTGCTCGGAAGTGCACTCGTTATGCTCCTCTTGGACAGGAATTTCGGGACCACGTTTTTCACAGTCGAAGGAGGGAGTCCCATCCTCTGGCAGAATCTGTTCTGGTTCTTCGGCCATCCAGAGGTGTACATTCTCGTTCTTCCCCCGATGGGTCTCATCAGTATTATTCTTCCAAAGTTCTCGGGGCGGAAGCTGTTCGGCTTCAAGTTCGTTGTCTACTCAACCCTCGCCATCGGCGTCCTCTCATTCGGCGTCTGGGCCCACCACATGTTCGCAACCGGGATGGATCCCCGACTGCGTGCCAGCTTCATGGCGGTCACGCTCGCCATTGCTGTCCCAAGTGCAGTCAAGACGTTCAATTGGATCACGACCATGTGGAACGGTCGGTTGCGGTTGACAGCGCCGATGCTCTTCTGTATCGGATTCGTGAGCCTCTTCATCATCGGCGGTGTCACCGGCGTCTTCCTTGCGTCAATCCCGGTCGACCTCGTTCTCCATGACACCTACTACGTCGTCGGCCACTTCCATTTCATCCTGATGGCCATCCTCGCCGCCGTCTTCGCTGGCATCTACTACTGGTTCCCGCTCTATACCGGAAAGTGGTACCAGCCCAAACTTGCGAAAATCCATTTCTGGCTCTTTATGATCGGGTCAAACCTCACGTTTCTTGCAATGATTTTACTCGGGTACAACGGAATGCCCCGGCGGTATGCGACATATAACGTCGATATCGGGCCGGTCGCCCTGTTCACGGATCTCCATCAAATTGCGACGGTCGGAGCGTACTTAATTGGGTTCAGCGGACTCGTCTTCCTCTGGAATATTGTACAGTCGTGGCTCGAGGGGCCACGGGTCGAAGAGAGCGATCCATGGGATCTGGCACAGGACGGCTTGCTGACGAAGGAGTGGGAATGGTTTGATCCCCAGCAAGAGATGACACTCGCTGATGGGGGAAGCGAAGCAAGACCACCCCAGAGTGACGACGATACGGAGGAAACAACATGACTCGCCACAGACAGCTGCTCCTCGGAGTCGTCTTCGCCGCAATCGGTGTGAGCATCGTTGCATTGCCGGCCGCAGCAGCAGGCGCAGATTCGGCGACGGAAGCGCTTATTCAGTCACTGAATCTCAAACTCCTCTACGTCGCAGTCCCCATTACTATCCTCGTTGAGGGAATCCTCATTTACACCGTCTGGCGCTTCCGGAACAACGACGAGCCAGCACCAACACAAGAGAACCGACGACTCGAAATTACTTGGACCGTCGCGACCGCGATCATCCTGCTCTTCGTCGGGGTTGCCTCATATCAGGTCCTCGCTCTACCCGCCGTCACCGCGACGCCGCAAGTAACAGAAGAAGGCCAGACGAATGCAACCGAGGTGACCGTTGTCGGGCAGCAGTTCCTGTGGACGTTCAAGTATCCTGAGGCAAACGTCACGTCACGAGGGACGCTCGTCCTCCCCGCAAATCGGACCGTCTCGCTAAATATAACGTCTACAGATGTCATACACGCAGTTCACATCCCAGAACTGGGCCTTAAACAGGACGCGGTCCCTGGGCAATACAACCGCCTCCAGACGACGCCCACTTCCCAGGGAACGTATCAGCTCTACTGTGCGGAATTCTGTGGTACAGGTCATTCCCAGATGACTGCAACAGTAAAAGTCGTGAGTTACGACGAATATCAGCAGTGGCTCGAAGACCAACAGGAATCTCAACAGTAACAATGTCTACCACAGAAGACGACTCCACAGACGGACACAGCCACCACCTTCCAGCAGTCGAAGACTGGCCGCAGGGATTCGGTGAAGCCAGCTGGTGGCCCTTCGTCACTGCGCTCGGGGCGGCTGGACTCTACGTGGGTGCAGGTCTCTTCCTACTTGGACAGGGTGACGACGCGCTCGTCGGTGCGAACGTGGGACCCGCCACCATTATCGCTGGGGTGGTTCTTTTCCTCGTCGGACTGTACGGCTGGATCTATCACGGCTTCGTCAAGCACTACTGGTCGCGGGACGCAGAGGATTCGACAGGGAAGCTCCGGTGGGGAATGCTCCTCTTCCTGGGGACAGAAGTCGCCACCTTCGGAGCTGGCTTCGTCTATTATTTCTTCATCAGAGTCGGCCCATGGCCGCCCGGTGAGCTACCGGACCTACTCTCGTCGCTCGTACTCGCCAATACAGCGATACTCATTCTCAGTAGTGTCACGCTCCATTTCGCCCACAGTGCGCTCCGCAATGGGAATCGTCGTCGGTTTGCCGGCCTGCTCGGGACGACCGTCCTCCTCGGTGTGGTGTTCCTCGCTGGACAGGTGTTAGAGTACTACGAGTTCATCGTCGGTGAGGGATTCACCCTCTCGAGTGGTATCTACTTCAGTGCCTTTTTCGGATTAACTGGTCTCCACGGGTTGCACGTCACCCTCGGCGTAATTCTCCTGGCGCTTCTCTCCGTCCGGACACTCTACGGGCACTACTCACCAGAGCGCCATACCTCCGTGAGTACAGTCACCATGTACTGGCACTTCGTGGACGCCGTCTGGATCTTCCTCGTCGCCACGCTCTACGTTGGTGCCGCATTCACCCTATAATGATCGAGATGAGTGTTCAAGAACTTCATTCGAGTGGTCGATCGAAACTACCTGACTAACCCTATGCCATCTCCAAAAGAAACCCTCGAAATCGAAAACGTGGTCGCATCAACTGGGATCGAGCAGGAACTTGACCTAGATCAGCTCGGCGACGATCTTGCCGGCACAGATTATGATCCAGACAAGTTTCCAGGGTTGATCTACCGTATTCAGAGCCCCAAAGCAGCGGTTCTCATCTTCCGTTCCGGGAAAATGGTTTGTACTGGTGCTGCGAGTGTTGACGAGGCACATCAAGCCATTCACACTCTCTTCGACGAACTTCGATCGCTAGGGATTCCTGTCACAACCGAGGCAGACATCGTCATTCAGAATATGGTAGCGAGCGGTGAGCTTGGCCAGCGCCTGAATCTCATCGCTATTGCGGTTGGCCTCGGTCTCGAAGACGTCGAATACGAACCCGAGCAGTTTCCAGGACTCGTGTATCGGCTCCCAAATGCGACTGTCGTAGGGTTGTTGTTCGGAAGTGGCAAGTTGGTCATTACCGGATGTAAGTCGTTTGAGGACGCAACGAAGGCTATTGAAACCATTCACGATCACCTACAGAACCTTGACCTCCTGGACTAAGAATTCGGCCACGGGATACGCAAGTATCAATTCGGCTCGGCCACCCGGACTGGGAACACCGAGCTATGAAAAACCACATTACAACCTGCGTGTTACAGTCAACCAATGACCGACACCATCTGGTCGAAAGACACCCTGCTCGACATCACAGTCAACGTCGTCCCGCTCTTGATTTTGGGCTTTTTCCTCCTGTTCTTCATACTCGTCGCTCCGTGGGGGGTTACCCTCTCATTAGTTTCCGCGATGCAGATTTTACTGATCGTCGTCCCATTCATCGCGCTCGTGATATTGACCTATGAGGCTGCCATTCATATTGAGAGATAACGTAGATCCGCTGATTTTGGTATGGATCTAAAAGAATGGTTTGAACGACACTGGTTACTCGCCTTGTTTGGAGTCGATTTTCTCTTATTTCTCGTGGCAGTCTTTCTGTGGAAACTAGGAACAAGACCGATTGCAGGATTGGTGTTCGTGTTCGTGCTAATCCCGCCACTAGCGGTTTTCGCAGTTCTTCTCGAACCGGGCTGAACGATTCGGTTACTCGTTTACCAGTAGTATGCCAAGAGTACGGGTCATGTCATAACAAGAACAAGACCAGCCACAAACATCAGAGCAGCAATTATGCCGAGAATAAGCATCAAAAGCTCTTTCTCAGACATTGCTCAGTCAGTCCGGTCGCGTGCGAATCCCGTTCGAAACGCGATCCATCCAAGCACGGTAATAAATAGAATGGGGGGGAGAATCATGAATCCCCAGAGTGGATCGACACCCCACCCGAGAAGGAGGATGATGTCTGCAATTCCGAGCGCGAGAAATGGTGACACCGCAAGAGTCGCCCGACGGCGGCTTATTTGTCGGGACGCAGTTTCGGAAGAGCCCATACCTACTGTTGGCTAGACTTCTGTAAAAAGCGCTCGATTCACGTACAGAGCAAGGCGAGTACCCACAGACACCCAGCCGTAGCATCTGTATGGAGACCGGTAATAACTCGATCAGCGTAGAGTTCACATTTGACGGACGGAGATTTTCGCTAGATTAAGGGCCTGTGTTGCGCAATGGTTTCACATGAACTATATCGTGTATCTGCTCGTGAGTCTCACACTCGTCGGAGCGTGGCTTCTCGGCATTACATTCACCGATGGAGGGGTCGGGGCAGTTATCGCCACGATTGGTACGATGGGACCGTTAATCGCTCTCTTGATCTACTATCAAGGGTCAACTGAACCAGCATAGTGGGCAGAGATCTCCCAGATGACGGGCACATTCAAGGGCTTTGATTTCGAGAAATGTACCCACAGGCAGTGAAGTACCGCGGGGACAAGCCCCGCGGCTTCACCGTTTTGACCGCACGCCCAAAACCGAGTCGTGCTGTCGCAGGCGAATTTAATTCCCCTCGACCTCCCCGTGTTGGGTCGGTTGGAATTAACACCCGAACGCCCGATGCGTCCGTGAGGGTCGGCGGCTTCACCCCGCCCGACAACACCCGTCTCACCTGCCGTAGCAGGGTTTTGAGAGGTGTCGCATTTCCTCGCAACTGCCGGCAGTTGCTTCGGATTAAGGTCTTTAACCCACGTCGCAACTGTATTCACACTTCGGTGGATTGCGACAAAGAGCTTACGGCCTTCACTCTCCGGGTCAAACCCCGAGGCACTCGGCCTGCTCAGCCTGTAGACCTGTTGTTAGACGAGATGAGACAGTGAAGAGATGACGGAGACAGAGAATCTTTCGAGCGGGGAGCGCCGCTATCAGTAATCACTAAGCCCAATTTATTCCTCAGTGATGGAACAGATCACGAAGTCGAGATTATCGGCACAAAACGAACACCGGCGAACACGCCTACAGTGGACAAGGATGCAACTGGTCGGCAGCACCGTCCCCTATTGTTTTGGACCTCGACCAGCCTCGATTATGCTCTCCCACCGACCGACCGCTTTCGTCTCAGATCTTCGTTGCTAACCCAATCCATATTCACAGAAAGGCACCACAGATGACGACAATCCAGCCGACTATCGAGCACAGGACAATAAACGTATGAGTCCCTCAACCCCAACTATCGACTGAGAATGACTACACACACCTGTCCGGTCTGTGCCGATCAGTTCGAGACAGCCGGAGCCACTCGCGATCATGCGTGGAACACCCACAACGCGTGCCACTACTGTGGTGAGCAACTGGAGGGAGAAACTGACGAGCGGTTGTATAGACATTGGCTCGCCGCGCATCCCGATACACTCTCACGTGTCGACTACAAGCGAGCAGACGCAGCCGTCGATTCACTCACATTCACCGAGCGTCTCTCGGAGGGCGGAGTTAGTGCTGCTGTTGGAGGGCTCACTCGCCGACAGTTGCTCCTCGCCGGCGGTGGGACTGCCACTGCCACCCTCGTAGTTAGCGGAACCGTTCTTACTAACAACAAGGGTACCGAATCCAACGGGAGCACCAATTCTACTGGTGGAGCGGGCGCCGTCGCAACCGCACCGATTCCCGATTCGCCGACCGAATTCCGCTATGCAGTAATGGGATCCGCTGACGCCGAGGTCACAGTCACCTACTTCGGGAGTTGGAAATGTCCGTATTGCGCCCAGTTCAGCACCGGCATGCTCTCGCAGTTGGTGACGGATTACGTCGAACCGGGAACAATCGCGCTCGAGTTCCGCAATCTCGCCTACATCGGAGGAGAGCCGTTTTTAGGTCCGGATGCGCCAGCAGCCGGGCAGTCCGGGTTAGCCGTCTGGAACGCTGAGCCAGCCTCGTATTGGTCGTTTCACGAATACGTATTCCAGAATCAGCCTCCCGAACGTGAGCAATGGGCAACTGCGGATCAGTTAGTAGAATTTGCCCAGTCGGCAGGAATGTCAAAGACAGAAGTGGTCCGGACGGCAATTCAGGAAAACCAGTACGAGGACGCACTTCGGGCGACAGGCAAGGCAGCGAGCGACAGTGGCGTCAATTCCACGCCGACCCTCCTCATCGACGGAACGACAATCAACCCGCTCGGGAACGAAGACCGGACCAGACGGCTGATCGAAGATGCTGCCGGACAGAGTTGAGTTAACGACCACCGATGGTCGGTTCTGGCTCGCAAGCGGGACAGTAGTTGCGACGGTCGCGACCACTGGGAGCCTCTGGTTCAGTCTCGGCCTCGGGCTCGTTCCCTGTACCCTCTGTTGGTACCAACGGATTCTCATGTACCCGCTCGTCATCGTCTTAGGCGTTGCCGCAGTCGAGAATCACGACACGATTTGGCGGACAGTCACGCCACTATCCGTGGTCGGCGGGGTGATCGCTGCATATCACTCCGTCCTCCAAGCGACGACGACCTCGTGTACCTTCGCAGGCCCCTGTGCAGTCGTCCAGTGGCGGCTTCCCGTGCTCGGACTCACGATTCCGAATCTCTCACTCATCGCGTTCGTGCTCGTGACGATTACAGTCCTCGCTGGATCAGACGTGATCGAACCAGAACGTCAGCTATGAACGAAGTCACTATCGCGGGATGTCTTGGAATGAATAGCGCCGGAATCGACCTATCGAAGCCCGCTTGTAGTGGGAGTTCCAACATTCCAGTATAATCAATGCCTTCGACATCTCGGCTCGGATCTGTCGCCACGGCAATTGGCCTCACATATGGATCGTACCTTGTTGGATCGGTCGTGATCCTCACCATCGTGACAGGTGTCGGACTGCTTGGCGTCGACCTTTCGTCGCGTCCTGGCCTCCGGCTGTTCCTGGTCACGGTCTTCTTGCAGGGGGTGACGTTCGGGGGAATCACCCTCCTCTATCTCAAACGCTATCATCTCGGACTCGGATTCATCCCCATCAATATTCCTGATAAACGTGATAGTGCAGTGATTATCGGCGGAAGTATTGCGCTCCTAGGTCTGCTCTTTGTGGTTTCGTCGGTGATTTCAGCCCTCGGTCTAAGCTCAGCACAGAATCAGATCGTCGAGGTCGGGCAAGAGAACCCGGGCGTGTTCCTGCTTCTCGTCCCGCTTCAGTTTCTGTTGGTTGGACCCGGAGAAGAGCTGTTGTACCGGGGGCTCATCCAGGGAAGACTCCGCGAAACACTCCATCCAGTCCGCGCCATCGTTCTCGCCAGTGCATTATTCGCTTCGATCCACCTCTTCTCGTTGACCGGTGAGGGAAAATTGGTATATATTGGAACGGCATTTGTTCTGGCACTCGTGCTCGGGACTGCGTACGAATATACGGAGAATCTCGCAGTTCCTGCAGTTATGCATGCAACATATAATGCGATCCAATTTGCGAGCGCGTACCTTACCTCGACGGGCGGGATTTGATATTTCTCCAGATTCGGCGCGTGACTTCAGACTAGCATTGGACACTCAAACTTAGAGAAGCTCCCGCTATGCCTATCCAGCTTGTGCCGAACATATCCAAGCGCTATCCCGTGAACTGGGAATCTACAATCGCCCTATGTTTAGGCCAACCAAAATGCCGAGTGTATCATGACTACACGTTTCGGCGCACCCGGAACCGGACTGTCACGGCGTGAGTTTCTCGCGGCAACTGGCGCGACCAGTATCGCTTCGTTAGCAGGCTGTTCTGCGGGCGGAGCCAACGAGCCAGCAGCAACGAGCGATACGCCCACGCAGACACAAACTGACTCGCCTGATCTCCCCTACACCAGCCCTCCAACAGTCGTCAACGTCGACGAGCAGGGTGGCGAAGTGACGATGCGGACTCAGCAGGCCCGCCACGCCGTCCACCCGCTCGATACAATGGGTGGGCCCGTCGAATTCCCCCGCGTCTGGGCGTTCCAGGCCGACGACAACGACCCCAGCGTCCCCGGCCCAATTCTCAGAACGACCGAGGGGAACGCGATGGAGGTGACACTCGACAACACAGATGGCCGACGTCCCCACACGATTCACTTCCACGGGGTTCGCAAGACGTGGGAGAACGATGGCGTCCCGACGACGACTGGAATCCAGGTCCCACCGGGTGAGACACACACCTACGAGATCCCAGCCAACGTCCCTGGAACGCATTTCTACCATTGTCACTTCCAGACCCACCGGCATATCGACATGGGTATGTACGGGATCTACCGAGTTGATCCCGAAGGCTACGAACCAGCGGACCGCGAATACTTCATGACCGTCAAAGACTGGGATTCGCGGGTTCCGCGGAAGTGGGCCGGTGAGGCGGACTTCACCTACAATTCGGCCAGTCGCAATCCAGACGTGTTTACCGTCAACGGGAAGAGCGCACCCCGAACACTGCACCCCGAAGAAGGGTCACCGATCATCGTCGACGAGGGCGACTCAGTTCGCATCCACCTCGTCAACGGCGGGTACATGTCGCACCCGATGCATATCCATAACCACCGCTTCCAGCGTGTCGAAAAGGACGGCGGGACGATTCCGGAGGCTGCCCGACACGACATGGACGTCACGAACGTTGCTCCCGCTGAACGACACACGATCGAGTTTACTGCCGATGCAGACCCCGGCATCTACTTGATGCACTGCCACAAGGTCAACCACGTCATGAACGGCACGTTCTATCCCGGCGGGATGCTTACTGGTGTGGTCTATCGATCCGTCATGGATACGGACATCTTTAACCAGCTTATGGAGTATGCCGGCTACAGCCAGTAGGTGAACGGGTTCTACAATCAGTAGGTCGAAATCAAATAAGAGAGACTATGCAAGTCGAACGCAAGACCCTCGCGAAGTTCCTCGTCGGGGTGTTCGTGTTCAACCTCGTGGTTATGGGAGGTGGTGCCTGGTACTCGTATCAAAACACGCCACCGATTCCGGATCGAGGGGTCGGTCCAGACGGGTCAACGATCGTTTCGAACGAACAGATACAGACTGGAAAAGCAGTCTTCCAGTCTGACGGCTTAATGAATCAGGGAACCATCCTCGGCAACGGCGCCTACTTTGGAGTTGACTACACCGCCGATACGTTGGATCTAAAGCGACAGTATATGGCGACGTACTACGCCCGAGAGCGCTTCGACGCCGAGTATGACGCCCTCTCTGCGAGCCAGCAAGCGGTCGTCGATCAACGAGTAAAGACAGATCTCCAAGACACGACTGACCGGAGCACGATCCGCCACTCGGCCGCCGAGGCATACGCACACCGACAGGTCCGAGAGACGTACGTGGAGCGCTACCACGAGGGCGAGGCCGAGCGTGGCGTTCCGCAGGGAATGATCGCCACCGACGATCAGGCACGCCGCTTCGCTGACTTTGCACTCTGGACAGCCTGGATCGCCAGTACGGACCGTCCGGGTACAGAGACGAGTTATACGAATAACTGGCCGTACGCTCCGGGGACCGGAAACGTCCCGACCGGAGGGACGATGATCTGGAGCGTCATCAGTATGGTATTACTAGTCGGTGCCGCAGGAATCGGCGTTTGGGCCTACAAGTCCGTTGAACTCCCGGAGCCGGATATCGACAGCGTCACGATTCCCGATCCAGACGAGATCGCACTGTTGCCTAGTCAACGTGCCGCGACGAGATTCATCCCCATCGCGGCCGCTCTCTTCACTGCTCAGGTACTTCTGGGTGCGCTCTTGGCTCATTACTACGTTGAACGGGCTGGCTTCTTCGGGCTCTTCGAGAATCTCGGCATGAACATTCTCCAGATCCTCCCGTTCTACCTCGCCCGCACCTATCACATCGACCTCGGGATTCTCTGGATCGCGACGTTGTGGATCGGTTCGGGGCTGTTTCTGCCTCCACTTCTCACCGGCTACGAGCCGTCGAATCAGGCCAAGTATACCCACGTCCTGCTCGGGACGTTGGTAATCGTCATTCTCGGAGGTTTCGCCGGTATCTGGCTTGGTGCCAACGGATATATCGACGGCGACTTGTGGTGGATTCTCGGCAACGAAGGACTCGAATATCTCGAAGTCGGACGACTCTGGCAGGCGGGCCTCCTCGTCGGCTTCGGGCTGTGGGCCGTCCTCGTCGCTCGGGGGTTCAAACCACTGCTCGACCGTGAACCACAGTATGGTCTGGCCCATATGATACTGTACGCGGGCGGCTCGATCGGCGTTCTCTTTCTGGCGGGAATGCTGTATACGCCGAAGACGAATATCGTGATGACGGAGTTCTGGCGATGGTGGGTTGTCCACATGTGGGTGGAGGGTGCCTTCGAGTTCTTCATCGTCGCCATCGTCGGACTCACGCTTGTCTCGATGGGCTTGTTGCGCAAGCGGTCGGCAGAAAAGGCAGTCATTTTCGAGGCGCTGTTCGTGATGGGTACGGGTGTCATCGGCGTTGCCCACCACTACTGGTGGGTTGGCCAACCTGACGTCTGGCTGCCGGTCGGTACGATCTTCTCAACGCTTGAACTCATCCCCCTCGTACTCATCCTCTTTGAAGCCCTCAACGAATATCGCGTCCTCGCAACGAGTGACGAGACGTTCCCCTATACGCTCCCGTTCATGTTCATTATCGCGTCAGGAGCGTGGAACTTCGTCGGTGGAGGCGTTCTCGGGTTCTTCATCAATCTGCCGCTCATCAACTACTACGAGCACGGTACCTACCTGACGGTCGGCCATGCACATGCGGCGATGTTCGGGGCGTTCGGCTTTCTCGCACTCGGGATGGCGACCTATATGTTGCGAATCGCCACCGCTCCTGGCCAGTGGGTCGAGCGACGGCTCCGGTGGGCATTCTGGCTCTGGAACGCTGGCCTGGCGGTGATGGTATTTGTCTCCGTTCTCCCGGTCGGCTTCCTCCAACTCGAGGTCGCCTTCACTCAGGGATATGACGCCGCCCGGAGCCTCGCGTTCTACAATCGCGAAGTCATCCAACTGCTGTTCTGGGCGCGGTTCCCCGGCGATACGCTTCTCATTCTCGGGACGCTCGTGTTCGCATACGATATGATCCGGAAGCGGTTCGCGCTCCGCGCCGTCATGACACCGGATGAGGCGCCCGCATCACAGAGTATCTCGGAACGCGTCCTTGCGGAAGACGATGACTAACCCAACATACGAAGGATGTGTCCCTCACGCCCACGAATGATTTCCATCACTTCGACAAAGGTAGCTAATATTGGATGGTCAACGTCCAAGGGTTCGTATAGATATGAGCAGAGTGTAGTGTAGTCACGCTCACCTGACGACCGCTCGGACCGCCGGACATGGATCTGCTCTTGTCGTCGTTGAAGCCATTCCTCACATTTCCGTGTCAGCGATTGGAGTGTTTCTTGGCGGCTGGTTAATTGGGTGACCGAAAGGTCCCGTAAGTCTTCGTCGTCGATTTCGACAACCGTATTTCGGATCGTCTGGATTGTGGATTGGGCATCTTTGAACATCGCAGATTCCGTTTCAAGTGTTTCTATAAACACCCGGCGGCGGTCAATACACTGCTGAGCGGCACCAAGGAGTCGCTGTTTGATGACTTGTGAAAACGACATCGCTTCCGAAATCAGGAGCAGGACATCAGCCCCAAATTCGGCACTAATGCTCGTCTCGAACGAATCACCGTAAACATCGTCGTAGTGATCGACTGCCATCACGGTCTCCCGATAATACGGCTCGATCACGTCACGGACAGACGGCTGCGCGGATGAGAACCTCTGATGCGCCCCACCAGATATCTGTTCGATCTGTGGCGGGTCTGTTTTGAGACTTTGAGTACGCTTGCGAAACCGCCGAAAGGCCTGGCACTCACGTTCAACCTCGCGTCGCTCTCGCCGAACGCTTTCAAGGGCAGCGTCCAGATACGTCGGCCAACAGGGTTCTTCGGTGGTCATGGCCAGTATAGCGGCACATATATTGTGTCTGCAGTACAGTCAATTTCGGCCATAAGCTTCGTGGACGGGGCGTGTGACGTTGACTGCGCCCGCGACGACTCGTCTACCCGGAGAACGAGCTGTAGGAGACGCTACCTTGATCGACGATGGTCTGGCTTTCGGGAACGTCTCCGTCCGGCGGCATACTCCCCTCGGCGGGACCGCCGGGTTCGCCGACGACGATCCGACCAACCATCCCCAGGGTCTTGTGTGGAATACAGAAGTAATCGTACGTGCCCGTGGTCTCAAACGTGTGTTCGTAGGTCGCGCCCTGTTCGCTAAGAATTTCGCTATTGAACGTTTCTGCTCCCTCGGGAATCCGATTTACCGAGGCTGAACTCGTTCCTTCTTTATATGCGGTTGCCGAGTGGCTCCCACTCTGAATTTCGAATGTCACAGTTTCCCCGGATTCAATGAACAGACCGATCGGATCGAAATAATACTCGCTCCCTTCAGTGACCATCATAACCGTATTCGAGGCCCCTGAGCCCTCAGTTGTTTCCTCTCCCGAACCGCCAGTCGTCTCCTCTGTGTCGGTTGTGTTCGGTTCACCGCCACCACTATCTCCGTTTCCTGAACTACTACATCCCGCGAGACTGGTCACGCCACCTGTTGCGAGAATTCCGGCTGACTTGAGGACTTGTCGACGCTCCATACCCACTTATCAAACCCCCCGGTATAAGGGTCGAGGGCGGATTCCCAATACATAGGACACCGCCTTCATTTGACGTACCAAAGTCGCAAAGTCGGAGTGATGGCATTCTATCCGACAGGGGTCCATTTTTTATCCGATCTGCGAATCATCGTTCAGACCAATAACGACATCTGTCGAGGTGAGACCGGTGGTTGATCCCGTTCTTGCGAGCCGTCTCCAGTTTGCACTCACTACGATCGTCCACATCATCTTCCCAGTGATGAGTATGGGTCTCGCCCCGTTTCTCATCTATTTCACATGGAAGGAGATCCGCACCAAACAACCAGTATACGAACAGCTCCGTCGGTTCTGGACCCGCATCTTTGCGGTCAGCTTCGTCGTTGGAACGGTGACCGGACTCGTCCTCGAGTTCGAATTCGGAACGAACTTCGCCACGTTCTCGACAACAGCTGGGGAGCTGTTCGGGGGACCACTCGCCCTCGAAGGGATGATGGCGTTCATGCTCGAAGCGACGTTCCTCGGGATCTTCGTCTTCGGACGAGACCGGGTGTCTGACCGGCTGTACTTCCTGTCGAGTATCGCTGTCGGGCTCGGCACGTGGCTCTCGGCCGTCTGGATCCTCATCGCGAACTCCTGGATGCAGACGCCGCGTGGGTTCGAAATCGTCGTGGAGAACGGCCAGCGAATTGTGAAGCTTACCGACCCGCTCGCAGCCTATCTCAATCCGAGGTTCCCCTATATGTTCATCCATATGCAGAACGCGGCCGTCGAGTCGGTCGCGCTCTTCATGGCCGGCGTTGCCGCCTACTACGTGTTCCGCCATCACGTCTGGGGCTACCCGATTGAACACATCGATGTTTGGGAGAAGACGCTCAAAATCACGCTCGTCGTCCTGCTCATCACGGCGCCACTGCAAGTGATTCAGGGTGATGAGTATGCCCGCCACGTCTCCGAAACCCAACCACAGAAATTCGCCGCGATGGAAGCCGTTTGGGAAACTGACTCCTACGTCCCCGAGTATATCGTCGCGTTCCCCACGGACGTTAATGACCTGCTGAACCCCCGTACAAAAGATCTCTTTGGCATCGGCATCCCGGGTGGCGCATCCTGGCTCGCGAGCGGTGGAAACCCACAGGCTACGATACGCGGCCTCGAATCCTTCTCGACGAAAGCCCCACCTGTCGCGATCGTCTTCTGGGCGTTCCGGATTATGGTGGCGCTCGGCTTCTGGTTCATTCTGCTGGCCGTTTGGGGTGCCTATCGATGGTGGCGTGGGGAACTCTTCGAGGATGACCTGTTGCATAAGGCGTTGATGGCGTCGTCTCTCCTGGGATTCGTCGCCGTGGAGGTCGGCTGGATCGTCACCGAGGTCGGGCGACAACCGTGGGTCATTCAGGGAGTGATGAAGACGAGTGCCAGCGTCTCTCCAAACCTCACAGGCGCAAAAGCTACGTTCACACTCCTCGGATTCGTTACCGGGTACATCCTGTTACTGGGCCTCTACACCTACGTCGTCGGTCGTATTATCCGGGCAGGGCCGCCATCGAAGGACGAACTCACGCAGAGTGATGGTGCCCGCGTCCCAGAGTCAGAGGTGACGTCCGGTGACTAGCGTCGGATCGCTGGCCACGAAGCCACTGTTCGGACTGCCGCTCGCCGAGCTCTGGTTCGCGCTGCTGTTTTTCATCTTCGGGATGTTTCTCTTTCTCGACGGCTTCGACTTCGGCGTGGGCGTCCTGTTTGCGACCCGTGACGACGACCACGAGAAAGAACAGCTGTTAGCGGCTGTCGGGCCGTTCTGGGACGGGAACGAGGTCTGGCTCGTCGTCTTCGGTGGGGCGTTGTTCGCGGCGTTTCCGTCCGTTTACGCGAATCTCTTCAGCCGGTACTATCTGTTGATGTTCGCGATTCTAGCCGCACTCGGTCTCCGGGGGCTCGCCCCTGAAATGTACGAAGAGCGCGAAGATGACCGTTGGCGGACCCTCTGGGGCCACTCGTTCGTCATCGGGAGTACCGTGACGCCGTTTCTGCTGGGGCTGTTCGTGATGAACTGGCTGATCGGGGCGACTGGCCTCATCACCCCCGTAGGGGTCTTAGGCGGTGTCACAGTCCTTGCTCTCACGATCGTCGACGGGGCGGCGTTCCTCGGACTGAAAACCCGCGGCAGGCTGCGAGATGAGATGCGGAAGTACGGTGTCCGAGCCGCCGTGGGTTATCTTGGTGGAGCGGTCATCACTCTGGGGGCGATATATGTGACCGAACCAGGGCTGCGCTCCTCGTTCCGGTCACCCCTCATCGTCGCACTTGTGATGCTCACTGCTACCCTGACGGGAATCTACGTCGTCGCGCTCCGTAGACGTCGGTATTACGCCGCGTTCGTGGCGACAGCCGCACTCGTCTTCGGACTCGTAGGGCTCGTCGCAACCCTTCTGTTCCCCTTCGTCGATCGGACCGCAGGACTCACTATCCGAGAGGCGATCATCTCCACGCTTCCGCTCAATCTTATGTCGATAATGGCGAGCGTGCTGCTCCCAATCGTGCTCGTGTACTTTGTCGTGCTCTATTCCGCGTTCAGCGGACCAATCGATATGGAGGAAACATACCAATGAAACGATTTCAGATCCAACGAACGACCAGTGTATGGAGGAACAACATAGTGTCCAGGGGCTACAATACTTGGACTGCGTTCAACCGAGACCAAGTGCGATGACTGCAACGCGTTCCTCTCCCGAACCGCAACTATTGTCTCGGATCATCGTAACATGGATTGAACTCACAATCGTCGGCCTCACAGGTGGAATCCTTGGGACAGCAGTTGGTGGGCCGCTCAGTCTAATCGCCTATCTCGTCACGACGCTTGTTTCGGTCGGGGTTCTTTTTTACAACGTAAATGAATTGATTGAACGCCACGTTATATACAAGTGAAAAATAAGACAATGTTGAGCTTGGCCAATTCCTGTTCCGCGAAGATGCACACCATCGCCTCCAGTGGAGTAAACGAGTCGCTACCAGCTAATCGAGACTGTTCTATCTAATGATATTATCACTAATACCACCGTTCGTGCCTGTATTGCTTGTTGCGATTCTTTCGCCATTATTCTCCCGTCGGACTAGTCATGCTCTCGGTCTGGTCGCGACTGCTGTCGTTGTACCGTACGTATGGCTCCTCCCAGAGGGTGCACTTATATCTGGAAGTTTATTCGGCTTTTCGACCATTTTCCTGTACGTCGACTCATTCACTCGATTGATGGGCGGTATCTTCGCATTCATTGGCTCAATCGGCATTATCTATTCATATGCGAGTGATGCCGATACCGTTCAGACAGCATTTGCCCTCAGTTACGTTGGAACTAGCATTGGGGCCGTGTTCGCAGGTGATTGGTTGACGCTTGTTTTCTTTGTGGAGTTAATGTCGGTCGGAAGTACGCTACTTGTCTGGTATTACGGCGGCCGGGCGGTTCGAGCGGGCTTCCGGTATGCACTCTGGCATGGAATTGGTGGGAGCCTGTTATTGGCAGCGATCGCTTGGCAATACGCAACTGTTAATTCGTTTTTGTTTACTGCGGCTGATGGCATCGTCGGTACTGTCCCTCAAGTGCTGGCTGTCGTGGGTGTCGGCACTATGGTCGGATTTATTGGCCTCCACACGTGGCTCCCTGACACATATCCTAAGCCCCACATCGCTGCGAGCGTTTTTCTCTGTGTTTATACGACGAAAACGGGAGTCTATGTGATGTATCGAATTTTTCCGGACGGACAGCTCGCAGTTGCCTATATGGGTGGCGGAATGGCCGTCTTCGGGGCATTTATGGCTCTGATGCAGAGTGATATGCGACGGCTTCTCTCCTATCATATTCAATCACAGGTCGGGTACATGATAGCAGGGGTTGGAATTGGAACAACACTCGCCACCGCTGGTGCATTCGGTCACGTCTTCAATCACATCCTCTACAAGAGCCTCTTGTTTATGACCGTCGGCGTCGTAATTTATCGAACTGGCGAAGAAAGTCTGAAACGCGTCGGCGGGCTCGCGAGAAAGTTACCAGTAACGACGGTAGCCTTTTCTATCGCGGCACTTTCAATCGCAGGATTCCCAGGCTTTAACGGGTTCGTCAGCAAAGGGATGGTTCTATCAGCCGCCGAGTACGAGGAGATGGAGACTCTCTGGTGGTTATTGATACTGGGCGGCGTAGGAACGTTCCTATCGTTTATCAAACTGGGCTATTATGTGTTTTTCCACGGCGACTACGACGGGGAGATCTACGACGCAACCCGAGGACAGAAAGTTGCGATGGCGATTGTAGCAGGCCTGTGTGTGATCTTCGGAGTGTACCCCAGTGGATTGTTCAGTATCATCCCCTTTGGGTCAGAGATTCATTATGAAACATTCACCTTGGGTCATATCAGTGAGGGTCTTGAGCTTGCGATAGCAGGTATTCTTGGATTTGCTATCTTACGTCGGCCACTCAAGCGAATTGGCCGCATTCCAGATTTCGACGATATTTACAATCCCGCCGTTTTCTTTGGGACCAAAGCAATAGTACATGGAGTCACCAACTCATTTGCTCGCATC
This sequence comes from Haloarcula sp. 1CSR25-25, assembly GCF_032027985.1. Lineage (NCBI taxonomy): Archaea > Methanobacteriati > Methanobacteriota > Halobacteria > Halobacteriales > Haloarculaceae > Haloarcula > Haloarcula sp. 1CSR25-25. Next base: position 213,096 of record NZ_JAHYBW010000007.1, read on the forward strand.
GATCAATTTATGGTGCGTCTCACCACAGGGACTCGATGGCTCCTTACTAATCCCGAGTTAGGAGTCAGACGTATCACAGCCTTTGTGAAACAATCAGACACTGCTAAGCCTCTGGACAAAGATGTAACACCAGGTACTTTTAGAGCAGGTATTGGCCAATCAATTGCCACTATTGTATTAGTCCTTGCACTTATGTTGTTTGTATTGCTATTCAGTTAACGTTGGATAAGGTATTACGATTCTCAATGCGTGCATAGATGAGCTTGGCACCCATAGCGGCGAACAGCTTCTGGAGTTACAGTCGACAGTATTATCAATTCCACGGATGAGCTTCCAAGTGCTCCGTTGGTGTAGCTCGGCCAATCATCTCGGCATCTCACGCCGAGGACCGAGGTTCAAATCCTCGACGGAGCATCTACGTTTCTACCTACAATCGCCTCTGATCAGACAAACCACGAATACGATGCCGGTGTCTCCGAATCCCAGTCGTCATTCACAACATGGGGCACGTCTCTGGCGAAACTCCAGACGGGTAGTCCGGTGGTCGTACTATCTGCGGCTATCCCTTGTCAGTCTCCCCTCCTCGGCAGTGTTCAGATAAGGATGAAGGCCGAGGCGGTTCGATTTGATAGTACTCTATGCCAGAAATCGACCGCGTCGACGGAGATACTAACTGGATCGACTTGGGATTTGTGGAGCGAGAAGTGACACCGAAGCCGCTGATGAAGCTCAGTATCCAGCTTCACTCCGCTAAATCGTCAATTTCGGATACTGTATCTATTTTAGAGGATTCCGATATCGAACTGGTGCGCTCGACCATCCACAACTGGGTGCAGAAAGCCAATTTACAGCCAATCGATGGGAAGAAGCTGGATCACGTCGCGATCGACGAATCCGTGATCCAACTCAACGATCAGCGCTTCTGGCTGTACGCCGCCGTCAATTCCGATACCAACAAATTCCTCCACGTGCGACTGTTTCCAGCCCGAAGAATGGCGTTGACCGAACAGTTTCTCGCGGAACTGCGTGCGAAACACACTCTCGACGACGCCGTGTTTCTCGTCGACGGAGCGCCGTGGCTTCACGCCGCACTCGACCGCCACGGCCTCCGCTTCGAGCACGAAACACACGGCGACCGCAATCCGGTTGAACGTGTCTTCAAAGAACTAAAACGGCGAACCAACCAGTTAGAAATTATTTTCGCCACGTCTCCGCATCCGCTGGGGAATCTTGGCTTCAAACCCACACCTTCGTGCGGAATCAGCTAATCTGAACAATGCCCCCCTCCTCACATCACCAGACATGAGCAAGGCCAGTAATCCGCTTACTCGCTGGAAATCCAGATTAGAACGAAGTACCGTCACGGAACTCGCTACTATCACTAGCCCAACCACTGTCATCCTCGTACTGGGGGTTGTATTGTTCTCATTCCCACTGAGACTGCTCGGTTGGCTCTCGTGTGGTCTGCTCGGATTCCTTGCTGCAGTGGCCTCGGGTCGAATGTCGAACATCAACTACGGCCTCGTTGACTGGCCTCGCCCTGCGACAACAGTCGACGTAGCGGTCAATGGAATCGCATACAATAGTGTGCTAGTGCTTGGAATCGGTCTCGCTCAGGTGGTGTGGATTGCCTCGGATAATATACTGCTCGGCGTTGCAATCGGGGCAATACTGCCGTCTTGGTTTCTCAAACATATTCACCTTCTCGTGTTTTTGGGTGAGGAGTGACGCTCTCTGAGCATCCCGTTATCGAGAGATACGCGCCGCCGAACTGCTTGGCATTGTACGCCCGTAGATAAGAGACAGAATCGCCTGACTGTCCGAGAATCATAGGCCGCTCCGAGCACAACTCAAGTACGTCGACGATTCCAATGAAGATCAGCTTGCTCTCGCCTGACTCCTAATTCTGCCACGACACCTCAACCGGCGGGTTGTGCGTCTATGGGTGGAGGCGAACGTTAGAATCACCTCGGGCAAGTTACGAAAACCGATGAAAATATCCACCTTCCGCTCGTCAAATCCGTTACGCGGCTATGTGCAAGGTTGAGCGGATCATCGAGAAACACGATCTCCCTGATTTAAACGAGGAGCTTCGCCGCCGGCATCGCGGTGGTGCCAGCCTTCGTGACCTTGAGAAATTCATCAATAAACGGGTTCTCGAACGGTCCTTGCTCAAATCGGAAGTGGCTCTTATCGGAGATACTGAAAGTATCTATCAAATCCTCCAGGGAGACGACATCGGGTCCGGACGTCGGGCAGAGATTCGTTCACAGCTCGATCAGGCTGGTCCTCCCGTAAGTAACGTTGAAGATGACTTCGTATCTCATCAGACCGTAAAACGCCACCTGCAGAATTGCTTGGATGTGGACACAAAACGACGGGCTCAGATCACGCTTGACGACGCCGAGGATACTGTCGCGTGGGCGCAGTCACGCAATCTTTCGGTGATCGAAAACACACTCAACAGGCTTCATAATGCGGGACTTATCGATGCCAGTAACGTCGACGTCACCCAGTCGATTAGGGTCACGTGCGAAAAGACCGGGAAAACGTTCCATCTCAGAGAATTTCTCAAGCAGGGAGGTTGTGATCGCGACGGATCAACGAATGACACCAACGCAAACAGTAGCTGACACACATAATCGAAGCTACCAACTGAGGCAGGTATTCGTATTCTGATCTCGATTCACGACTAGTACCCCGTTGCGACTAAGTAACCAACCCTGGATAATTGACTTACTCAGAACCTATGCCGCAACACACGAACCCGAAGCCTGCAACGATGGTCGTCCAAAATATCGGTGGAATCGACACGTGTGAAATCGAATTTAACCCAGGTGTTACGGTATGTACCGGGCAGAACGCAACGAATCGCACCTCGCTATTGACTGCAATTGCCGGTGCGCTTGGCGGTTCAGCTGCCACGCTGAAAAGCGATACCGACGAAGGGCACGTCCGACTGGAGTTCGACGGTGAAACCTACACGCGCCACTACCAGCGAGGATCGGACGGCTCGGTTATCACTGAGGGTGAGCCATATACCGATGATTCAGAGCTCGTCGATCTGTTCGCATGTCTTCTCGAGGATAATCCAGCACGACGAGCTGTTGAGCGGGGAGACGATCTCCGTGATGTCCTTATGCGTCCAGTCGATACCGTGTCCATTCAGGAACGCATTCGAGAGTTTGAACGTGAGCGTGCGCAAATCACTGCCCGACTCGAAGAAATCGAACGCAAACGCAACCACTTACCTGAGTTGGAAACACGACGGACGACTCTCGAAAATGAACTTGAAGCCACCACAGAGGAACTGAACTCTCTTCGCGAGCGAGTAGCCGACCACGACATCGACGCCGACGAAGCGGGCGCCGCCGAGGATCTCCTGAGCGAGCTGGAGTCGCGTCGCCAGACACTCCGACAGACGCGTGACGAGATCGAAACACAGCAATCGACCCTGGAGGCCCTCCACGACGAACGCGAGGAGGTCTCTGACGAACTCGACGACTTGAAAGACCAGGACACGGACTGGGAGGACCTTGAGCGAGAACTCAATCAACTCCAGGACCGTGAGCGCGAGCTTCAGGATTCAATCAACGACCTTTCTGCAATCGTCGAGTTCAACGATGAGCTTCTCAACTCATCCGATGAGCTTGTCGATAAGAATCTCGACGAACAGACCGTCACCGACGAACTCGACCCGATGTCGGCCACGATCAAATGCTGGACCTGCGGGAATCACGTAGAACGTCGAGCTATCGATAGCCAGCTGGAGGAACTCCGAACCGTCATTGAGGAGAAGCGGACCGAGCGACAGGAAGTACAGGATGAAATCGCTGAGCTTCGTGAGCAACTCAACCGGCTCCAGTCAACTGAACGCCGACGACGTGAATGCGAAGAGCGACTTGACGAGATCGAACGGCAGAGACAGCGTCGAGAACAGCGAATCAACGACCTCGAGAAGAAAGCTACTGATCTCCGAGAGACGATTCGTGATCTAGAGGAGGAGGTCAAAGAGACCGAGGAGTTCCGCGAGAATGAGTTGGTAGAGCAGTATGAGCGGCTCTCCGAGCTTGAATACGAACGGGGACAGATCGAACAGGAACTAAACGACGTCGAAGACGAAATCCGGGGCATGGAGTCACTGGCAGATGAGCGAGAACAGCTCGAAGCGCAGAAAGCGCAGCTCCAGGAGGAACTCGAATCGCTACGGACGCGCATAGAGGACCTCGAACGTGACGCGGTCGAGTCGTTTAATGAACATATGGCCGAGGTGCTGTCCTTGTTGGAGTATCAAAACATCGAGCGGGTTTGGATCGAGCGGAAAGTACCGAATGATGAACCTGAGGGAGTATTCGAGCTCCACGTGGTGCGGTCGACTGAGAACGGGACGATGTACGAAGATACGGTCGACCATTTAAGTGAAAGCGAACGCGAAGTAATCGGGCTGGTGGTCGCACTCGCGGGCTATCTCGTCCACGAAGTGTATGAAACGGTCCCCGTGATGCTGCTGGACTCCTTAGAAGCTATCGACGCTGATCGTATCGCTCGACTCATCGAGTACATCGCTGAGTTCGCATCCTATCTCGTCGTTGCATTGCTTGAAGAGGACGCCCAGGGCCTCAACAACACGTATACCCGACTATCGTCGGATACCATCAGCTCGTAGCAGATTATAGCGAGTGGAACAGAATGAGGAATTTCGGCCGCCTATCTCCACCACAGATATGTACCGACAGATCAACCCTCTACTTATGAGTCCAACCCAGTTAACCACGATCGCCTTGGTAGTCTCCGGGATCGTAGGAGTAGTGGCAGTAGGATTATCTCTAATGGCGTATATCCGACTTCGACATACGAGTTACCGCCGGATGCTACACCCCCTTATTGTCGTCACAATTGTTTTTACGGTTGCACACGGTCTTGTGTTTCTATTGCCGACCCATCCGCTCGTCGTAGACGTTCTTGAATCGCTTACTGTTACAGGTCTCGCTGTTGGGGTGTTCCGTCTCATTCAGCTCCATCCGCGGATGAAGAATCCTGTGGGTGATGAGTGACGATGATTCTAGGGCTTATAGAACTTTATAAAGGCATCCTCGGGGTTGGAGTGATTGCAGGAATCGCCTTTCTACTCTACTCGAATGATTTCGTCGTAATTCACCGCCGCTTCTTAGGGCTCGTTGCTATCGGAACTGGCACAACTATTGTCAGCAGACTACTCTTTATAGTTTATTGGCCGAAAGGTAGCCATTGGTCAACAGCCATCCTATTTGCTCACCTCGTGTTCATACTCTTCATAGTGGCCGGACTCTATTCGCTTGTTACCGACTATCCGGTGCAAAATGAAGAACGACGTGGGAGGCTTTTCTATCGATGATCATTTTGAGATTTTCTCCTAGAAACCGTGAGTAAACGGTCCTGTCGGTACGTCAAGCGGGGCAATAACAGGAGATCGTCCATTGCTCAAAATTCCACGATGACTCCAAATCATTTGTGGACCGTCCCAAGGTATAGTCTAGTGGCATCAGATCAAATCACGTGTTAAACTCTATAGTGGATTCCCAGAATGTAGGAATTCCCCAAACACGTTCATCGTGAAGAACTGAATACCGATACTGAGTGGCCCATGGTCAGTGATACTCATGAACAAATAAAAGAATGCCACAGTCGACCTGATAATGAAGCGGTAATAAATATGTTTGTCAAAGATGTAGTGATGGATTCATCTTCGTATTTCCAGGCTCTAAGTGAGATACCAGGTGGTTTGTGTGATTGACCGAGTGGAAAAAGAGATCGATATGCTCACCCGTCATTTTCAGATTCTCCAGCTTGTCATCCAACACGAACCGATTGGGATTGTGAAGTTATCTCAGCATACTGGATATCCTCATCACAAAGTTCGATATTCCCTTCGTGTACTCGAGGAGGAGTCAATCATCGAACCGTCTCAGGAGGGCGCAGTGACGACCGATAAAACACATAAATTCGTCAACGCCCATGTAGATGTTATTGATGAGATTATCGAGAAGTTGGAAGCAATGGAGTTGGATGACACGGCAGAACTGAAGGAAGGCTGAGAAAAATCCAAGCTATGAGCCATTTGTCGCCAGCCTAGGCAGGTTGTACGTCCCGTGAGTTAAGAACGGAATAGTCAGATTGGTCGTAGATTCGTAGATCCCGTCAAGCTCTAGTGGACGAGATCAATGATTTACCCAATTCTGGGTAGACTGTTTTCCGAGACAAGAGTAGTGAAAGAACATATAGTTTGAAGGAATATATCTAAGGTTTTGCCTATCTAATACAAATGATCAGCCGATTCATTGTCTGGGAGATGCCCCTCACGGAGTGAGGGCAATTTTTCGCTCTACGGGACTGGATACTACTTGCATCTCCTCAACAGCAGGAGTAAGGCCTTTCCAAGTCTAAACCGAAGTAGAGATGGGTCGATAGCGTGGCCACCAGCTATCTGACAGCACTCCTATTGAGTTCGATGCCGGCCATTGGGAACATCTCCGGTGGGCTCGTCGCCGAACGGTTCGAGATCTCCGGCGATACACTCAGCTTAGCACTCCACGTTGCGGCGGGCATTATCCTCGCTGTCGTCGGTATCGAGTTGCTTCCGACGACGCTCGAAGCTGACCCGCCGTGGTTCGTGCTCGTCGTTTTCCTCGCGGGAGGATTCTTCTCGATCGGTCTCGACAGTCTCACAGACTTCATCGCCGCTCGAACCGGCGGGGGACGTACAGAGTCAGGTGCTTGGGTATTTTCGCCGGCGTCGCCGTCGATCTCTTTAGCGACGGCGTGATGATCGGAGCCGGGTCGACGATTTCGCTAGGTCTTGGACTCCTCCTCGCACTCGGTCAGGTTCCTGCCGACATTCCCGAGGGCTTCGCCACGATTGCCACCTTCAAATCGAAGGGCGTTCCGCGCCGAACACGACTCCTGTTGTCCCTCTCGTTCGCACTTCCAATCTTTCTCGGTGTCACGGTCGGATACTGGCTCGTCCGTGGTCAACCTGCGATCGTCAAGTTCGGGCTGCTCGCCTTTACAGCCGGAATCCTGCTCACGGTTGCCGTCGAGGAGATCATTCCCGAAGCACACAAGGAAGGTGAGGCCCGGCTGGCTGCCGTCGCACTCGTGGGAGGATTCGCCCTGTTTACGTTCATCTCTATCTATTTGGGGTAGTTTCGACCTTCACTTTCTTCAGACATTTACGAAATTCTATTTCAGAGATGCGTTTTCCCGCTCTACTTGTCTTCGATACTCCCCATACATGAAAGGTACCCATTCAGAGTATGTTGAGTACACTGAAGGCCATTACACCAACATACACAACGTAGAGACCGTCGAACAGCAGGACTTGCAATCGCGTGAACCCGTGTTCAGCCGCTCCCCAGTGGGTCAGTCCCGCGTACACGGCCGGCATCAGCGCCACGAATAGCAGATTCACCCAATAGAGTTGAAAATCCTCGATCGGAACCGTGACGAGTGCGAGCGGCACGAACGCTACGGTCATCGTGACAGCGTTGTCACCGATAACGCTCGTCGTTCCGGCGGTGACCTGACCGCTTCTGACGACGCTCCACGTCGCGAACATCTCGGGGATCGCTGTTACGATCGCCGTCACGAATAACCCGCCCACGAGCCTCGAAATCCCGAGGGCAGCCACGATGTTCTCCGTCGAGAGAACGATACCGTACGCTCCCGACGCAAGGACGACCAGCCCGGCACCGGCAAGGCCGAGTTCTTTCTTGGCCCACTGCACGTCCTCCGACTCGGAGCGACCCCTGAAGAACGCCTGGCCCAGATATGCGAGGTAGGCTGCCCCCATAATCCACCCATCGATGGGCTGGAGTCCCCGCCCGGATTCCGGCAGCGTGAGGACGGCGACCAGACCAAGGATGCCGAGATACGGCAGTATCAGGACGGTAACGGCCTCCTTCTGAATCCGAAGGAGATTCTCCTGGCGGTGGCGACCGTGCGTCGCTGTTTGGCCGCCAGACGACGTGCTCCCCTGCCCACCGTCGCGACGCGTATCTTGCCCCTCCGTTCCGCCGCCGAGGTCTCGCTTCCGCGAGGCGACGTAGGCGATTGTCACGATGAGTGGAATGGAGACGATGTTCGACCCGAGCATCATTCCCAGCCCGATGTCGGAGACACCGCGATAGGCACTCGTGACGTTGATGCCGATTTCGGAGCCGGCGGCAGCGATCCCGACGAGGGCACCACCTGCGACCGCGGTCAATCCCAACTGTCGGCGGAGCTTCTTAATTGGATGCGAAAGTTGTTCGGCACCCCAGTGAGCAGCGAAGACCCCGACGACCAGAATGACCGCCCACAGCCACGGACTCAGCTGGACCATACCTGTCGAACGGAGATACGTGCCGGGGATCCATAGTAGGTGGGTCGGACTAGTGGTAGAACGTGACGACGGTATAGCATCCGGTGGCGTATGTTTCTCATGGGGCTCCACAGAAGTGGCACACCGTCGTCTATGGGGTGACGCATATCTCTCCGAGTGGCTCTCTCGAATCAGTCAGGTAGAAGTGGCTCCCTGTCCAAGACCGAATAATGTCACCGGAAGAGCCTCAACCACGGGAGGGTTCCTCCCGTGGACAGACCCCTCAAATCGGAGGGTCTGTTCGGCCACTCTCTATACTTCTCGCAGCGATTGTTACGCTCACTCAGATTCCCGTCGCATCCGCCCACGGTACAACCGGAAGCGGTGGACTCTCGCAAGGACACGGACTCATCTTGGCACTGGTCGGTGCCGCCATCCTCGGCGGGTTTATCCTTCTCAAACGGACAGATCGTATCACGCCGACAACCGCTCTGTACGGCGTATTCGTCGGGATAGCTATCACTGCGCTTGGAGCCGTTCTCTTCGAGGGGCTCTCCCCGGATCCGACGTACACTGCGAGTTCGATGCCGTTCCCCCGAGCGTGGTATCAGCCACTGGCCCTGCTGAGTGGCTTGGGCATCATGGTCGCGAGCTTCGTCATTGGGTGGCTGCGCTGGCCATCCCGCCCACGGTACACGTTCCTCGGCATCCTCATGGGATTGTGGATCTCGTACCCCTACCTTCTCCCAGAATTGGCAAGGGATACACATCCACTTGGGTACGCTATCGTCCTCGGCACGCCAATTCTGATCGGCTATGTCATCTGGAAGGACGCAGGGGGTGTCATTCGCGCAGTCATGCGTGATCCAGTTGCACGTCGCTTCGGCATCGGCGTCAGTGTCGTATTAGCGCTCTTTTTTGTTACCGTGACGGGCTACCTCTCGTTTTTCCCCGAAGAAGGCTTCCCCGAGGAGGTGACGGTCGTCGTTCTGCCCGCAATCTATCAGCTGGTATCGTGGCCCACCCTCGAAATCGCGATTCCGCATCTCCCGTTCGTACACATCCCGTTCTTCCTGGCCCTGTCACCTGGCCAGGTCATCGTCGTCGGGATGCTGAGCGCTCTCATCGGGTTGAACGCCGCTCTCATCGCCCGTCACTGGCGCGTCGAGGAACGAGCCGGTATGACCGAAGGGACCGCCGGGAGTGCTGCAATCGTCGGGACGTGTACCTGTGGGTGCTGCGGGCCACTCGTCGCGAAGATCGCGGTGCTCGCTGCCGGGCCATCGATTGCTGCCCCGCTCTACTGGGTATTCGTCGATTCGGCCTCGCCGCTCAGTGCGGTATTCATCGTCGGGAGCCTGCTTCTGTTTACTGGCAGTCTGCTCTACTCGGTCCAAGCAGCCCGACAGCCCGATCGATCGGCTGCCATTATCCCGGCCGACTGAAATGCCGGATCTGCCGTGAGAACGCGGTTTGAACGAACGTCTCAAGATGGGAAGGGAAGAGTCGACAGTACGTGTTTTTGGGACTAGTAGCCGTACTGATCGTTGTCGGAACCCTCGGAACCGGCTTCCTCCCGTTGACGCCGTTCTGCCAAGTCGTCTCTGGAGGCATCATCGTCGCGGGCTTTGCGGTCGGGCACACGGGCCTCCGTGCCTTCGAATTTCTCGAATAAACCACGAAGGCCGTCTTCATCCGGCCACAGCAGGTATCTGCCGCTTCGCGGGGTTAGAGCCGCTACTCGTTAAGCAGGGCTCGAAACGAATTCGCCGCGAGAAGACCGCCAGTCACCACGACCGCTCCCATCGCGAACACTGGATTCAGCAACCCCGTCGCCGCAAGAGGGATCGTGATCCCATTATAGAGCAGCGCTAGCCCGTTGTTCTGTTTGACACGCCGACGTGCTGCATCTGCGAGGTCGAACGTCGTCTCGACCGCCGCAAGGTCGTCATCGACGATAGAAATATCCGCGGCATCGGACGCGAGCGCGGTCCCGCCGCCGAGCGAGATACCCAGATCGGCCGTCGCAAGGGCCGGAGCATCGTTCGTTCCATCACCGACCATCGCGACCTGTCCACGGGACTGTAGCCGCCGAATCGTCGCAGTCTTGCCCGCCGGCGGAACCCCTGCAAACACGTGGTCGACTACGGGATGAGTAGCGAGGAAGTCAGTGGCGGCCTCGTCATCGCCAGTCAGGACGACGGTCTCCATATCACGGGCACTCAACTGCGTGAGTGTGCCGTCCCAGCCCGCTCGTGGCTCGTCGCCCACGACGATGACACCCTCCGCACGACCATCACGACCGACGATAATCGGAAGCTGCCCGACGTCACGGGCCGCTGTCGCCCGAGTTTCGAGGGCATCGCTCACCGACCACTCTAGATCCGCAAAGAGATCGAGATTGCCCGCGAGAACTCGCGTGTCGTCAACAACCCCTTCGACGCCGGTCGCGTGGCTCGTGAACTCGGAGATGTTACGTGCTCGCTCGCGGTCGTCTTCATTCGCGACCCCACCATCGGCTCTGGGACCCTCGCCAGCTTGCCCCTCTTGAGCGAATGCGGTCACGACCGCGTCCGCCGCCGGATGCGATGCTCGCTGCTCCAGGTCTGCGACGGCGGCCAACAGATCTGCCGGTGCATCCGCCTCAAGAACCTCCATCCGACCGGTCGTGATGGTGCCTGTCTTGTCGAAGACGACGACGTCGACGTTCCGAAGGCGCTCGAAGACGGTTTCGTCGAACACGACGATGCCGCGGGTCACTGCTTCCTCGATACTCGTTGCGACGGAAAGCGGCGTTGCGAGTCCGAGTGCCCATGGACACCCGACCAAGAGCACTGACAACGCCGTCAGGACGGCGAGCGGGACGCCAGCCCCCACTACGAGTGACCAGCCGCCGGCGAGAACAGCCCCACCCACGACGACTGGAATGACGAACGACGCCAACCGGTCGGCCTGTCGCTGGACGCCGTGATCCCCACTCTGGAGATTCCAGACCGACGTGATGAGGCGGTCGATACTGCTGGATGCACTGTCACTCACCGTGAGGACAGCGGCGCCGTTCGTGACGACCGCGCCGCCGACGAGGTCGTCGCCCGCTCGCTTCAGCACCGGGAGCGATTCGCCCGTCACGACCGCCTCGTCGACCGTACACTCGCCCTCGGCAAGGACTCCATCGACCGGGATACGTTCGCCCTCACGGACGAGCACGCTCTCTCCTGGTTCGAGGTCATTCACGTCGACCGTCGTCGTGGTCCCATCGGCGTCATATCGTCGGGCGTCAGTAACCCGCGAGATGGTGAGGTCCGTCAGGCGGTCCATCGCCCGCTGTTTGCTCAGTGATTCGTAGAAGATCGCAGCGACCACACTCGCGGCAACCACGATCGTCAGGTCGTAGAAGACGTCGATCCGACCGAGGAGAAACGCGATCGTGCTGTATACGTAGGCACTCACGACGAGGAGTGCGACGAGCAGGTCCGTGTTCGGCTGTTGCATCTTCAGACTGACATACGCACCCTGTAAGAGCGGAAGGCCGGTGAACACCAGGACCACACCCGTCAGGACGAGAAAGAGCGGCAGGATCAACAGGCCATCTCCACCGCCGAGCCCAGACGCACTCGCGTACATGTCCAGCGTCCCATCGCCGAAGAACGACGAGAGCTGCGCTGGATAGAGGAGCACCGCGTACGGCAGGAGCATGAACGTCCCGAAAATAACGCCCGCAGCGTAGCGAAACCCGAGCACCTCGTCGATGTCTCGGCCACCCGTCTCGTCTTGCCGCCGCGACTGGCCGACGACAGTCATCGGACCATCACTGCCACCGTCACGACGCGTTGCCGTATAGCCCAGCGGACTAAGCGCGTCACAGAGAGCGTCCGCCGAGATGCTCGTGGGATCGTACTCGAGGCGAATCGTCTCGGTTACGTAGCTCGCTGTAGCGTCAGTGACTCCCGTACAGTCTTCGGCAATCGACTCCAGATAGGTTTCACACGTCGCACAGTGCATCCCCTCTACTTGGAGAAATACCCGTGACTCGGCCCGCTCTCCGTGGGTGTCTGTTTCGGATTCACCAGCGTCATCGTCAGCGCCGGGCGCGCCCGTGGGTTCGTGTGTCGTCTCCGGGCGACTGGAATGCTCCTCGTCACCGAGGACGCGCTGGACGTCCCGACACCCGGTAGAACAGTAGACGCCGCCGTCTTCATCCGCGACTCGGTCATTGGGGACAGCGCCACCACAGAGCGCGCACGTGGCAGGTGATGAATAAGATGGAGACATAGCTGATCACCACCGGTGAGAAGAGGTACAGCCTCGACCGCGGAACGTGGATACCGACATCAGTCGAACGGCCATTACTGGGGGTACAGATGCATCGATATTAATGCTGTTCGGAGAGAGCGGTGCAGTCGCTCGAGGTCCTAGTGGGCTCGGGTTAGGATAACGTTGGGTCAACTATCTATTGCATAGGTAGGTACAGTTATATAATGAGTCTCTTGGTTACCCGTTGACTCTCAACGCACCGTGAAAAGTTTAGATTGAATCAAAAACTCGATTATTCGCGCCTAATGAGGCCTCTTATGTGGATGTAGCAGTATCGCTATATTATGGCGGATTCACGTGTAGCCTTTCTCAAAGTCTCTTGGGCAAATGTTCTGTTAAATGCTCTCAAAATTGGTGTCGAGGGGGCACTCGGGATCCTCACAGGAAGTCTCGCCCTTACTGCCGACGCAGCGCACTCCGTTGCAGACCTCCTTGCAAGCGGTGTCGTCTTGATCTGGGGCCGGTCCGTCTATGAGGATGCAGACCAGTCACACCCCCACGGACACAACCGATTCGAACCCCTCTCCGCGCTCTTCGTCGGTGGCATGCTCGTTCTCCTCGGACTCAAACTGCTGTACGATGCGGGTCACTCAATTCTAACTGGAGTGACCGCTGAGTACAGTATTTGGCTTATTATCGGGCTCCTGTTTGCACTCGGTGATATGTACGTCTGTTACTGGTATACCCAATACAAGAATCAGGAACTCCAGCTCCCGAGCCTCCGCGCGCTTGCTGCGGACAGTCTTAACGATCTCTATACGACTGGTGCGGCTCTGGTGGGTGTCCTCGGTATGGCAGTTGGTTACCCAGTTTTTGACCCGATTGCAGGCGGCATCGTGAGTCTACTCGTTATCCACCAAGGCGTAGATATCTCGCGAGAGAATATTCAGTATCTCGCCGATAGCGCTCCTCCGGAATCAGAACAGGAAGAGATCAAGGAGCGCATCCGGGAACACTCTGCTGTTCGTGGTATTCACGATTTTGTCGCGTACTACTCTGGGCACATGATCGAAGTCGAGTTTCACGCCGAAGTCGATCAAGAACTATCGGTGGTCGAAGCACATGACGTTGAATCAGAACTCCGCCGGCGCGTCCGTGAAATCGAGCCAGTCGCTGATGTCCACGTCCACCTGGATCCGGCAGGGCTCGGAGAGTGGAAAGACGCGGATGAATCAACCACCTCTCCCGCATGAACGACCCTCGATACGGCAAACTGCAGGCTCTCTCCCTGAACTAAAACACTTGACATCCTCCTCCGGCTAAAGCCGGAGGAATCCCGAGCGTTGGGATATTAGGGTTTGCAGACTCCCTGTTCTCTCGTGTTGAACGACCCGCTCTCGCGGTCGAACAGGAAGACTCCGGGCTGTGCCAACCAGCCGTTACTCATATCCCCGGTTGGGGGACTCTGAGTTATCTTTCGTCGGATATTCACCGCACCATTCACGTCTGCGTTCATCGTCGTCTCACACGACGAACAGACGTACAGACCACGCTCCACACGGTTGCTATCCCGAATCTGCCCGCAACACGAACACGTCTTACTCGTGTTCTCCTCATCTACACGGTCAACAAGGATTCCGTGTTCATCGGCCTTGTATTCAAGTAGATTCGTGAAGCGGTCGAACTCCCAGCCGTGCAACTTCTTGTTCCCCGACGCACCCCAATTCCGCGAGTCACCGTTCTCATCCTCGCGGATGTCACTGAGATCGCCAACCGCGATTTTCGCCACACCTTCTTCGACACACCGCTCAACGATGTGCTTCGAGAGGGTATGGAGGAAGTGGTCTTTGCGTCGGGAGAGTTTCTGCCGAGCCTTCAACGCACGCTTCGACGGCCCGTTCTCGCCTTCGGTCTGGTACTCCTCGAGAGTGAAGTAGTGCTTGTCCTCTTTCAGCACGTTCCCCGGATACAACTCACTCGCGCCGTCTTCGTAGTCGATGGCGAGATAGTTGCTGATTCCGAGGTCGATACCCGCTGTCTTGTCACCGGGTGCGTCTTCGACGGGAATCTCTTTCTTACAGACGAGGTGGAGTTCCCACTCGTCGCCGTTCCAGACGCCACGCACTTGCTGGATGTTCTCAACTTCCACGTCGGGGCGAGTTTCGTACTCCACGAGGATGAAGTCAGACCGACTCTCTTTCAGATTGAAGCCTTCCGAGAGGCGAAGTTGGCCGTGTTTGTCGTCGTGCTTGATGGCCCGTTTCTTCCACGTCACGGTAGAGCGTGGGTGGTCGTCGCCACGTTTCCGGTATCCCGGTGGGTTGTTGCCGTTGTCGGAGTTGTACCAGCCGGTGAACGCCTCAGCAAGTTCTTCGAGAACTCGCTGACTTGACTGAGAATGCAGGTCACTGTAGCGTTCGTGGTCTTTCAACTCCGACTTCAGTTCGGCTTCGTCGGGTATCTCACCGTCGTCGTCCCACCGTTGTTGGATGTAGTAGCGTCCGACGTTCCACAGTTTGGATGCTGAGAACCCGCATTGGTCGAGATCGTCACGAACCTGCTGGTGGTTCGTGATACGGGCGACGTAGGTGCGGGTTGTTTCCAACATCGAACTGTCCTCATAACACGTTATGAGAGATTTCTTATTAAAACCACCGACCGGGTGTGGAATATCCGGCTGGAATGTCGTCGGTGGATTGTCGGTCAGAATGTCGGATTTATCCCGCGCCTAAAGGCGCGGGTATTCTCCTTGTTCTTTATAACCCGGTCCCCGATCCAGTAGAGTCTCCATCGCGCCGAATCTCTGTAGCGCCGGTGATGCATCGCCTCGTGTGTCATACGCATCTATTGACTCTCCGTCTCCTCATCACCAAGGACGAGATAGACATCCCGGTTGCCCATACAGCAGAAGACAACATTGTCTTCGCCTTACGCGGTCGTCGGAGACAGTCCATCGCAACGTACGCATATGAGAGACACGTATCCATAGGAGTGCTGATTGGAGCAGACGACTCAGTCGCTCTATTCCGTGGAGAGTTCCGGTTGGAGGAACATGACGTTCACGCGGCCGACGGCGTCGAAATCTCGGAGTCGGTACACTAACTCCCGGATTCGAGCTGCGGGTCCCTGACAGAAAACCGTCTCAAGACACCACTCCCCGTGGTGCATATGTTGTGTGGTGCCGATGACGTCCTCGAATTCATGCTGGACGGTATGGAGTTCGCCGATGACGAGTGTGTGCTCGTAATCGAATGCCAGTGCTGCGACTGCGGGGCCTTCTAATCCTTCGAGCTCTGTGTGGCGCTCGATGTATTCGTGAATCGCCTCGCGGACGGCACGGGAGCGTGATTCTAATCCTTCGTCTTGCCACGTCGTATCGAACGATTCGAGAACCTCTTGCGGAATGTTCAAACTCGTTCTCATATCTAAGCCATAGACGGCGCTCCTCAAGAGTGTCATTATTACGAACTCCCGAATCGGGTCATAACAACCCCTATGAGTCATCCAGTACCCCTATCGAGTAGATGGCAAACGGAATTCTCGGGCTTGCACTCGGGGCCAGTGCCCTCGGTCTCACTCACGGGCTCGCCCCAGGCCACGGATGGGCGATAGCAGCGAGTTACGCGCTCGACAAACAGAACAAATGGTTCTATGCCGCCGCATCGAGCCTCATTCTCGGAATCGGACATCTCATCAGTAGCATCGCAATGGTAATCGTCTACTTCTGGGCGATCTCGTACTTCGATCTCACCCAGATCGGCTGGATGAACTACGTCGCGGGTGGACTCCTTATCCTCCTCGGAATCTGGCAGTACTTTAATGGCCACGAACACACTGCCCCGAACCACGATGAGAATCATCACGACCACGAACACGATCATTCGCACAATTATGATCACGCGCACGACCACGAGGAACACGCAGGCTGGTTCACCCGCATTCGACGCGCACTCCCGTTCGTCGGCGGTTCCAACCACTCTCACGCACACGAGAACGCAGATGAAGCGGCGGATCAGGGTCTCTACGGAATGGTGGCCCTCGCGTTCGCCCTCGGCTTTACTCACAACGAGGAGTTCGACATCATCGCCATCTGTACGGGGTCATCCTATTGTCTAGAGCTCATGCTTCTCTACTCGGTCGCCGTCATCGTTTCGCTCGTCGGGGTGACGCTCCTCCTCGTGGCTGGCTACGAGCGCTACGAAGATAGGCTCGAAGAGTACGCTGAACACCTGCCCGCATTCACGGCAGCGATCCTCATCGTGATGGGCATCGGGTTCATCCTCGGTATCTTTTGACCACAATCGAGGCAGAATTTCAGAATCCATCATATTTCATTACCATCTCGGGTAGGCGGCAATCACGTGGACAAGCAGCCACGCTAGGCCAAGCGCGACCAATGCACCGAGAAGATTCCCGACCGCGTTCGTGATCGCCCACGACCGTTCGCCCGTCTCCCAGAGCCGGACCGTCTCGAACGAGAACGAGGAAAACGTCGTGAACGAGCCACACGCACCCACTCCGACGAACAGGACCACAGTATTGGTGACGTCGAGAAACGTGACGATGCCGAGGACGAAACTCCCGACGACGTTCACGGTGAACGTCCCAAGCGGAAACGCGTCGGCGTCGACGTACTCGCTCACGAGATGGCGACAGAGCGCACCGATTGCACCGCCGGTACCGACGAGGTGCGCCGGGTCGAGTTGCACCATTACGTGTCA
Organism: Haloarcula sp. 1CSR25-25; assembly: GCF_032027985.1. Taxonomy (NCBI): domain Archaea; kingdom Methanobacteriati; phylum Methanobacteriota; class Halobacteria; order Halobacteriales; family Haloarculaceae; genus Haloarcula; species Haloarcula sp. 1CSR25-25. The sequence continues at coordinate 230,409 of NZ_JAHYBW010000007.1, forward strand.
CCCCCATCGACGGCTCGGGCAAGTTCCCGGCCCAGGAGGACGCCGAGAAATCCGAGTCCATAGGTCGCGAACACGTTCAGCAGCATCCAGTTCAGTGACCCCGTCTGGACTGTTTGAACGGCAAAGGTACTGTAGGTCGTAAACGACGAGAGAAAGCCCGTTCCGACGACGACCTGGGTCTGCTCGGCGAGGACGCCGGCATAGATTGCCTCGTACAGGATGAATCCCAACACGAAACTCCCGAGAACATTCACTACCAGCGTTGCCTGAAGTCCGGAGAACACCATTTCTGAGACGTATCGAAGGTTCGAGCCAGCGAATCCGCCGATGCCGATGAGCACGAGCAACTCGATCGTGCTCAGAATCCGAGTTCTTCGTGTGGATGCGTCCGCTGTCGCCGGAAAGGGGTCGTCGTCGGTCATGGATGCTGATGGAAAAGGAGTCATCAGCCGGCGTTCACGAGACCGCTGGTCTCGTGGGCTCGCCGGAACCGCGCGCGGTTCCGGCGGCGTTTCCGGCGGTTGCGTCAGGCGGACCCCATCGCCCGTATCTACTCCATATCCGTTTCACCGTTTCTTAGAAGTTTCGAGTTCACCAGACAAATAAAGCGGCGACATTACTAGCTACATCGCCGGTCGGATGAACGAGGAGAAACTGCATCTTCAATGAGGCCCACCATTATGTGCAAGGGGAGAGTAGCTCGGACGTATGTCACAGGTTGCAGTGATCGGCGGCGGCCCGGCCGGACTCAGCGCGGCGCTATTCACGGCGAAGAACGGGCTCGACACCGTGGCGTTCGATACGGACCAGACGTGGATGCACAAGGCCCACTTGTTCAATTATCTCGGCATCGAATCGATCGACGGTGACGAATTCATGGACTGCTCACGCGACCAAGTCGATGCATTCGATGTGGACCGACACCAGGGAGAACAGGTCACGGCTGTCGAGCAGGACGAAAGCGGCGATGGATTCACGATCACGACGGATGACGACGAATATCAAGCCGACTATGTCGTCCTCGCGACGGGCGCGAAGCGTGATCTCGCAGAGGAGCTCGGCTGTGCGTTTACTGATGAAGACGTGGTCGACGTCGAGGTAACGATGGAAACCAGTGTTACGGACGCCTATGCAACGGGAGCGATGGTAAGGGCTGAAGAATGGCAGGCGGTGATTTCAGCTGGAGACGGAGCTGCGGCCGCCCTGAATATCCTCACCAAGGAGAAAGGCGAGCACTTCCACGACTTCGACACGCCGGCAGACGCTGAGTGAGACTACGAGACCCGAGGCATACCAGAAATCCATATCATCCACACCCATTCGCTCGCACAACAGATCCGTATATCGGATACCACTGATCATGTATTCGGGATTGATCCATCCGGTCAGTATGCCCTCTATCGACGACACGACGCGCGCGAATATCATCGGGACGATCGTCGGTCATCCGAAAGGCGCGCCCTCGAAGAAGGAACTCGAATACTACAACCCGAGTATCGCAGCGTCGACGCTCACCGACCACCTCATCCGGCTGGAGGAAGTGGGACTGATCGAGGCCATCGAACGAGATCGTGAAGGGCTCGAACGGGGTCAGCCGTACCGGTTCTTTCAGCTCACCGACGCCGCCCGCGAGCTGTTCGACCGGAACAACCTCTTCGAGCCCGGCGCATACCGAGAGCTGTTCGCCGAAGTCGAGAAAACAGACGAAATCAAGACCGCCGAAGACGTCGACCGTCCGAACAGACAGAACTGATACTCACCTCGGGGCATACGTTTTACCGGACTGCGAGCGCGACATCCGGGATATTTCGAAAGCATACCCAGGGCAAAACAACCGAGAAAGATCTGACGCTGTTTCGATTCAGAACAGATGAATCGTAACAGAAGGCACGCATCAATTCCATCCTCCAAAATTGTCGCTCGCCTTAAGCCCGACAGCGATGGTGGTGTCGACGGGGTCGTCGTTTGTAATCAGGTCAAAAATGCTGGAGAAATAATCACTCCTACGTCACGATAGTTGGCTTTTCAAACACACATCATACCCACGCGATCAAAACATTTGAATTGGTATTTGATTAGACCGGGAGAGCAAAGCAAACGTTCTCCACCTCTGGCGCAAGTGAGATGACCCGAGCCTTCCGCTGCAATTCTTGGCGACGGTCTTCGATACGCTGCTCAAGTTTGTTGAGCCGTTCTTGTTGACCACGGATCGCGATGTCCATATTCGACCCGGCCTCTGCTTTCCGCTCATAGTTCTCGATGAACTCCTCGATCCGCTGTCGTTCAGCCTCCGCATACTCCTCGAGGTCATCCAGTTCTTGCTGGGTCTCCTCTCGGCGGCGCTCGTGTAGTTTCTCTCTTAAAGAAGTCACCTGCTGGCTGATATACCGGTCAGCGGCTTCTCGCAGCTGATCCTGACTCTGTATCAGCGATCGCACACGGTCAGCGTCGGGCGACCCTTTGATACTGTCACCCTGAACAATACGCTGACCCATCCGCTGCCGGGGATCTTGATGCCGAGCATCGACATACACAGGGATCATATCTTCCCGGATGACCTCGCCCGTCCCGTCCTCGAACGTCACGCGGTAGTTGTATGCAATCCCCGGCTCGTCGACGAACGGGAGGAGCTTTAGCCCAACATCGCCGTGCTCACTATCCAGGATTTGCTGCATAAGCCGCTGGACCAGATCATCATCGGGTGAGACGTAATCGATACCATCGTGGTCCATAGCGAAGTCTCGGCTGAAGGTGAATGGCCCGTACTCCTCGTCCGTCCCTTGCCGTAGGGAGCGTGGCAGCTGTGCCCTGTAGAGATTGCTCCCGACCTTCTCGACGTCGCCACCGAGCGCCTCGACGCCGCGTTCGACGAACTCGTGGATGTCGGCCTCCGTCCCGTAGACGTCCTCGGACTCGTCCATCACCTCCTGAATCTTCTCTCGGCTCTCCTGATCGAACGTACTCGTATCGATGAGGCTGCGTTCGTACCACTCCTGGAGCGTGCGTTGACGCTCGTCGATGAGCTCCTCGAGTTCCTCCTTGGTAGCACTCGCCGGTTCCTCGTTCTGGATGGACTCCATGATGAGCGAGTCGACGTTGATTTCGTCGAGCATCCCCAACACGTCCGCCGTGTTGCCGAGTTTGCCGCGGATGTTCTCGACCTTGTTCTGGAGCATGTCGAAGATCTCGCCCTCGCGAGTGTCCTCGAACGTGAAGTTCCAGACCTTGACCTCCTTGTCCTGGCCGTAGCGGTGGAGCCGGCCGATGCGCTGCTCCAGGCGGTTCGGGTTCCACGGCAGTTCGTAGTTCACCATGATGTGGCAACTGTGCTGAAGGTCAATCCCCTCGCTCGCTGCGTCGGTCGCAAACAGCAGCCTGGACTGGCCGTGGTTGAACTCCTCCTCGATGCGGGCGCGTTCCTCCTTGTCGACGTCACCGTGGATGACGAGGATCTCGTCGGCCCAGGGTTCGTCTTTCACGAGGTCGAGGAGGTAGTCCAGCGTGTCCCGATACTCGGTGAACAGCAGGAGTTTCTCGTCGG
>NZ_JAHYBW010000008.1:0-211572 GCF_032027985.1 Haloarcula sp. 1CSR25-25
ACAGCGGTGGGGTTGCCTCCCGTACCCATCCCGAACACGGAAGATAAGCCCACCAGCGTTCCGGGGAGTACTGGAGTGCGCGAGCCTCTGGGAAATCCGGTTCGCCGCCACCATTCATATCTCAGCCTACCACAGAGAGTCATCTCTGCGGTGGGCCTTTCGTATTTATAAGCAGTGCGTAACTACGTGACTGGACCGAGAGAGTGCCGTATGACTCGTGAAATCAAACTGAACGAACTCACGGAACTCCTCGAAACGGCGACGTACCCGCTACCGGTCGAAACCGCCCGAACTGAGTTCGACGACGTACAGCTCGTGTACGCAGACGGCTCCGAACGATTAGCTTCGCTACTGGCACGGGTCAACGACGAGCAGTTCGCCTCTCCGGACGAGGCACAATCGTCGATCTACAGTGCCATCCCGGTCGAGGGGGTCGGAGAACCAGGCCAGTCAGAGGGTGAGGGCTGATCGAATTCGCTACGCTTAAACGACCGAGTTGACTACCTCTATTCGCGCCAAGGTGGCAGAGTCTGGCCTAACGCAGCGGCCTGCAGAGCCGCCCATCGCCGGTTCAAATCCGGCCCTTGGCTTCGTTCTACCGAAGAACTCGTTGCGAGAACCCCTCTCGACCTGCTCCGCATCGCGGCTGGCGTAACTGCCGTTCCGGATGTGAGGTATTGCCGCCTCTGACCGGGTCGTCACTCTGTTTCGACAGGAATCGTGTGAACGCGCCGGAGCGATTCGATGTGGGTTTTCGCCGTCTCGTCCAGTGGAAAAGTCCCGTGGACGTCGGCCGGGACTCGGCCGTGGACGACACGCCCGAACGGCGCGGCGGCGGCAGGATACACTTGCTTGGCCAACCGAGCCACGGGGGCTGCGACGTCAAGTTCTTCCAGCGCTTCCTTCACAGCCGCTTCGCCGACGTGGACGGACTCCCCTTCGATCAGAATGAACGCGAACGGCAGGTCGTCGAACTGCGCCTGGAGGAACGCCTGGATCGCATCGGATTCCCAGGGGACGGGCGTGATGTCCGTGGCACAGCGGGTGACCGTCTCGGCAGCGCGCCGGAACAGATCGGTACTGCCGTCGTAGACGAGAAGGGACTGAGTCACACCTGCAGTACGGGTTTCGGCCGCTTGAACGTTGTGTAGTGTCACACCGAGCGGCCACTCCTGGTTCGACTGCTTGACCGCGAGCTCGCGGTCGAAAGGAGCGCTGGTCCCGGCGGGCAACGGTGGACGGTCGCGGTACGTGCGGACGGTGCGGTCGTGAGCAAGTTCGGGCAGTTCGAGACGGGCGACGGCGTCGTCGAGACGGTTGAATCGCCTGGACACTCTGACAGCCGGACTCGGGTTGCTGTGACGGCTAACGAGTGGCTGGAGCCCGTCAAACCACCCCAGTGGGTGTGTTCCAGCCAGCTACACATCGCTGGTGGGTAATCTCTATACGAGTTCAACGCCAACGAGCACGCGTATGAGTCTGCTCAAGAACAAGCACCTCCTCAACGGAATCGTCTCGCTGGTACTCAGCGTTGCTATCACTGTCTGGCTGGCCGACGACGAAGACGCGCCGTGGGGCCTGACTGACATGGCCCTGGCCGTCGCCATCTCTTCGTTCCTGTCCGGCTTTTTCACCAGCTATTTCGCTGACTGAGTCGAGCGACTCGGTGAACGGGGGAACACCGATGCCGTTCCAGCCCGTTCGAACAGTATGGATGAGCCAGAACCTGTCGACGACTGGCAGCACCGCCCGTTTTCGCCGGCGGAAGCCAGCGCCTTGCTGGACGATATCGACGACGCTGTCGCAGTCTGGGTGATGCACCACGACAACGACGTTCGGTCGGCCGTCGTTCTCGATGACGCCCCCGAGGACGCAGTCATCGATATCATCGTCGAGACTGGCTCCACCTTCGAAATGTACAGTTACACGAGCGGCGTCTGGATGGACTACGGCACACAGCGCAAAGACGACCCGGAGGCCCCGCCGATGGCAGGGACGCTGGACAGCTACGACGTTCTCGCGGGGAAATCTGAGACAGCTTGACCGGTGCAGTGCATTGCCACCTCCCCTGCCGGGCCGATAGCCCCTTGCCACCCGCCCACCGATACGCTCGAAAAGTAATCATTAAACGGCGCGGCGACTGACCGTCCTGATATGCAACGACGAGCCGCGGCGGCGTACTTCGCGTTCTTCCTCGTTATCAGTGTTGCTGCGTACGCCTACATCGGCGTCGCGGAGAGTCAGCGGCCGGCGGTGTCGCTCGACGCTGACGCCGAACTGACAAACGAGAGCACGTTCACTGTCGACGGAACGGAATACACAGCCACGAACATCCACATGTCCTCCGGCGGCGGTGGCGGCCACGGCGGTGGCGGTGGCAGTATGGCGGCTGACCTCTCGTGGACGAACGAGTCGTCACGGTATACGGCGACCCTAGAACACAACACCACGACGACCTACCAGAACGAATCCTACCGCGTGTACACTGACGGCAACGAGAGCACGGTCACGCTCGAAGAGGAGTTCAACGTCAGCGCGCTCCTCGTCGCGGACTCCTCGGTCCAGAACACGCTGGCGACCCAGAACGGGACCCAGTACGTGGTCTACCGGTCGAACAACACGCAGACCCCGCTGAGCGAGTGGCTGCCAGAGCCGGAGACGGTTTCGTTCACCACCGGCGATACTTACCCCCACGCGACCGATAGCGGGACCCAGGAGGCCACTATCTCCGAGGTGACCGACAGCGGCGCGACGCTCGAGTGGTTCGCACCGCGTGAGAACACAATCGAACTCTCAGAGGGCGGAAACGTCACGCTGAGCGGGCAGCAGTTCTTCACGCACTTCCCCGACCACAGCACCGTCGAAATCGTCTCGGTTCAGCAGTACGGCCAGTACCAGGCGACGCTCGACCGGCAGGACTACTTCCACGAGCGCAAGAACGGCATCTGGGGCGTCTCGATACTTTCGGGTATCGCCGCCGTGCTGATGCTGGGGATGGCGTACATGCCCGTCCGCGGATAACAACGACGCCTGTTTTCGACTCTGTTTTCGACGACCGACTTACGCGTCGGCTGCCCAGCTAATGTATGCGAGTGCCACGCCGATCACACCCATCCCGAGCGCCGCGACCAGTTGTACAATCACCGCTCCCATCGACGAGTATGTCTGCCACGGCGTGCTGGCAATCGCGGCGAGCGTGGCGGCGACGAGCAATACGCCGACAGTCACGCCCAGTGGGCGCAGCGGCCGCGCGAGTACGCGCTGAATTGTATCGGTATTTCCAGCCATACTGTTGGCATCCGCCGTCTCGGTGGTAAATGAACCGGTCTCGGACGACTCACCGCCGGACCCTTCCTTCTACCTGGACCAGCGAACCGGGAGGATTGAACCGAAGAGAGACGGTCGACCTCGCTCCGCTCGACCGCTGCGACTCTCAGGTTCAACGCCTTCCTGCCAGTTTTCACCGACTCGCAGTGCTCGTCGGTTCGTTGCACGGGCCGGGAGGGAGTTGAACCCCCGACCATCTGGTTAAAAGCCAGACGCTCTGCCTAACTGAGCTACCGGCCCTCGCTATTCGCTCGGGGGAGTGGCGATTAAGACCTTACGGTCCGCCGTCGAAGTACGACTCGACAGCCTCGCTGATGACTTCCCCGGGGGAGGCCCCGTCGAGTGCGGCCTGCCGGCGGAGTCGGCAGTAGGCGTCGCGACCGAGCTGTGTCCGCAACTCGCCCAGCGCGTACCCCTTTCTGGCGAGCGCCGCGTCTACGGACGCGCCGTCGTTGACGCTGCTGGCAACTGACCGTATCTGACGGACGGTGAGGTCGTGGTCGAGGGCGGCCCACGCCAGCAGGAGGCGGGACTCGCCGGAGACTCTGGCGATGTGTTTGGCCGCCGTCGGCGCGATCTCTCCCTTGGCGACGTGAATACGGACGGACCGGGGGAGGTCGTGCACGCGGGACCACTTTCGGATGAACGAGACCGAGGCTTCGCCCCCGGCCCGTTCGGCAGCGGCCTTGTAGGACCCTTCACCGCGAACCAGGGCTGCACACGCGGCCGCGCCACGCAGAATGAACACGTTGTCGTCGGCGCCGGCGGTGTTCTCGGAGAATTTCTTGACTGTTCTGGCGGCGAGCTCGAGGCTCTCGGGGTCGTCGGGATCGAACTCGATGGCCTCCTCGGGCCGCTGTCCAGTGAGTGCTGGGTCCCCGCGGATGACCGGTTTGCCGACCGGGGACTCACGGTCGGTCGATGGAATTTCGTTTTCGGGCCCCTCAGGCATCGATACGTGTTTGGGGAGCGCCGCACAAAAGTATCCCGTACAGGGGTGTCAGTCGTCGGATGCGCTCTCGCCGTCGCGCTCCTCGCTCATGTGCTCCCAGATCTCTGTGCAGCCACACCCGTCCTCGACATTGTCGAGGTGGTCTGTCGTTGGCTCTTCGCGCTCGGCGTCGTCGTCATGGGTTTGGTGTGCGTTCGTCATCGTTTCTCTCACAGCGACGACCGGGGTGGCCGCCACGGAACGTCGTACTCCTCCGTAATATCCCCATTATGTTAAGCACGGACTCTCCTGTAAGCTTGGCCCGCACTGCGACTTACAGGCAACATCTGTGTGTATCTTGTACAGCGCTCGATACGCAGCGTGTGTTGGTAACAACACACACTTACCACCCGAGGGCTGTCGTTCCGCCCCGGTTTCGGTGATACTTGCGACCGCCGATGCCCTCAGGTGTCTCGGGAATCTAATGACATGTAATGACGACCGACGTTCACCAGCTTGACGACGGGGCCTGGATCTCCGTCAACGACTCGCGTGAAGTGAACGTTTCGGACCTGTGGTTGTTGGCTCGAAGCGACTTCTGCGGGTGTGAGACGACGGATTTACTCGCTGAGGGGTTCGTGAAAGTGGGCATCGATTACCCTGATATTCAGGCACGAATAGCCGGGCAGTGCATCTCCTGTGGCGAAAGCGGCGTTACCGACTGGCTGACGGTCGGTCGCGTCGTAGACCCCGACTCCGGCGAGTTCCACGGCGTTGTCCACGAGAGCGTCCATTTCCCGGAGAAGCGAACCCGCCTTGCCCGCCCCGAAGAGTAGGCAACAATCTCCTGTTTCGGGGAGTGGGGGAGACGGTTGACGGCAAAGTGTGGTGTATAAGTCTGTGAGACTTCTGGAAAACCACATTAGCTATGCCCAGTAAAGTCGAGAAATGGAAGGACGATATTTACGGTAACGAGATCCGGGAGCATCTGATGGAGTTCGCAGAGCAAGGCTGGGACGCCATCCCGGAAGACGAACACGACGCCTGGTTCGAGCGCTTCAAGTGGTGGGGCCTGTACCACCAGCGCTCCGGTCAGGAGTCGTATTTCATGATGCGTATCGGGACGCCGAACGGCGTCATCAAGCCCGGCCAGCTCGAGGTCATCGGCGAAGTCGCGAAGGAGTACGCGACCGGTCCCGCCGACAACCCCGAGTTCGGCGACGCCTACTGTGACTGGACGACCCGCCAGAGCATCCAGCTCCACTGGATCAAGCTGGAGGACATCCCGGAGATCTTCGAGAAGCTCGAAGCCGTCGGTCTGGGAACACAACAGGCCTGTGGCGACTCCTGGCGGAACATCGTCGGCTGTCCCGTCGCCGGCAAGGACAAACACGAGCACGTCGACGCCTGGCCCGTCGCCGAGGACCTCCACGAGACGTTCAAGGGCAACGACGACTACTCGAACCTCCCGCGCAAGTGGAAGGTCGCCATCGCCGGCTGTGACGAGGGCTGTGGGCAGGGCGATATCAACGACCTCGCCTTCGAACCGGCCGAGAAGGACGGCGAACTCGGCTTCAACGTCCGTATCGGCGGCGGCCTCTCCCGCAAGGAACCGCGCCTCGCCCGCGACATCGACGTGTGGGTCCCGCCGGAGCAGGCCGCCGACGTGGCCCACGGCATGTCCGCGCTCTTCCGCGAGCACGGCGACCGCGAGGACCGCTTCAACGCCCGCATCAAGTTCCTCATGGACGAGTGGGGCCCCGAGAAGATGCGCTCGGTCCTGCAGGAGGAGTTCGTCGACTTCGAACTGCCGACCGCCGGCGAGGACATGCGCGACCAGTACAGCTACAACACCGGGTCCCAGGACGGGCACAACGACCACGTCGGGATTCACGAGCAGAAGGACGGCAACTACTACGTCGGCCTGAACGTGCTCGTCGGCCGCATGGGCGCCGACGACGTGCTCGAACTCGCGGAACTCGCCGACGAGTACGGCTCCGGCGAGGTCCGGCTGACCCAGCGCCAGAACATCATCGTCACTGACGTCCCCGAGGCGGACCTCGACGAGTTCACCAGCGAACCCCTGCTGGAGCACTACTCTCCCGAGCCGTCGCCGTTCATGCGCGGCTCTATCGCCTGTACGGGCACGGAGTACTGCTCGCTGTCTATCGTCGAGACGAAGAACCGCCAGGTCCGCTACGCCCGCTGGCTCAAGGACAACGTCGAACTGCCCGCGGACCACACGGACTTCCACATCCACCTCTCGGGCTGTACGGCCTCCTGTGCCCAGCCCCAGATCGCCGACGTGTCCTTGCGCGGCATGAAGACCCGCAAGGACGGCGAACCGGTCGAGGCGCTGGACATCGGTCTCGGCGGCGGCCTCGGCGACGACCCGCGCTTTGCCGACTGGGTGGAGATGCGTGTCCCGGCCGACGAGGTGCCCGGCGCGATAAAGAACCTCGTCAACAACTTCAAAGACGCCCGCGAGGACGGCGAGACCTTCCGTGACTTCGTCGAGGACCGCGACGAGGAGACGCTGGCCGAGATGGTCGACCCCGAAGAGACGGACTACCACGACCCGTACATGCACAACACGAAGATGACGTGGTACCCCTACGCGGAGGACGACGACATGCAGGCCTCGCCCGCGCCGACCGACGGCTCCGGCGAACCGCTGCCGTCTGACGACTAAGTCACACTGCTGGGAATTCGCGTCTCGACTGTTGTCGAATTGCGCTGTGACCCGCTTTCTCACACAGTTTCTCCCGACGCTGTGGCCGGGAGCGCGCTCTGTCGCGCGACCCGGGGGAGGGCAGGTCTGCCTGAGAATCAGACACAGACGTTGTAGTCGCTGTCGGTGAGCATACCGCGAGCGGAGCGAGCGGTTTCCCCGGACTCGCCGCGGTGTGGCGAGTCCGGCCTTTTTCGTCGACGTTTTTCAAGGAGTGGTTCGCGCTTCGCGCGAACCCGACGCAGAAAAAGGTCGTTGGTAAGCCTTATTCGCGGCACTGGCGTAGCAGTAACTGGCAGCGGGAGGCCGGCTCCCGTGGCGCAAGCCATGAGGAAAGTCCCCCCACCTGTCGGACAGGTGACCGGGCGCAAGCCCGGGGCGGGAGACCGTCGGCTCTGGAACAGCAACGACACGTCGTCGCCGGACCGATGAGGTGTGCGAATCCCGAGCGAGGCGACCCGTGCTCCACCAGACGGTGCAACACGCCGTCAAAGCGAGGGAGAGTTAACCCACCGAGGGCAGTCGCGACCCGGTGACTCCGGGGCGCGCGTTCGTGGACCACAATCCGTGCTCCACACGTGGGCCATCTTCGATGCCCCACGCTCCCGGCGACGGACCGATGGAACGGCGAAACCTCACCGGTGCAAGGCCGCGTCGACAGGTAGTCCGACACCGCGCGCAAGCGCTGGACGTGGCCGCTCAGCCGAATGCTGGCCCGAACAGAAGGGGGCTTACTCCCCGCAGCCGCGTTAGCCGCCGAGCGACGGGTCCGATGGTTACAAGCCCGCGCCGGCCGCAGGCCCGAGTATGACAGCAGCCGATCTTATCGACGCCGTTCGTGACGACCAGCAGACGGAACTCTCCCGACTGGGCTCCTCGAAGACGCTGTACGCCGACACCCGCGGCGAGATGGAACCGGACGTGGTACTGGCGGCGGCGGCCGCCCGCGAGGGGGCGGCCCACGAGACGTTCGACGCCTGGGACGACGACCACGACGACGCGGCGGCGCTGTTTGCCGACGCGGCGGCCGAGACGGCCGAGCGCCGCGATAGCATCGACGCCGACCCGGTCGACCGGACGCCGGCGATGCACGGCGTACTCGATTCCTTCGACGGGACCGTCGAACGCCTCGGCGGCTTCCTCGGCTGGACGCTCGTCGACAAGAAGGTCAAAGAGCAGTACACGGGCTTTTTCACCGGCCAGGCGGACCCACGGACGGCGAGTACGTTCCGCAGTGCCGGGAGCGACGTGGTGGCCCTCAGAGAGGAAGCCGCGGAACTGCTCGACGCTGTCTGTGAGAGCGACGACGACTGGGACGCCGCGGAGGCGGCCGCTATCGAGGTCATCTCGACGGCCTACGACGAGTACTTCGAGACGCTCGAGGACCTCGGCGTGAACCCGAAGCCGGTCTGCTAACCGGGCGGTTCGACCCGAGCCCCCGGTGACCGACGGGACGCGTCAGTCGTTCCCGCCGACGGCTTCGTCCGAGTCAGGTCGCCGGTCCGTCGACCCGCCGTCGGCCTCGCGTGTCGGCGTCACCGCCTCTCTGTCCGGTTGCCGGCCGAGCAGGCGGTCGGCCAGCCCGCCGAGCCACTCGTAGGCAACGTTGACGTAGAGACCGACGAGGAACGGGAGCCCGGTGGCCAACTGCGTCGACCCCAGTGCCGTCGAACTGAGTGCGAGGCTCCCGAACTGGTACACCCCGGCAGCAAGGAGCCACGCCGCGGGGATCCGCATCCCCATCTCGGCGAGGTTCTCGAAATCGCTCCACTTGTCGTACTCTTTGAGCGATGTCATCAGCTTGGTGAACACGTAGCCCAGCGCCCCGAGCGTCGCGTACAGGAAGACGGCCAGCGGCACGGTCACAGTGGAGCCGTCCCCGCCTACCGTTTCGGTCAGGAGGCCACGGCCGAACAGCCCGGCGCTCATCGCCACACCGATGACGGTGAGGAGAAAGAACACCCCGATAACTGCCCAGTTGCCGACCGACCAGCGGCCAGTGTCGAGCACGTCCTCGCTCCCGGTCGATGAGTCGGTTTCTGTCTTGCTCATATCAAATACCTAATTATGACACAGATTAAAACGAGGTGACCGTTCATTTACCGGTCGGAACCGAATGAGTTGCTTACTTTCGGCCGCTGTCCGACGGAAATACGGCCCCGCTTCCAGGGTGTTCTATCAACTTTACAATACAAGTTCTCAGGCTCACATTCGCGTGAACCACGCGGCTCAAGTCCGTCCAGCCCGAGGTGTAGGCAATGAGCGACACCGGCGGACCACTCTCTATCGACCGACCAGACGTCGACCGCGAGTTCCGCGTCGACGCCCCGTTCGACCCCGCGGGCGACCAGCCCGAGGCTATCGAGCAGCTCGCGTCGGGCTTTCGCCAGGGGATGGACCGACAGACCCTGCTCGGTGTGACCGGTTCCGGGAAGACCAACACCGTCTCGTGGGTCGTCGAGGAGATCCAGCAGCCGACCCTCGTCATCGCCCACAACAAGACGCTCGCGGCCCAGCTCTACGAGGAGTTCCGCGAGCTGTTCCCGGACAACGCCGTCGAGTACTTCGTCTCCTACTACGACTACTACCAGCCAGAGGCCTACGTCGAGCAGACGGACACCTTCATCGATAAGGACGCCTCAATCAACGACGAGATCGACCGGCTGCGCCACTCCGCGACGCGCTCGCTGCTCACCCGGGACGACGTCATCGTCGTCGCGTCGGTGTCGGCCATCTACGGTCTCGGTGACCCGCGCAACTACGTCGACATGTCCCTCTCGCTCGAGGTGGGCCAGGAGATCGAGCGCGACGAACTGCTCGGTCAGCTGGTCGACCTGAACTACGAGCGCAACGACGTGGACTTCACGCAGGGGACCTTCCGCGTGCGCGGGGACACGCTGGAGATATACCCGATGTACGCCCGCTACGCCCTGCGCGTGGAGTTCTGGGGCGACGAGATCGACCGGATGCTGAAGGTCGACCCGCTCGAGGGCGAGGTCAAAAGCGAGGAGCCCGCCGCCCTGCTCCACCCGGCGGAGCACTACTCGATTCCGGAACAGCGGCTCCAGCGCGCCATCGACGAAATCGAGACACTGCTGGACCAGCGCATCAGCTACTTCGAGCGCCAGGGCAACCACATCGCCGCCCAGCGCATCGAGGAGCGGACCACGTTCGACATCGAGATGATGCAGGAGACGGGCTACTGCTCGGGCATCGAGAACTACTCGGTCCACCTCTCGGACCGCGAGACCGGCGAAGCCCCCTACACGCTGCTGGATTACTTCCCCGATGACTTCCTGACTGTCGTCGACGAGTCCCACCAGACGCTCCCCCAGATCCGCGGCCAGTTCGAGGGCGACAAGAGCCGCAAGGAGAGCCTCGTCGAGAACGGCTTCCGCCTGCCGACGGCCTTCGACAACCGCCCGCTCACCTTCGAGGAGTTCGAGGAGAAGACCGACCAGACGCTGTACGTGAGCGCCACGCCCGGCGACTACGAGCGCGAACACAGCGACCAGGTCGTCGAGCAGATCGTCCGCCCGACCCACCTCGTGGACCCGGCCGTCGAGATCGCATCGGCGACGGGGCAGGTCGAGGACCTGCTCGAGCGCATCGACGAGCGAACCGAGCGCGACGAGCGGGTCCTCGTCACGACCCTGACAAAGCGGATGGCCGAGGACCTCACCGAGTACCTCGAGGAATCCGGCGTCGATGTGGCGTACATGCACGACGAGACGGACACGCTGGAACGCCACGAACTCATCCGGTCGCTCCGCCTGGGCGACATCGACGTGCTGGTCGGCATCAACCTCCTCCGGGAGGGGCTTGACATCCCGGAGGTGTCGCTGGTCGCGATTCTCGACGCCGACCAGGAGGGCTTTCTCCGCTCGGAGACGACGCTCGTCCAGACGATGGGGCGCGCAGCCAGAAACGTCAATGGCGAGGTGGTGCTGTACGCCGATGAGCGCAGCAACGCCATGCAGTCGGCCATCCAGGAGACCCAGCGCCGCCGGCGTATCCAGCAGCAGTACAACGAGGAACACGGCCTCGAACCGACGACCATCGAGAAGGCAGTCGGCGAGACGAACCTGCCGGGGAGCAAGACCGACACCGGCGGCATCTCGGGCGATGGCGCGAGCGACGCCGACGAGGCCGCCCGTCAGATCGAGCAACTGGAAGCGCGGATGCGGGAGGCCGCGGATAACCTGGAGTTCGAACTGGCCGCGGACATCAGAGACCGCATCCGGGACCTGCGAGCGGAGTTCGACCTGGACGGCGACGACAGCGACGGCGTCCCGGCGCCCGACCCGGAGTTCTGACCGGTCGGTTCGCACAGCTCACGCCGGGCCTGGGGAACCGATTTGTACTCTGAAGTAAAATGGTACGTATCTCGATGGTATCTCTGTCGGGGTTAGACCATGTTCGACTCCATCCGTTCCCTGGCCCGTGGCGTCTCGCCGACCGGACTCGTCGTCGCCGGCCTCGGCTTTTTGCTGACCCGGTTCACGGTCACGCTGGCGGTCAGTGACGGCCCGACGGCGTTCGTCTTCGGCGGTGTGGTGCCGCTGGTCCTGGGCCTGGGGCTGTCGGCGTTCGGTGTCGCCCTCACTGTCGGTGAGTTCGAACGCGGGTTCGTTCGGACGGTCACGCTGTGGTGTCTCGCCGGGACCGGCGCGATGTTCGTCCTCGTCCTGTTGACGCTGGTCGGCAACGGGAGCATGGGGCCGCTGTCCACTGGCGCGAGCCGGACGTACCTGTCGAACTTCCTCATCGGCGGGGGCGTCGGCGGGGCGCTCACCGGCGTCTACGCCGGCCGCTCGAACCGACAGCGACACGAACTCGAACAGCAGGCCGCCAGGCTGGACCTGGTCAACCGCATCCTCCGTGACAGGGTGCTGAACGCCCTGACGGTCATCCGGGGCCGGGTCGAGATCGCGGAGTCGCGAGAGGGTATCGGAACGGCCGACGTCCTGTCGGTCGTCGACGACCGCTCGGCTGGCGTCCAGCAGGTCGTCGAGAACATGAAACACATCACCAACGGCGGGGCCGACCTGTCGCTGGACGCCGTGCCCGTGGTCCCGTGCGTTGAATCGGGCGTCGACGCAGTCCGGGAGACCCACCCGACCGCGGAGTACGACCTGCAGACCGACGTGCCTGCGGACCTCCGAGTGCGAGCCAACACGATGCTCGACAATCTCGTCGCGCATCTGGTCGAGAACGCGGTCGTCTACAGCGACAGCTCCCGCGTCGAGGTTGCGGTCACCGACTCCGAGGACACTGTCACCATCAGCGTCAGCGACGACGGCCCGGGGTTGCCCGACCGGCAACTCGACCTGCTGGAGCGCGGCGAGATCGGCTCCTACGAGGACCGCTCGACCGGCTTCGGGCTGGACCTCGTTCGCCTGCTCGTCCGGAGCTACGGCGGGCGGACGGCGGCCACCGTCACGGACGGCGGGACGACGATAACGGTGACACTGCCGCGAGTCTCGACCGACGGCGGCGTCGCGACGCTCCAGTCGACGGACGTGCTGGGACTGTCGCCGCGCCGTCTGGGCCTTGCGGTCGGGACGTCGCTCGTCGCTGCCGTCGTCATGGGCCTCCCGTTGCAGTTCCTCTCCGGGGGCGTCCCGGTCATCGGCGCGCTGTACGGCGTCCAGAACCCCCTGGTCGGGTGGCTCACCCACGGGTTCCACAGCGTCGTCTTCGGGCTGGTGTACGCCGCGCTGGTCCAGACTGCGCCGGGCCACCTCTCCGACCGGGTCCGATACTACGGGGTGGCTCTCGGCTGGTCGCTCGCGCTCTGGCTCGTCGCCGCCGGGTTCATCATGCCGCTGTGGCTCTCGCTTGTCGGTATCGAGGCGGGTCTCCCGAATCTCGGTGTGGTGGCGTTGCTGGGCCATCTCCTCTGGGGCGGTTCCCTGGCTGCGCTCTACCGCTACGGCTGCCGCGTCTGGACTCCCTGACTCTCCCCGAACCCTGCTATCAGCTGAATTTGGACTAATACAACCAAAATTGTTTTACGCGCTACTGTAGTTGTATAGCGTGATGTCCCGCGTCTCGCTCCCACACGATGCGAAGGCCGGTCCCACCAAGCCGGAGGTCCGGGCCGTCCTCGCCAGCAAACTCGCTCTCACCGGGTCCGACCACTTCGCGGAGGTCGGTTCCTGTACCGGTGCCGTCACCATCACGGCGGCGCGCCGGGCCGGGCGGGTCACTGCGCTCGAACGCAAGGGGAACCGACTCGACGTGACTCGCAAGAACCTCGCGGCCAACGACGTCGACGCCGACGTCGAACTGCGCGAGGCCGAGGCCCCGGAGGGCCTACCGGACGACGCCGACGCCCTCTTTCTGGGCGGGTCGCGCAACTACGAGACCGTCCTCGACCACGCGGTCGAGACCGGCGTCGACCGGATCGTGATGAACGTCTCGCGGCTCGAAGTCGCCGGCGCGGCCACGGAGGCCTTCCGCGAGCGCGAAATTCTGGAGGAGGTCGTCCAGTTCCAGGTGAGCCACGGCTACGAACTCGCCGGCGCGACGAGCTTCGACTCGGAGAACCCGGTATACATGCTCGTCGGCAGCGCCAGCGAGGACGTCGCCGCCGACGGCGCTGGCGGACCGAGTGACGCCGATGCCGAAAGCGGAGGCGAGCGATGACCCTCTACGGCATCGGCCTCGGACCCGGCCAGCCCGACCTGGTGACGGTGCGGGGGAAGCGCGCGCTCGAATCGGCCGACGTGGTGTACTCGCCCGGGCGGCTCTCGCGGTCGGTCGCGACCGAGCACGTCCCCGAGGAGCGCATCGGCGACCTCGACTTCCCGATGACACGCGACGAGGAGAAGCTCCGGACGGCCTGGAAGGAGGCCGCCGCCGAAATCGCGCCGACCGCCCGCGACGGCGACGCCGCCTTCGTCACGCTGGGGGACCCGAACGTCTACTCGACCTTTGGCCATCTCCGGCGGACCCTCGCCGCCTTCCACCCCGAGGTCGACCTCGAAGTGGTGCCCGGCGTCAGCGCCATGTCGGCGTTCGCGACGGCGCTGGGCGTCGAAATCACCGCGGGGTCGAGCCTCGCACTCCGAGAGGCCGACCGCGGCGCGTCGCCGACCGGTCCCGACCGGATGATCCTGTTCAAGGTTACCGACGCGCCGGCCACCCACGAGGGGCTGGTCGAGGCCGGCTACGACGTGGTGTACGGCCGCCGGCTGTTCATGGAACAGGGCGAGACAGTCGTCACCGACGACCCGAGCGAGATCGACGAGCGAGACTACTACACGCTGGCCTACGCCGAGAAGCCCGAGACGCGCGTCGAGCAGGCGACCGACGCCTTCCTCGAAGCGGCCGACGAGAGCGGCGTCGTGACCGACGGCGGCGAGCAGTCCATCGGTGACCTCGCCAGACAGGAACGTTCCGAAGCCGCCCTCTGTGGCGACGAGGTGAAACATGACTGACGAGACTGGCGAGACGGACCCGCAGACGGCGATCGATTCCGTCGCCGGGAACCGAGACGACCGCGTCTACGAGTACAGCGCCGGCGACGAACAGGAGGGCATCCCCTTCGTCGGGGCCGGTCCGGGCAACCCTCGACTGCTGACCGTCGCCGGCCGCAAACTGCTGGCCGACGCCGACCTCGTGGTCCACGCCGGCTCGCTCGTCAACAGCGAACTGCTGGCACAGTACTGCGAAGACGCCGAGACGGTGTCTTCCATCGGCAAGGACCTCGAAGAGCTGATTCCGCTGATGCGGGACGCCTACGAGGCCGGCGACACCGTCGTCCGCCTCCACAGCGGCGACCCGGCCATCTATGGGGCCGCGCTGGAGCAGATGGACGCCCTGGAACACGAGGGCGTGCCGACCTACATCGTCCCCGGCGTCACTAGCGCGTTCGCCGCCAGCGCGACGATGCGGACCCAACTGACGCTCAACGAGGTCGCCAACCACGTCGCCTTCACCCGCCCGCAGGGCAAGACCCTCGACGAGGACGAGGACCACATCTCCGAGTTCGTCGGCATGGGCGACGTGACGACCTGCATCTACCTGGGCACCCACGCCGTTTCCGAGACGATGGAGCGACTGCTCGAAGACGGGCACGACCCCGAGACGCCCGTGGCGGCCATCTACCACGCGTCCTGGCCCGACGAGGACGTCATCGAGGGGACGATTGCGACCATCGGCGAGAAACTCGAAGACGCCGGCTATCGCGCCTCCGCGATGGTCGTCATCGGCGACGCCGTCGGCGGCGAGGACTACGAGCGGTCCTTCCTCTACGGCGACTGGGCCAACCGCGGCAGCGACGCGGACTCACAGGAGGCTGACGACTGATGAGCACTGACACAGACACCGATTCGAGTTCGAACAGTTGCAAAGCGCCCGATTCGGACGGCGAAGTAGCCGAAGACATCGCGATCGTCGCCTTCGAGCGGAAGATGGACACCGCCGAAGATATCGTCGACGGCATCGGCGACCGCTACGAGTCCATCGATATCCTCGAATACCACGGCGACGTGTTCGAGGAACACTGGGGCGAGTACGACTGCTTTATCGGCCTGATGGCCAGCGGAATCGCGATGCGCAAGACCGCCCACCTGCTCGACGACAAGTGGGACGACCCCGCGATCTGTGTCGTCGACGAGGAGCTCACCTGGGCCATCCCCATCACTGGCGGTCACCACGGCGCGAATCAGGTCGCCGACGACCTCGCGTCGATGGGCGCGGTGCCGGCGATGACGACCGCCAGCGAGGCCGCCGACAAGCAGGGCGTCGAGAAGCAGGCCAAGGCGCTGGACGCCCACGTCGTCAACGGCGACTCGACGGTCGCGACGAACCTCGCCGTGCTCGACGACGAACTCGGCCCCATCGAGCGCCTCGACGGGCCGAAGGCCGTGCTGGTCGACGACGACGTGACGGTGCTCAAGCGCAACAAGGCCGATGGCGTCGTCCTGGGCACCGGTAGCGTCGCCGGGGCCGACGTCGAGCAGTTCCACGCGGCCTGGGAACGGGCCCTCGACGAGGCCGGTCTCGACCGCGACGACGTGGAGTTCGTCGCGACGGGCACCCGGAAAGCCGACGAGGAGGGGATGCTCGCTGCGGCCGAAGAGTGGGGCCTGGGTGTCGTTGCCTTCGAGAAGGAGACGCTGGAGGGGTTCGAGGGGCCGACTCCCTCGCGGTCGAAGGAGCTCATCGGCTGGCCGGGCATCGCCGAGGCGTCGGCCATCGCCGCGGGTAGCGAGCACGACCTGCTGGCCGAGAAGACCCGCTACGACGAGGCCGTGACGGTGGCGATCGGCCGATGAGCGGGACCGAGGACGTGGCCGCGTCGGCCCCGACGACCGCGACGCCCGACGACTACGGGACGCTGTACGTGGTCGGCATCGGGCCGGGCCTGCCCCACGACATGACCCAGCGGGCCAAGGACGTCATCCAGACCGCCGACTGCATCATCGCCTCGAACCTCTATCAGGAGTTCCTCCGGAAGGACGGGACGCTCCCACCCCAGTCCGCGGAACTCGACGGCGAAACCGACGACGGCGAGGTCGCCGACGAGGAGGGAACCGTACTGGAGCGGCCCGACGGCAGCCGGCAGACGCTCATCCGGTCGTCGATGGGCAAGCAGGTCGAACTCGCCCGGGAGGCGTTCGAGCGGGTCCGTGCCGGCGAGGACATCGCCCACGTCTCCGGCGGCGACCCCAACGTCTACGGGAAGTCCGACCTGCTGTTTACGATGGCCGACGCCGACGACGCCGACGACGTCCCCATCGAAATCGTCCCCGGCGTGACCGCGGCGCTGTCGGGCGCGGCGAACCTCGGCGCACCGCTGTCGAACGATTTCTGTACCATCTCGCTGTCCGACAAGTGGCGCGGCTGGGAGGAAATCGAGGAGAAGCTCCGGGCGGCCGCTATCAGCGGTTTCGTCGTCGTCCTCTACAACTGCTGGCGCGACTACGAGCGGGCCGTCGACGTTCTGCGGGAGGAGCGAGCGGACGACGTGCCCGCCGCCATCGTCAACGACGCCGGTCGCGGCGAGGCCGGCCGCAACCTCGACGACGAGACGGAGACCATCACGACGCTCGGCGAACTGTCCGAGCACGACGACGAGGTCGGCGGCATGGGCTCGTCGATCGTCGTCGGCACCCACGAGACCGAGGTCTGGCGCAACGACTACCGGGAGTTCCTCGTCACCCCGCGCGGCGGGCGTGACGTCGACGATTTCTGACAATGAGCACTGACAACACTACCGACGCGAGTACAGACACGGAATCGAAATGCGGAGCGAGCGGGGCCGACACCGCCTCGGCGGAGTCGAGCGCCGACGCCGCGAGCGCGGACAGCAGTTCGAAATGCGGCGCGAGCGCCTCGACAAGCGAGGCGAGCACGTCGACGGCGAGTACGGAGACCGACGACACCAGCTCGAAGTGCGGTGCCAGCGGCTCCTCGTCCGCATCCGGCAGTAGTTCCTGTGGGGCGTCGTCTGCGTCCGGGGAAGACGAGGAGGAGGTCGGCGCGACCGTCGACGACTTCGACGCCGAGCCGGGCCGGCTCATCGCCGTCGGCCTCGGTCCCGGCCAGCCGGAGGGGATGACCGCCCGCGCCCGCTCCGCGCTGCTCGACGCCGAGCACATCGTCGGCTACACGACCTACGTCGACCTGCTGCCCGACGAGGTGACCGAGGGGGCCGAGGACATCTACGACACGCCGATGTGCGGCGAGGTCTCCCGGACCGAGGAGGCAATCGACCGCGCGCTGGCGGGCAACGACGTGGCCATCATCGGCAGCGGCGACCCGAACGTGTACGCGCTGGCCGGCCTCGCACTGGAGATAATCGAGTCCAAGGGCGCGACGGCGACGATGCTCGACTTCGACGTCGTCCCCGGTGTCCCGGCCGCCCAGTCCTGTGCGGCCCGCGTCGGCGCGCCGCTGGTCAACGACACCGTCTCCATCTCGCTGTCGGACCACCTCACCGACATGCCGACCATCGAGTCGCGCCTGCACGCCGCCGCCAAGGAGGGCTTTACCATCACCATCTACAACCCCTGGAGCCGCAAGCGCCGGGACAACTACGAGAAGTGCTGTGAGATCCTGCTGGAGCACCGCGACCCCGAGACGCCGGTCGGCGTCGTCCACGCCGCCGGCCGCGAGGACGAGCAGGTCGAGATCGTCGAACTCGGCGAACTGCCGGAACTGGGCGAAACAGACCTCGTGGACATGACAACCACCCTGCTCGTGGGCAACGAGGACACCTACGTCTGGGACGACCGGATGGTGACCCCGCGGGGTTACGAGACCAAGTACGACTACTAATGTACCGCATCACTATCGACCGCGAGGCCTGCGACGGCGTGTTCGCCTGTCTCGTCCGGGACGGCCGCTTCGCCGAGGACGGCGAGGGGCTGGCGACCCTCGACACCGAACTGGAGGTCGACGACGAGCGCACTATCGCGGCCACCTTCGACGACGACCGGCGGGACGACGCCGAGCAGGCCGCCGCGGCCTGTCCGCTGGACGCGATTCGCGTGGAAACCGTCGAGGAGGACGGGGCGGCAGACGCCGCTCCTGCGGGTGACACCGAGGAGGTCCGGCCATGAGCGTCGAGACCGGCGCGCCGCGGGACATGCTCGCGGCCCACCCCGAGACGGCGTACTTCTGGGGGCGGGTCGCCGGCGACGGGGACTGCGAGGACGGCTGTGTCACCGTCCGGACGAACGACGAGACGGCCGCCCGGCGGCTCGCGTCCGTCGCCGGCGCGGAGCGGGCCGACCGCCGCATCGTCGAGCGGGCCTACGCCCACGACACCTCCATCACCCGTCGCGAGGAGGAGTTCACCGTCCAGGTCGTCGGCGGCCTCGCGGACCGCGCCAGCGCCGCGCTGGGCCTGCCCTTCGAGGGCGATTCGGGCGGCTACCGCTTCGACGCGCTGGCCGACTACGACCGCCAGCTCCTCCGGGGCCTGCTCGAAGGCTGTGGGACGGTGTGTTTCAAGTCCGACGACAACGCGGTCGGCATCTCGTTCGTTCACGAAGACGAACGACTCCTCCGGACGATACAGACGCTGCTGGACCGCTGTCCGGTCGACGCGCCGTACGACAGTCTCTCGGAGACTTCGTCGGGCTACTGGTTCGGCGTCGACGACGACGCGGCGCCTGCCCTCGGCGAGTGGCTGTACGAGGGTAGCGAGGAGACGGGGCTGTTCGCGCCGAGCCGTCGGCGCAAGCTCCGGAAGAGCATCGAGCGAGTCCGATGAGCGAGGCTATCAGCGCACCAGAGACGCTGGACGACGAGGCGGTACTGCTGGTCGGCCACGGCTCACGGCGCGAGAAGTCCAACGAACAGGTCCGCGAACTCGCGGTCGAACTGGAGGGGCGGCTCGGCATCCCGGTCGACGCCGGCTTCCTCGAACTCGCCGAGCCGGCCATCGACGACGCTATCGCGGGCCTGGCCGGAGCGGTCTCGCAGGTGTCGGTGGTCCACCTCTCCCTGTTCGCCGCCAGCCACGTCAAAAACGACGTGCCCCTGGCCGTCGAGCAGGCCCGCGAGGCCCACCCCGAACTGACCATCAACAACGGCGCCCACCTGGGCGTCCACCCGGCGCTGCTGGACCTGCTGGACGACCGCGCGGCGGCTGTCGAGGCCGAACTGGGCGTCGACCGCGAGGACGACGAGGTGGCCGCCGTCGTCTGCGCTCGGGGGTCCAGCGACCCGGACGCCAACGCCGACGTGCACAAACTCGCCCGCCTGCTGTACGAGGGCCGCGAGTTCTCGCGGGTCGAAGCCTCGTTCATCGGCGTCACCGAGCCGCTGCTCGATGACACCCTCCACGACATCGCCAAGGCTCGGCCCGACGCCGTCGTCGTCATCCCGTACATGCTCGGCGACGGCGTGCTGACCGGCCGAATCAAGGACGGCGCACGCGAGTTCGACGCGGAGTACCCCTACGTCGACGCCGCGCCGGGCGAACCGCTCGGGACTGACACCCGTCTGCTGGACGTACTCGGCGACCGCTGGCAGGAAGCGAGGACCGGGAGCGTCGAGATGTCCTGTGACACCTGCAAGTACAAGGTCGAACTCGACGGCTACGAGGAGGACCAGGGCGGCGCTCGCGCGATGTTGCGGGCGCTGACCCACCAGGCCGAACACGCCGACCGCGAGAACGTCGACGACGACCCGCACGTCCACGACGCCCCGGAAAAGCACGTCGCCGTCTGCACGAACCAGACCTGCGCGGGGGACGGCGCGCCGGCGGTCCTCGAACGGCTCCGGCAGGCCGCCCGGGACAGCGACCAGTGTGACGCCCGCATCACGCGGTCGTCGTGTCTCGGCCGCTGTGGCGAGGGGCCGATGGTCGCCGTCTACCCGGACGGCGTCTGGTACGGCGGCGTCGAGGACGAGGACGCCGCCGACATCGTCTCCTCGCACCTGGACCGGGACCGAATCGTGAGCGAACTCGTCGACCAGACGCTTTGAGAAGACACCCCTACAACACTACGACACCCATGAGCTGCTACGAAATCGAGGCTCTCAGACTGGGCCTCATGAACGTTCTCGGTACCGAAGACGACCACGCCCGCCAGCACGCACAGCAGGAGCTGGAGGGCCACATGACCGGCCCCATCGAGGCGCTGGCCGGCGCGGAGACGCTCGCCGCCATCGAGCGCCACCTCGACGCTGCGCTCGTCGACCTCGAAGAGGAGATCGCCGCGACCCCCGAAGACGACCCCGAGTACGACTACCTCCGGGGGCGGCTGGTCGCGGTCCGCGACGCCGAGCGGGCGGTGTCGCGAATCACCATGCAGGGCGAGGACGTCCTCGGCGGGCTCGGCGAGGCCCACGACGTCCTCCACGAGGCGTTCCCGGTCGATGAGTAGCCAGCGCGCCCCGACCGCCGACCTCGGAGACGTGGCGCCGGCCCGCTCGCGCCACGGGGGCCGCCGCTCGGCGGTCACGCTGACCGACGGCCTCGCGGTCGTCGGAACCGCCGACGGGGACCTCACGGCCTTTGACGTGTCGACGGAGTCCGGCCCCCCACGTCGGCGCTGGCGGTACGAAACGGACGGGGAGCCAAGCGTCGTCGCGGCGGTGCCCTTCGACGGCGGCCTCGTCGTCGGCGAACGCAGCGCCCGCGGCGAGATCCGCTGTCACGACGCCGACGGGGACCTGCGCTGGCGGTACGAAACCAGGACGGACCTGGGCGACCCACAGCAGGAGACGCGCTTCCTGCTGCCGTTCGTCGCCAGCCTCGCGACCGACGGCGACCGCTGCTACGCCGCCGCTCGGCGGTACGAGCGCCGGACCGGCGACGACGGGACCGACCGGCGCCACTTCGAGAGCGTCGTCTACGCCTTCGCGCCAGACGGCACCGTGGACTGGATGTACCGGACCGACGGCTCGCCCATCTCGCTCGACGCCGACGATGGTCGCGTCGCCGTCGCCTACAACCGCTGTCCCGGCGACCACCAGCACGGCCTGGTCGTCCTCGATGCCGACGGCGGCGACCCGCGCTGGATGTGGGACCCGGGGACCGACGGCCAGCGCCGCGCCGGCGACGTGGTCCTGCTTGAGGACGGCGCTGTCGTCACCAGTCACGGCGACTACTGCGGCTACCGCCTCGATGGCGGCGGCCGGGAGCGCTGGACGGTCCCGCTGGCGACGCCGACAGACGTGGGCGGCGACACCGTCTACGCGTACCCGAACCACGTCCACGCGACGGACGAGGGCGCGGTGTTCGTCACTGGCAACACCTACCCCGAAGAGGGTCGCGAGACCGACGCGCGACACCCCCGGGAACACACCGCAGTCGGCGTCTCGCCCGACGGTGACCGCCGCTGGGACGCGCCCGTGGGCGGCTTCGCCAGCGGGCTGGGCACCGACGGCCCGTTGCTGGCCGTCCCGGGCGCACAGAACTTCCGGGACCGCGACGCCGACGACCACGCGCTCCGACTGTTCGATGTCGCCGACGGCCCCGTCGGAACGCTCGACACCGACGGCGTCGTGACCGCAGCCGCCGTCTCCGACCGCATCGCTGTCGCGGTCGAGGAACCGGTCGTCTACCACGACGAAGGCCGCGAGCGCGGGGCGTATAGACTGCATAAAACGACCACCGGCTCTGTGATGCGGCCGTAACTGCCTGATTAGACACTCCTTTCGAAACGGACCGGCGCGCCAGCCCGTCCGGCGGCGGCGGCCAGTTTGGCCCCGGCTACTATGTTAGGGACTAGCAAACTAACCGTTTGCTGACCCGTACTCCTCCGACACGAGCGCGTACCATGGCCAATGACACAGACGCCGACGGCGAGGAAGGAGCGACCGACACGGAACCGACCGCTGCTGGCGCCGCTGACGACGAGGAGTCAGACCCGATTGCGGCGCTGGAGTCCGACTCGGAGAGCGCCGCGACGGACCAGCCGACCGAGCGCGAGCGGGAGTTCGCGACGATGCAGCGTCGGCTCAACGAACGGGAGATGGGGCTCGACCAGCGAAGCGAGGAACTCGACCGGCGCGAGCAGAAAGTCGACGCTCGCGAGACGGAACTCGACGAGCTGGAAGCTGACCTGGACGAGCGGGAGTACCGACTCGACGAGCGCGAAGCCGCGCTCGACGAACGGGAGACGGAACTGGACCAGCGGGAGGCCGAACTGGACGAGTACGACAGACAGCTCTCAGAGCGAGCGGATACGCTTGACGAACACGAGGAGACGCTGAACACGTACCTCCAGGGACAGATGGCGGACGTCGAGGAGTCTGTCACGGAGACGATGCACGACGCACTTGACCGGCACCAGGCGAGGTCGGCCGGTCGCTTCGGGCCGACCGGCACCGTGCTCGTGGGTCTGGCCGGCGTGGCCCTTGCCGTCGCCGGAATCGGACTGGGTGCCCTCGCCGTCACCGGGTCGCCGGTGGTCGGAGCGGGCGGCCAGACGACGAACCTCGTCATCGCCGCCGTCGTCACTATCGTCGGACTGGCGCTTAATCTGGGAACGGTCGCCGGCAGGCTCTGAACTGCGGCCGATCCAGTCGACGGTCGATAGGCGGTTCAGGTCGTCTCCCGGACGGCGTTACTGTCGCCGATGGCGATCGTCCCGAAGGCGAGCAACGCCAACACCCGATACCGACCGTCGCTGCTACTCGTTCGCAGCGCGATGGGCCCCGGCCGCTTCAATACTGACCGTTCTGACACGAGTCACGCACAGCGCCGGCGGGGTATGTCACCACGAAAATATTTATGCTGGATTAGTGTGATATGAGTTGGCATGGCAAGACACGACGCCGACCTCGGTTTCCCGAGCTGCTGTGCTCACTGTCCGTACCGGGATGACGGCTCGGCGTCCTGTACACACGATTTCCGCCAGGCGCTCGCGTGGGAACTCGACACCGGCCGGACCTGTTCGGTGTATCAGCGGCAGAAAACGGACGCGATGCGACAGCTCGCGGCGACCCGATAACCGGGGTCAGTCAGCTGTCGCGGAGTAGTCCAGCTCCTCCGCGGCCGCGGTGTCACTGTCACCGAGCCAGGCGTGGACGCCCGCTATCGTGGTCCACAGCAGCAGTTGGCCGAACACGACCGTCCAGCGGTAGGCGGCCACCAGCGCAGCGGGCACGTCGCCGTGGACCGGGTTCGCTGGCGCGAGCGCAACCGGAACTGCGAATACCGCGAGCGGCAGCGCCGTCGCGACGAGTCGAACTGCGATGTGGCGGCGCTCCGTCCGCTGGTATGCGAGCCCGGCGAGCACTGCGACCAGCGCGCCCAGCGCCATCAGGCCGGCGTACCAGACCAGTCGCGTGTCGGTGCCGAGCGACTGCTCGACGCCCGGTGGCTGTGGCGGGAGGACGAGCCACGGCGCCCCGGAGACGGTGAGGAAGCCGGCCCCTGCAAGCGCCAGTCGCTTCGTCGCCCCGGTGCCGGGAATCGCGGGTTCGAGGAAGAAGTACGCCATCCCGAAGGCCGCGACGCCGAACAGCAGCCCCCAGAGGACGCCGCCGCCGACGCTCGCGGCGGCCGTCGTGAGTTCCGAGACGGCGGGACCGCCCCCGCCGTGGCTGTGTTCGAACGTCTCCAGCCCGGCGGTGAAGGCGTTCCCGACCGTCGCGACGAACAGGCCGTAGACCAGCCCGCCCGCCACACCGGCCACCGCGCCGCGTTCGAGGTAGTCAGTCGCCATCAGTGGCAGGTGATGCCGGCGCTGTGCCGGAAGTTGTGCAGCGAGTCGTGTAGCATCGGGTCCTGCACGAACAGCAGGGTGAACCCGAGCGCCGCCACCAGCGCGACGGCGATGGCTATCTGCGGGCCGGTCAGGGACGCTCTGGCGCGTTCGATGCGGTCGTGCACGCTGTCCGTGGCGCGTGCGGTGGCAGTGTCGTCCTGCATTGTAAGCTCACTTGCGTTAAGAACAAGTAAGATTGTAAAACTTCCGCCTCATTCTACCGTTCGTCCGCGACCGCGTCCACACGTTCAGCCGTTAGCGCGTCGAGCGGCACCACTGAGGCGTCCGTCTCCTCGGCTACGACGTCTAGCAGGCCGGCACGACCGTCGTCGCCGGCATCGACGACGACAGTCCGGTCGGCCGCTTCGCCGAGCGTCCGCGCCGCGGTCCGGGTCGAATCGACCGGGCTCCCGTCGGCCGTGTTCGCCCGGCCGTCGGTCACGACGAGGACGACGCCGGCGTCCGGGTCCGCCCGGTCCAGCACCTCGCGCGCGGCCGTCAGCCCGTCCGGCAGCGGCGTCCGGTCGCCGGTCGGGAGGTCTTTCAGGTGCCGCGCCGCCAGCGAGACGCTGTCGGTCGGCGGGAGGACCACGTCCGCACCATCGCCGGCGAAGGTGACGACGGCGACCTGGTCGCGGGCCTGGTAGGCGTCCTTCAACAGTTCCAGCACGGTGCCTTTCGCGGCCCGCATCGCCGGCCGCATCGACGCGCTCGCGTCGACGGCAAACACCACCAGGGTCTCGGCGTCGCCCGCCCGCACCGACTTGCGGAGGTCACGGGACTCGACGCGGCCGCTCCCGCGCCCGGCCGCCGCCCGGACCGACGCCGCGGCGTCGACCTCGTCGTCGCGGCCGGCGCGCTCGGTGCGGACCGTCGCGCCGCGCCTGGTGTCTGTGGCACTCGCCCGCCCGCTTGCGCTTCCGCCGTCGGTGTCGACTGACGGGGCCTCCACGTCGGGCGCAGCGCTGTCACCGACTTCCGCGCGGGACTGGCCCGGTAGCAGTGGGGTTGCGCTCTCCGGGTCGTCGGCGTCGTCGGGGTCGCCTTCCCCCTCGTCGTCCCCAGCGTTCCCATCAGCCCCCTCGTCGCCTGCATCGCCCGCATCGGTCTCCTGTTGCTCGCCGTCGCTGTCAGCCGATGCGGGCGTCGGCTGTTCCCCCCGGCCGTCCGATTCATCTCCATCCACCTCACCGGACTGGTCGTCGTCGTCCGGCCGCCGTTCTTGCCGTTCGCTCCCATCCCCGCCGCCTTCGGCGTCGCCGCCGTCATCTGCCGACTCGCTGTCTCCCTCTTCGCCGTCCGCCTCACTCCCGTCGTCCTCTGCCGACTCGTCCTCGGAATCGCCCTCCTCGTCCTCGAAGTGGTCGTCGAGCACGTCGTCCACGTCCGGCGCGTCCTCGAAGGGTCGGGACGTGAGCCGGTGGGGCAGCGCGAACTCGGCGGCCCGTTCGATGTCCGACTCGAGCACCGTCGTCCGCCCGTCGAGTGCGGCGAAGGTCCGGGCCGCCCGCGCCGTGGCGATATCCCCGCGGTGACCGTCCAGCCCGGCGTCCCGGCAGAGCTCGGCGATCTGCTCGCGGAACTCGCGGGCGAGGTCGACCTCCCCGAGTAGTTCGCGGGCGGTCCGCAGTCGCTCGCCCGGGTCGCGGTCGGGGTCGGCCCGTGTCCCTTCGTCGCTGTCCTCCCCGAGCGCCCGGTCGATGATAGCGACGCGGTCGTCCAGGGCCTCGCAGGCGCTGACCTCAGTCTGGAGGGCGAAGCGGTCCCGTAGCTGTGGGCGCAGGTCTCCCTCCTCGGGGTTCATCGTCCCGACGAGCGTGAACTCGGCGGGGTGGGTGACGGTGACGCCGTCGCGTTCGACCCGGTTCCGGCCGCTCGCAGCGGCGTCGAGCAGCACGTCGACGAGGTGGTCGTCCAGCAGGTTCACCTCGTCGACGTAGAGGATGCCGCGGTTCGCGCGGGCCAGCAGGCCGGGGTCGAACTCGTGGTCGCCGTCGAGCGCGTCGGCCACCGACAGCGTGCCGACGACGCGGTCCCGGGTCGCACCGAGCGGGAGCGTGACAAGTGGAACCGACCGCGTCTCGACGGGCGGGTCCGCCCGCGTTCGGCAGTCCTCACACTGGGCCCCCGGCCTGTCCGGCGGACAGCCGTAGGGGCAGTCCGCGACTGCGCGCTGTTCGGGCAGCAGGTCGGCGAGGGCGCGAACCGCCGTCGATTTGGCCGTCCCCTTCTCGCCCCGGACCAGCAAGCCATCGAGGTCGTCGTCCGTCGCGACGGCCAGCAACCCGTCCTTGAGGTCCCGCTGGCCGACGACGGCCGCGAAGGGGGCCCCCTGCGAAGCTTTTTTGCCGTCGCCGAGTACAACCATACTTGTATTAGTGCAAACGGAGATTTAATAACGTTATGCCACAGCTAGGACTCTACACCGCGACGGAGAACGAACTCGGGGCCGTCCAGCGGGCCGCGGGCGAGGTCGACGCCGACCTCGTCGTGCGCTCGGAGAGCGACCTCGACGACGAGCCAGCGGTCGAGGCGTTCGTCGACGAACTGACCGACGCCGACGCCGTCGTCCTCTGGCTCCACGGGGCCGAGGACAGCATGCCCGGCTACGACCTCGCCGTCGAGCGGTTGCGCGAGGCCGGCGTCCCGCTCGTTGTGAAAGCGACGGGCGACGCCTTCGCCTTCGAGGACACGTCGGTCCCCGACGAGCATCGCGAGACCGTGTACGACTACCTCGACAAGGGCGGGGCGAGCAACGTCGCCAACTGCGTCCGCTACCTCGTGGCGCAGTACGGGGACGCCGACCCATCCTACGACGACCCGGTGACACTCCCGACGGAGGGGGTGTATCACCCCGACCACCCGGGCGCGACCATCGAGGACCTGCGGGCGACGTTCGACCCGGCGAAGCCGACCGTCGCCGTCTGGTTCTACGAGTCCCACTGGACCCACGAGAACACCCGCTACGTCGACGCGCAGGTCCGGGCCATCGAGGCCCAGGGCGCGAACGCGCTCCCGATATTCTGCGAGCCGGCGACCGACGCCGAGGGGCAGTGGAACGCCGAGCAGGTCACCGAGGAGTGGCTCCTCGATGCTGACGGCAATCCCCGCGTCGACGCCGTCTGCTCGTCGTTCATGTTCTCGCTGTCGATGGACGAACGTGGCCGCAGCGCCGAAGACGAGGGCCAGAGCGCACAGGACGTGTTCCTCGATAAACTCGGCGTCCCGGTCATCCAGACGGTGACGACGATGCGCTCCCGGTCCCGTTACGACAGCAGCGACACGGGCGTGATGGGCTTCGAACTCGCGCTCTCGGTCGCTCTGCCGGAGTTCGACGGCAACGTCATCACCCATCCCATCTCGGGGAAGGAACGCACCGACGACGCCGCCGACATCGGGAGCGCGCCGAAACAGCACTTCCCTATCGAGGACCGCATCGACCACGTCGCCCGGTTGGCGGTCAACTGGGCCGAACTGCGCCACACGCCCAACGACGAGAAGCGGGTCGCCGTCGTCCTGCACAACTACCCGCCCAGCGACGACGGCATCGGAACGGCGTTCGGGCTCGACTCGCCCGAGAGCACGGTGAACCTGCTGGAGGAGCTGGCTGAACGTGGCTATGAGTTAGGGGATACGATGCCCGACAGCGGCCAGTCGCTGGTCGAACGCCTCACCGCCCAACTGACACTCGACGACCGCTGGGTCGCACCCGAGGACGTGCGCGAGCTGAGCGTCGACACCGTCTCGCCGGACCAGTACGGCGAGTGGTTCGAAACGCTCGACGCCGACTTCCGCGAGAACGTCGTCGAGGAGTGGGGCGACCCGCCCGAGCGCCCGTTCGCGATTCCCGGCGTGGAGTTCGGCAACGTGCTCGTGACGGTCCAGCCGCCGCGTGGCTTCGGGATGGACCCCTCGAAGGTGTACCACGATTCGGACCTCCAGCCGCCACACGACTACGTCGCGTTCTACCGCTGGCTCCGCAACAGCTACGAGACGGACGCCGTCGTCCATCTGGGGACCCACGGCAGTCTAGAGTGGTTGCCGGGCAAAACGGTCGGCCTGGACGGCGAGAGCGCACCGGACCAGCTCATCGACGACATCCCGAACGTCTACCCGTACATCGTCAACAACCCCGGCGAGGGCACGCAGGCGAAGCGCCGCTCCTACGCCGCCATCGTGGACTACCTGACGCCGGTAATGGGAAACGCCGGGACCTACGACGACCTCGCGGACCTGGAGGAACTGGCCGACCGCTACCGCGAGGCCGGGATGGAGGACGCCCGGACCGACGACGGCGACCACCTCGCCGAACAGATCCGAGCGACTGTCGACGAACTGGACCTCGCTGTCGAACTCGGGATTGCGGGCGAGATCGACGAGAAAGCCGACGTCCGCGGCCCCGACGAAGCCGGGTCGACGCTGGCCGAAGGTGAGGTCGCCGGCGAGGACCTCGATATCGACGAACTCGTCGAGCGCGTCCACGAGTACCTCACCGACGTGAAGACCACCCAGATTCGGAAGGGCCTGCACACGATGGGCGAGCCGCCCGCCGACGACCGACTGGTCGACTATCTGGTCGCGCTCACGCGCCTCGAGAACCCGGGCGCGCCGTCGCTGCGCGAGAGCGTCGCGGGCGTGCTCGGCGTCGACTACGACAAACTCCGGAACGCGCCGGGCGAGTACGACGAGGCGCTGGGGATGACCTACGCCGAGGCCGCCGACCGCGTCCACGAGACGAGCAAAGCCCTCGTCCGGACGCTGGCCGAGCACGGCTTCGACGTGCCCGAGAGCGAACTCGAAGACAGCAGTTCGGAGGTGAACATGAACCTCCTCGTGGTCGACCTCGAACCGCTCGGGGACGCTCGGGTGCGCTCTGGCGCACACGAGGACCTCCGTGCCGCGCTGGCCTACATCTGCGAGGAGGCGGCCCCGCGGGTGGCCGGCGCGGCCGACGAGATTCCGCGCACCGCCGACGCGCTGGCGGGCGAGTACGTCCCGCCCGGCGGCTCCGGCGCGCCGACCCGCGGCGGCGTCGACCTGCTCCCGACGGCCCGGAACTTCTACACGCTGGACCCGCGGAAGGTGCCGGCCAAGACGGCCTGGGATGTCGGCAGCGAGGTGGCCGACGGCGTGCTGGAGCGCCACGAGACGGACGAGGGCGAGTACCCCGAGGAGATCGGCGTCGTCGTCTGGGGGACGCCGACGGTCCGGACCCGCGGTGAGACCATCGCGCAGGTGCTCGCGCTGATGGGCGTCGAACCGGTCTGGTCCGACGCCGGCCGCGTAGAGGACGTGGAACCGATTCCCCTCGACGAACTCGGCCGCCCGCGCATCGACGTGACGACGCGCGTCTCCGGCCTGTTCCGGGACGCCTTCCCGGCGGCCGCGGGGGTCGTCCACGACGCTGTCGACGCCGTCGTCGACCTCGACGAACCCCACGATATGAACTACGTGAAGAAACACGTCGAGCGCGAGGTCGAAGACCTCGTCTCGGATGGCATGGACGAGGGCGACGCCGAGAGCGCGGCGAAACACCGCGTCTTTACCACGCGCCCCGGCGGCTACGGTGCCGGGACCAACAAGGCGGTCGACGAGGGCAACTGGGACGACCGCTCGGACCTCGCCGACGTGTACGTCCAGTGGGGCGGCTACGCGATGGGGTCCCGGGGCCGCGTCAGCGACGCCCACGAGGCCTTCGAACGCCGCCTCTCCTCGGTCGACGCGACGGTCAAGATCGAAGACACCGCAGAGCAAGACGAGTTCGACTCCTCGGACTGGTACGCCTTCCACGGCGGGTTCATCTCCGCGGTCACGGAAATCGCCGGCGAGGAACCGAACTCCTACGTGGGCGACTCGTCGGACCCGGACAACGTCGACGTCTACACCAACGAGGAGAAGGTCCGGAAGGCGATGCGGGCCCGCGTGCTCAACCCCTCGTGGCTCGACTCGATGGAGGAACACGGCTACAAGGGCGCTGGCGACCTCTCGACGACGGTCGACGTGGTGCTTGGCTGGGACGCGACGACCGACGTCGTCAGCGACACGCTGTGGGACGACGTGGCCGAGCGCTACGCCTTCGACGAGGACCGACAGGACTGGCTCCGCGAGGTCAACCCCTGGGCGCTGGATTCTATCACCGACACGCTGCTGGAGGCCATCGACCGGGGGCTCTGGGACGCCGACGACGAGACGCGGGACAGACTGCGCGACCTGAACCTGGAAGTGGACGGGGACCTGGAGAGCCGAGCGACGGGTGGTCCGGAGCGAGGCTCTCCGAACGAGGAGGTGACCTCAGATGACGACTGATGGCGTCTCCGAGAGCGAAGCGAGCGGAGGCGGTGAAACCGCCGACGCAGACGACGCGACAGACGGCGAGACGAACAGCGACGACGACTTCGAGGAGTACGCCGACCTCGGCGCGACCACCTCGAACGCGATGGACATCGCCGAGACGTCGATGGACCGCGTGCGCGAACTCGTCCCTGACGAGACGCTGGCCGACCGGGTCCGCCAGAAGTCCGTCCACGCGACCGGCGACCCCGAGTTCCAGTACCTGATGCGCTTTACCGGCGCGGACGACGACGAACCCGTCCGGGCCGGCGCACAGGCTGTGCTCGACGAGCAGCCCATCGTCACCGACATCACGATGGTCAAGGCCGGCATCACCGGCCGCGGCCACGACTGTCCGGTGCAGAAGGCCATCGGCAACGGCGCGGAACTGGCCGCCGAGACCGGGATGACCCGGACGGCGGCGTCGGTACTCGAACTCGACAGGCAGGGCGTCTACGACAGGGCCATCGCCGTCGTCGGGAACGCGCCGACGGCCGCCCTGGCCCTGGCGGACTGCATCGAGGACGGCACGCGCCCGGCGGTCGTCGTCGCCACGCCCGTCGGCTTCGTCAAGGCCGCCGAGAGCCGACAGCGACTCCGGGCGGTCGCCGCCGAACACGGCGTCCCGGCGGTCACGAACGTCGGCCGTCGCGGCGGGAGCGGACTGGCCGCCGGGCTGACGAACGAACTGGTGCACGTCGCAAGCGACGTGCGCGAGGGGGTGGTCGACCTATGACCACCCCCTCGGGACGAGCGAGTGGGGAGGGACGACCCGCGAGCCGCGAGGGGGCGGTTTCCCTCGATGACTGACGACGACTACGACCTCGACTCGGGCTCGGACCCGGCAGCTATCGCGGCGAGCGTGCCCGAGGACCCCGACGCCGACCGGCCGGTCCACGCCGTCGGCATCGGTCCGGGGAACCTCGATTTCCTGACGCCGCGGGGCGAGCAGGCGATCCGCGAGGCCGACGTGGTCGTCGGCTTCGAGACCGTCGTCGACTTCGTCGCCGACCGGACCGACGCGGACCTGCTGACCTGTGGCTACCGGGACGAACTCGACACGCTGGACACCTTCGCCGAGCGCGTGGCCGACGGCGAGCGCGGGACCGCTGTGCTGATGGGCGACCCGAACCACTCGGGGTACCAGTTCGTCGGGAAGGTCCAGCGCGCCGTCGACCGGCCGGTCCGGGTCGTGCCGGGCATCTCCTCGCTCCAGGTCGCGGCCAGCCGCGCGCGGACGCCGATGGAGGACACGACCTTCGTCACGCTGCACAAGAGCGGCGACCTCTCGGCCGACCTCGACCGCCTCCGACGCGACGTCGGCGAGCGCCACCTGCTCGTGTTGCCACGACCCTTCGACCTGATGCCCGGAGACATCGCGGCCGAGCTGCTGGACGCCGGTGGGAACCCCGAGCTACCGGCGCTGGTCTACGAACGACTCACCCACGACGACGAGGCCCGGACCGCGACGACGGTCGGCGACCTCGCAGCCGAGGCCGGCGGCGACAGCAGCGAGGACACCCGGTTCTCGGACCTGACGGTGTTCGTCGTCCGATGCGAGTGACGACGGCCCCGGTCAGCTAACCCCGGCGGTACCTCGCTGCCGCCGCCTGTACTCGTTTATCACACGGAACGCGAGCACGTAGCCGACAGCGGCGAACACGACGGCCAGGATGACGTTCCCCGTCCACAGTCGGACCAGCACGTCGCCGCCCATCGAGACAGAGACGCCGTCGAACGATATCCCGGGCACCGGCCCCAGAATCTGATTGCCGAGCCAGAAGCTCGTCGCGTACACGCCCCACTTGACCGGCGGATTGAGTACCAGCACAGACGCGAACAGCGCGACCTTGCTGAGCTGTTTGAACAGGTACGCGAGGACGAGAAAGGCGATGAACCCGGTGCCCAGCGTCGGCAAGGCGGTGAGGAACACGCCGACGCTGAAGCTCACAGCGACCTCCTGCGGGGAGTGTTCCTCGACCAGCGCGGCCACTAGCTTCTCTGTGACCTGCTCCCGCGTCTGTGCCACCCGTCGGCGAACCATCTACGTGTCAGAATGTACCGTGGGTACAAATCGCTTCCTCTCGCTGGGTCCGGACCGCCCCGCGACGGCCTAATCGCCCTCGCCGTCGGTCGCCATCGGGCGGTTTGTCGCGGCCAGCGTCGCCTCGAACGTCTGTGGTGTGCCCGTGTCGGCCATGGTCCGTGCCGTCTCGACGGCGGTTGCGACGGCCTCGGTGACAAGCGGGTGGTCGCCCAGCGTGTCGGTGTAGGCGAGCCCGCCTCTGTCGAGGTCGAGCCTGGCGGGAATCTGCGTCTCGGTCGCGTCGGTGGGTGCGAGAAAGAGCGGCACGGCGACGGCGTGGTCGTGGGTGAGGCTGTACCTGACACATTCGACGGCGGGGTTCTGGAGCAGATAGCACGGTTCGACCTCGCCGAAGGCCGAGCGCTCGCGCAGGCGCTCGGCGTGGTACTCCGTCACCTGGCGCTGGTACGGCTTGCCGCTGGAGCCGAAGGCGACCAGCGCGACCGAGGAGTCCGCGGTCTCGGGAACTGCCGTCGCGGCGCGGTCCCGGAGGGCTTCGGTCAGCAGCGGACTGCGTCCGACCGGCTCGCAGTAGTGCGTCTCGGCGTCGACCGCGTCGAGCGCCGCCGGCACGTCCGTCACTGTCGTGTGGTCGTGAGCGACGGTCATCGGCAGCGCGAACACGCGGTCGGCGTCGATGGCTACCAGGTCGTCGCGTAACTCCCGACGGGGTTCGTGGTCGTAGGTCAGCACCGTCACGTCGGTGGCTACCCCGCGCTCGCGCAGGCGGCGAGCGTGTGTCTCGTAGGGCGTAGCGCGTGACGTGTCCCGACCGATGAGCAGGAGTGTGTCGTGTGGCATTGGTAGCTCCCGTCGCTAAAACAATCTGAGTTGTTTTAGCGAAAGTTTGCTTGTCTGAACGTTGGCAGGAACCCACTAATACCTTTGGGTCCCCGTCGTCGACCGCCCGGTCACGGCACCGGGCACCGGGTCTTATACACGCCCGACCGCAATCTCGGGCCATGGACGTGACTGAGAGCGACTTACCCGGTGTGGGGAAGAAACACGAGGTGGACATCGGCGGTGGCCGGCAACTGGTCGTCGTGACCCACAACACGGGCACCCGCGAACTGTATCTGAAAGAGAGCGAGGACGCCGACTCCGAGAAACTGGTCGAACTCTCCGACCGGATGGCGCGGATGGTCGGCACGATACTCGAAGGCGCGTACTTCCAGCCGGTCGAATCCAACCACGTCGAGACAATGCTGTCGGAGGGCACGCTGCTTGAATGGTACGCGGTCGAGGCGGAGTCGCCGCTGGTCGGGGAGACCCTGGAGAGTGCCGACATCGGCCAGCGGACCGGTGTCACCGTCGTCGCGATACAGCGCGACGACGACGTCATTGCCGCCCCCACGTCCACCGCCGAAATCGAGGCCGGCGACACTATCGTCGTCATCGGCGAACGCGACAACTGTGAGCGGTTCGAGAAGCTCCTTGGCGGAGAGCTGTAGATGGCGGTAAACGAGCAGTCGGGGGTGTACAGCCGTGGCTGACTTACTCGGTATCGGCGTGTTGTTCGCCGCCGTCGCGGCCGCCACGCTCGTCGCTGTGTGGCTGAACAAGTCGGTGATTCCGTTCTACATCATCATCGGGATGGTGCTGTCGCCGTCTGTCGCGGGGCAGTTCTCCGTCGCCGGCTACGGCCTTCCGGTCGTCGAGTCCTCGGAGTTCGTCGAACTCGGCGCGGAGCTCGGTATCGTCTTCCTGCTGTTTTTCCTCGGACTGGAGTTCAATCTCGACCGGCTGCTGGAGAGCTGGGAGCGCATCACCAGAGCGGGGACCATCGACCTCGGTATCAACTTCGGGGCCGGTCTCGTGCTCGGGTTCGCGCTGTTCCGGGACCCGCTCGCGGCCTTCCTGGTCGCCGGCATCGTCTACATCTCCTCGTCGGCCATCATCACGAAGTCTCTCATCGACCTCGGCTGGATCGCCAACGACGAGGCAGACCCGATGCTCGGGACGCTCGTGTTCGAGGACCTGTTTATCGCGGTGTATCTCACGATTGCTGCCGCGCTCGTCACCGGCGGGTCCGACGTCGGGGCCGCCGCGATGTCCGTCGGCGTCGCGCTCTCGTTCATCGTTGCACTCCTGCTCCTGGCCCGCTACGGGACGCCGTGGTTCGAGCGGGCCTTGCAGACGACCTCGAACGAGTTCACGGTGGTGCGGGCCGTCGGTATCACGGTCTTCATCTCCGGTCTCGCCCTCGCTATCGGCGTCAGCGAGGCCGTCGCCGCGTTCTTCGTCGGGATGGCCTTCGCTCCGACCTCCCACACGCACAAACTGGAAAGCCTGCTGGAGCCCCTCCGCGATACGTTCGCGGCGGTGTTTTTCTTCTGGATCGGCGTCGAGACCGACCCCCGGCTGTTCGCCGGCGTCGCGGGGCTCGTCGCCGCCGCCGTCGTCGTCACGACGCCGACGAAAATCCTGTCGGGCTACCTGGGCGGCCGTGCGTACGACCTCGGTCCGCGCCGGTCGATGCGCGTCGGCCTCGGCATGGTCACTCGCGGCGAGTTCTCCCTGATTATCGCCGCCGTCGCGCTGACCGGCGCAGGTACGTCGCTGTCGTCCGAACTAGCCAACGCCGTCTACTCTTTCACCGTCGCCTACGTGCTCGTCATGAGTATTCTCGGAACGATGCTGATGCAGTACTCGGCTCCCTTCGAGGAGTTCGCGACGGCCCGCTTCGGAGCGAAGTGACGGCGAAACGGGGTGGCCGGTCCTACAGTTCGCTGTCGGGAACGACGACGACCTTCCCGAAGCCCTCGCGGTCCTCGATTATCTCGTGTGCCCGGGCGATCTCGCTCATGGGCAGCGTCTCGCGGACCCGCGGCTCCATCTCCCCCTGCCAGACCAGGTCAAGCACCTCGTCGGCCTGCCCCGGGGTGGCCATCGTCGAGCCGATGACCTGTAACTGGTTCCAGAAGATGCGGTTGAGGTCCGTCTCCGGATTGCCGCCGGTGGTCGCGCCGCAGGTGACGACTCGACCGCCCTTGACGAGGCTCTTGAGCGAGTCCTGCCAGGTCTGTGCGCCGATGTGGTCGACGACCATGTCGACGCCGCGGCCGCCGGTCAGGTCACGGATCTCGCTCGCGAAGTCCGCCTCCTCGTAGTTGATGGTGTGGTCCGCGCCCAGTTCCTCGGCGTAGTCCAGTTTCTCCTGGCTGCTGGCGGTGGCGAACACCTCGGCGCCGGCGTGGTCGGCGACCTGGACGGCTGCGTGGCCTACGCCACCCGACGCCCCGAGGACGAGGACGGACTCGCCGGATTTCAGGTCACCACGGTCCCGGAGCATCCGCCAGGCGGTCTGGAACACCAGCGGGGACGCGGCGGCCGTCTCCCAGTCGACGCCCTCCGGGACCGGTGTGAGGTTCTCGGCGGGGACGGCGGCGTACTCGCTGTGGACGCCCCGGACGTGTTCCCCGATGATGTGGAAGTCCGGCGCGAGCGTCGGGTCCCCTTTCCGCGTGAACTCGTCGCCGCCGCCGCTCTTGCCGGCGAGGACGGCCACTCGGTCGCCCGGTTCGAACCGTGAGACGCCGTCGCCGACCTCGTCGACGACACCCGCGGCGTCACTGCCCGGGATGTGTGGCATATCGAGGTCGATTCCGGGGAGGCCGCGCCGGCTCCAGATATCGAGGTGGTTCAGCGCGGCCGCCTTCACGTCGATGACGACTTCGTCGCGGTCCGGTTCGGGGTCGGGAAATTCGCCATACTCGAGTACATCACGGTCGCCGTGACTGTCGAACTGAACGGCTTGCATCGTCACCACTTCCCGTGGCTTGCTTATAAACTCCAGCCTACCGGAGACTGTCGGCAACCCCTACGGTGTCCGCTCCGATTTGG
This sequence comes from Haloarcula sp. 1CSR25-25, assembly GCF_032027985.1. NCBI lineage: Archaea > Methanobacteriati > Methanobacteriota > Halobacteria > Halobacteriales > Haloarculaceae > Haloarcula > Haloarcula sp. 1CSR25-25. Next base: position 36,435 of record NZ_JAHYBW010000008.1, read on the forward strand.
TCGAACTCATCTCACAATGGGCCGCTCTCGACCCTATCTGTCTGTACTCTTTTCCATATATCTGCCTTTCACGACATACTCTCTGCAATCCTGTCTCATATGGGTATACATGCGTAACAAACAGAGCCACATATCGATAACGTATGCTTAAGAACCGCGACTTTCGGAGATACAGCCGTAGCTCTCGCCCAACGGAACCATCCATGGCTGTTGTGTGCTAGATCACACCACTGCTGTCCCGAGGAGGAGCATACTTACCGCTCGAACCCGTCCACTATGTCACCAATGACACACTCTACAAACACACCCGCCGACCGCTCTCGGGGCGTTCCGGGACGCGACTGGACGGGTCCTCGCTGTGGGACAGCGGTGACCGACCGATGAATCTCTCGCTCGTCATCATCGCGACGATGACCGGCGTCGCCACCGGCGTCGTGTTCGGACTGCTGGACGTCCCCATTCCGGCCCCGCCGAACCTCGCCGGCGTCATGGGCATCCTCGGTATCCTCGTCGGCTATCGCCTCATCGAGTACTTCGACGTCGGCGTCAGTCTGCTGTCGTTGCTGAAGGTCTAAGTAGCTCTACGTCCCTTTCTCCGAACCGACCGTACCACCGCTACGTAAACGACGGTGACGGTAGTGACTCAGTGGTCCGCGTGTTCGGTCCCGTTGTCGTGCCGGTGGCTGCTCTCGTTCCCGCTGTGGTCGGCGCCGCCGTGGTCGTGGTCGCGAGTGAGTCGCCCGTGGTACGTATCGAGCGTCCGTTCGAGGAGCGCGGTCCGCGTCTCGTGGCCCTCGACGACCGGTTCGACCCAGCGTGACTCGGTCCGCCAGTAGCCCATCACGTCGCCGGACGGTTCGATCACCTCCGCGTCGAGGCCCTCGACCCCCCAGTCGTCCGTGTAGGCCTGGATGAACGAGACGACGACCGTTTCGATGCCGGCGGCGAGTTCGTGGCTGCGCGTGCTCTTGGTGACGTAGGTCAGCCTGACGCGGCTGTCTTCGACGGCAAGCGAGTCGACGTCGACGAACCACTCCCGCAGGTGGGACTCGAACGCTGCAAGCTCGGTCTCGCCAGCGACTTCGGGGTCGCTATTCGCGTGTTCGCTGCCGTGGGTGTGTTCCCCGCCGCCGTCGGTGTGGGTGTGTCCGCTCTCGTCGTGATGTCCCCCGTCGTCTGTCTGTGTGGGCGCCTCACCCGCGTCGGGCGTGGCCGTCGGCCCGCTGGCACCGACCCCGCCCGGGTGGCCGTTCTGGGTTCCGCCGAGACCGCTACAGCCGGCGCTGGCGACCACAGCCAGCCCGAGGGCTCCGAGGAACCCGCGTCGCGTCCGTCGCTGGCTGGCGTCAGGCATTGCTTACGTCCCCCGTCGCGTCGCGAGCAACGCCGCGGCGACGAGCGCGAGCAGCGTGGCGACGGCGGTGAACCCGGGCCCGGACGTGGCGGTCGTCTCCGGTTCCGCGGTCGCAGTGTCGGCTGCCGTCGTCGTCGGGGTTTCGGTGGTGGTGTCCACTGGCGTCGCGGTCCCCGTGGCGCCGCCGGATTCACCGTTGCCGTCGGTCCCGGACTCGGCTTGCTGAGCGGCCGAAATCCAGACCGGACTGGTCAGCGCCCGGTCGCCGTCCTCGTCGACGACGCGGAACGCGACCCAGGCGTCCCCGTCCACGGCAACGTCGGTGCTCACGGTGTCGTTCGTGCCGTCGAGGGTGACGTTCGCGACGGTCGTCCCGTTCCGGATGACGTGGGCGTAGGCGAGCTCGTCGAGGTTCCTAACCGTCGCGGACGCTTCCACCGAGGACCCGGCGGTCGCGTTCACGGTCTCGCCGGGCATCCGGTCCGCGACGGTGAACTGCACGGCCGGGCCGTAGGTCGCGTAGGTGTGGCCGTCTTTCACGGACTGGGCCCACTTGTCGGCGGTGACGGGGCCCTCGACGTAGGCCCGCGTGCGGGCGCTGCCGTACTTGACCGGGAAGCACTGCGAGCAGTGGTCGTCGCTGACGCCGGTCGCGGCGATGTCGTAGCCCTGGTTCCAGAGGTTGAACAGCCCCTGGACGCTGCTTGCGTCACCGGCGCCGTACTCGCCGTTGTACGCCTCGATGGCGTCGACCATCGGGAGGTACTCCGCTTCCTGTCCGGGCGCTTCCGAGAGGTCGACGAAGCGGTCACCGGGATGGTTGATCTGGAAGACGGTCGCGTTGTGGCGGGCGCGGGACTCCTCGATGAACTCCACGAGCGTCCCGTCTGAGTCGATCATCTCCTCGCCGTGCATCGGGTAGGGGTTGAAGTGCCCGAGGTCGCCGGTGGTAATCTCCTCGCTCCGGATGAACAGCACGTCGCGTTCTTCGGCCTGGGACTGCATCGAGCCCCAGCCGCCGATGGCGTTGTGGTCGGAGATGAACACCGCGTCGACGCCCGCCGATTTCTGGATGGCGACGAAGTTGTCGATGGGCGTCTTGCCGTCGAAGCTGACGCTGCTGTGGGCGTGTGGGTCGACGCCGACCCAGTCGTTCTCGCTGGGGTCGAGTTCCTCCGTGAACGTGGCGTCGACCGTGACCGCGTCGCCGGGCGTCACGGAGATGTTCTTCCGGACCGGTTCGGTGGTGTACTCCGTCCCGTGGTTCAGGACGAGCGTGTAGTCGCCCGGCGGCAGTTCGAAGGAGGCCGTGCCGGCCGGCGTCGTCTGCGTGTAGACGGTCCTGACGGCCGTCCCCTCGTCGAGGACCGTGATACGGGCGTCGGCCGGACTGACCTGTCCGCTGTCGTTCAGCGATGTGGTGACGTTGACCGGCGCTGGACCTTCGAGCGTGTCGAAGGAGGCGGTGGTCGTCTCGCCTTCGGTGACGGTCACACTCTTGGACTCGGAGGGCGCAAAGCCCTGTGCCTCCGCCCGGAGCGTGTACTCGCCGGCGGGCAGGTCGAGGTCGTACGAGCCCGCGTCGGTCCCGACGGTGTAGGTGAACTCGCCGCCGTCCGTCGAGGCGGTGACCGTCGCCCGCGAGACGGACTCGTTGTCCGCGCTCTCGACTGTGCCGGTCACGCTCCCCGACCCGGTTCCTCGCTGCCGGTTGTAGTACTCGCTGGTCGCGCTGCTGGAGCCATCCGCGCCGACGAAGAAGGCGAACTCCGCGGATTGCGTCTCGCCGGGGTCGAGGCGGTGTTCGAGCCACGGGTCGACCCACGTCGAGGAGGCCGTGTACGAGGTGAACGAGCCGTTCCCGCCCCAGACGCCGTAGCTGACGCGGTCGCCGGTGAGCGCGGCCCACGGCTGGGTGAGCGAGTCGGCGCTCACCGGCGGCGCGCGCGTCTCCTCGATGGCCCCCGAACCGGGGAGCCAGGTAGACTGGCCCTCGGAACTCAGTGCCGCCCCGCTCTGGAGGCGCTCGGAGTCGTTGACCGGGAGGCGCTGGTCGCCGCCGTTCTCCATCGTCGTGTTTATCCAGACGTGACTGGAGTTGGCCGGCAGCGTGTACGTCGTCGTGACCGAGACGTTCGGACTCGTGCTGACGTGGCCGGTCGCGGTGACGACCGCCGCGCCGTTCGGTCCGGTGGCGTTCTGGCGCTCGAAGGACTCGTAGACGGGCCACGTGCCGAAGTTGTCGAACGCGAACTCGGCGACGCCTATCTGGTCGGTCGTCAGTCCGTAGGCGTTGGCGTCGTAGATGCCGCCCGGCAGCGTGCCGAAGGGGCCGTTGCTCTCGGTCCCGATGGCGACCGCTATCTCACTGTTTTTCAGGACGATGGTCTCGTCCGCCGGCGTCTCGCCGCCCTTGATCCGCTCGCCCGTGACGGCGACCGGCCTGTCGGGCCGTTCGACGTGACCCGACGCCGCGAGCCACTTCACCGTCCGGAACAGGAAGGGCCGGGTGTCCGTCTGCTGGTGGTCGGCCTGCCACTCGTCGGTGAGATACGTCGTGAGCGACTTCTGGCTGCCGAAGGCGACGACACGCCCGTTCTGGCCGATGTCCCACGCCGCGGCCGCGCCGACGATGCGCTCGCCGCGCGGGAACTCCTCTTCGGTGGTGGAGTAGGTGTACTCGTAGGTGTCCTCGTCGCCGTACAGGAGCGGGGCCTGCGTTCCGTTGTCCGTGTCGGTCACGTTGAGGCTGACCCCGTCGTACTCAACGGTGTCGACGTTGTTCATTATCGGATGGCGGCCCGTGTTGTGGAGAACCACGCGCCACTCGTACTCCTCGACTGTCTTGTTGGTCGGGTCCTGGATGTTCCGGAGCCACGTATCGCTCTCGCCGTTGAAATGCAGGCCGTACGGGTCGGTGATGTCGTTGAGCTTGCCGGCGTGGCCCTGCAGCGGCGAGGTCCAGTCCCCGACGACGAACAGGCTCCCGCCGTTTCTGACGTACTCGTCGATTGCGGCCTGTTCGGCCTCGCTGTAGGCCGTCTGTGGGACGGGGATGATGACCACGTCGTAGTCCGACAGTCCGCTTGCGGAGGAGTCGTTCCACGAGTCCAGCCCGCCGGTCGTCGACCGCTTCGTGTCGACGTCGTACCCGCGCTCGCTGAGTCGGTTCGCGAACTCCGTGAACGTAGAGCCCTGATGACTCCCGTCGATAAGCACGTCGACGCCGGCACCGCTGTTGTTGAGGTCGACCGAGCTATCAGCTACCGGACAGCTACCGTCTAGCTGACAGGTCACCGCATCGGCCGGTGCCGCCTGTGTCGCCGTCTGGCCGTTTCCCGTTGCTAACTCGCTTTGCCCGTTCGGGACAGCAGCGGCGTTTCCGAGGAGGCCCGCGCTGATAACCGAGAAAACGAGCAGTATGCTGAGTGCTACTGAGCGTACGTGATTTCTGTCTATCATCTCCTGTACAGTATCGAGACTACATAATTAAAATTTACGCTGGCCGAACTATTTCTCGATAATGACTGAATTCTGTAACGAAGTACCGGCTCCACATCGTCCCCGAGTACCGCAGTCCAGACTTCTCATCCGAGGGTAGGCGTACCCCTGACCGTTCCTTGGTACCGCATCGCTTGGCCAGTACAAGACGGTTGTGGCGAACACACCCGGTTTGGCAGTCACAGATTTCGACACACTCTCTGTGGTGGCGGCGACGGCCCGACACATGGCCCACAGAACGCGACCGGTCTGTCCACACAGGCTTCTCGTGTCACAGACAGTCCGTACCAGCTTTTAATACCTGCTGGGGGGAACTTCGGAGGTATGTCACGCAAAGTGTTCTTCGATACGGACCCCGGCTGCGACGACGCGGTCATGCTGGCGATGGCGCTGGGCCACGACGGGATCGACGTCGTCGGCCTCTCGACCGTCTGCGGGAACACGACTATCGAGAACACGACGCACAACGCCCACGCGATACTGGCGCTCGGTGGCTACGACGTCCCGGTGGCCCGGGGCTGTGGTCGCCCGCTCGTGGACGACCTCGAGACCGCCGAGTGGATCCACGGTGAGAACGGGCTCCACGGCGACATACCCGACGTCGACGGCGACACCCGCGATATCCACGGGGCCGACGCGATCGTCGAAGCCGCCCACGAGTACGGCGACGAACTGACGATTGCGGCCGTCGGCCCGCTCCCGAACCTGGCAATCGCGCTGGCCAGGGAGCCCCGCCTGCCCGACCTCGTCGCGGACATCTATCTCATGGGCGGAGCGGCGATGACGACCGGGAACGTGACGCCGATGGCCGAGGCCAACTTCCACAACGACCCCGCGGCGGCCAGCCGCGTCATCCAGGACGCCGCCCCGCGGATGGTCGGTCTGGACGTGACCAACCGCGCGACGGTGGCCCCGGAGTTCATCGAGTCGTTCCGCGAGGCTGACGGCGTCCGCGGGACCATCGCCGAGTGGCTCGACTACCGGCCCGATTCCGGGACCTACCCGCTGGCCGACGCGCCGGCCATCCACGACGCCGCTGTCGTCGCAGACATCATCGACGAGTCGGTACTCACCTTCGAGGAGTACTACCTCGACGTGGACACGACCGGCGGCCCCTGCCACGGCGCGGTCATCTGTGACGAACACGGCACGACCGACAACGACCCGAACGGCCGCGTCGCCGTCGACATCGACGTGGCTCGATACCGCGAAATCCTCGAAACCGGCGTCCGGGCCTACGCGGCGGAGTGACTCGTCGGTCGGGCCAACGCGGCGGAGTCCAGCGTCCGGGCAGATGCGGCGGAGTCCGGCGTCCGGGCCGATGCGGCTGAATGACCCGTCGGCCGCTCCGACGCGGTGGACCGACGGCCGGGTGTTCTGGGCGTCCGGGTGGACCAGCGCCCGGACCAGGACGGAACCGCCGGCTACGTCAGCCCTCACCCAGCGCACCGATACGCCGGATACCGGGCTCGCCCAGCCGCAGCGAACAGCCGATGTAGAGCGGTTCGACGATACGGGGGTACTCGAAGGACACCGCGTGCTCGTGGAGCACTTTCGGGTCGCCGGCTTCGCCCTGCCACATGTCGTGATGCGAGGGGAGCAGGCGGGGAAGCCGGAGCTGGTTCGCGGCTTCGATGATCTCGTTTTCGTCCATGTACCACTTCGTTCGGACGCCGCGGTCGGGTTCGGGCTCGTAGATCGAGCCGACGGTGCCAAACGCCAGCGCGCCCGCGTCGATGTCGAACCGGTCGCCGACGCCGATGAACGCCTCGGCAGGCCGGCTGTCGCCGGCGTGGAAGAACGTCCCGGCGTCGTGCTCGACGACGTAGCTCACCGGTTCGATGGCGTCGGGGTCGTTCGCGCCGGTGACGTGGACGGTGAAATCCCCGACGGCGAACTCGTCGCCGACGGCGATTTCGTTTCGCCGGTCGGCTGGCACCCGCAGGTCGCCGTCGTAGTCCGGAGACTCGTACGACGCCGACGGGGCGTACAGGGCCGCTCCGAGGTCCTCGACCAGTGGGCCGTACGACGGCGGGTGCATGTGGTCGATGTGTTCGTGTGTGACGAGTGTGGCGTCACACTGGGTCACGTTGCCGGGGTCCATCGGCACCGGAATCATGCGGATGAGGGTCGGCGGGTCGCCCGTCCCGAAGTAGGGGTCGATGTACAGCGTCGTCGTCTGAGAGCGAAGGACGAAGCCGTTACAGCCGAGATACCAGACCACGACGCCGTCGCCGGGGTCCGTCGCCTCGACTTCTTCGCGGACGAACCAGTCGCCCCACGTTGACTGAACCATACGCCCAGCTATGCCCGACCCGGACAAAAAATCACGTGGCGACACTCAATCGAGCGTGACCGTCGACTCCGTCTCGGCGGCCTCGTAGACGGCCGTGACGGTCTCGATGTCGACGAGGCCGTGCTCGCCGTCGGCGTAGGGGCCGCTGTCGGTCAGCAGGCAGTGGGCGAAGTACTCGAACTCCTCTTCCATCTGGTCGACCTGTTCGAAGTCGATATCGACGGTCGTGCCCTCGCGGGAAAGCTGGAGTGCGCGGTCGTCCCAGGGGTAGAAGGCCGGCTCGACGCGGACCTTCCCTCCGGTCCCGAGCACGGAGATGTGGCTGTCGAGGTGGGCGTTCTGGCTGGCGGTACACACGGCGTACACGTGGCCGGGGAAGTCAAGCTGGAACGCGCCGTGTTCGTCGGGGACGTCCGCGAACTCCTCCTGCACGGAGGCGACCGTGCCCCGGACGGCAACCGGGTCGGCATCGAGCAGGAACCGACTCGTGTTCAGCGGATACAGGCCGATATCCATGACGGCACAGCCGCCGGCGAGCTCCCAGTCCAGGCGCCACTGGTCCGGGTCGGGAACCAGTTCGAGGATGGGCTCGGTCATGTTGCCGTGGACGAACAGCGGCTCGCCGATGTACCCCTCGTCGATGAGGTCCTTCGCACGCCGGACGGCCGGCTCGGTGTGCATCCGGTAGGCGATCATCAGCGTCGTGTCGTGGTCGGCACACACCTCGACCATCCGCTCGGCGCGCTCGACGGTGGCCTCCATCGGCTTCTCACAGAGTATCGCCTTGTCCAGCTCCGCTGCCGTCTCGACGAACGGGAGGTGGCGGGCGTTGGGGGTGACGATGTAGACGGCGTCGTACGCCTCGCTTGCGGCCCCGTCGTGGAACTCCTCGTAGGTGATTGCGCGCTCGACTGTCTCCGAATCGGTCGCAACGTCGGCCGCCTTCTCGCGGTCGCCGCTGACCAGCACAGTCGTCTCACAGAGGTCCCCCGCGTCGACGGCGGGCATCGCCTGCTCGGTGGTCCACCAGCCCAGGCCGATCATCGCGAACCGGACTGGACTGTCGGTCTCTGTCCGTTCCTGCCAGTCTCGGCGATCGAACCCGGCCGTGAGCGCGTCAACGTTCATGTCGACGGTGTCGGCTGGCTAGCTGTTATGTTTTGTGTTGGCATGCCCGTGTCCGTTTGTGCTGTTTGAAAGTAACGGATGACAGTTCATGTATCGACCAACTCAGTCCCGTCAGTCGGCATGGCTGTTTGACATCGTGGGATTGTTCGACTCTCTACGCAGTCGGTGTTCTGTGAGGACAGGTCGAGGACCTGAGTCCAAAACGCTGTGTCACTGGGTGTCTGTCGGCGATTTCCGCCCGTCTACTCTGTCCTGCGTATCGAGAATAACGACAGTACAACCGTTACGGTATGCGTTCCATCAAAGTGAACAACCTCGGATAGCCTCCCACGCCTCGTCCGCTCGCGGACCGCGGCGAGACTGCGTTCCGCTCGTCCGACACGGTTGGGATGTGACGACCCAGTTCGCGGGCGGTGGCAGCCTCGATTAGCTGTTGCGGTACACCGTCTTGATGTAACTGAAGAACTCCAGTCCGGCATCGCCCTGCTCGCGGTAGGTGTTCGTCGAGGAGCGCTTGAGGCCGCCGAAGGGAACGTGCAGTTCCAGGCCGGTCGTCTTCTCGTTGACCTTGACCACGCCGGACTCGGAGCGCTCGATGAACGCGTTCTCCTCCTCGACGCTATCCGTCACGATGCTGGCCGAGAGCCCGTAGTCGATGTCGTTGGCGACCTCGACGCCCTCGTCGAAGTCGGAGACGGGCATGACGGCGAGTACCGGCCCGAACACCTCCTCCTGTGCGATGCGCATGTCGGACTCGACACCGGAGAAGACGGCCGGGGAGATGAAGTTCCCGCCGTCGTACTTGCTGCCAGTGAGCTCTTCGCCGCCCGTTTCGAGGGTCGCTCCCTCCGACTGTGCGACGTCGATGTACTCCAGGCTCCCGGCGAGTTCGTCCTCGCTGACGTGGGGCCCCATGTCGGCCCGGTCGAGGCCGTTTCCGATCTTGAGGGACTCAGCGTAGTCGACGATGGCATCGAGGAACTCGTCGTACACGTCCTCGTGGACGACCGCTCTGGATGTCGCGGTGCAGGCCTGGCCCGTGCCGCCGAAGGCTCCGCCACCGACGATATCAGCCGCCCTGTCTACGTCGGCGCTTGGCATGACGACGGTCGGGTTCTTCCCGCCCATCTCCGCCTGTGCGCGCTTGCCGGTGCTCGTCGCCTGGTCGTAGACGTGCTCGCCGACCGAGGCGCTGCCGGTGAACGACACCACGTCGACGTCGTCGTGGGTGGTCAGCCGTTCGCCGACCTCGCTTCCGGGGCCACAGACCAGGTTGATAGCGCCGTCCGGAATCCCAGCCTCGTCCAGCGCCTCGACGATCATCGCGCCGACGGTCGGGGCCTGCATCGCGGGCTTGATGACGACCGTGTTGCCGACCGCGAGCGCCGGGGCGATCTTCCAGGCCGGAATCGCGATGGGGTAGTTCCACGGCGTGATAAGCGCCGCGACGCCCATCGGCTCTTTTCTCGTCTGCAGGCCAGCCCGGCCGCCGCTGGGCTGTTTGACGGTGCCGCCGAAGTCGCGGGCCTTCTCCGCGTAGTAGTAGAAGATATCTATCGCCCGCTGTACCTCGCCCTCGGCCTCGCCGAGTGGCTTCCCCTCCTCGCGGGTCAGCGTCTCCGCCAGTTCGCCTTTCCGGGACTTCAGTATTTCACCCGTCTCGCGCAGGACCGCGCCGCGCTCCGGCCCGGGCATCCCGGCCCACTCGCCCGTCGCTTCCGCCGCGGCCGCGACCGCGTCGTCGGTTTCCGCCGTCGAGGACACCGGAACCGTGCTGACGACGTCAGTCTCGTCCGCGGGGTTCGTGACGTCCTGTGTCTCCCCGCTCCCGGTCCACTCGCCACCGATATAGTTCTCGTAGGTCTGCGTCATAGTCTGATTCATCGCCTCCCCGATACTTACGCGTTTCCCATCTCGCTGTGCTGTTTCGTCCGGCGATGGCTGCTACAGGGCCAGAATCAGGGTTCTGAGACCCGGCGCCAATTTCTGAGGTCGACAGAAACCGTTCCGCCGTGCCAGATTTTGCTACACTCAGACACGTGGCCGTCTGGTATCAGTACTCCGCTGCTGGCAGCCGCTACCGCTGAACCGGTTGCCGTCGGCTGGTGGCTTCACCGAAATTTGATATGGCGAAATGCGATTTATCATAATAAAAATGCTGACCCCAACTGGTGCAACGAACTACGGCTCGATGCTTTCGAAACAGACGAATCTGTCGGGTCAGATACGTCGTTTCACTGATCGACTCCCGAAATCTATCTTCGACCGGGCTGATACGGCGTCAGATCCTGTGTCGGCTATCGAAACGACGGTTTAGCTACCAGCAGCCGATGCCGCGCTCCTCACCAGAACCGAACAGCGGGCTACTGGTCACAGTCCACTCTCTCGAGGAGGGCGCCAGCGAGTGCTCTCTTTCGGTGTGAGACCATCAGATGGCAGTAAATATCGTTTTCACTGTCCGCACTGCAGCTACACAGCGGACACGCATACGTGTGGCCGGCTGTCGTCTCAGTCGCTCGCCGCGGGATGCTGGCTTGCATACACGGATATAGGGACCGTCTGAACATAGCGGTTTCTAGGACCGCTATGTCGCTCTCAATGTGCATATAGAGACTGCTCGCACGACACCTTTCGCTCCTGATGACCACACTTCCCGGCCACTCATTCCTGTGTCTGGTCAAGCGCCGCAGTGAGTGCCACAGCCCGGTCCGTCGGCTCATAGAACCGCCACTGTCCGTCTTTCTCGCGGGTGACGAGGCCAGCGTCGCGGAGATCCGACAGTGCGTGGCTGATCGCGCTGTCGCTTACTGCGACGAGCTGGGAAACCTCACAGACACAGAGCGGCTCGTCAGCTGTGACCAGCAACTGCACGACGGTGTACCTGGTTCCGTCTCCGAGCGTCTGTAACGCGTCGAGGTCTATCTCTGACGGGGCGGGAGATGCCGCGTCGTACTCTTCTAGCGTCTCGAGCCGTGCTTCGACGTCGGCCACACAGCAGTCCTCGAGTTCGTCCGCCATGAGGCGTTCGAACCGCTCCGTCGGGTGTGTCATATCCGAACCGTTGTACAACTGTTCGTATAACTATTCTGCGTGCCAAACAGGGAGTCCTCGACCGTACGCGTGCTCCGAAACTAGCTCGGGAGACGCATCCTGGATGAACGCGACCGTTTGTTCGATAATTTCCTCCGATATATAGAGCTAGATTGTACTCTTATACATCTTGAATGGTGGCTTTGAACGCTATCTAGGTACTATCGACCGCCGACGAAGCAGCTGTCACCGGCAATTCCCCGGCACCTGGCCCACCTTCGCGCCATTGTTCTGCTGTGCTCGCTCCTGTAACCGCTGTATGCGCTCGTCCATGGGGGGATGAGTCGACAGGAGGCGCGACAGCTCGCTGTCCGCCTCGCTGTGTACGTACAACTGTCGCAGGGGGCCAACCTCCGGCGTCGAGGCCCGCTCGATCGTCCTGAGGGCCCGGGCAAGCGCGCCGGGATTCCCCGTTACCTCGACCGCGCGGCCGTCGGCTGCTAACTCGCGACGCCTGGAGTAGCCGAGTAGCAGCAGCGTCACGGCAAATCCGAGACCGGCAACCACCTGTAGCGCGTATCTCTGCGCCCGGCCGAACCAGGAGCGCGACCACGAGGACGGGTCCCCGCGCAGTAACGCGAGTGAGCGGGCGATGCCACCGGTAAGCACTACGACGGGAAACAATACGAGCCCGACGAGCCCGACAACCGTCTGGACGAGACTGTACGCGACGGTCTGAACGAGCGCATCGCGGGTCTCCAGGTGCGCGAGTTCGTGTGCCAGCAGCGCCTCGAACTCCGCCGCGGATAACAGTCGGAACAGCCGCCGGTCGACGACGATAGCGCCGGCCCCGCCGCCGATGGCGAACGCGTTGGGGACTGGTAGCTCCGCCAGCAGCAGCGTCGGCGTCTCGACGTCCATCCGCTCGACGAGCGCGTCGAGGCGGCGGTAAACTCCGGGTGCACGCCCCCGCGGGAGTTCGGCTGCATCGAGAGACCGCTTGAGTCGCGCCGTCACAGCCCAGTAGTTCACGACGCCGAGGCCGATGGCCGTCCCGACGACGACCAGGGCGGCCACCGTCGGCGACGGGCGGCTGTCCCACACCGGCAGAAGCAGCGTATACCCGACGTACGCCGCCACCAGGTAGACCAGCAGCGACAGCAGTCCGACGACGGCCATGAGGAGCCGTCGGGTCACACCCATATCTGGGATACGTGCTGCCGGGAAAAATCACTTCGGTAGACAAGAGGGGGTCGAGGCTGGCAGGTAGCAGTCGAGGTCGCATAGCTGATTTGATATAGCACCAAGAGATTTATTCGCTCCCGCTTCCGGGTCCACAGTATTCCACGGAGCGGCCCTGAAACGGCTCGAACCCCGCTCGAACGCGGTGACAGAGCGGTGGTTGGAGTGGTGCGACACGCCTTTTTAATCGGCTCCCGGACCACTGGGTATGCGAATCACACGACTGCTGACGGATGAGGGACCGGTCACGGGTGAATACGTCGATGGCGTCGTTCACGCAGACGACGGCCAGTACACGGTCGGCCGCGACGGACGACTGCTCCCGCCGTGTGAACCGACCGCGCTGTACTGTGTCGGCCGGAACTACGCCGCGACCAACGACCAGATGGACTACGACCGGCCCGAGGAGCCGGACTTCTTCATCAAGCCCCCGACGGCGCTGCTCGCCCACGAGCGGGACATCCCCTACCCGCCGTTCACCGACGAACTCACCTACGCCGGCGAGCTGGCCGCAGTCATCGACGACCGGTGTCACGACCTCGACCCGGCTGACGTCTCCGACGCCGTCCGGGGATACACGATTCTCAACGACGTCGACGCGCTTGACCAGCAGGGCCGAACAGCGCGAAAGGCCTTCGACGGGTCCGCACCCCTGGGGCCGTGGATCGAGACCGACGTCGAACCCAGCGCCATCGACATGTACACGGACATCAACGGCGAGCGCCGCCAGTCAGCCAACACCAGCGAGATGCTGTTCGGTCCTCGCGAGGTGATTGCGTACCTCTCGGAACGGTTCACGTTCCGACCCGGCGACGTCGTCGCCTTCGGCAGCCCGGCCAACCCGGGGACCGTCGAGCCAGGCGACGGCGTCGAGATAACCTACGAGGGAGTCGGCACGCTCCGGAACTCAGTCGTCGAGCCCCAGACGTAGGATAGACGCCCTTAGCGCCCTTTTCACGCTGCTTTACCGGATTACGGATGAGTCCCCGCCTCAACCGGAATAAATCGCTATCCGCTATACGAAATCACTGCAGTCGGGTCCGGATTGTCTCTGCGGTCCCTTCACCGATGCCGTCGACAGCCGTCAGCTCTTCGTCGGAGGCTGTCCTGACGTTGTCGACGCTGCCGAAGCGCCGGAGCAGTCGCTTCCGCGTCTCGGGGCCGATGCCGGGCACGTCGTCAAGCGTCGTCGACACCTCGTCCCGCAGTGTCTGGTGGTACTGCACGGCAAAGCGGTGCGCTTCGTCGCGAATCCGCTGGAGCAGGTGCAGTTGTGGAGCGTCGTCCTCCCAGTCGTACACGCGGTCCGGCGTCACGACCAGCTCCTCGTCTTTCGCCAGCGCGATAGCCGGCACGTCCCAGCCGGTCTCGGCGAGTGCGTCCCGGGCCGCTCCGAGCTGGCCGTCGCCGCCGTCGATGAGCAGCAGGTCCGGGTCCGGTCGGTCGTCCCGGCCCTCGACGGCGCGAGCGGCCCGCCAGCGGACGAGTTCGCGCATGTTCGCGTAGTCGTCGTTTTGCTCGGTGAGCTTCTTCCGCCGGTAGTCGCTTTTCTCGGGCGTCCCGTCGACGAAGGTGACGTTCGAGCCGACGGCCGACCGGCCCTGTGCGTGGCTCACGTCGAACCCCTCGATGCGGTTCGGGCGGTCGATGCCCAGCGCGTCGGCCAGGCGGCCGGTCTCGTCGTCGGTCCCGCCGCGCTGGCGGGCGTTTTTCAGTGCGAGGTCGACCAGCGTCGCCTCCCGGCCCGCGCCGGGCACGCCGAGCGTGACGCCCTCGCTCTCGAGCCACGCCTCGATGTCCGGGTCGGCGGGGTCTTCCGCACAGAGAATCCGGTCCGGCAGTTCACGCTCGGCGTAGTACTGTGGAATGAACGCCCGGTACACGCCGGCGGTGCCTTCGCCGTCCGGGGCCTCCAGCGTGTGCCGGTCCCGTTCGACGAGTTTGCCGCCCTCCGCGTGCAGTCGGGCGACGATAGCGCGCTCGCCCTCGACGGCAGCCCCTAACACGTCCGTCGTCTGGTAGCCCGCGGAGTCACTGACGGCGGTGTCGCCTTCGCCGTGGAGCGCCTCGACGGCCCCGAGCTTGTCCCGGAGGTTCGCGGCGCGCTCGAACTCCTGGGCCCCCGCGGCGGCCTCCATCTCGCGGCGCAGCGGGTCCGCGAGGACGCCGGTCTCGCCCTCGAAGTACCGCGTGACCGCCTCGACATCTCCGGCGTAGTCGGTTTCGCTGATTTCGCCGGTACAGGGCGCGGTACAGATGCCCATCTCGTAATCGAGACAGGGCCGGTCCCGGTTGCTGTACTTGTGGTCGGAACACCCCCGCAGCCCGTACGTCTCCCGCAGGGCCTTTACTACCGTCTCCACCCGCCCCTTGTCGGTGAACGGCCCGTAAACCGTCGCGCCGTCCTCGGGGTCACGGGTCACCTCGATTCGGGGGACGGAATGGTCGGTCAGCTGGACCAGCGGGTAGGACTTGTCGTCTTTCAGCCGGACGTTGTACGGCGGCCGGTGGCGCTTGATGAGGTTCGCTTCGAGCAACAGCGCCTGCGTCTCGGTGTCCGTGACGGCGAAGTCGATGGTCTCGGCCCGCCCGACCATCTTGGCGATGCGCTCGCTGCGCGGGTCGGCATACGAGCGCACGCGGTCACGCAGGTCGACGGCCTTCCCGACGTAGAGGACCCGGCGCTTCCCGTCCCGGCCCTGCTCGAACAGGTACACGCCGGGCTCCCGCGGCAACGACCCCGCGCGCTCTCGAACTCCGTCAGCGTCCATTAGGTCGGGATTGGCGCTCGGCGGAGTTGAACGTCACGGGAGCGGGTCTTCGGGCGGCTGCTTGCCCGTGTGTCCGGCGTCGGCAGGGGCCGCCTCCGGAACGATGGCGGCCTCGATCCGCTCGACGACGCTTTCGTCCTCCGGGGCGGTCAGTTCGATGTCGTCGTCGCCGGCGACGCGTACGACGAGCAGTCGGTCGCGGCTCCAGAGATAGACCCCGAGGACGACGGCGGCAACGGCCAGCGCGAGGCCGCCGAACAGGCGCATCAGGTCGTCCAGTTGCGCCAGCAGTGTCAGCATCGTCTGGAGCAGCCCCACCATTCCGCTGATACCGACGGCGCTGGCGGCGCCGCCGCTGTCGAGCGAGACGGTGCCCACGAGGCCGTCGAGGCTCACGGTCATCCCGGCGGCTACCAGCACGACGCCGACGACCAGCGCCTTCACGCCGAGCTCGAGGAACGTCCAGTCGCCGCTCGTGGTGACATCGACGCCCTCGACGTTGGGGCGGTCGACCTGCCGGTAGTTCGACCCCTCGCGGTCGG
Organism: Haloarcula sp. 1CSR25-25; assembly: GCF_032027985.1. NCBI lineage: Archaea > Methanobacteriati > Methanobacteriota > Halobacteria > Halobacteriales > Haloarculaceae > Haloarcula > Haloarcula sp. 1CSR25-25. The sequence continues at coordinate 52,299 of NZ_JAHYBW010000008.1, forward strand.
GCGTGAACACGAGGACGCGGTGGCTCGTCACGACGACGCCGCCGCGGTCCAGGCGAACGTCCGCTTCGATTACCTCGCCGTCGTACAGGAGGCTCTCGGCCTGTGCGACCCAATCCATACACCCCATTTACCGTGGACGCCTGTATATTCTCCCCCCGTAACCGCTAACTGTGCGCCCTCGAACATGACAGTATGACCGCCGACCCCCGCTGCCCTCACTGCTCGGAGAAAGTCAGTGCGACCGCGACGTGGTGTATGCACTGCGGTCGGGACTTCGATAGCCCGGTCGACGCCGGGACCGGAACGACGGTCCTCGATGCCGGCGGCAGTCAGACCGCGTCGGACCTCGAAACGGCGCTCAACGCCGGCGACCTCGACGGAGTACGAGGGGCGCTCACCGGAAGCGGCCGGGGACCGACGCTGGTCGGTATCGGCCTCGCCGCTATCGCCCTGTTCACGCTGCCCTACGCCACGCCACCGGGGAACACACTGTGGTACCTCCTCGCCGTTGCCGGTGTGGGGGCGGTCGCCGCCACGCAGCCGACGGTCGACGACGCGGTCGGAACCGGGGGGAAGTCGCTCGCACTCGCCCCGTTTTTCGTGGTCTTCGTCGACGTACTCTGGGGTTACCTCGTGTCGGGACTAGTGAGTGCCAGCCCGACCGTCCTGTTCGGGCCGGCGATATATGCCGGGCTGGTCATGTTCGGCATCCGTCGATATCGCCGCCGCTGAGCGGTTTGCGTTGCCTCGGCCGGGTCGACCCCTCGTCCATCTCGCCGAGCGTGGCAGCGACCTGTTCGACCGCCCTGTCGGCCACGGCCGCTCGCTGGGCGTCCGTGAGCGGGGTGTGGCGGCCCATAGACCGACATGACCGTTCAACCGTGAAATATCTCCTGGAGAGTACAACCGCTGTCTGAGCTATCCCCCGGCGCGAGCGACCCGACTGCCGGAGGGGCGAGCCGATTCCCTTCGCCCGGTATCAAAACTACCATGCCCCCCGGATTCGAGAGTCCACCTACTACAGGTGGTTCTGTGACCGAAAAACGCGAATACAAAGACGACTACCAGGACAAGACGCTGTATCTCCCGGGGCCGACAGAGGTGCGCGAGGACGTTATCGAGGCGATGGCCGAGCCGATGTTCGGCCATCGGATGGACCGGATGACGGACCTCTACACCACCATCGTCGAGGACACGAAGGAGTTCCTCGGCACCGACAACGACGTCATCGTGCTCACGGCGTCGGGCACGGAGTTCTGGGAGTCGACGACGCTCAACCTGGTCGAGGACAGCATGCTCGTGCCGACCTCCGGCGCGTTCAGCGAGCGCCAGGCCAACGTCGCAGAGCGACTGGGCAAGGACGTCGACCGCGTCGAGTACGACTGGGGCACGGCGGTCAAACCGGAGGATATCCGCGACGCGCTGGAGGCCGGCGATTACGACGCCGTCGGAGCCGTGATGAACGAGACCTCGACCGGCGTCCGCAACCCCATCGAGGAGATCGGCGACGTGGTCGCGGAGTACCCGGACACCTACTTCATCGTCGACGCGATCTCCTGTCTCGGCGGCGACCAGATCGACATCGAGGCCCACGGCATCGACGCCATCTTCACGTCCACGCAGAAGGCCTTCGCAATGCCGCCCGGACTCGCGGTCTGTGCCGTCAGCGACGCGGCCTACGAGCGGGAACTGGAGAAAGAGTCGGCGTCGTGGTACGGCGGCTTCCAGCGCTGTCTGGACTACTACGACCGGAAGGGCCAGACCCACTCCACGCCGGCGATTCCGCTCATGCTCGCGTACCGCAAGCAGATGAAACACATGCTCGACGAGGGCCACGACGCCCGCGACCAGCGCCACCGGGAGATGGCCGAGTACACGCGCGAGTGGGCCCGTGAACACTTCGACCTCTACCCCGAGGACGGCTACGAGTCCCAGACGGTGACCTGCATCGAGAACACGCAGGGCATCAACGTCGCGGAGACGGTCGACGCAGTCTCCGAGGAGTACGACATGGTGTTTTCCAGTGGCTACGGCGACATCAGCGAGGAGAGTTTCCGCATCGGACACATGGGGGAACACACCGTCGAGAGCATCACGGAACTGACTGACGCAATCGAAGACGTGGCCGACCTCTGACCCGGGCGAGAACCGACGAAAGTCGGGGTACGGCCCGATTCATAGCGGCTCACTACCAGGACATGGCGTTTTCATAGTTTGATAATGCTGGGAAGACTATATTACCGTTTACTGTATTGATGCAGATAGGCGAACCACTATGAGTAAAAGTAACAGGCGGAGTGGGGACGGCGACTCTTCGGCACCGATGAACGTAACCCGGAAACAGTTCGACTGGACCGAGACATGTCCGAGCGCGGCAGTGACGGAGTACATCTCCGCTATGACCGGCCGGGAGCAGACCGACTTCCCACCGCTGTACGAGACTGTCGACCCCGAAGCGCTCGATTCGCTCATCGACTCTTCGGACCGCTCGACACCTGTCAGTATCTCGTTTGAATACGCCGGTCACTCGGTCACTGTCCGAAGCGACGGTGAACTCGTCATCAAGGCGCCCAGCGCCAGAATCGGCCGATAGCCGCCGGGTTCTAGAGCCGCTGTATCTCTGCCGGCCGCCGTAACGGGTGGCAACGATGCGGGGCGGTATCTGTTTCTGCACGTCTCCTCTCAGTTCTGCGGCGAGGAGCAGAGCCGTTTTTGTATGCGAGGGGCAACACTCGCCCAGCATGACCACTGCCGAGGACGTCGCCGGGAACCCCTACATCTCCGACCCGCGGACTGACTTCGAGGCCGCCGGGAACATCGACGCCGAGACTGCCCGAGAGCAGGCCGACCAGCTGCGCGAGGCGATCCGCTACCACGACTACCGGTACTACGTCGAGAACGACCCGGTCATCGGCGACCGGGCCTACGACGCGCTGTTTGCCCGGCTCCAGCGGCTCGAATCGGCGTTCGATCTCGACACCGACGGCAGTCCGACCCAGCGCGTCGGCGGCGAACCCCTGGACGAGCTCCCCGAGGTCGAACACGTCGCCCGGATGGGCTCTATCGACCAGGGCGGCGAGGAAGCGGACGTCCGGGCCTTCGACGAGCGGGTCCGAGACCGTCTCGACGGCGACGTGCAGTACTTCTGTGAGCCGAAGTTCGACGGCCTCTCCGTCGAGATTGTCTACGAGGACGGCGTCTACCAGCGGGCGGCGACCCGCGGCGACGGGGCGGTCGGCGAGGACGTGACCGAGAACGTCCGTACCATCGCCAGCGTCCCCCAGCGGCTCCGCGGCGAGTACCCCGACTTCCTGGCCGTCCGCGGCGAGGTGTACATCCCGCGGGACGCCTTCACGGCGTTCAACCGCGAGCGCGTCGAACGCGGCGACGACCCCTTCGCGAACCCGCGCAACGCCGCCGCCGGGACGCTCCGCCAGCTCGACCCCTCGGTGACTGCAGAGCGGCCGCTGTCGGTGTTCTTCTTCGGCGTCCTCGACGCTTCCGTCGACTTCCAGAGCCACAGCGCGATGCACGAGCAGTTCCCCGAGTGGGGACTGCGGGTCTGTGACCGGACCGCCGTCGTCGAAGACATCGACGCCGCCATCGGCTATCGGAACGAGCAACTGGCGGCCCGGGACGACCTCGACTACGAGATCGACGGCGTCGTCCTCAAGGTCGACGACATGGATGCCTGCGAGGAACTCGGGTCGACGTCCCGCGCCCCGCGGTGGGCCTTCGCCTACAAGTTCCCGGCCCGCAAGGAGGAGACCACCGTCCGGGACATCGTCGTCCAGGTCGGCCGGACCGGCCGGCTCACGCCCGTCTCGCTCATGGACCCCGTCGAGGTCGGCGGGGTCACCGTCTCGCGGGCCTCGCTGCACAACCCCTCGCTCATCGCCGACCTCGGCGTCGACGTGGGCGACCGCGTCCGCATCAAGCGGGCCGGCGACGTCATCCCGGACGTCGTCGAAGTGCTCGACGACGACGGCGACGGCCACTTCGAGTTCCCCGAGACGTGTCCGGTCTGTGACAGCCCCGTCGAGCGCGACGGGCCGATGGCCTTTTGCACCGGCGGCCTCACCTGCCCTGCCCAGCGCGAGCGCAGTGTCGAGCACTACGCCAGCCGCGACGCGCTGGACATCGAGGGCCTGGGAGAGAAAGCCGTTCAGCAACTGCTGGACGCCGGCCTCGTCTCGGACCCTGCGGACCTCTATGAACTCACCGTCGCGGCCCTCACCGACCTGGAGGGATGGGGCGAGACAAGCGCCCGGAACCTCGTCACGGAGATGGAGGCTGCCCGGGAGCCACCGCTCGCTGACTTCCTCGTCGCGCTGGGCATCCCCGACGTGGGGACCGTCACGGCGCGGAACCTCGCCCGAGAGTTCGGCACCTTCGAGGCGATACTGGACGCCGCCGACGACGGCGACACCGACGCCTTCGAGGCTGTGCCCGACGTCGGCCCGACCGTCGCGCGCTCCATCGTCGAGTTCTTCGAGGGCGAGGGTAACCGCGCCGTCATCGACCGCCTGCTCGACCACGTCGACCCGCAAACCGCCGCGGAGACGGGCGGCGACGCCTTGGACGGTCTGACGTTCGTCTTCACCGGCTCGCTCGAGGGCTACACCCGCAGCGACGCCCAGGAACTGGTCGAACGAAACGGCGGGTCGGCGACGAGTAGCGTCTCCGGCAACACCGACTATCTCGTCCTCGGCGAGAACCCGGGACAGCGGAAACGCGACGACGCTGAGGAACACGGCGTGGAGACACTCGACGAGGACGAGTTCGAAGAACTGCTGGACGACGCTGGCGTGTAGCTACAGGTCCTTCGCTTCGAAGACGTAGTAGCCGGCGACCAGCGGGACGACCAGCCACAGCAGGAGGTAGGCGATGACCGCGACGGTTCCGTACTGGGGCGGCAAGGCGGCGTTGGTACACTCGGCACCGGTCTGTGTTATTTCCAGTGTCCCACCCAGCATCTCCTCACAGGTCACCTGCGGGTTCGACGTCAGGAGGAGCCGCGAACGTATCGGTGACCCCTGCAGTATCTCCTGGACGAGCGTGCGGTACGCCGTAATGGGGCTCAACAACGAGACGAACAGCTCGACGTGGAGCTGGGTCACCTGGTCGATGTTCGCGTGGTCCGACAGCAGGTTCCCGAGGCCCGCGCCCAGGTTCGACCAGAACACCTGCAGGTAGACGTAGATCCCGAGCGACGCCGCCATCGTCCGGCGCGCGGTCTTCATCGCCGCCGAGAGGCCGATTGCAAAGGCCGTGAACACGACCCCGTAGACCATCGTGGCCAGCGCAAACAGCAGGAACGACTCCCACGCGATCTCGATTTCCGACGGGAGGAGTACTAACAGGGTCGTCAGGAACCCGACGGTGACCGGGATGAGCGTGATCGCGCTCCGGCCGACGAACTTGCCCGCGAGCAGTTCACCCCGCGTGTACGGGAGCGACAGCAGTATCTTCAGGGAGCCGCGCTCGCTCTCGCGGGCGATTGCGGCGTAGCCGATGACGATCGCGACCGCGGGGAGCAGCGGCGCCGCGATCGGCAGCGCAAAGCGGACGTACGCGTCCGTCGTCAGCGACGCTCCGGCCTGGGCAAACTGCTGGCCGATGTTGAAATACAGGCCCAGCACCGCCGGGAGCGCGAAGAGTACGATGAAGATGAACGAGAGGACCCAGATCCACGGCGAGCGGACCGTGTCGCGGAACTCCTTTTTCGAGATGGGGTACCAGTCGACGAACTCGGAGTTCTTGATGCTCGTGTCGATGTCGCCGAGGAAGCGCTTGAGGGGGTTCTGTTCGGCGCTCATGCGTCGACCTCCGGTTGCTCTTGGTCCTGTTTCTCGGTGTAGGCGGCGAACACCTCGTCCAGCGAGGCCTCCTCCGTCTCGAAGTTTGCCACCTCGCTCCCGCTCTCCTCGACGGCGTTGAGGACGGCCATCTTCGCGTCGCTGTCACAGCCGACGGTGAGCGTGGTCCCGTCCGCGGTCACGGTCGACACCTCGTCGAGCCCTTCGATAGCCGCGACGGCGTCGTCGGTTCCGTCGCCGTCTGCAAGCGTCACGCGGAGGACGGTGTCCCCGGCGGCGGCCTCGCGCAGCCCGTCGACGCTGTCTTTCGCGATGAGGCGGCCGTCCTGGAGGATTCCGACCGTGTCACAGACGGCCTCGACCTGGCCGAGGATGTGACTGGAGAAGAAGACGGTCGCGCCGCGTTCGTTCTCCTCGCGGATGAGTTCCCGCATCAGCCGCGCCCCGTTCGGGTCGAGCCCGGTCGTCGGCTCGTCGAGGATGAGGAGGTCGGGCTCGCCGACCAGCGCCATCGCCAGCACGAGGCGCTGTTGCATTCCCTTGGAGTAGCCGCCGGCCTTGCGGTCGATGGCGTCGGCGATGCCGACCCGCTCGGCCAGTTCCTCGGGTGCGTCGTCCGCGTCTTTCGACTCGATGACAAAGGAGAGGTGCTGACGACCGGTGAGCCGGTCGTACACGTCGTAGCCTTCGGGGAGGACGCCAGTGCGGGCACGGATCTGCTTCGGTTCTTCGTGGATGTCGTGGCCGAGCACCGTCGCCGACCCGTCGGTCGCGCGGACGAAATCAAGGAGGATGTTTATCGTCGTCGACTTCCCGGCCCCGTTCGGGCCGAGGAAGCCGAAGATTTCGCCCTCCTCGACGGTGAGATCGACCCCTTGCAGCGCGGTGAGGCTGCCGAACTGCTTGGTGACGCCATCCAGTTCTATCGCTGCCATACGGCCGGTTTGTGACGGCCGCCTGTATAGTCTTTCGTGTTCGAAATATCAGTCGAAACGGGAGTACAGGGCCTCAACTGCTACAGCGGCCGTTCACACTTCGGCGTCCGGGTCGTGGCGCTCGGCCATCCGCTGGGCCTCCGTGGCGTAGCGCTCCCGCGTCTCCTCGTCGTTTACCGGTTCGAGCCGTTCGGGTTCGACGTCGGTGGCCGCCGTAATCCGTTTGCGCCTGAGCAGGTTCGGCGAGAGCTGTTTCGTCAGGTGGCGGTCGCCCGCCGGGGGCGCGTAGATGAGCGTCACCATGCGCTCGTCGCCGAAACTGGAGCGTTCGACCAGCCAGCACTGGACCGTCTCCTCGTCGTCGGTCATTGCTCTCCGGTTGCCGCGCCGACGGTTTATATCTTACAGCCGGCACGTCGGAGTCACTGTTACCCCACGCTGACAGCAGATTTATACCGACTGCGCCGGGACGGTACGGTAATCCGACGTGGGCTCCGACGACTCGCCGTTCGACGACGTTTCGGCTGGCCGGGACTACCTCCGGGTCCTGCTCACTGCCGTGTGTGTCGTCGCCGTGGTGCTGGCGGCGGCGACGCTCCCGATTCTGTCTCCCGGTGGGACACAGAGCCCGATGGAGTCTCTGGTCCCCCTCCCACAGGAGAACCCGTTCGGGTCGGCAGGGGGGGCCTCGACCGGCGGCAGCGGAGGGCAACTGGGCGCGCTGAACCCGGGGAGCCAGACCAGCGTGGGCGGGTCGCTCGACAGCGGCGACAGCCCCTACCGGTCACAGGACACGGAGCCGCATTTCACCGTCACGAGCTCGGAGCCGGCGTACTGGCGGACCGGGGCCTACGAAACCTACACCGGCACGGGGTGGGACGGACGGGCGGACCCGCAGGCCTACGAGGGGCCGATGGCGGTTGCGGGAATGGCCGACACGAGAGTCGAGTACGAGGTGCGACTGTCCAAGTCCGCCACGGCGCTGCCGACCGTCTGGCGGCCGAGATCGGTGTCCCGGGACGACGTGATGGTCACCGAGTACGGCGCGGTCACGTCCGAGCGGCCCCTGCCCGCCGGAACGACCTACAGCGCGACCAGCGTCACGCCGCCCGACGACCCCGAGGTGCTACAGACGAGCGACCGGGACTACCCCGACGGAATTGAGTCCCGTTACACCGGCGTGCCGGCGTCGACCTCGGCCCAGGTGGGGCCGTTCACCGACCGGCTGACCGAAGACAGCGACTCGCCCTACGAGACGGCGGCGACCATCGAGCAGTGGTTGGAGGCGAACAAGAACTACTCCCTGAACGTCAGCCAGTCGCCCGAGGACGACGTGGCCTCGGAGTTCATCTTCCAGATGGACGAGGGGTACTGCGAGTACTTCGCCACCTCGATGGTGGTGATGCTGCGGAGCCAGGACATCCCGGCCCGCTACGTCGTCGGCTACTCGACCGGCGAGCGGACCGGTCAGAACGAGTACACCGTCCGCGGGATGAACGCCCACGCGTGGGTCGAGGTGTACTTCGAGGGCGTGGGCTGGGTGCAGTTCGACCCGACGCCGGGCCGGGAGCGCCTGGAATCCGAACAGCAGGCGATGGAAAACAGCAGCCAGGAGTACAGCGCGGCGGAATCGGGGAGTCCCGACGAGGAGTTCGCCGTGGGGACGCCGGCGGACGAGGCCCGGACCGAAGCCCCGACCGGCGGGGCGGAGCAAGAGTCCGGCAGTGAGGGAACCGAGACAGGCGACAGCGAAACAGGCGACTCGGGCGACGGCCGGACGGTCTCTCAGTCCGGCGAGTTCGTCATCGAACTCAACCGGACGGCGACGCCGGGCGCGGCGGTCGCGGCGACGGTGACCCGCGACGGCGCGCCGGTCGAGGGCGCGACCGTCTCGTTCAACGGCGAGCCGGTCGGGACGACTGGGCCGGACGGCACCGTTGCCGGGACGGTCCCCTACGAAGACGAACTGACGATTACCGTCGACCCACCGGGCGACGAGGACTTACTCGCCGTTCCGTCGGTCCCGCGTGACAGCGACCGCGCCTTCGCCGTCGCCGGCCCGCAATCACAGGGGTCGACGAACGCGAGCTACGAACTGAACACGAGCGCGTCGGTGAGCGTCACCGGCGAACAGGTCACCGGCGGTGAGGTCACCGTCACCGCGACCGTCGACGGCGTCCCGGTACGGGACGGCGCCGTGGTGCTCGACGGCGACCGGGTGGCGGCGACGGACCGACGGGGACGTGCGGCGGTCACGCTCCCGACCGAGCCCGGCAACGTCACGATCGCCGTCGAGCGCGGCGCCGTCAGCGGCAACACGACCGTTGTGCTCGAACGGCTCTCGGTAGCGACGTCGCCGACGCTGCCGCTGGCGCTGCCCGTCGCCGGCCAGACTGTGAACGCGACGATGGGCGGGGCCCCTGTCGCGAACGCGACGGTGGCCGTGGGCGGGGAGCCGGCGGCCCGGACCGGCGCGACCGGTCTGGCGACGGTCGGGCTGCCGCTCGCGTCCGGGACCACGATTGCGGTCTCGAAGTACGGCCAGACGGCCACGACGACTGTGGGCGGGCTGTTGGTCAACGCCGCGGGCGTCGTGCTCGCGCTCGGCATTCTCCTCGCCGGTACGTTCGTCGGCGCTCGTCGGCGGAACGTCACGCCGGGGACGGTCGGGGCGTGGGTGCGGGCCGGGCGCGAACTCGCCGTTTCCGCGCTGGTGGGCGCTGCCGTCGCACTCGATGACCTGCTGGGCCGCCTCCGAACCAGAGCGAATCTGACCGCCGGGGCGCTCCGGGACCTGCTCGCCGGCCGCCGGTCGCCCGCGGCGCTGCTCGATGCGTTTCGCGCGTGGCTCGATGCGCGGCTCTCGGCGGCCGAAGACGCCGCCAGCACTGCGGTGGCGGCCGTCTTCGCGACCGAACCCGGCGGGGACGCGGAGACGCCCGCCGCTCGCGTCACCATCCGCGAGGCGTGGACGCGCTTCCTGACCCACGTCTCGCTCCGGCGGTACCGGACGCGGACGCCGGGTGAGATTGCGACCCACGCTATCGAACGGGACGGCCTCCCGCCGGCCGCGGTGCGGACGGTCCGGGACGCCTTCCGGGCGGTCGAGTACGGCCGGCGGGACCCACAGGAGCACGTGGCGGCCGTCGAGGACGCGATTCGGCGCATCGAGGCACAAGCAACCGACGACGCCGACGACGCGACGGAGGGGCGGCCCTGATGCGACTGCGGACCGTCGTCTTCGGGACTGTGGGGCTGCTGGCGACCGCCGCCGCGGTCGTCCTGACAGTCGCCCCGGCGGTCGCCGGCGAGTCGCTGGTCGCCGTGCTCGGCACCGTCTCCCCGACGACTGCCCTCCTCGCGGGGAGTCTGGTCGTCGGCGTCTGTGCGGCCGTCGCGGGCTGGCTCGGCGGGCTCTTCGGCAGTGGCTCGCCGACCGCCTTCGACGTGGCCGCCGACAGCCCGCCGGAGGCCGTCACAGCGACGGAGAGTCGGCTGGTCGCCGCCGACATCGACGCGGCCATCGACGACGCGGTTGCGGGCGACGACGCGGCGATGGACGCCGTCACCGAGCGACTCGCCGCCGCGGCGACCACAGCCTACGCTGTCGGCAGCAGCACCTCGCAGGCCTCCGCCCGCCAGGCGGTGCGCGCGGGGACGTGGACCGACGACGCCGTCGCGGCGGCCCTGCTCTCGCCGACAGAACCCCAGTCGCTTTTAGCTCGGCTGCGCCTGTGGCTCGACCCGGAGAGCGAGCGCCGCCGCCGCATCCGCCGGACGGTCGGCGCTATCGAGCGGGTGTCGGGAGGTGAGCGCTGACGATGCACCGCCGCGTGCGACGCTGGAGCGGCGGGCTCGCGGCCGCGCTGTTTCTCGTCAGCGTCTCGCTTCTGACCGCCGAGCCGCTGTTGCTCGCGGCCACCGCGATTCCGCTCGGCTACGTCGCCTACGGCGCACTGTCGCGGGTACCGCCGGGGACCGACCTGCAGGCGACACGCTCTGTCTCTGACGCCCAGCCGACGCCGGGCGAGCCGGTCGCGGTCGAACTGACCGTGACAAACACCGGCAGCGATTCGCTGACCGACGTGCGGGTCATCGACGGCGTCCCGGAGGAACTGGCCGTCGTCGAGGGGTCGCCGCGGCTCTGTACCTCGCTGCGGCCCGACGAGAGCGCGACGCTTTCCTACGCCGTGATGGCAAAGCGCGGGACCTACACGTTCGACGCCGCCGCGGTGCGGGTGCGGACGCTGTCGGCCAGCGACGCGGTGACCGTCGACCTGCCCGTCGCCGGCGACGGGACGCTGACGTGCTCGAACACCGTCTCGGAGGTACCGATGGCCGACGCGACGCTCCCGCGAGCGGGGACGCTCCCGACCGACACCGGCGGGAGCGGGCTGGAGTTCCACTCGACGCGGAGCTACCAGCCCGGGGACCCGGTCAACCGCATCGACTGGCGGCGCTACGCCAAGACCGACGAACTGACTACCATCGACTACCGGGAGGAACAGGCCGTCAGGACGGTGCTGGTCGTGGATGCGCGACCGCCGGCCCGCGTGACGCCGGAGCCGGGGTTCCCGACCGGAGCCGAGCTGTCGGCCTACGCCGCCGAGCGCCTGTTCGACGCCCTCTCCCGGACCAGCGTCGTCGCCAGCGTCTGTGCCGTCGGACTGGCCGAGTCGGATGTCCCCGGCGGGCTCGGTCCCGACGGGCTGGCGTGGGTCGACGCCTCGGGCGGTCACGCAGCCGCCCACGCGAGACAGGTGTTCGACAGCGTGGGCCGCGCCGCTGCCCGGCAGTCGGAGGCCGACGCGGCCGGTGACGCCGGGGGCGAATCAGAACGACAGCCCCACGCGAGCGACGCGCAGGTGACGACGGCCGACGGCGGGACAATCGAGGACCCAGATCTGCTCGCCGTGCTCGCCCGCTTGCCGCCGACCGCGCAGGTGGTCGTGTTCTCGCCGGCCGCCGACGACTGGTCCGTCTCGCTGGTGTCGTCGCTCGCGGTCCGTGACTACCCGACGACCCTGGTCAGTCCGTCGCTGGCTCGCGGGGACTCGCTCGGGGCGGCCGTCGCCGGCATCGAACGACGGGCCCGGCTCCAGCGGGCCGAACTGTCCGGCGCGACCGTCATCGACTGGGACCTCGACAGCCCCATCGACGTGGCGCTTCGGGCCTCGCTCGCGGACCTGTTCAGCGTGTAACTATGGACGACCCCACCACACTCTCGACCCGGATGCCCCGGACCAGCTTCGCGACCGTCGTCGGCGTGACGGCGCTGCTCGTCGTGGGACTGCTCCGGACTGTCGGCGCCGACCGAGTCGCGCTCGTCGGCGCGGCAACCGGCGTCCTGCTGGCGCTGTCGCTGTGGCTGAGCGGCTGGGACCGCTGGCGGGCGGTCGGCACCGTTCTGGCCAGTGTCCTCGCGCTGCCGGTCGCCGTCGGGCTCACGGCCGCCAGCGCCGGCACGGTCGTCTCGCTCGGTGCCGAGCTGTTTCCGGTCTCTTCACAGGCCGGCGTCAGACCGGCGGTCGTCACACTGGTGTCGCAGGTGGTCGTCGTCTTGGGCTGTCTGACCGCGGTCTTCGGTGCGGCCGCGGCCACCCGCGGCGTCGTCGACACCGAGCGGGTGGCGACCTACGGCGGCGTCGTCGTGCGGACGACCCTCGTTCCGTTCGTCGTCGCCCTCGCGCTGTTTACGCGGGGCGCCGTCGACTTCCTGCAGTCCAGCGCCGGGACACCGGGCGTCCAGCAGCTGACCGGCGAGGTCCTCACTCAGGTACTGGGGCCGGTGTTCGACCCGGTTCCCGGCCGAACGCATATCGCCATCTTCAGCCTGTTGCTCGCGCTCGCCACCGCGGCGCTTGCCCGTGGCGTTGATTCTCTGCCGCTTGCCGAACTCGTTCCGGAGACGAGCGACGCGCCCGACATCGAAACGACTGTCGACGCCGTCGGGCAGACGTTGCGGTGGACCGGACGGCTGGCCTTGCTGGTCGCTCCGGTCGCCGGACTGGTCGAACTGGCTCTCGGCCAGCAGTTCCTCGCCGGGATGCTCCCGGGCGGGCTGTACGACCTCGCCGTCGGGGTCACGGCCGCGCCGGGCCTCCGCGGACTCCTCTGGTGGCTGTTCCTCGGCGGGACGGCCGTCTCGGTGGCCGTCTGGTTCCTCCGGCGGGCGGTCCAGAGCTCGGCCGACCGCGTCGGAACCGTCCTCGCACCGTACGTCGGCGGGGTCGTCGTCACGCTCGCCGCGGTTGCGGTCGCGGGGCCGGCAATCGACGCCATCCAGACGGCGCTCCGGGCGACGCCGGCCGCGGCGGCCGTCGACCAGCTCCTCGTTCCGGTACTGGACGTGTACGGCCCGGAGACCGTCACGCTGGTCCTGGTCGTCGTGGCGCTGTTTTCGGTCATCGGCGCAGCCGGACAGCTGTGGGTGGCGCTGGCGACGAGCTACCTGCGCGAGCGGACGGCCGGCGTCACGCTCGCCGCGGCCGGCCTGTTCGGTGCGAGCGCCTTCGCCGCGACGCTTTCGACGCCGACGTGGCTGGTCCTGGCGGGTCTGGTCGGGGCGGTGGTCGTCTGGGACGCCGGCTCCTTCGGGACGACGCTCGGACACGAGGTCGGCACCGGGGCCGCGACGCGCCGCGCGGAACTCGTCCACACCGGCGGAACCGTCGCGGTCGGCGGCGTCGGCGCGGCGGCAACGCTGGGTCTGGCCGGCGTCGCCCGGGGTTCTATCGCCGTCGCCCCATCGGTCGCCGTGGCGGGACTTGTTGTCTGTCTCGTCGCCGTGCTGGCGCTGGCGGCCGCGATACGGTAGGGACGGCAAGCCACTGTGGCGTGTTGTCGAGACGAGGGTGTGACCGAGCGGTCCCTGCAAGCGCGAAACCGGGCGGTCCCCGGAGCTCAGGGACTGACCGCCGGCACTTCGACGCGGTCCAGCACGTCGTCGACGACGGTCGCCGGGTCGACGCCGCGGACCCCCGCGTCGGCGGTCAGCACGAGCCGGTGGGCGAACGCCTCCTCGACGACGCTCTTTACGTCGTCCGGGACGGCGTAGTCGCGGCCGTTGAGGACCGCGGCGGCGCGGGTGGCCTCGAACAGCCGCTGGATGCCCCGCGGGGAGACGCCGACCTCGACGCGGTCGTCCTCGCGGGTGGCGCGGCCGAGTTCGACGACGTAGTCCCGGAGCGTGCCGTCGACGGTGACCGATTCGACGGCCCGCTGGAGCGCCGGCAGGCGGTCGCCGTCGATGACGCTAGTGACGCTCGGCGCCTGTGCCGTCCGGTCGGCCCGACGGTCGATGAGTTCGCGCTCGCCGCCGAAGTCGGGATACCCCATCGACGTCTTGACGATGAAGCGGTCCCGCTGGGCCTCGGGCAGGCCGAAGGTCCCCTCCTGCTCGACGGGGTTCTGCGTGGCGATGACGAAGAAGGGGTCGGGCAGGTCGTGGGTCACGCCGTCGACGGTCACCTGCTTCTCGCCCATCGCCTCGAGCAGCGCGGCCTGGGTCTTTGGTGGGGCGCGGTTAATCTCGTCGGCCAGCACGACGTTGGCGAAGACGGGGCCGGGCTGGAAGTCGAACTCGCCGGTGGCCTCGTTGAACACGTTCGAGCCGGTGATGTCGGAGGGCAGCAGGTCCGGCGTGAACTGCACCCGCTTGAAAGATAGGTCGAGCGCCGTCGCGAACGACTGGGCGGTGAGTGTCTTCCCCGTGCCCGGCACGTCCTCCAGCAGGACGTGCCCCCGGGCGAGAATCCCGGTCATGACAGTTTCGAGGAAGTGGTCGTCAGCGATGACGGCACTGCCGACGGCGTCGAGGATCTGTCGGCTGGTTCGTCCGGCAGTGTCGTGGTCCATACCGGCGTGTAGACAGCCACCGACAAATACCCTCTCCCTCGGTTTCGCCGGCCGGCGGACCGATGGCGTGACACCCGGTCACAATCAGAGAGTATTGCCGTAACTCTCAGTTATAGATATCTGGAGATATATGCATACTGCACATGACCGACGACTACGGATTCGGGACGCGCTGTGTCCATGCCGGCCAGGAGGAGCCGGACCCGGCGACAGGGGCACGCGCGCCGCCCATCTATCAGACCTCCTCGTACGTCTTCGAGGACGCCGACACCGCGGCCGACCGGTACGCCCTGGAGGACGACGGCAACGTCTACTCGCGGTTCGACAACCCGACCGTGCGGATGCTCGAGAACCGCATCGCATCCCTGGAAAACGCCGTCGACGCCGTCGCGACGGGGTCGGGGATGGCCGCGCTCGACGCCGGGACCTCCGTCCTCGCGGCCAGCGGCGACAACATCGTGACGGCGTCCTCAATCTACGGCGGCACCCACTCCTACTATTCCAGTACTGCCAGCCGCCGGGGCATCGAGACGCGGTTCGTCGACACGCTCGACCCGGACGCCTACGCCGAGGCCATCGACGGGGACACGGCCTACGTCCACTTCGAGACCATCGGCAACCCCTCGCTGGTCGTCCCGCCGATAGAAGAGATTGCCGAGGTTGCTCACGACCACGGTGTCCCCGTTTTCGTCGACAACACGTTCGGGACGCCGGCGCTCTGTAACCCGCTGGACCACGGCGTGGACCTCCTCTGGGAGTCGACGACGAAGTGGATCCACGGTTCCGGGACGACCGTCGGCGGCGTCCTCGTCGACGGCGGCTCGTTCCCGTGGGCGGAGTACCCCAAGAAGTTCCCTGAACTGGGCGGTGAAAACGAGTCGTTCGGCAAGAACTTCGCCGACGCCTTCGGCGACCGCGCGTTCTCCGTGGCCGCCCGCCACCTCGCGCTCCGGTCGCTCGGAGACGGGCAGAAGCCGTTCGACGCCTGGGCGACGCTCCAGGGGGCAGAGACGCTCTCGCTCCGGATGGAGCGCCACTGCGAGAACGCGATGACTGTCGCGGAACACCTCGAATCCCACCCCGAGGTCGCCTGGGTCACCTATCCCGGACTGGAGAGCCACGAGACCCACGACCTGGCACAGCAGTACCTCTCCGGCGGGTTCGGCGGCGTCGTCACCTTCGGGCTGGAGGGCGGCTACGACGCCGGCCGGCAGTTCTGCGAGCAGACGGAGCTCGCCCAGTTCCTCGCCAACATCGGTGACGCCAAGACGCTGGTCATCCACCCCGCTTCGACGACCCACGCCCAGCTCACCGAGGCGGAACAGCATGCCAGCGGCGTCACACCGGACCTGGTCCGGATGAGCGTCGGCATCGAGGACCCCGAGGACATCGTCGCGGACATCGACGACGCCATCGCCCGTGTGACATGAACGTCGAACACAGCTCCGTCTCGCTGGGCGAGTTCGAGTTCGACTGCGGGGAAACGGTTTCCGACCTCGAAATCACCTACGAGGCCTACGGGGAGTTCGACGGCGACAACGCGGTGCTGGTCTGTCACGCGCTGACCGGCAGCGCCCACGTCGCCGGCCGTGACCGCGTCGACAGCGCCGACCAGGCCCGCGCCTGGTGGGACGACATCGTCGGGCCGGGCAAGGCCATCGACACCACGGAGTACTACGTCGTCTGTGCGAACGTTCCGGGCTCCTGTTACGGTTCGACGGGACCGAAAAGCGAACACCCCGAGACCGGCGAGCCCTACGGCACCGACTTCCCGCCGGTCACCGTCGGCGACTGGACCGAGGCCCAGCGCGCCCTGCTGGACGAACTCGGCATCCCTCACCTCCACGCCGTCGTCGGCGGCAGCGTCGGCGGGATGAACGTCCTGGAGTGGGCCAAGCGCCACCCGGACCACGTCGACCGCATCGTCCCTATCGCCGCCGCCGCGCGACTGGACACGCAGTGTCTCGCGCTGGACGCCATCGCCCGCCGGGCCATCACGACCGACCCGAACTGGAACCAGGGCCACTACTACGACGGCGACCCGCCCAGCGACGGCCTGGCGCTGGCCCGCCAGCTGGGCCACGTGATGTACCTCTCGAAGGCGTCGATGGAGCAACGGTTCGGCCGCCGCGCCGCCGGCCGTGACGCCGTCCGTACGTTCCCCACCGACGCCGCGGGCGCGTTCTTCCCGTACCGCGACGTGGAGTCGTATCTCGACTACAACGCAGAGAAGTTCACCGAGCGCTTCGACGCCAACAGCTACCTCTACCTGACGCGGGCGATGGACAACTACGACCTCGCCGCCGGGTTCGAGTCCGACGCGGACGCGCTGGCGGCGTTCGACGGCGACGCCTTGGTGATGTCCTTTACCGCCGACTGGCACTTCACCACCCAGCAGGCCGAGGCGCTGGCGGACTCGCTCAGGGAGGCCGACGCGAACGTCGCCCACCACGTCATCGATTCCGACCACGGCCACGACGCCTTCCTCGTCGAACCGGACAACGTCGGCCCGCCGCTCGCGGACTTCCTCGCCGACGGCGTCGCCGGCAAGGCTGTCACCGACTCGGTCGTCGAGGACAGTCAGGAGAGCGACTTCGCGCCGGTCCACAACAGCCTGTTCTCGCGGTAGCGACGCCGGCGTGCCGATTACCGGCGTGCAGACGTGCCGGATACCGGTTCGGCCCGCCAATCATGCATCGCACTATTCATGCTAGCATTTATCATATCTCGCTGCGACTAGGTCTACGCATGGCTGACATGACAACGAACATTGAAAGCGACGAGTACTCGTTCGGACAGACGGTGTACGACGAGGACGGCACCGAACTCGGGACCATCCGCGGGTTCGACGAACACGGGTTCTACGTCACGGTCGAGGACGGTATCGAGGCGCTGTCGAGCGAGCACCTCAGCGCCGGGACCGCGGGCGAGGCCGAACTGATGTGGCGGTGCTGGGAGTGTGGCGAGATGGGACAGATAGAGGACATCCCCGACGAGTGCCCGTCCTGTAACGCGCCCAAAGAGGACATCTACTACTGGCAAGAGGACTGATACGGACCGCTGTCGCTGTTTGTCGTCGATTTCTCACTGCGTGACCAGACGACGAGAGACGACACCAGCCCCGACGAGATTACGCCTGCTCGAACCGCTCTGTGTCGGCCGCCCCGACCGCTTCCTGTACTGTCTCGACGGCTGCCGGCGGAAGCGAGAACCGTAGCGTCGTCCAGTCCCGCTCGAGAATCGCCCGCCCGTCGTCGTCACAGACGACCGCGTACACCAGTGTCCGGCCGTGGACGCGCGCCAGCGCGTCGAACGTGTCTGCCGTCATCGGCACCGTCCCGGTCGTGTGGGTGTCGGCGGCCGAGACGTCGGTGTGGCCCGCAATAGTCTCGACAGCGAACCGTTCGTCCCCGGGGTTGTTCCGCCGCCCGAGTCCGAGGTGGACGAACGCGTCTGCGGGGAGTCGCGGTGACGCGTCCAGCACCGCCGCGAGCACGTCCAGCCCGACCGCTTCGTCAGGGGCGGACAGTTCGAACCGATACCTGGTCTCGTCCTGTGGCCAGGTCGGGCCTGGTTCGATACCGCTGCCGAGTCCCTCCCACGCCGCGACGATTGTCTCGGTCAGCCGGTCGATACCGATCTCGTCGATGGCCCGAACTACCGCCTCGGCGTCGTCGGAGTCGCCCATGGCCGCCCGTTCGTCGCTCGCGGGCAAGTGCGTGCTGATTCCGACCCGGCGGTGGTGGGTTTTTGTCCGGGCCGTCCCTGCCCGTCGACATGGATATCGTCGTCGTCGGGGCGGGGAGCCTCGGCAGCCTCGTCGGTGGCCTGCTGGCGCGGGCCCACGACGTGACGCTCGTGGGCCGTGACCCACACGTGGGCACCGTCAGCGAGGACGGCCTCTCGGTGGTCGGGACCGAGCAGTTCCGGGTCCACCCCAGCGCGCAGACGACGGTTCCGCGGCGTGCCGACCTCGCGCTGGTGACGGTCAAGGCCTACGACACCGCCGCCGTCGGGGCGGACCTCGCCGATTGTGCGCTCGACGCCTGTCTCTCGCTGCAGAACGGGATGGGCAACGAGGAGCGGCTGGCAGCCGAACTCGACTGTCCGGTGCTTGCGGGGACGTGTTCCTACGGCGCGAGACTTCGGGAGCCGGGCACCGTCGCGTTCACCGGTCGCGGCGAGGTCGTGCTGGGGGACCGAAACGGCGGCCGGTCCGCGGTCGCCGACGACGTCGGGACGGCGTTCCGTGCGGCCGGCATCGAGACGACCGTCGCAACGGACATGCCGACCCGCCTCTGGGAGAAACTCGCGGTCAACGCCGGCATCAACGCGGTGACGGCGCTCGCTCGCGTGGAGAACGGCGCGCTGGCCGACTCGCCGGCCGACGCTATCGCGGCGGACGCCGCCCGGGAGACGGCTGCCGTCGCCCGCGAGCAGGACATCGACCTCTCTGACGAGCGCGCGGTGTCGCTCGTCGAGCGCGTCGTCCGTGACACCGCCGCCAACCACTCCTCGATGTATCAGGACGTCTCGGCCGACCAGCAGACGGAGATCGACGCGATCAACGGCTACGTCGCCGACACCGCGACGGTGCCGGTCCCAGTCAACGAGACGCTTGCCGCCCTCGTGCGCACGTGGGAGCGACACCGCGGGTAGGGCGGCCGGCGCTCCACCCCCGCGACGTGACGGAGGACCATCCAGCCAGGCCTTCACGCCGGGTATCGGAGGCGATGAGGATGACACAACGGCTAAATATCGCGTCACCGATGTCTCTCGTATGACCGCAGAAACCGCCGGACGGCGTCTGGAACCGCCGCGTCGTCCTGCCGGCCGGACCCCTTCGGGGACCACAGCGGGGAGGCCACTGGCATGACAGCGGACGACCCGACCGGGAACCGCATCGTCGACTACGAACTGTTCGAAGCGCCGCCGCGCTGGCTCTTCCTTCGACTGGAGACGGCCGACGGCACCGTCGGCTGGGGCGAACCCGTCGTCGAGGGCCGGGCCCACACGGTGCGTGCGGCCGTCGAGGAACTGCTCGAGGGTTATCTCGTGGGGCAGAACCCCGAGACCATCCAGGACCACTGGCAGGCGATGTACCGCGGCGGGTTCTACCGCGGCGGCCCGGTCCTGATGTCCGCCATCGCCGGCATCGACCAGGCGCTGTGGGACATCAAGGGGAAGCAACTCGGCGCGCCGGTCCACCAGCTCCTGGGCGGCCAGGCACGGGACCGCATCCGCGTCTATCAGTGGATCGGCGGCGACGAGCCCTCGGACGTGGCCAGCGCGGCCCGGGAGCAGGTCGAGGCGGGGTTCACGGCACTGAAGATGAACGCGACGCCCGAAATCGAGCGCGTCGACACCCCGGCGACGGTCGAGGCCGCTGCGACGCGGTTGCGGGAGGTCCGCGAGGCTGTCGGGCCCGACATCGACATCGGCGTCGACTTCCACGGCCGCGTGACGAAACCGATGGTCAAACGGCTCGCGTCCGCGCTGGAGCCCTACGAGCCGATGTTCATCGAGGAGCCGGTGTTGCCCGACCACAACGACGCGCTGCCGGCGCTTGCGGCCCACACCGACATCCCGATTGCGACCGGCGAGCGGATGTACTCGCGGTGGGACTACAAGGAAGTGTTCGAGGACGGCGCCGTCGACGTGATACAGCCGGACCTCTCTCACGCCGGCGGCATCACCGAGGTGTACAAGATCGCGGCCATGGCCGAGGCCTACGACGTGGCGATGGCCCCCCACTGCCCGCTGGGCCCGGTCGCCCTGGCGTCGTGTGTCCAGGTCGACGCCTGCTCGCCCAACGCCCTCATCCAGGAGCAGAGCATCGACATCCACTACAACGAGACCACCGACGTGCTCGACTATCTGGCCGACCCGTCGGTGTTCGACTACGAGGACGGCTTCGTCACCGTCCCGACCGACCCCGGACTGGGAATCGACATCGACGAGGCGTTCCTCCGCGAGCAGTCCAAGCAGGACGTGGACTGGCACAACCCTGTCTGGCGACACGACGACGGCAGCGTCGCCGAGTGGTAGCCCGGCAGCGACCCCGAGTGGAGCCCGGCAGCGACCCAGCAGTGGTGGCCGACCGCCCTTCCACCTCATTCCGTCGACGGAGACCGTGAGACTGCCGTCGCGGACGCGTCAAAGGAAAGGGCTCATATCCCGCGCCCGATACGTACCTGTATGGCCACGTCAACGTCGTGGAAGCGCGATTTCGCGAGCGGCCTCATCGTCCTGTTGCCCCTGCTGGTGACGATTTACGTCATCCTCTACCTCTACTCCATTCTCGCGTCTGCGGCGGTCATACCGGCGATTGACGCCGAGTTGCTGGCGGCGCTCGGACTCCCGTCTGGCAACTCCACTGTCGAACTCGCCCGGGTGTTCACGACACTCATCATCTTCATCCTCATCGTGTTCTCCATCGGCTATCTGATGCGGACGGCCTTCGGCGACATCGTCGAACGGGCTATCGACGACGCGATGAACCACGTCCCGGGGCTTCGGGTGGTGTACAACGCCTCGAAGATGGCGGTCGAAACGGCCGTCTCGGGGACCGAGGACCTCCAGGCGCCGGTGAAGCTCGAAGTGTGGGACGGGATGCGGATGACGGCGTTCAAAACGGGCCAGACGACCGACGACGGCCGCGACGTGCTCTTCCTGCCGACCGCGCCGAACATCACGACCGGCTACGTCGTCGAGGTCGAACCCCACCGCTACGAGGAGGTCGACGAACGCGTCGAGGAAGCGCTGACGCGCATTCTCAGCGCCGGGTTCGGCGACACGGACCGCAGCAACGCCACGCCGATTCCGGTCGCCGACGAGGAAGAACTCGCGGACGACTGACTGCCCCACTCAGATGTAGCGGAACCACTCTTCGCGGTCGCCGCTCTCGATGACGTCGAAGAACGCCGACTGGATGTCGTCGGTGACCGGACCCTTCGTCCCCTCGCCGACCTCGTTGTCGTCGACGCTCCGGATGGGCGTGACTTCCGCGGCCGTGCCGGTGAAAAACAGTTCGTCAGCGGTGTATAGCTCACCGCGGGAGATGGTGGCCTCCTCGTGGACGGTGTACCCCATCTCCTCGGCGAGCGTGATGGCGGTGTTGCGGGTGATGCCTTCGAGGATGCTCTCGGCCAGGCCGGGCGTGTAGATTTCGCCGTCCCGGACCATGAAGATGTTCTCGCCGGGCCCTTCGGCGACGTTGCCTTCCTTGTTCAGGACGATAGCCTCGGTGTAGCCGTTCCGGCGGGCCTCCTCGCCGGCGAGCATGCTGTTGACGTATAATCCTGTGGTCTTGATGTTGGTCGGAATCTGGCTGGAGGCGTGCTTGCGCCAGGACGACACCATCACGTCGACGCCGTCTTCCAGCGCTTCCTCGCCCAGATACGCGCCCCAGGGCCACGCCGCGATGGTGGTCTTCGTCGGGCAGTTCTTCGGGCTCACGCCCAGCGAGTTGAAGCCGTAGTAGACGATGGGGCGGATGTAACACGACTCGAACCCCTCGGTCTCGATGAGTTCCGTCGTCGCCTCGGTGAGCTCCTCCTTGCTGAACTCGATGTCGAGGTCGTAGGGTTTCGCGGACTTGTACAGGCGGTCCAGGTGCTCCTCCCAGCGGAAGATAGCCGGCCCCTGTTCGGTGTCGTAACAGCGGACGCCCTCGAAGACGCCGGTCCCGTAGTGCAGCGCGTGCGTGAGGACGTGGGTCTGTGCGTCCTCGAAGTCGACGAACTCGCCGTCCATCCAGATGCGGTCGGCCCCTTCGAACATCTCCGGACGGTCGCTCATCGGCCGTCCCTCCCGGCGAGTCGGCAGTCGCGATACCCGCGGGCGATGCATCCTGCTGTCTCGTCGTGTGTCATATCTACTCCATTGATTCCCGTGTTTAAGAGTGTTGACGGTCCGAGCGAGAGCGCCCTCCCGCCGGCTGCGCTCGACAGCAGGGCTGCAGTTCGGTCGGGAACCCCGACCCGCGTCTCACATCCCTCCGGGTTCGCCGGCGCGGACGACGACCGTATCCGCGACGAGGTCACCGAGCCGCTGCTTGCGGTCCGTGACGAGAACGGCGACGATACCGACCAGGTAGAACGCCGGTAGTATGTCGACGATTCGCAGAAGGGTTCTGATAGCCGCCGGCCCGTAGTCGATCGGGTCGCCGTCCTCCGTCACGACGACGATGTCGAGAGCCATCTTACCGATCGTCTGGCCGTACGTCCCCTCCAGGTAGATGTAGTAGCCGAACCCGATGATGAGTCCGAAGAGATTCCCGAGCACTCCGAGCCGAATCTGCCCGAGGACGACGATGATGGCTGTCGAGACGACTCCGATAAGCACTACGTCGATTATTATCGCGACGATACGCCGCCAGACCACGTCGCCCTCGGTGCCCATCTCGGGCCGTGGGCGTTCGAACCAGGCCATACTCACCGGGTGACACGCCACTGATATAAATCCGTGTCAGGCGGTACTCCCGGAACCTTCCCTAACCTCTATACGATAGCCCGGTAAACGGTTTCGCGGTCAATTTTCGCCGCGGTGGGGGTCACGCCGGCGTCACTCGAACCGCTCTAGCAGATTGGCGCCTTCGACGTACACCAGCCCCTCGCGGTCGGCGTAGGCCCGTGCCGCCGCCGGGGGCAGCGCCGCGCCGGTCTCGTCGTCGAGCATCTCACAGACGACGGCGGCCTCTGGCAGGTCGGCCGCGTCGGCGAGTTCGAGCGCGAGTTCGGTGTGGCCCTCTCGGTCGGCCAGACCGTCCGGGGCTGCCCGGAGAAGGTGGACGTGGCCAGGCGACCGGAACGCCTCGCTGAAGGCCCCGGGCTCGGGGTCCGCCGCGACGGCGGCCAGTTCCCGAATCGTCAGCGAGCGGTCGTCGTCGGTGATGCCGGTGAACGTGTCGCGGTGGTTCACCGTCAGCGAGAACGACGAGCGCTCGTCGTACGCGAGGTCGTGGTCGGCCGACGTGGGGTGGTCGAGGACCTCCTGCATGAACGGCAGTTCCAGCGCCTCGGCGACGCGGTTCGAAAGCGCGACGCAGACGAGGCCGCCGGCGTCGTTGCGCATTCGGGCGACTGCCTCGGGGGAGACGGCACCGGCCGGATAGACGAGGTCCGTCTCGCCTTCGCGGTCGGCGGCGTCGTGGATCAACACCGGCTCGCCGCGGGCGAAGGCGGCGACGGCGTCGGCCACGCTGTCGGCCTCGACGGCGGCGTCCTCACTCCGAGACATGGACGATCACCTCGTCACCGTCGGCCAGTTCCAGCACCTCGCGGAGCTTCTCGGGCGCGATGACTTCGAGTTGCTCCTCGCCGTGGTGGGTCCGCTCGGGCGCGATGACGTGGGCCGGCTCGTACTCGCCGTCGTTCCCCTCTATCGAGGCGGGGTAGCAGTACGCGGGGCCGTACGTCCGCTCGTCGTCCTCCCAGCCCTCGATGGTGACCGGTTCGATAGCGCTCATCCGCGCTCGCTTGCGGACGCTCTCGGCCGTGAGCTCGAGGTTGAGCGTGCCCGCGAACGGCTCGTACCCCAGCCGCTCGATGAACTGCTTCATGTAGCCCGGCAGCGTGATGTAGTGTCGTCCCTCCCCCATCCCCGAGGTGACGACGCCGGTCAGGTCGACGCTGGCGTCGGATTCGAAGATTCGCCGGTAGTCGGCGTACTCTGACTGGAGGCGTCGCTCGCCGTCATCGGTCAGTTCGACCTCCTGACCGTCGCTGACGATGTTTCGGCCCAGCAGCCCGGCGTCTTCGAGCCGCTGGAGCCGCCGCGAGGCGGTCTGGTTCGAGGCGTCCAGCCGTTCGGCGAGATCGGCACAGGACACCTTGGTCGACTCGTCGAGCGCACCGTCGAGGGCGAGCAGTTTCAGCGTCGCCAGCTCGTCCCGACCGACGCCCTGTCCCGTTGATTCAGCCATGTGCCGACGTAGGGATTCCCGTCGCATAAGCATACCGAAGGTGGGATGCATCCCACATCTGGAACAGCATGAAACCCGCTTGGAGTTGGTAGCGGAACCGTACTGTTCTTTGATGCTGGACACGATTCAACCCGGGGGCTATCGACCGTCACACTGCTGTGACGGCGCTTTCTCATCACTGCTGGCGTCTCCTCGTCGCCTCAATACTCCACGAGCGAATCCTGTTCCCAGAACTCGCTGGACTTCTCCAGTTTCGGGACCCACGTGTTCTCCTCCTCGGCGAGCATCGCCACGCGGGAGTCCTCGACCTCTTTCAACACGTCGTGGTCGGGGAGGTACTCGCCCATCTCCCGGGCGAACTCCCGGACCTCGCTGTGGTCGGGCATCGAGTCGCGGTCGAGACGGCCCCGCGAGTGGCCGACGTGCATGTACGCCTTCATCTCGACGAAGTCCGCGTCGGCCCGGTCACACATCGCCGCGTACCACTCGGGGTGGTGCATGTTGTGCCCCTTGACCAGCGTCGTCCGGATGACGGTGCGGGTGTCTTCTTTCTCGGCCAGAGCGTCCAGCGTGTCGATGAGCGAGTCCCAGGCGTCGTCCTCCATCGCCTGCACCGTCGAATCGAAGGTCTGCCGGTCGGCGGCGTCGACGGAGACGTACAGCTGGGTCGGGTCACACCGCTCCAGCATCTCCGTGTTGGTCCCGTTGGAGACGAGGAAGGTGGTGATGTCGCGGTCGTGGAACTCCTCGATGAGTTCCGGCAGGTGCGGGTAGAGCGTGGGCTCGCCGTCCAGCGAGATGGCGACGTGGCGGGGCTCCATCGCCTGGTCGAACACCTCGCGGGGGACCTCGTCGTTGCCGCCAAAGCCCGACAACAGCTTCCGCTGGAGTTCCACGGAGGCGTCGGCGACCGCCGCGGGGTCGTCCCACTCTACGTCGCCGAGTTCGTAGGCGTGGCCCGCGTGGTCGCGCCAGCAGAACACGCACCGCTCGTTACATTTGACGACCGGCGTCATCTGGATGCAGCGGTGGGACTCGATACCGTAGAAGATGTACTTGTAACATTTCCCCTCCCCACGCAGGGCGTTTTTCGTCCAGCCGCAGGTCTGGGCGGCCGTGTGGTTCTCGCTGTGGTAGGCCGGGTCCGAGACCTGTTTCGGACCGCCGTCGGCGTCACTCATTGGACACTGGTTCAACAGCCAGCGGCAAAAACTGTTGGGAGATGGGTCGCTCTTCTCGGCGGACCCGCTTTTTGTAATACGACACGACTGAGCGGACTCAAGTACAATTCAATAGACTGTACTATCAGTGCAAGGTACTTACCAATTCAATAGATTTAATTGAAGTGAGTATACATCATGCAAATAGCCACGGGTGGAATGGCTCTCGTGGTGCGGTGCTGTTCCCCGTAGGGGGGGGAAAGGTGCAAACAATGTCAGAAGGTAGTTCAGGAGACGACAGTCTCTCCGTCGACAGGCGAAGCGCTCTGAAAATGCTCGGAACGGCCGGTGTCGCAGTGGCCGGCACGGGGCTCGGGTCGATCGCGTTCTCGGGCAGCAGTGCAGCGGCATCAGTCGATATCGGCGCGACGAACCCGGGCAGCGTCACAAACGACCGGGGTGA
Organism: Haloarcula sp. 1CSR25-25; assembly: GCF_032027985.1. NCBI lineage: Archaea > Methanobacteriati > Methanobacteriota > Halobacteria > Halobacteriales > Haloarculaceae > Haloarcula > Haloarcula sp. 1CSR25-25. Next base: position 78,458 of record NZ_JAHYBW010000008.1, read on the forward strand.
CCTGAGTAAGGTCACCATTGACCCGACGTTTCGGGTGGAGTGGGACAACTTAGATACTGCCGTCGGGAAGGTGTTCTACGTCATCGAAGGCCGGACCAGGGATAACGGTACCTGGAGCGACTGGTCGCCGGTGTTCCGTTCGACGCCGTGGTTGACGCCACAATCGGGTAAGCCCGCCGGTGTGACTGTATCGAAGCCAGGAACCTCCGGCCATCTCGACTTCTACGTACCGCTGTCCACGTTTTTGAACCGGTCGTCGGCGAATCGAGACAACGATAACCCCAGTCCCGGTTTCGGGTCGACCGGGAAGGCCGAGGACCCGCGACCGCTGCCCCGTCCAATCGAGGTCGTCAACGAGCTCGGCCGGCCGGACTACGAGAACGCAGACGTAAACTACCCCAACGGTCACGAGTCGTACTTAGCTGGAAACTCCGTGGGGAGTGCGGACGACGCTTACTCCGAGCTTGATAACGGGAAACTCTCTCGGACGGCTGGTGGCGAAATTGAAACCGGTGACTCGTCGCTGACTGACAACGGGGGGACGCTCCCGCTGGTCAACAACTTCCCCGGCGCTGAAAGCGGCTACTACGGCGCGGCCGACGACACGTCCCGGTTCGACGTCGACGAGGACGGCGCTTCAGACACCGACACCGTCGAAATCAGGTACACGTTCGCGCTCCAGACACTGACCGAGGGTGATGTTCCGTACTTCACTGGGAGCAACTTCGATGAGAACTACAGCTCAGCGGAGGACCCAGTAGATACGGCTGTCAGGGAGGATTCGTGGCTCGAAAACGTCCGTCCAGCGGATGTCAACACCGGAAACTCCGAACTGGTGATGGACGGCACCGACGGCTATCCCTCGATAACGAACAACGGCGCAAACACAGCAGCGTCGAACGTCTACGACGCGTACCAGGCGATTGCCGACTCCCACCCGGCCGTTATCAGTACCACCGCGCAGTTCACCGTCTCCGTGACGAACGAGGCTGGTGACAGCGGTGTCACCGGGGATACTGGTGCGGGGGCAAGCGGCGGCGGACAGTAACCCCGCTACAGGACTCGGTCTTCCTCCGTTTCAATGAGCCCAGACCTCTCACTGGCATCCCCGCGGGCCGCGTTTCTGACCGTCGCTGTAGTCGTTGCGTTACTCGGCGTCGGACTCGGAACGTCGCCGTTCGGTGGCGGCGGCCAACAGCCTGGTGTGGTGCCCGCAACCGACACAGCAACTCCCGGCCCACAACCGGGGGCAGCCGGCAGTGGTGCCGGTTCGGAGCAACCGATGCAGACAACCCCGGCAGCGACGGCAACGCCAGTGCCCGAGACACCGCCGGAACCAGCAGAACCCGAGCCAGAAACCGACGGTGGAGCCGGCCCCGGCGACTCAATCGCTTCGGACGGTACGGATGGCGGCAACAGCGGCGCAACTGACGACTCGAACACACCGCAAACGGATGGGAAACCGAGTTCCGGAGTCGCCGGGTCGACTAACGCCAGCGTCCAGTAACGTCGGCCCGTCCGGTAGTCGTCGGCCGCTGTTTGCCGGACGGTGGGTCAGGAAAGTACGGTGCTTGCCAGGCGGTTCGATTCGGCGACAGTCAGCCGCTCACGTCAGTTTGACGATGGGGTTGCTCATGTGGTGGCCGACGACGTTGCCGTTCTCCATAATCCGGTCGTAGCCGTCGTCGTCGACTTCGATCCGCGTTTCGCTGTCCTTCTGCATCAGGTAGAGTGTTTTGTTCATACACCGGTGGATGCCCCTGATAGGCAAGACCGGAACTACTAGGTGTATAGATACGCGCTGTGATGTATGCTATATGTATCAAATCCCGGTGAAGATGTATCTCAGCCGGAAGATTTTGGGGGCTTGGGATACTGAGTACACTAGTATGGGAGTGCTTGACACAGTCTCCGAGCTGTTCGGCTCCGGGGACCACCACTACAGGTTCCGCTGTGACGACTGCGGGACCGAGTTCGCACAGCGCGCGGCGACGGTCGAGGACCTGACCTGTCCGGAGTGTGGCGCTGGGGCGGTGCGGCAGGCCGATACGGCGTGAGGCAGGTCTCGTCAGCGGCCCAGGTCGTAGAACTCGTCGTTCGGGCGGATGTCGGCGAGGTGTGCCAGGCGGTTCGAGAGGTTGAAGAAGGCGGCGACGCTGCCGATGTCCCAGACAGCGCGGCGGCTGTAGCCGTGCTCTTCTAATCGTTCGAGGTCCGCGTCCTCGATACGGGCGGGCGATTCAGTCAGTTTCACCGCGAAATCGAGCATCGCCCTGTGCGTCTCGTTGATGTCGGCCGTCCGGTGGTTCGCGGCGACCTGCTCGGCGAGTTTGGGCGCGTCGGCGTAGATCCGCAGGAGCGCGCCGTGGGCGACGATGCAGTAGAGGCAGTCGTTGACGCCGCTGACGGCGACGATTATCAGCTCGACTTCCTCCCGTTCCAGTTCCGTCTCCTCGACCAGGGCGTCGTGATACGCAAAAAAGGCCCGGAAATGCGAGGGTCGATACGCCATCGCCGGGAAGATGTTCGGCGTGAAGCCGGCGCGGTCGGTCTCCTCCGCGATGCGCTCCTGCAGGTCCTCGGGGAGGTCGTCGACATCAGGCGTCTCGAAGCGACTCATCACCGTGTCGGAGTCTACCATAGCGCATGTCGGGCCGCCCCCGGCTTGAAAGTTCGCCGCCTGCCTGGTCATGGCCGCCGAGCGCTGGCGTATAGTTCTTGCGGGGGCGTGGCCCGGGGCCGAACAGCCACGCCGGCTCTTTTGACAGACGGCACGACCAGTCGTATGCATGTCAACGACTACGGAAACGACACAGACGTACGAGTTCGGGACCGGCAACTGGAAAGCGGGCGTGCTCGGCGGTGTCGTCGGGAGCGCCGTCATGGGGGCACTGATACTGGTGATGAACCCGCCGACACTGGCCGTCGCAATCCCGTCCCTGTACGGGCTCGCGCCGCCGCCCAGTCCGGGGGCCGGGCTCGTCGTCCACCTCTCACACGGGGCTGTGATGGGCGTGATGTTCGCTGGACTGGCGAGTGTGTTGCGTCTGGAGACGTCCGGGAAACTGCTCGGGCTCGGCGTCGGCTGGGGCGTCGTCACGTGGGCCGTCTTCGCCGCGCTCGTGATGCCGGTCTGGCTGGGTGTCGTCGGCTCGCCGGCCTCGCCGCCGTTCCCGAACTTCGCGCCGCCGTCGCTGCTGTGGCACGTCGTCTACGGCGTCGTTCTCGGCGGCGTTTACGCCGCGACCGCCGACCGGCTCTGAAACGGCCGCTCCTTACTCTTCCTGGAACACGGTCCACTGGCGCTCGTCGGTCCCGGCGTCGGCTATCGCCTCGACTTTCTCGCGCTGCAGGCCGCCCAACTGCGCGGTGGCCAGCCGAACCCACGACAGGAACTCCCCGCGGAGCCGCTCCCGCACGACCTCGGGCGGCTGTGGGGTGTAGACGTACACGTGCCCGCCCTCCGGTCTGATGCGCCGGCGCTTCTCGACGACACCGAACTCGGCGAGGTGGTTGAGATGCCGCGCGACGACGCTCCGGTCGTAGCCGATCTGCTCGGCCAGTTCTGTCACGGTCAGCTCACCGCCCTCCATCACGCAGAGACAGACGTCCAGTTCGGTGCCGGACATGTCAAAGACGGTCCGCAACAGGGTTTCCAGCGACGGCTCGTCCACTGCCGCGTCCCCCGTCTCGACCGCGTCCATCGGCCCGCCACAGCACTCCGGCCGGTTGTCGCCGATGCCGACGCCGCCACAGGTCACACACTCGAACAGCCGCGTTTCGTCAGCGGAGGGTGTCATACGACGAGCTACTCGTCCCGCCCGTAGAAGCTTCAGGTATGTTCGGAGTAACTGACACGGGCCTCGGTCTGTGCCCCGTGATAGATATGTTAGTCCAAAGGTCTAAGCCCTCCCGGGACGGAATACAACTCACTATGAGCACTGAGACTGAGGACGCCAACGACCTGCGCGAGCGAATCACGAACTTCCTGCGCCGCAACTTCCCCCAGATCCAGATGCACGGCGGGAGCGCGGCCATCGAGGAGATCGACCGCGAGGAGGGTAGCGTCACAATCCGCCTCGGCGGCGCCTGTTCCGGCTGTGGCATCTCGCCGATGACCATCCAGGCCATCAAGACGCGCATGACCAAGGAGATTCCGGAGATCAACGAGGTCACCGCCCGAACTGGGATGGAACAGCAGGAAGGGATGTCCGGCGGCAGCGGCGGCATGAGCCCCTCGTTCCCCGGCGAGTCCCGCGGCGGCGACGTCGGCGGCGACGAGGACGAAGGCCCCGAAGCGCCGTTCTGAGGTCAGCTCTCGCTCTTTTTTAGAACCGTGGCTAGCCGCAGGTGTGGAAGCGTCTGCGCAGGTCGCCGTCTCTGTGTTCAACAGCCAGAAAGGGGCCGAGTTATCGACTCCCGTGGCTCGCTGTCGTTCGAAAGACGCTCTGTGTCTTTCGTGATGACGAGAGACCTGCGGTCTCTCGAACCACGTTCCTCCGTCGTTGCACTCCCTGCGGTGCTTTCGGCACCGAGGTCCGTCGATAACTCGGCTCCTTTCAGTCCGACCCGTTCCTGCTGGCTAAACAGCTACGGGTGGACCGAAAGGGGCGGCTGGCTCAACGTATTCACAGACATTGAGACACCTATCCCAGCAGCGAGTCACACAGATTAAGACGACGGGGGCAGACGGCGGGGGTATGGAGACGGTCGACATTGTCGTCTGGGCGCTGTGGGCGATGTTGCCGGCGTACATCCCGAACAACGCCGCGGTACTCGCCGGCGGTGGGAGACCGATAGACGGCGGCCGAACGTGGGGCGGCCGACGGGTGCTGGGCGACGGCAAGACCTGGCGCGGGACGCTGATCGGCACCGCCGCCGGAACGTTGCTCGCGCTCGGACTGACCCAGATGGCGCCCAGTGTGAGCGCCACACTGGGAATCGAGCTCCCGACGTTCCCGCTCCGGGCGGGGCTCGGACTCGCTTTCGGCGCGATGCTCGGGGACATCGGCGCGTCCTTCCTCAAGCGCCGGACGGGGCGCGAGCGCGGGGCCGCGTTCCCCGGCCTGGACCAACTGGATTTCGTCGTCGGGGCGTTGCTCTGTGCGCTCGTGGCCGCGCCGTCGTGGTTCACCGAGACGTTCACGGTCCCGGTGCTGGTCGCCGTTGTCGTCGCGACGCCGGTGTTACACGTCGTCACCAACGGTATCGCGTATCTGCTCGGGCTGAAAAACGAGCCGTGGTAACACGAAATGCCGACGCGCTCGACGGACTGACCGACTTCGCCACCGGTGGCGTGACGACGTTCGTTGCGCGGGTCGTTCCGCAGTGCGTGCTCGAACCCGTCCCCGCTGAGTCGACTGCGTACCGACATCGAACCGACGAAGAAGTGCGTTTTTACGCGCTGACCGAGGAGTGTCGGGTATGACAACACGCGGGGAGACACTGCAACTGGCGACGCGGGGCTCGGACCTCGCGTTGCGCCAGGCGGCGACGGTCCGGGACTCGCTGAGCAGTCGCCGGCTGACGGTCGAACTCGTCGAGGTGGAGACGACGGGCGACCAGATACGGGACGAACTCATCCACCGACTCGGGAAGACCGGCGCGTTCGTTCGCAGCCTCGACGAGAAGGTCCTCGACGGCGAACTCGACGCGGCGGTCCACTCGATGAAGGACATGCCGACCGAACGGCCCGACCGTCTCGTCGTCGCGGGGGTCCCCGAGCGGGCCGCCGCCGAGGACGTGCTGGTGACGCCCGATGGCCGCTCGCTCGACGAACTCCCGGAGGGCGCGACCGTCGGCACGTCGAGTCTCCGCCGCCGGGCGCAGCTGCTCGCCGAGCGCGACGACCTCACAGTCGAACCGCTCCGGGGCAACGTCGACACGCGCATCGCGAAACTGCTGGCTCCGTCGCTCCAGCGGGAACATCAGGAGCGCCACGAGGCCGAACAGGAGCGGAAGGGCAACGCCGGCGACCCCGACACCGACGAGGAGGCGGAACACCCCTACGACCGCACGGTCGAGGAGTGGTTCGACGACCTCACCGAGTTCGAGCGTCGAGCGATGGAACGGGACCCGGACACCGAGTACGACGCCATCGTGCTGGCGAAGGCAGGGCTCCACCGGGCCGGGCTGACGCGCTACGTCGGGATGGCCGACCTCGACCCCGACCGGTTCGTACCCGCCCCGGGCCAGGGTGCGCTGGCGGTGACTGCCGTCGACGGCGACCTCGCGCTGGACATCAAGGACAGGCTGGACGACCCACAGACCCGCGTCGAGACGACCGTCGAGCGGACGATTCTGGAGGAGCTCGGCGGCGGCTGTGTCGCGCCCATCGGCGTCCACGCCCAGCTCGAGGGCGGCGTCGTCCACACGCGGGTGCGCGTGCTCTCACAGGACGGCACGGAGGAGGTTTCGGTCGGGCGCGACGTCCCGGCCGAGCGCCACATCGACGCGGCTCAGGACCTCGCGGCGGAACTCGCCGAGCAGGGCGCCGACGACCTCATCGCCGAGGCCAAGCGCGACTCGACAGGAGCGGACGACGACGCCGCGACGGCGCGGGAGGAAGACGAGGAATGACCACAGGCAAGGTGTATCTGGTCGGCTCCGGCCCCGGCGACCCGGACCTGCTGACGGTCAAGGCAAAGCGCCTGCTTGAGGAGGCCGACGTGGTGTTACACGACAAGCTCCCCGGCCCCGAAATCATCGGGCTGGTCCCCGAGGAGAAGCGCGAGGACGTGGGCAAGCGCGCCGGCGGCGAGTGGACGCCCCAGGAGTACACCAACGCCCGGCTGGTCGAACTCGCCGAAGCGGGCAACACGGTCGTCCGGCTGAAAGGCGGCGACCCGACGGTGTTTGGCCGCGGCGGCGAGGAGCTGGCCCACCTCGCGGACAACGGGATTCCGGTCGAGGTCGTCCCCGGCATCACGAGCGCCATCGCCGGCCCCGAAGCCGCCGGCATTCCGGTCACGCATCGGGACTACACCTCCTCCGTCTCCTTTGTCACCGGCCACGAGGACCCCACGAAGGACGAATCGGCCGTCGACTGGGCGGCGCTGGCTGCGACCGGCGGCACGCTCGTCGTCCTGATGGGCGTCGGCAAGCTCCCGCAGTACACCGAGGCCCTTCGCGAGGCGGGGATGGACCCCGACACCCCCGTGGCGCTCGTCGAACGCGCGACCTGGCCGGACCAGCAGGTCGCCACCGGCACGCTCGACACCATCGTCTCGGTCCGCGACGAGGCCGGTATCGAACCGCCCGCCATCACCGTCATCGGCGACGTGGCCGGCGAGCGCGAGCGGGTGGTGGAGTTCCTGGAGGGGTACTGATGCGCGAGAAACCCCGCCTCCGCGTGGCCGCGTTCCGCCCCGCCGACGACCGACTCGATAGCGCGGTCGAACTGCTGGAGTCGCTCGGCGCCGACCCGGTCCCGGACCCTATGCTGGCGATAGAACCGGCGACGGCGGTCGAGGACAGCGACACCGGCGATGGCGACGATAGCGACGACCAGGTCACGCCGCGTACCGACGCCGACTACGTCGTCCTGACGAGCAAGACCGGCGTCGAACTCGCCGCCGCGGCCGGCTGGGACCCCGGCGAGGCGACGGTGTGTGCCATCGGCGAGGCGACCGCCGCGGCGCTCCACGAGGCCGGCTACGGCGTCGATATCATCCCCGCGGAGTACTCCTCGACGGGACTGGTCGAAACGCTGGCCGGGCCGGTGGCCGGCGCGAGAGTCGAGGTCGCCCGGTCGGACCACGGCTCCGCGGTGCTGACTGACGGGCTGGAGGACGCCGGCGCGTACGTCCACGAAACCGTGCTGTACCGGCTGGTCCGGCCGCCGGAATCGGGCGAATCAGCGGCGCTGGCAGCCGACGGGGACCTCGACGCGGCGCTGTTCACCTCCTCGCTCACCGTCGAGCACTTCCTCGATGCAGCCGCCCAGCGCGGCGTCCGCGAGGCCGCCATCGACGGGCTGAACGAGGCGACCGTGGGCGCTATCGGCGAGCCGACGCGAGAGGCGGCCGAAGCCGCCGGCATCTCGGTCGACGTCGTCCCCGACCAGGCCGACTTCGAGGCGCTGGCCTGCGAGGCCGTCGAAGCGGCGGCCCCGTCACACCACGAATGACGGGCGCAGCGACCCGATAATGGGGTCCTCGGCACGGCAGCTTGGACTCCTGACCGGCTGGCAAACGGTCGCGAGCACCTGCTTCTACGCCCTGTTCGCGGGCACAGCCCTGCTGAGCGACGCCATCGGGCTCTCCCGGTTCCAGGTCGGGCTCGTCGTGACAGCCGGAACGCTCGGGTACACCGTCGCCCTGTTCCCGGTGGGTGCGGCCGTCGACGGAGCCGGTGAGAAGCCGGTGCTGGTGGGCGGGCTGCTCGCGCTGGCGCTTGGCGTCGCTGCCGTCGGGCTCGCGGGCTCGTACTACCCCCTGCTCGCGGCGGCCTGCGTTCTCGGGGCCGCCTACGCAACGGCGATGCCGGCGACGAACCGCGCGATCGTGACCACCATCCCCGCGGCCATCCGCGGCCGCGCGATGGGAATCAAGCAGGTGGGCGTCACCGGAGGGAGCGGCGTCGCGGCTGTGCTCGTCGTCAGTTTCGCCCCCTCGGTCGGTGCCTGGAACCTGGGCTTTCTCCTTGTCGGTGGCCTTGCGGTCGTGGTGGCGCTCCTGTTCGCGCTGGGATACAGCGGGACGCCGGGCGGGGAGTGGCGACTGCCCGACGTCCGGGCGCTCGGTCAGAACACCGCCTACGTCTCGCTCGCGGGGGCCGGGTTCTTCCTCGGCGCGGCGCTTTTCACCACGGTCGGCTACGCGACGCTGTACCTGACCGACGCTGTGGAGGTGTCCGTCGCCGTCGCCGGCGCGGGCTTCGCCGCGATGCAGGTGTCCGGGAGTGGCGGCCGCGTCGTCGCCGGGTGGGTGGCCGACCGCCGAACGGAGCCGGAGGCGCGGGCCAACGCTCTCGTACTGCTGGGACAGGCAACCCTCGGCGTCCTCCTGCTGGCTGCGCTGGCGACCCCCGGGCTTCCGAAACCGATTGCGATGGCGGCGCTGGTCGGTGTCGGCGCGACAGTGCTGGGCTTTACGGGACTGTACTACGCCTGCATGACCGCGCTGGTCCCGACTGACGAAGTGGGCGCGGCCACTGCCGGCGGCCAGACGGCGCTGAACGGCGGGGCGCTCCTGGCGCCACCGGCGTTCGGGTTCCTGGCGGACACCATCTCGTTTCGGGCCAGTTGGGCGCTGCTCGCCGGCGTCGCGACGGTCGGGGTCGCGCTACTGGCGGTCACTGTCCGCCGCACGGGCGACCCGACCGCCGGATGACTAGTCCGTTACGCGGCTTCCTCGACTGCCTCGCGCTCGTCCATCTCGGCCCGCAGCGTCGCCAGTTCGTTCTCGACGGCCCGCTCGCTGGAGAGGCGGTCGAGCTCCTGGTCGATTGAATCGCCTTCGTCGAGCACGGATTCGAGCTGGCCGCTTTCTTCGAGTTCCTCCAGCGCGGCCGCACGCGCCTCCATCTGGTCCGTGCGCTCCGTCGCTCGCTCGATGGAGCGGTGCACGTCGGCCATCGTATCGCCGGCGCCGGTAAACGCCTCCGAGACCCGCGCCGAGGCCTCGGCGGCCTGATACCGGGCTTTCATCGTCTCCTTTTTGGTGCGGAACTGCTCTATCTGGCTGCTGAGTTCGGCCCGCTTGCCGACCAGGCGGTCCTGCGTCTCCTGCAGGTCGTCTATCTGGCCCGTCAGCTCCGTTATCTGGCTGACGTTGACCTGTTTCTTCTCAAGCGCCCGGCGCGCGAGGTCGTCGCGCCCCTCCTGCAGGGCGGCGCGGGCCTGTGTGTCGTGTTTCTCGACGTTGGACCGCAATCGGGTCCGGTGTATCTCCAGGCGCTTCTTCTGGGTCGTCACGTCGGCGATACCGCGGGTCACGTCCTGCAGTTCGTCCCGGAGTTGCTCGTAGGAGTAGTCCAGTTCAGCCGCCGGGTCCGACGTCCGGTTGAGCAGGGCGTTGAGTTTGGCGCGAATCGCGAACGCGAACCGCCGGAGCAGGCTCATCGCGGCCGCTCCGGCCGGCAGGTAACTCGAGGCGATTCCGACTGTGGCTCGGTCGTGACAGCGGGCATATCATCTCGTATGACTGACACGGTTATAATAGACGGTGTTACTCGATTTAACAGGGGTTTAATCGGGTAAATCGAGGGCAAACCGGCGGAATTCGACCTTATCGTCTGGTTACTTGATGGGGCCGCGGGGCCAACGAACAGGTGACGATGACACGAACTCTACTGCACACGGTCGGCACGCTGGTGCTCGGGCTGACACTCATCACCGGTGCGGCCGCGGCCGCACCCGCGGTGGACACCGACGACGCGACGAGCGCCGTCGGCCCGCCCGGCGGTCTCCCGGACCAGGTCCCCGACTTTGTGACGTCGATCATCGAAGCGATCCAGGAGTTCCTCACCGGCGGGAACGACGCCAGCCCCGGCTCGGACGTGAGTGGGGCGGCGACAGGGGCCGGTACGTAGGCCGATGAACGGGAAGCTACTCGCCGTCGGCGGTGTCCTCGTGCTCTTGCTCGCGGGCGTCGGCGGGGCGTTCGTCGCCGGCCTGGGCCCGTTCCAGGGGAGTAGCAGCAGCGAGGACATCTCTGAGTTCCCGACGGCGACTGCTGACGGCGGGACCGTCAGTGCCGACGACGGGACCGTCAGTGCCGACGACGGGACCGTCAGTGCCGACGACGGGACCGTCAGTGCCGACGACGGGACCGTCAGTGCCGACGACGGGACCGTCAGTGCCGACGACGGGACCGATTCCGACGGCAGCGCGGCCAGCACCCCGCCGTTTGCGTTCACCGTCGACGCTATCGAGGAGTGCGGCCAGACCTGCCGCGACGTGACCTCGACGCTGACGAACCAGCAAAACAGCACGGCCGAGGCCGTCACCGTCTCCACGCGGATTTACGCCGGAAACGACACCGACGGTGACGTGGTCTGGGAAGGCTCCGAAGACGTGGGCACGCTCGAAGCGGGGGAGTCTTACTCCACGACTCGGCGCGTCGACCTGTCGTTCCGTGACGCCTACGCCATCCAACGGGCGGACGGCCGGATAACCGTCCGAACGACCGTCGAGACGACCGACCGGACCGTCACGTTCACTGACCGGCGGACGGTCGCCTGAGGGGCTGCTGGGAGCGACCGTGCGTCTGAACGTTTTTATGCCAGAGCGCACCAATCTCCGGTACGATGACTACGACCGGCCCCGTTCCAGCGCTCGCCGACCGCGCGGCCGCATGTGCCGACCGGCTTCGGGCCGCCGACCGCGTGTTGCTGGCCTCCCACATCGACGCCGACGGGCTGACCAGCGCCGCCATCGCCACCGCGGCGCTGTCGCGGGCCGGCATCCCCGTCGAGACCGTGTTCAAGAAGCAACTCGACGCCACAGAAATCGAAAGCATCGCCGCCCGCGAGTATGATACCGTCCTGTTCACCGACTTCGGCTCGGGCCAGCTCGATGTCATCTCCGGGCACGTCGCCGCGGGCGATTTCGAGGCAATCGTCGCCGACCACCACCAGCCGTCGGACCCGGACGACTGCCACCCCGACGCGGTCGTCGACACCGACGGCTACGCCGACTTCGAGACCCATCTCAATCCGCTGCTCGAAGGTATCAACGGCGCGTCGGAGCTCTCGGGTGCGGGCGCGGCGTACGTCCTCGCCCGCGCACTCTCGACCGGGGAGACGGACAACCGCGACCTCGCCGCGCTCGCGGTCGTCGGCGCAGTCGGGGACATGCAGGCCGTCGGTGGCGAACTCGTCGGGGCCAACGCCGGCCTCGTCGAAGAGGGAATCGACGCCGGTGTCCTGGAAGAGGGCACCGACCTCTCGCTGTATGGCAAACAGACCCGACCACTGCCGAAACTGCTCGAGTACGCTACGGAGGTCCCGATTCCGGGCATCTCGAACGACCAGGCCGGCGCGACTCGGTTCCTCGAAGGCCTCGGGCTTGACCTGAAAGCTGACGGCGGCCGGTCGAGCGACGAGAGACCGGGTTCGGGAGGCGCGCGGAGCGCGTCTGCCGGCGACTGGCGCACGTGGGCGGACCTCTCCGACGACGAGCGCCGGACCGTCGCTAGCGGGCTGGTCCGGCGCGCCGTCGAGCGGGGCGTCCCGGCGGACAAGATAGAGACGCTCATCGGCACGACCTACACGCTGACCGCGGAACCGCGCGGGACGGAGCTCCGCGACGCGAGCGAGTTCTCGACGCTTCTGAACGCCACGGCCCGATACGAGCGGGCGGACGTGGGGCTGGCGGTCTGTCTCGGCGAGCGCGATGACCCGCTGAAACGCGCGCGGACGCTGCTGTCGAACCACCGCCGGAACCTCTCGGAGGGACTCACGCTCGTCAAGGAGCGCGGCGTCACGGAGGCGGGCTCCGTCCAGTGGTTCGACGCCGGCGACGCCGTCCGCGAGACCATCGTCGGCATCGTCGCCGGGATGGCGCTGGGGACCGACGGCGTCGATTCGGACAAGCCAATCATCGCGCTGGCCAGCACTGACGACGACGAGACGAAGGTGTCCTCGCGGGCGACCGGCCCGCTGGTCGGCCGGGGCGTCGACCTGTCGGTCGTGATGCGTGAGGCCGCCCAGTCCGTCGGCGGCGACGGCGGCGGCCACGACATCGCGGCGGGCGCGACCATCCCGACAGGGGAGGAATCGACGTTCATCGATGCGGCCGACGAGATTATCAGCGAGCAATTATCGTAGCGGCCCCCTCGCTTCAGCGGCGATATACGGATTGAGCGGCCGGGTTGTAACTCACTGCCAGTATCAGCAATAAAAGCTATACGTCCGCTTCTCCGAACACTCCACGATGGACTCTCGGGGCCTGTTCGATATCGCACTCGTCGTGGTCGCCGGCATCCTAGCCTACACTGAGACGTTCGGCCTCGCGAACCCGCGGACGACGCTCGAAGAGATCATCGCAGCCATCGCCGGCCTGGACATCCGCGTCTATCTCGTCCTGGGCGGCATCTTCGGCATCTGTTTCGTCGCGTATCTCACGATGTACCTGCCCCAGAAGGACGCACGAACGATACAACGGTGAACATCGGGCCATCTTTATTCCCGGCCCTGTACGGTTTTGCCAATGACGGAGTTCGACCCAGAGAAGTTCGAGGACAAGTACGCGAACTACTTCACGGAGCTGCAGAAGGCGTACAAGAACGCCTTCGAGCGGATGAACGACACGTACGACTCCGAACTGGTCCACGCCATCGACCAGCAGGTCCTCAACGAGTCAGAGCCGTTCTACGAGGACGGCGGATTCACGGTCGAACTGCCTGAGAACCCGGCTGATCGCCTGTCGGCGGTCATCGTCGACGACGAGAAACTCGACGCCGTCCTCTCCGAGTACGTCGACGAGATAGAGCGCGAACTGCGCCGCGTGTTCGACATCGACGACTGACTTCGCTCGCCGGAGGCCGGCAGCCCCTCGCTTGTATTCTTCAGGCGGCTCAGTCACAGTGGCCCCTGGCTCGGATGGGGTGGGCTGCCACTGGGGCTCGACACCGTCTCCGACTCGCCGACACGTCACTACACACACCGTTTGAGCCACTGGCCGAGAAGTCGCCGTCCCGGAACGACATGAGAAGCTTCCTTACTATCGACCTGTAACCGGCATCTATGGACCAACGCAAGCCTCCAGCCACGGAAGAGGGCTGGTATGCGCTACACGACTGTCGGAGTATCGACTGGGATGCCTGGCGCGAGGCCCCCCAGCGGGTCCGCGACCGTGCGCTCTCGGAGGGTATCGGCTTCCTCGACGCGTACGAAGCCGTCGAGGACGCCGAGGAGGGCCAGACGGCGGTCTACACCGTCATGGGTCACAAGGCCGACATCATGATTCTCCACCTGCGGCCGACGATGGGCGACCTCGACGCGGCCGAACGGCACTTCGAGCAGACGGAGTTCGCCGCCTTCACCGAGCGGGAGTTCTCCTACGTCTCCGTGACGGAGGCCTCGGGCTACACCGAAAAGTCCCGCGAGTACTTCGAGGGCGAGGTCGACGACGACTCCGGGCTGGCTCAGTACATCCAGGCCCGGCTCCACCCCGACGTGCCCGACGAGGAGTTCGTCTGCTTCTACCCGATGAGCAAGCGCCGCCAGCCCGACCAGAACTGGTACGACACGTCCTTCGAGGAGCGGGCGGCCCACATCAAGCGCCACGGCGACATCGGCCGCACGTACGGCGGCGACGTGAACCAGATGATCGCCGGCTCAATCGGTTTCGACGACTGGGAGTGGGGCATCACGCTCTGGAGCGACGACATGCGCCATATCAAGGAGCTGCTGACCGAGATGCGCTTTGACCCATCGACCTCGCAGTTCGCCGACTTTGGCCCCTTCTACGTCGGTCGGAAGTTCGACCCCGCCGAGTTGCCGGCCGTCCTGGCCGGCCAGCGGGTGCCGACCGACGACGAGTCGGTTCCGGAGACGCCGGCGGACGTTGCGGGACAGGAGCACGCTCCGGCCGACGCCGGTGCGAGTCACAGCCACGCCGAGGAGCCGGCTGCGAGTGACGCGCAGGCGGGGACACACGCCGGCGGCGACACCGGGAGCCACGGCGGTGCCCATCCCGGGAGCGCCAGCGAGGGCGACCATCCGCATTCGGAGGCGTCGCCTGAGGAGGACGAAGCGGACTCGTCGAGTAGCTCGGGCGGCCGGCCGGACGTCTCGGCCGACTTCGAGGAGGTCGAGGACGCCACACAGCGGCTCGGTCGACTGGGCCTGCACGAGGGCGACGCCTACGACGCCGGGGACTACGCGCTGGTGTTTCACTCCTCGGCGGACGCGGAGGACATCGTCGACGACGTGTCCGACCTCGAGAGCAGCTTCGACCACTACGACCGCCACGTCCGGACGGCCGTGCGAGCCGACAGCGGCCAGACCTACGTCGTCAGCATCTGGACGGCGAAAGACGCCGCCGAGACGGCGGCCGGGTTCCTGACCGACATCGACGGCATCGAGGAGCAACTCGGCGGTCCACTCGGCGAGGCTGACGAGAACGGCGAGGCCGAGGACGACAGTGAGGCCCAGACAGCCGAGTCCTCGAAGTCCATCCGCGAGACGCTCGAATCGGCGGGCGTCTACGCCGGGAAACCACACGGCGAGGACGTGTACGCGCTGGTCGTCTACTCCGAGGCCGACGCGGGGACGCTCGACGACGAAGTCTCGGACCTCCGGAGCGCGTTCGAGCGCTACGACACCCACGTCCAGACGACGGTGTACGGCGACACCGACGGCGACCTCTCGGCCGTCGCGTCGCTGTGGGACACCGAGGACGCCGCCGAGACCGCCAGCGACTACCTCACCGACCTCCCCGGCGTCGTCGGCCGCCACGGCGGGGGCGACGGGTTCGGGACGATGGGGATGTTCTACACGGTCAAGCCCGAGTACCACGAGGACTTCGTCGAGAAGTTCGACACTGTCGGCGGCCTCCTCGAAGAGATGGACGGCCACCGCGAGACGTCACTGCTTTTCAACCACGACGACGAGAACGACATGTTCATCGCGAGCCAGTGGGACTCACAGGAGGACGCGATGGCTTTCTTCCGCTCCGAGGAGTTCTCGGAGACGGTCGACTGGGGCCGTGACGTGCTGGCCGACCGACCGCGGCACGTCTTCCTGGCCTGAGGAACTGTCCGCTACCGGCCGGCGACGAACCGTAGCCGCCGGTAGTCGGCCACCCAGGTATCGCCGTCGAACAGGGTCGGCCGTCGAGGCGCTCCTCGACGGCCGACAGCACCGCGTTCCGCTCGTCGAGGTCGGTGCCCGTCGCTATCTGACACGGCCTCGGCTGTTCCGGGAGGAAGCGCAAAGAATACCGACGGTGCCTGAGTACGCCTCAGTCGTCGTCTTCGGTGGTCGTCCGGTCGATGTCCTTCTTACCGAAGTAGATCTCCGCCCCGTCCTGTGCCACCTTCTCGGCGAGGACGGCACACTTCACGCGCATCGGCGAGATGTCGACGCCGAGCATCTCCGTGATGTCGTCGCGGTCCATCGCTTCCAGGTCCTCGACCGCCATCCCCGCCAGTTCCTGTGAGAGCATCGACGCGGAGGCCTGGGAGATGGCACAGCCGTCGCCCTGGAAGGCGACCCGCTCGATGGTCTCCTCGCTCTCGTCGAGGACGACGTCCATCCGTATCTCGTCGCCGCACATCGGGTTCTCGCCGATGTGGGTAAACGTCGGGTCCTCGATCTCCCCGTAGTTACGGGGGTTCTTGTAGTGATCGAGGATCTGCTGCCGGTACATGTCCGAGCCACCGATACCCATAATTAGACTGTGATACGGCTGTCAATCGGAAAAGGCTTCCGAGCCACCTTTTTCATCGTCGGGTCGCCGAAGGCGACCACCCCTCGAAAAACGTGGGCGAAAAAGGCCGGACGCTCACTTTGTTCGCGTCCGGGGAAACCGCGCGCCGATGGCGCCCGGTAGAGGTTGACTACGCGAACAACTGCCGGGCGTCGTCGATAGCCGAAACGAGCTTGTCCACTTCTTCCCGCGTATTGTAGATGTAGAACGAGGCACGCGCGGAGGCCGGGACGCCCATCTTGTCGTGGAGGGGCTGGGTGCAGTGGTCGCCGGCACGGATGGCGACGGCGGAGTCGTTGAGAATCGAGGAGAGGTCGTGGGCGTGGACCGAATCGAGGTTGAACGCGACCAGACCGCCCCGTTCTGTTCCCGCGGGCGGGCCGTACGTCTCCACGTCGCCCTCGTCTCTGAGCTGTTCCAGCGCGTACTGGGCGAGCTGTTCCTCGTGGCGCTGGATTCGTTCCATGCCGATGTCGTCGAGGTAGTCACAGGCCTCGGCCAGCGCGATACCCTGACAGATGACCGGGGTGCCGGCCTCGAACTTCCAGGGGAGGTCGTTCCAGGTGGAATCCTCGAAGGTGACCTTCTTGATCATCTCGCCGCCGTAGAGGTACGGCTCCATCTCCTCGAGAATGTGTTTCTTGCCGTAGAGGACGCCGATGCCCGTCGGGCCGGCCATCTTATGTCCCGAGAAGGCCAGGAAGTCGGCGTCGATGGCCTCCACGTCGACGGGGCGGTTCGGGACCGACTGTGCGCCGTCGACGAAGATGTAGGCGTCGTGGTCGTGGGCGATGTCCGCCAACTCCGAGACGGGATTGACCGTCCCCAGCGTGTTCGAGACGTGGACGACGCTGACCATTGCAGTGTCGTCGGTGATGATCTCGCGGGCGTGGTCCATATCGAGCGTGCCGTCCTCGTCGACGCTGATGTAGCGACAGGTCGCGCCGGTCTTCTTGGCGATCTGCTGCCACGTCACGAGGGAGGCGTGGTGCTCCATCTCCGTGAGAACGACCTCGTCCTCGGGACCGAGTTCGTTCAGCCCCCAGGCGTAGGCGACCAGGTTCTCGCTCTCCGTGGTGTTCTTGGTGAAGACAATCTCCTCGCGCTCGCCGGAGGCGCCGATGAACTCGGCGACGCGGTCGTGGGCGTCCTCGTAGGCGACGCTGGCCTCCTGACTGAGCTGGTGGAGGCCCCGATGGACGTTGGCGTTGGTCGTCCGGTAGTAGTCCGCGATGGTCTCGACGACCGGCTCGGGCGTCTGCGTGGTGGCCGCGTTGTCGAGATACACCACTTGCTCGCCGCCGAACTCCCGCTGGAGGATGGGGAAGTCCTCGCGGATACGCCCCACGTCGAGCAGTTCGGATTCAGAATGTCCCATTACCTCCGTACAGGGGCTCGACGGTCAACATTCCTTCGGTTCACCTAGAACTCTGTCGGTGCGGCAGCGGTCGGTCCCCCGACCTATCCCGAGTCGGAGTCGGACACGGACTCGGCGGCCATCGCGTGCTGTTCCCGGTAGGTCTCAAGCAGGTAGTTGTCCCAGACGAGGTCGCCGAGGACGTGTGCGTACAGGACGACGGCGGTAAACAGCGCCAGTGGCTCGGAGACTAGCCAGAGCCCGAACACGACCGTGCCGCCGATGAGGTGGTGGCTGAGTAGTCGCTGGAGCGGCCAGAGGTCCTGTGGGCCGAAGATTTCGTCCTGGTCGAGCAGCACGATCTCCGGGTTTCGGAGACAGCGGCGGAGCGCGGCCCAGTCGCCGGTCTCCAGTCGAGCCACGGCGAAGTGGTCGAAGTCGATGGCGACGCCGACGACGGCCGCGTAGCCGACGGCGGCCCACCAGGGAAGGGGGACCGGCAGGGTGGCGACGCCGGCGGCCCCGACGGCCACAGAGACGATGGCGTGGTCTCGAGAATACATACGTGTCCCCCTCGTCGGGCGTGCGCAAAGACTGTCGTGGTCGAGCGGCATCGACCGGCTACATCCTCGGGGTCGAGCAAAAACGACCGGCTACATCCAGAGCAGCTGTGCGTGGCGCGTCTCGCCCAGGTCGAGCACGTTCTCCTCGTCGACGAAGCCGTGCTCGACGGCGACGCTGACAGCGTCGTCGCCGACGATGTTGGCGACGGAACAGCGGGCGAGGCTGTCGACGATCTCGTCTTCGGTGGCTGATTCGCCGCCGTAGAACTCCTCGTTGACCGTGAGCGATACGGGGCCGTTCTCGAACGTTTCGCCCATGATATCGGGGTCACAGACCGAGACGAGCAATCCCTCTTGAGTATCGCGTTCGTTGAGTATCATTCCAGCAGTTGCTGTTCGGCCTCCTCGCGCATCTCGTCGACTTCCTCGGCCAGTTCCTCGGCGCGGTCGAACTCGCCGACCTCTTCGAGGGCGCGGGCCTTCTCTTCGAGGATATCGGCGTTCCGGAAGCCGAGCCGGATGGCGTTGTCGAACGCGTCGATAGCCTCGTCGGCCAGCCCGCGTTCGAGCAGGAAGAAGCCGCGGTTGTACCAGCCCTCGCCGAAGCGGGGGTCGACCTCGATGGCGCGTTCGGCGTGTTCGAGCGCCTGTTCGGAGCGACCGGACTTCCAGAGCGCGTACGCGAGGTTCGTCTCCGCCGTGGCGGCGTGGTCGGACTCCTCGTCGAAGTTGAGCGCTTCCCTGTACGCGCCGATGGCGGCATCCCACTCTTCGAGTTCCGCGTGGGCCGCCCCCTTGTTCGTCCAGGCCTCCTGCTTGAGCCGGTCGTCGTCCGTGTACTGGGCGACGCGCTCGAAGGTCTCGGCGGCCTGTTCGTGGCGGTTGATGTGCATGTACTCCAGGCCGACGTCGAGCAGTTGCTCGGGGTCGACAGCATCAGAGGAGATGTTCCGCTGGTCCAGCAGGTCGGTGACGACACGGGAGTCGACGGGGTCGACCTTGTCCGGGTCCACTTCGAACTCAGGCGGCTCGAGGTCGAACCCCTCGTAGGGGTCGTCGAACCCCTGCCCCTCGGAGAACGCGTGGTCGTCGTCGTGGTCTGTCATACCTGCTGATTGACGGCCAATCCGGTTAAGGGCTACGTCCACGGCTCGCCAGGATTTCGGCGGCAAGCGACCGGATTTCCGGCTATGCGGGACCCGCTGGTGCTGGATGCGTTCCCCGTCTTCCGCGGGGTCGTTTTTCCCGTGAGTCCCCGACCGGGGTGCCCGGTGGTTTCTTGCGGACCGAGCCGGAATCTCCGACCATGTCAAAACGCCTGTTCGTCAGCGTCGACCTCGACGGGCTGGGCGACGCCGTGGCGGCCGTTCAGGAGCGGTTCGCCGGCGTGTCAGGCCTTCGACTGACCGACCCCGAGCAAGCCCACGTCACGCTGAAGTTCCTCGGTGACACCGACCCGGCTCGCGTTGACGACATCGTTGGCGCCCTCGAAACCGCGGTTGAAGACAGCGGTGTCGGCCCGTTCGAAGCCGGTTTCGGCGGTCTCGGCGTCTTTCCGTCACTGTCCTACATCAGCGTCGTCTGGGTCGGCGTCCGTGACGGCCAGGGCGGCGCGGAACTGTCCGCGCTACACGATGCCGTCGAAAGCCGGACCGTCGCGATGGGGTTTGACGCGGAGGACCACGAGTTCACGCCGCACGCGACCATCGCCAGGATGGACCACGCCGGCGGCAAAGAGACGGTACAGGACGCCGTCGAGAGCGACGACCCTGACGTGGGACGGCTTCAAATCACGGACGTCCGCCTGAAAGAGAGCGACCTGGGACCCGACGGTCCGACGTATCGGACCGTCGAATCGGTGTCGCTGTGAGCGCGTCCCGCTCCTGCCGCATGGGCCGATGCGTGGCGATACACTGAGGCGGTGCCGCGTCACGGCGCAGCGGTTGCGTCGGTGTGAGTTGCACACGAACGGAGCTCTCGGATAGAATCATGACGAACTTCTGTCAGAAAATACGTCGCAGTCGATGATTGCCCGGCACTGGCCGCTATCCGCGTTGCGAGCCCAATCTGGCATTCGAATAGCTACTCGGTTCGTCCCTGCAGGCCGTTTAGGTCGACCAAAACAATCAGATTAGTGACAATTTTTATCGGTCCGAACGGCGTAGTGCCGGTATGGTCACCGTCGAGAACGTTGCCTTCGTGTTCGTCGCGGGGTTGCTTACGGCACTCGCCACCGGCCTCGGTGCGATTCCGTTCTTCCTCGTCGATGAGTTCTCCGACCGGTGGAACGTCCTGCTGTGGGGACTGGCCTCGGGAATCATGGTCGCCGCCTCGCTGTTCGGACTCGTCCGCGAGGGGCTTGCCTACGGGTCGGCGCTGCTCATGGTTCCCGGAATCCTCGCCGGTGTCGGGCTCGTCGTCGTGGCGCATGAACTCCTGGACGACTTCGACCAGTCACCCAAGCAGTTCGAGCAGGCTGATTTCACCAAGCTCCTGTTGATTCTGGGCATTCTGACTGTCCATAGCTTCCCGGAGGGCGTCGCGGTCGGCGTCTCATTCGCGGAACTCGGATTGGAGTCGGCCACCCCCGAATCCGCTGTGGGTATCGTCGGCGTCTCCGTCCCGCTCCTGGCGGTGTTCATGACCGTGGCCATCTCTATCCACAACGTCCCGGAGGGGACTGCCATCGCCATTCCGCTTCGCTCGCTGGGCGTCAGTGAGTGGAAGATGGTCTGGTGGGCGGTGTTCTCCTCGCTGCCACAGCCGGTCGGGGCCGTCATCGCCTACTACTTCGTCACGCTGGCGAAGGCCTTTCTCCCGTTCGGCTTTGGCTTCGCCGCCGGGGCGATGGTGTATCTCGTCCTCACGGAGTTCGTTCCCGAGGCCCTGGAGTACGGGGACGGCCTGCCGGGTGGGGGCAAACGCGAACTGACCGCCGGCGTCGCTGTCGGCGTGTTGGCGATGGTCCCGCTGGCGTTCGTTTAGCTCGACACAGGGCGGAGTCGTTCACAGGGGGAGTTTGCTCTTGATGACGGTGAGATCGACGAACGCCTTCAGCGGGTCGTCGTAGTCCCCGACGCGGGTTTCCATGCGGTAGTTGGAGTGGTCGACGGCGAAGAAGTACGGCCCGGGTTCCTCGAGCGACTCCCGTGCGCCGTCGTTGTCCGTCGACGCCTGATAGATATCCGACCCCCCGGGCTGGACCGCCGTC
The DNA here is from genome assembly GCF_032027985.1 of Haloarcula sp. 1CSR25-25. Taxonomy (NCBI): domain Archaea; kingdom Methanobacteriati; phylum Methanobacteriota; class Halobacteria; order Halobacteriales; family Haloarculaceae; genus Haloarcula; species Haloarcula sp. 1CSR25-25. The sequence continues at coordinate 99,967 of NZ_JAHYBW010000008.1, forward strand.
TGGCTGAACTTCGGGTTCCCCGGCGGCGTCTCGTCGGGCTCTCGACCCTTGATGTAGGCGTCGTACCGCTCGAACTGCGCGGGGTCGGTGAAGAAGTACACGCTGAACGGGGTCTCGGACTTGACGATGTAGCGAATCTCGCCGCCGGGGTCGGACACGTCCGGGATGTCCGCTCGTGTCCACGCCCCCTGTGGCTCGACCCTGACGTCCCGCTGTACGCTGACGACGACCTCACCGCCACCACCCATACATCCAGCGCCGACGGCCGTCGCACCGACACCTGCCGTCTGGAGGAATCTCCGGCGCTTCATCCATTGATAATCAGGGTACTGTTCCACTTAGTTCTACGTCCGCAGTTACAGCCGCTGATAACGGGCCGCGACTGGTTCGAAAAGGAAGGAATTTAAACTACGACACGGAACAAGCACCATACCATGGGTAAGAAATCGAAGGCTACGAAGAAGCGACTGGCCAAGCTCGACAACCAGAACAGTCGAGTCCCGGCCTGGGTCATGCTCAAGACGGACCGCGAGGTCCAGCGCAACCACAAACGACGCCACTGGCGGCGCAACGACACTGACGAATAATGAGCGCCAGTGACTTCGAGGAGCGTGTCGTCACCATTCCGCTCCGAGACGCGCGAGCCGAACCGAACCACAAGCGCGCCGACAAAGCGATGGTCCTCATCCGCGAGCACCTCGCCAAGCACTTCTCTGTCGACGAGGACGCCGTCCGCCTCGACCCCTCGATCAACGAGGCGGCCTGGGCCCGCGGTCGCGCCAACACGCCGAGCAAGATCCGTGTTCGCGCCGCCCGCTTCGAGGAAGAGGGCGAAGCCATCGTCGAAGCAGAGACCGCAGAGTAACGTTGCTCCGCGCGGCTTTCTCCGGGTCGTCGTACGTGGGTGTGTTCGCCCGTGCGACCGACGACTGCGTGCTGGTTCGCCCAGACCTAGACGAATCGCTGCTCGACGACCTGAGCGACGAGCTCGATGTGCCGGCCGTGCCGACCACTGTCGGCCGCTCCGGGACTGTCGGCGCGCTCGCGACCGGCAACGAGAACGGGCTGGTCGTCTCCGAGCGCGTCCGCGAGACCGAAATCGACCGGATTCAGGACGCCGTCGACGTGTCCGTCACGCGGCTGCCCGGCCGGATCAACGCTGCCGGCAACGTCGTCTGCTGTAACGACTACGGCGCGTACGTCCACCCCGACCTCTCCAGAGACGCCGTGCAGGCGGTCAGAGACGGGCTGGACGTGCCTGTGGAACGCGGCGTCATCGCCGGTGTCACGACCGTCGGGACCGCCGCCGTCGCCACCAACAAGGGCGTGCTCTGCCATCCGAAGGCCACGGACGGCGAACTCGACGCCCTCGAGGAGGTCCTCGACGTGCCGGCCGACATCGGGACCATCAACTACGGCGGACCGCTCGTCGGTTCCGGCCTCATCGCGAACGACTACGGCTACGTCTGTGGCTCGGACACGTCCGGGCCGGAACTGGGCCGTATCGACGCGGCGCTTGGCTACATCGACTGACCCAGTTTTTACCGCTCAGGACGGGTGCTGGTGGCTGAGCCGCTCCGCGACCACGCCCGGAACGGGCAGTCCGCAGTCGCCACACGCCCAGGACCGACTGGTCCCGCCCCGTTCGGGCGTCAGGTCCTGCCTGAATCGCAGGGTCGCACCGCACTCGCATCGGTACGTCGTCTCGCCCATACCTCGACGTACGTGCTGCCCCGGCAAATCCGTCGGGGTCGGCGACCATGATACCCTGTGTCAAAGAATAATACGATGTGTTCCCAAGTACCACATATGGTTCAGCGAACCCCGTCCACGGACGACCAGAATCGCCTCGTCTGCCGGAAGTGTGAGTACTCGACAGGTGTGCTTCGCCCGTCCTGCCCAGAGTGTGGCGGCGACATGGTGTACGCCCCGGCATCCGAGGAGTAGGCTCCGTCGCTCGCTCTCCAGTCGCGTGGCCGTGTCCGGCATCCGGTCGGGCGGTCTACGCCCTGGCGGAGACACAACTCGGGAAGGGCGGAAGGGGAAGATACTTCCCTGCCCTGCCCGCACCTGCGTGTATGAGCACGTACACTGTTCGCGGTAGTTTCCCGGCCCGAGACGGCCCACAGCAGTTCGAGAAGGAGGTCGAGGCGCCGAACGAGAACGTCGCTGAGGAGCGCGTCTACAGCGACTTCGGCTCCCAGCACAACCTCAAGCGCACACAGATCACGATCGAGGAGGTGGCAGCATGATGGGCGGTGGCGGCGGTGGCGGCGGCGGTCAGATGCAGCAGGTCGCACAGGAGATCGAGCAGATGGAGCAGGAAGTCGATGCAATCGACGAGGAGATCGAACGTCTCCGCGAGAAGCAGACGGACATCGACGAGGCCATCGAGGCCATCAACACGCTCGACTCCGGCTCCACGGTGCAGGTCCCGCTCGGCGGCGACGCCTACATCCGCGCGACCATCGAGGACATCGACGAGGTCGTCGTCTCCCTCGGCGGCGGCTACTCCGCGGAGCGCGAGCAGGACGGCGCTGTCAGCACGCTGGAAACCAAGAAGGAGACGCTGGACGACCACATCAGCGACCTGCAGGAAGAGAAGGCCGAAGTCGAGACCGAGATGGAGGAGCTCGAACAGCAGGCCCAGCAGATGCAACAGCAGCAGATGCAGCAGATGATGCAACAGCAAGAGCAGGAAGACGAGTAAGGCCGTATGTTCGACGGACTGAAGGACAAGCTCAGCGGGTTCACGAGTGACGTCGAGGAGGATGTCGACGAGGACGCACTCGAGGCGGAGGACGAACCGGACGCCGAGGGGGAAGCCCCGGCTGACTCGGTAGCTGAAGCCGAGGCCGCACCCGACGCGAACCCGGTCGACGACGACGTGCAGACGGCAGAGGCGGAGCCGGCAGCCACGGACGACCAGTCCCAGGCTGTATCTGAACCGTCAACCGCCGAGGCCGACGCGGTATCGGAGTCCGCCACAGAACCCGACGCGGAATCGGAGTCCGCCACAGAACCCGACGCGGTATCGGAATCTGCCACAGCAGTCGAGGACGGAGCCGAAGCCTCCGACGGCACGGCGGAACCGGCCGACATCGCGGACGAGTCGGACGACGCCCCGGAGACTGAGGACGATTCGGCGTCCGGAGACGACGATGGCCGCGGCCTCGCCGCGAAGGCGAAGCTCATGGCCACCGGGAAGACGGTCATCGAGGAGGATGACTTACAGAGCCACCTCGACGACCTCGAACTGGCGCTGCTGTCGAGCGACGTGGAGATGAGCGTCGCCAACGAGATCCTCGACGGCGTCAAGGAGAACCTCACGGGCCAGACCCGCCGACGGCTCTCCAGCACGGGGAATCTCGTCCGGGACGCGCTCCGGGAGTCGCTGTACGACGTCATCAACGTCGGCCAGTTCGACTTCGACGAGCGCGTCCGAGCGGCCGACAAGCCGGTCACCATCGTGTTCACCGGCGTCAACGGCGTCGGCAAGACGACCTCGATAGCGAAACTCGCGCAGTACTTCGAGGACCGCGGGCTCTCGACGGTGCTTGCCAACGGCGACACCTACCGGGCCGGCGCGAACGAGCAACTCGAAAAGCACGCCGAGAACCTCGACAAGAAGATTATCACCCACGAGCAGGGCTCGGACCCGACGGCAGTCATCTACGACGCCGTCGAGTACGCCAAGGCCAACGACATCGACGTGGTGCTTGGCGATACGGCCGGCCGACTCCACACCTCTGACGACCTGATGGCTCAGTTAGAGAAGATCGACCGCAACATCGACCCGGACATGACGCTGTTCGTGGACGAGGCGGTCGCGGGTCAGGACGCCGTCAACCGGGCGCGCGAGTTCGACGACGCGGCCGAAATCGACGGTGCGATTCTGACGAAAGCCGACGCCGACCCGCAGGGCGGCGCGGCCATCTCCGTCGCACACGTCACCGGCAAGCCGATTCTCTTCTTGGGCACCGGCCAGGACTACGGCGACCTCGAACCGTTCGACCCCGAGGAAATCGTCGACAGCCTCATCGGCGAATAGGCCTCGGACTTCGCGGTCACTTTTGCTGCTACCTAGGGGCTACGAGGGGACCCATTCGACCCTGATTGTGTGGAACCCGCAGAGTCCGCGCTATGTCGAGGAGACAGCGCCGTGAAAAATCCGGTAAATGTTACCACGTCGGAGGAGGTGTGGTCCTTTTCGCCGGCAGGGGCGCGTTGAAGATGCCAGTCTGTCACTCCTACTACACACAGTACTGTGGTGTGCTAGTAATGAATACAGTTGAACGATGGAAACAGGAGAAGCACCCGCTGGATGTCATCGAGGACGTCGAGCAGTATGCGGCCGATGAGTTGAGTTTCGAGGAAATCGAGGCCCGGGCCGGCGACGGCGAGTGGGAGCGGCTGAAGTGGGCCGGGCTGTACGCCCACGGCCGCCAGGACGGGTACTTCATGATGCGGACCAAAGTCCCCGGCGGCTCCCTCTCGCCCGAGCAGGCCGAGGCCATCGGCGAGGTGGCCGACGAGTACGCCACCGCGCCCGAGGCCTTCGGCGGCGAGGAGCAAAACGACATCTGGGGCGACGCTTTCCTCGATATCACGACCCGGCAGGACGTCCAGATGCACTGGATCGAAATCGAAGACGTGCCCGACATCTGGGAGCGCTACGACGAGGTCGGCCTGACGACGGTACAGGGCTGTGGCGATTCCGCGCGGAACGTGCTGGGCTGTCCCGCCGCCGGGCTGGACGACCACGAGTGCTTCGACGCCCAGCCTGTGGTCGAGGCCGTCTCCGAGTTCTTCACGAAAAACCGGGAGTACGCGAACCTCCCGCGGAAGTTCAAGATGACTATCACCGGCTGCCGGCAGGACTGCGCGCAGTCCCAGATCAACGATGTGGGGCTGACGCCGGCCCGCCGCGACATCGGCGGGGAGCAACACTACGGCTTCCACGTCAGGGTCGGCGGCGGCCTCTCGGACGGACCGCGGATGGCCTCTGACCTGGACGTGTTCGTCCCACCAGAGGACACCGTGGAGTTCTGCCGGGCCGTCGCCCAGACGTTCAAGGAACTGGGCGACCGCACCAACCGCGGCGTCTGCCGGATGCGCTATCTCGTCCAGCAGCTGGGACCCGAAAAATTCGAGGAGGCGGTCCGGGACCGCTGTACGGTCGACCTGCCGACCCGCGGGACCGACTGCTCGGAGGGGTACCGCGGCGACCACGTCGGCGTCCACGACCAGCGCGAAGACGGCCTGAAATACGTCGGCTTCAACGTCATCGCCGGCCGGATGGGCGGCGACGAGTTCCGGCGGGCGGCCCGCGCCGCCCGGGAGTACGGCACCGACGACGCCTCGGTCAGGCTGGCGACCGACCAGAACTTCCTCGTCACCCACATCCCCGAAGCGAACCTCGGTGAACTGCTGAACGAACCGTTCGCCCGGAAGTACCAGCCCGACCCCGGCCCGTTCTCTCGGGGCGCGGTCGGCTGCACCGGCTCGGAGTTCTGTAACTACGGCATCATCGAGACGAAGAACCGCGTCCGCCGCTGGGCGAAGGCGCTGGACCGCCGCATCGACGTGCCCGAGGAAATCGACGTGGTCCGGATGCACATGTCCGGCTGCTCGGCCTCCTGTGCGCAGCCACAGATCGCCGACATCGGCTTCCGGGGCGAGACGGTGCAGATAGACGACCCCGAAGGAACGACCAACGAGGAGGGGGACAACATCGTCGAGGGGATGGACTTCGGCCTCGGCGGGAGCCTCGGGGCGGACAACGAGTTCCTCGACTGGGTCGAACACGCGGTCCCGGCCGACGCCGTGATTCCCGCCCTGGAGGAGCTGTTCGACGCCTACGCCGACGAGCGCACCGAGGGCGAGCGCTTCTACGAGTGGTGTCGCCGCGTCGGCAACGACCGCCTCCGCTCGGTCATGCGGCGGGCCGACGCGGACGTCGCCGGCGGCGTCGCACACGGGGACGGCGGCGGTCGCGGGGAGGTGGCCGACGATGACTGACCGGCGCTACCGGCAGCAGGCCGCGCCGGCCGACGCCGCGCCGGAGCTGGTGGAGGGCGGGCGAGCGGACGCCCGTCCGAGCGGCGGCGACCCCCCGCTTGTGACCGACGGCGGCCAACCGATGCCCGGCGTCCCGGGTGACGGGCGCGATGACTGTGGCTGCGGGGAGTCGTGTGGCTGTAGCGAGCACAGTCGCGACAGCGAGCGGCGGGTCCGCCCGGACGGCGGGACCGGCGCGGCCAACGTCGAACCCGACGGCAAACTCAAACCCATCCGGTTCACGGAGCCGGCGACGGGCACCAGCCAGAACGTCGACGACGGCCGGCCCGACGAGCGGGTGGGCGTCCCCGAGGGCGCCGACCTCGATACGCCCGGCGACGGCATCCGCGCGGAGATGAACGACATCGAGGAGCCCGAGGGCAAAACGTGGTTCATGGAACTCGACGAGGCCGTCATCGGGGCCGACCGATGCATCCAGTGTGGGACCTGCGTCGCGGCCTGTCCCAGTGACTCCATCGGCATAGGCGACGACGACCTGCCGAAGCTCGTGAAGATGTGTACCGGCTGCTCGCTGTGCTGGGATATGTGTCCCCGCGGCGGCCTGCGTTACGAGCGCCAGTGGAAGATCACCGGCGGCGACGACAACGTGAAAGGCGCGGGCGACCCCATCACGGAGTTCTCCGCGAGAGTCGAGGACGGCTGGCGGGAGGGCGCTCAGGACGGCGGCCTCGTGACCTCGGTGCTGTGTCACCTGCTTGCGGCCGGCGAGATCGACGGCGCGCTCATCGCCACCGAGAGCGACGAGGCCGAGTGGAAAGCCGAGTCGTTCCTCGCAACGACGCCCGCGGAGTGTATCGACAACGCCGGGAGCTTCTACAACCAGACGCTCGCGCTGGGCAACCTCGACCTCAAGCAATGGGAACACAAGCTCGACGTGCCGCTGTCGGAGGCCTCGCTCGCGCTGGTCGGCACGCCCTGTGAAATCGAGGGGATTCGCGCCCTGCAGGACTTCGACTGGGACTACGCCGCCCAGGAGGAGGGCGTCCGCGCCATCGACTACACCATCGCGCTGATGTGCACGAAGAACTTCAACTACTACTCGCTCATCGGCGAACTCATCGAGGAGGAGCGCGGCATCGACCGGGCGGACATCGGCAAGATGGACGTGCTCCACGGGAAGATGATGGTCTACGGCGAGGACGGCGAGATGCTCCTGGAGGAAGACGTCGAGAACTTCCACGACGCTGCCCTCAAGGGCTGTGACGAGTGTGCCGACTTCACCGGCTACTGCGCCGACCTCACCGTCGGGTCCGTCGGGTCAAGCGACGCGTACTCCTCTGTCATCGTCAGAACCGAAGCCGGCCTTCGGGCGTGGGAACTGACCGAACCGGACCTGGACTACCACGACCTCGAAGACCGCTCGGCGGTCGGAAAACTCCAGGGCTGGGACAAGAAACAGGCCTTCGATGCGCTCCAACGCCCCTTCGACCCCGACGCGCCGCGGTTCATCGACTACGCCGACCACGCCGACCAGTACGGGACCGAACTGCACCCCCACGAGAGCGGCCAGTGAGGCAGGTACCGCGTCGCCAGTCGACACGTGCTGTCTTATACCGTTGCTAAACGGCAGTCGGACGGATTCTGGCCGTGAAGCGGTCGCCTGGCTGGCACCGCAGCGCAACCAGCGAACCGATAGCGCGGTCCGGCGGGTGGGGATACCTATGTGTCCGATAACCGTCCGGGAAAGCGCGAACTGTCCGATTACTTCAGGTCGATAGCATCGAACCAATCCACGTCGGACACCGGGCGACCGGCGCGGTGACTCGACCGCAAAACCGCTGAAACACTCGATTCCAGACCCCGGTTCGCTCAATCATGGTCTGGAACGAACCGTTTATGTCCCGCTTCGCGAACCGGCCCAGCGCCGGATGTGGCGCCTCTCTGCTGTCGGCTTGCCGTCATATGCTTAGCAGGTCATTCATAAACTGCCCCGGTGGTCTCCGGGCAAACGCTATGGGACGACTCACATCTCGACGAAACGTTATCAAAATCGCAGGCGGCGCACTCGTGGCACTCGCTGGCTGTAGTGACACCGGCGGGAGCGGCGCTACGGAGACCGACGGGGGCGGGGCCGAAGCCCCGGGCACGCCTACGGCCGAAGAGACCGACGTAATGACGGAAGCCGAGACGGAGCCGGCGATGGAGACTGAGACCGAAGCGGACACCGGAATGGAGACCGAGACCGAGACGGAACTCGGCGAGACGGAGACCGACGCCCTCGGCAACGAGACGGAGACCGACGCCCTCGGCAACGAGACGGAGACCGACGCCCTCGGCAACGAGACGGAGACCGACGCCCTCGGCAACGAGACCGAGACGACCGAAAACGAGACCGAGATGTCCGGCAACGAGACGGAGACGACTGGCAACGAAACGACTGCGAACGAAACCGAAGAGTAAACCGCTGACGCTGTACCAGGGCGCTTTCTAACCGCCCGGGCGCGGTCGGTCCGCGGCCGGTCGCTACTCCCGTGCAGCTTCGACGGCGGCGACGAACTCCGCGGCCCGTTCGCGGACGCCGTCCATGTCGTCGTTCTCGATGGCCTCGTAGTTGACCAGTGCAGAGCCCGCGCCGACGGCGACCGCGCCGGCATCGAAGAACTCGTCGACGTTGTCCGTCGAGACGCCGCCGGTCGGCATGATCGGCACGTCGCCCAGCGGCCCCTGCAACGCGCCGATGTGGGCCGGGCCGACCGTTTTCGCCGGGAACATCTTCAGCATGTCCGCACCCGCTTCCATCGCGTCGGCGGCCTCCGTCGGCGTCATGACGCCGGGGATAGCGAGGACGCCTTCGCGGTTACACACGTCGATGACGTCCTCGTTGAGGTTCGGCGCGAGGACGAACTCCGCGCCGGCTTCGATGACGTTGCGGGCGGCGGCGGCGTCCATGACCGTGCCGGCCCCGATGATGGCGTCGGTGTCGTCCAGTGCCTTGTCGACGGCGGCGATCATGTCCGAACAGCGCTTCGCGTCGGCCGTCAGCTCCAGCGCCGTGACGCCGCCCTCGTGGACGGCCGTCGCCACGTCGACCATCTTCTCCTCGGGAATCCCCCGCAGGACCGCCGTGACGCCGCTGTCGACCAGTTCCTGTTGCACCGCCTGTTTGCTCGTCATGGGCGCACCTGCGACGGGGTGGCTCAAAAGCGTGTCTGAACTGCGAAGTCCCGAGGCTACGCGTCGGGGTCGTACGGGCGCGCGATGTCGGTCGGCGGTGCGCCGACGCCGAGGACGGTAACCGACTCGTCGGCGTCGTCGGGGTTGTGCGCGCGGTGCGGGCTCTCCGGTTCGGCGACGAAGGCCTCGTCGGCCGGAACGACGTACTCCCCGTCGGGCGTCTCGACGTGGAGTGTCCCGGCGAGCACGTAGAACAGTTCCTCGCGCGTCTCGTGGTAGTGGTAGGTCCGCGAGAGGTCCTCGCCCGGCGCCATCTCGTAGGTGGCCGCGTGGAGCGCGTGGAGTTCGGCGGTGTCGGAGATGCCCCGCCGGTCACAGGGGTAGTCCTCGGGTTCCGGCAGGTCGTCGGGGTCGATCTGGTGATAACCCATACCGTCGGTGGGGGCACCGGCGGACAAAAACGTGGCCACGGCGACCTAGGCGAACAGCCAGACCAGCACGGAGAGGGTCCCGACGGAGACGACCGTCGAAATGAAGACGTTCAGCGAGGCAAACGCCGTGTCGCCGCCCAACTCTGTGGTGTAGACGTACGTCGAGACGGCGGTGGGCGCGCCGAACATCACGACCGTCGCGCCCAGCGCAGTGGCACTGACGGACAGCGAGGAGTACACCAGCCACGCCAGCGCCGGCATCCACAGCACCTTCAGGCCGACGACGCTGACGGTCTCCTGTACGTCCGACAGCGGCAGGTCCGTATCGAGCGTCGCACCGATACACAGCAACGCGACGGGCAGCGCCAGCTCCGCCGGCAGGCCAAGCGCCCGGACGACCGTTTCAGGCACCGACAGCGACAGGACCGACGCCGCGATACCGGCAGCAAGCGCGACGAGCACCGGGTTCATCACGACCTTCTTACACTCGCCAAGCAGTGCGGCGTCGCTCCCGTTGATGCGGACCAGCAGGAACACCGTCACCGGGGCTTGCGTGACCGCGCCGATGCCGAGGATGACGCTGGCGACCGCCGTCGCGTCGCTGCCCATCGTCGCCGCCACCAGCGGGAGCCCGAGAAACCCCATGTTGCTGTGGTACGACTGGACCACCGACACGCTCCGCCGACCCGTCGACTCCAGCCGTCTGTGGACGACCCAGCCCAGGACGACCGTCAGCGCGGTGACGGCCCAGAAGCCCCCGAGCAGCGCCGGCGAGATAATCTCTCCCAGCGGGCGGTCGTACGTGGACCGGAACACGAGCGCCGGCAGCGCAACGATGAACACGAGGGAGGTGAGCACCTCCGTCCGTCGCTCGGTCAACAGCCCGAGGGACCCGGCGACGACGCCGGCCGAGAGAAACGCAACCATGAACCCGAGCTGCCCGAGAACGGCCATAGTGTCGCTCAGTCGGTTCGACCTTTTTACCCTTTCGTCACCGGTAGACGTGGAATTAATCATGTAGTTGCCGCCCCACACGGAGACGATTCCGTTCCCAGCCACGGCGTGGCGGCCCGACAACAAGCCTTTACCCGCGTGGTCGCGTATCTCGGTCCAACAATGGTACTCGACGATCTGGGGAGTTCGCTTCGGGGGACTCTCGACGACCTCAGGGGAAAGTCCCGGCTCTCCGAGGAGGACATCGAGGACATCGTCAAAGAGATCCAGCGGTCGCTGTTGCAGGCCGACGTGGACGTCGGGCTCGTACAGGACCTCTCGGACAGCATCGAGACGCGCGCCTTAGAGGAGGAACCGCCGGCGGGCACGACGCCGCGTGACTGGGTCCTGCGCATCGTCTACGAGGAACTGGTCGACCTCGTCGGCGAGTCGACCGACCTCCCGCTGGAAGAGCAGACCATCATGCTCGCCGGCCTGTACGGGTCGGGGAAGACGACGACGGCCGCGAAGATGGCGTGGTGGTTCTCGACGAAGGGGCTCCGGCCGGCCATCATCCAGACCGACACGGACCGACCCGGGGCCTACGACCAGGCCAAGGAGATGGCCGAACGCGCCGAGGTCGATTTCTACGGCGACCCGGACGAGGACGACCCCGTAACGATTGCCCGCGAGGGCCTCGCCGCGACCGAGAGCGCCGACGTTCGCATCGTCGACACGGCCGGTCGTGACGGCCTGAACGAGGAGCTCATCGAGCAGATCGAGCGCATCGAACAGGAGGTCCAGCCCGACCGGAACCTGCTCGTGCTGGACGCGGCGATGGGCCAGAGCGCCAAGAGCCAGGCCGCCGACTTCGAGGCGGCAATCGGTATCGACGGCGTCGTCATCACGAAACTCGACGGGACGGCGAAAGGTGGCGGCGCGCTCGCCGCCGTCAACGAGACCGACTCGACTATCGCCTTCCTCGGCGCCGGCGAGACGGTCAAGGACATCGAGCGATTCGAGCCCTCCGGGTTCATCTCCCGGCTGCTCGGGATGGGCGACCTCAAACAGCTCACCGAGCGCGTCGAGCGCGCAATGGAGGAGACCCAGGAAGACGACGAGGAGGACTGGGACCCCGAGGACATGCTGGAGGGCCAGTTCACCCTCAAGGACATGCGCAAGCAGATGCAGACGATGAACAACATGGGACCGCTGGACCAGGTGATGGACATGATTCCCGGGCTGGGCGGCGGGCTGATGGACCAGCTCCCCGACGACGCGATGGACGTGACCCAGGAGCGGATGCGGGATTTCGACGTCATCATGGACTCGATGACCGAGGCGGAACTGGAGAACCCCCGCGTCGTGGGCCAGTCCCGGACCGAGCGCATCTGCCGCGGGTCCGGCAAGCCCGAGGAGCGGGTGCGTGAACTCCTCCAGCAGCACAAACAGATGGAGCAGATGCTCAAGCAGTTCCAGGGCATGGGCGACGGCGACATGGAGCGGATGATGAAACAGATGCAACAGGGTGGCGGCGGTGGCGGCGGTATGGGCGGCATGGGCGGCGGCGGTATGGGGCCGTTCGGCGACTGACTCCGTTGGATCGGGCCGCAGGATGGGATACCCGGCGCGGTTTTTCGTGTCTGTGTTCGAAATCCGGGCCAGAACTAAGGGAGGGCCCGTCCTACGGATGAAGCGAGTATGTACGAAATTGTCGCTGGGGTAGACAAAAGTGAGGCTCGTGGGACCGCCATCGCGGAAGCGATAACCGAGATTCCGATGGACGCAAGCCAGGTCCGCGTGACACTGTTGCATGACTTCGAGGAGAACCCCGAAGGCGCGTCCGTCGACCAGGTGGCCTCCGTGCGCCGGGCACGGGAGGTCCTCGAGGACGCTGGCGTCGAGGTGACCTTAGAGGAGTCAAGCGGCGAACCGGCTGACGCGATTCTCCGGCTGGCCGACGAGCAGGACGCCGAGATGATCGTCGTCGCCGGACGCAAGCGGACGCCGACAGGCAAGGTGCTGTTCGGCAGCGTCACACAGAGCGTGATTCTGGGCACGGACCGCTCCGTGCTGGTCTGTAGCGGCAAAGAATAGCGCCGCAGTCAGACGCCGTACACTTCTTCGACCCGGTCCGCGAGCGGCGCCGGGTCCGTCCGGCCAGTGATCCGCTCGACGGGCTCGCCGTCCTCGAACAGCACGACGGCCGGCGCGGCGTTGACACCGACGGACCGACAGAACTCCGGCGACCGCTCGCCGGCGACGCCGCCGACCGGGACGCCGTCCGGGAACGCGGCCAGGACGTCGTCTAGCTCCGCTTTCATCGCTTCGCAGGGGTCACAGAACAGTTTCCACACCGTGACGACACACCGGTCGTGGGCGTCGACGAACGCCTCGTAGCTGTCGTCGTCGAGGTGTTCGACCCCGTCGGGGACCGGCGTCTCCGGACCCAGTTCGGTCGCCATCTGTGCCATCGTCGTCAGCTCCACGGTGGTGTAGGAGTCGTCGACGGTGGACCGCAGGGTCAGGAACGTGGCGAACTCCTCGCGCGAAACGTCGAGTTCGTCGACTCGTTGGGCCGCTTCGGCGGCCGAATCGAGGCCGAACACGTCGGCGACGGACTCGTGGAACTCCCCGTCGCCCATCGTGACGTAGGTGTCGTAGTACACCTCACGGTCGGCCTCGAACGCTTCCGTCGTGCTGACCTCGTCCGTGTCCGGGTCGACGACGACGACGTCTTCCGATTGCAGTGCCTCGAGCAACGCTTCGGGGGATTGTGGTTTCGACATTCAGACACCCAGATACTTGTCGCGCGTTTCCTGGTCTTTCCGTAGCTCCTCGGCGGGCCCCTCGAAGACCACTTGCCCGCGGTCCAGCACGTAACACCGGTCGGCGATTTTCATCGCCGCCACGGCGTTTTGCTCGACCAGCAGGATCGTCGTCCCGTCTTCGCTGATGCGCTCGATGGCGTTCTCGACGGACTGGATGATCTGCGGGGCCAGCCCCTCGTAGGGTTCATCGAGCATCAGCAGGTCGGTGCTCTGGTGGAGCGCGCGAGCGATGGCGAGCATCTGCTGCTCGCCGCCCGACAGGGTTCCGGCCTTCTGGGACCGGCGCTCGTCGAGCCGCGGGAAGTACTCGTAGATTTCGTCCGTCGACATCCCCTCGTCGCGGAAGTCGAGCTTCCGACGCCAAGTGTTCGATTTGTTACGGACCGTATCCGCCAGGTGGAGGTTCTCCGCGACCGTGAGGTCAGTGAACACCCGTCGCTCCTCGGGCACCAGCGAGATGCCGCGGACAGCGATGTCCTCCGGCGGGTCGTTGGTGATGTCGGTTCCGTCGAACTGGATCGTGCCGCTCCGGACGTCCGGCGGCGTCGCGCCGGAGATACACCGGAGCGTCGAGGTCTTCCCCGCCCCGTTGCGGCCAAGCAGGGCCGTGATCTCGCCGTCGTCGACGTTCATCGACACGTCCTGGATGATGTGGCTCTCGCCGTAGTAGCCGTTGATGTTGTCCACGTCGAGCAGTGTCATTCCTCGACACCTCCGAGGTACGCTTCCTGCACTGCGGGGTCGTCCTGCACTTCGTCGGGCGTCCCCTTCGCGATGACCGACCCGCGGTTGAGGACGACGATGCGGTCGGAGATGTCGAAGACGATCTCCATGTCGTGTTCGACCAGCAGGAAAGTCAGGTCGAGTTCCTGTTTGACCCGCTTGATGAGCTTGACGGTCGATTTGGTCTCGTCGGGCGACATCCCGGCGGTCGGCTCGTCCATCAGCAGCATGTCCGGCTCGGCGGCCAGCGCGATGCCGAGTTCGAGCCGTCGCTTGTTCCCGTAGTCGAGGCTGTCGGCGTTGTTCTCCCGCTCGTCGTACAGACCGACCGATTCGAGCACCTCGTTCGCCAGTTCATCGACTGCCGGATAGCTGTTCTGGTGCCGGAAGAAGTTGAACCGGAACGAGCCGTGTTCGGCCGCTAACGCCGCGATGGTGGCGTTTTCCTTGACTGTCAGTTCCGGGAAGATAGAGGCCGTCTGGAAGGACTTGCTCATCCCCAGCTGAACGACCTCGTGGGGGTCCATCCCGATGATGGAGTTGCCCTGGAACGCTATCTCGCCGTAGCTCGGTTCGAGCCGTCTCGTGACGAGGTTGATGAACGTGGATTTCCCAGCGCCGTTGGGGCCGATGAGGCTCACGCCCTCGCCCTGTTCTATCTCCAGGTCGACCTCGTCGACGGCCGTGAGGCCGCCGAACTGCTTTGTGAGTTGCTCTGTTTCGAGGACCGTCATTCGTCCTCACCTCCGACGACCATGTCACGGATGTAGTTGATCCCGCCCCAGATACCGTCGGGGAAGAGGACGACGGCGACGACGAACACGACGCCGAGGATGAGGTGCCAGAAGGGCCCCAGCGTCGGGAACCCGCTGACGATGTTCTCGATGTACAGGTACAGGCCGGCGCCGAACAGCGGCCCGAACAGCGACCCGACACCGCCCAGCACGGTCATGATGACGACACGACCGGACTCGGTCCAGTACAGCGACTGCAGGGGCACGTAGTTCCCCTCGATGGCGAACAGGCTCCCGGCGATGCCGGCGAAGGCTGCCGAGATGATGAACGCCATGAGCTTGTACCGCCAGACGTCCAGGCCGACGAACTCCGCTCGCCGCTCGTTCTCGCGAATCGCGCGGAACACGGTCCCGTACGGCGAGTGGAGGATGCGGTTCGCCATCGCGACTGCCAGCACCGTCATGACCGCCACGAACACGTACAGCATGTTGTCGACCAGCATCGACAGCGGGAACGGCACCCCGCCGTGGATGTCGATGACGCCCAGCAGGCTCCCGATGTCCACGGAGGTGAAGCCGTTCTCGCCGTTCGTGAGGAAGGCCAGCGGCGACGCCGCCAGGTAAAATGACATCTGGCCGAACGTCAGCGTCAGGATAGCGAAGTAGATTCCGCCGCGGCGCAGCGACAGGAACCCGACAATCCACGCCAGCAACACGGCAAACGCCGTCCCGGCGAGCAACACCAGCAGCGGCGAGCTACTGACGCTCGCGCTGAAGATGCCGGCGGCGTAGGCCGCACCGCCGAAGAAGACAGCGTGGCCGAACGACAGCAGGCCGGTGTACCCGAGCAGGATGTCGAACCCGACGGCGAAGATGCCGTAGATGAGCATCAGCGTCGCCAGCTGCGTGTAGCCGTCGAGGAAATTGTTGAAGAGGAACGGGAAGACGGCCACGCCCACGACGGTGAGCAGCACCGTCGATATCTCCCGGTCGCGGAAGCTGGCCCACCGGTCGGCAAAGCCGCCGGTGACCTCCGCATCCGCGTCGGCCGTCGCCGTCGCGGTCGCGTCGCGCGGTTCGTCGCTCACGAGACGTCCACCTCCGAGCCCAGCAGGCCCTGCGGACGTACCAGCAGGACGAGCGCCGCGAGCGCGTAGATGCCGACCTGGCTCCAGGCGGCGTTACCGGTCTGGATGAGGAATACCTGTAGCGTTCCGAGCATCAGCCCGGCCACGACGGCCCCCTCTATCTTCCCGACGCCGCCGATGACGACGGTCAGGAACGCCGGCACTAGCTGTTCGGTCCCGATGTTGGGGTTGACGTTGGCGAGCGGCCCGCCGACGACGCCGGCGACGCCGGCGAGCGCGGCACCGATACCGAAGACGACGAGGTACGGTCGGCTCAGTCTGATGCCCAGCAGCCGAACCATCTCGCCGTCGAGGGTACCGGCCTGGACGATGAGCCCGAAGTCAGTGTACTCGACGAGGGCGTACACGCCCAGGACGAGGACTGCCGTGATCGCGATGACGCCGAGTCGCCAGCGCGGGAAGTTCCCGATGACGGGCAGCGCGATTGGGCCGGAAGCCCACGAGGGCTGTGGGAACGGCTGGCTGTTCCCGCCGAGCATCGCCCGGAGGAGTTCCTGGACGATGATTGCGAGCCCGAAGGTCACGAGGATCTGGTCGGTATCGGGGCGGTCGTAGAACGCCTGTGCGACGAACCGCTCCATCAGGAGGCCGATGATGAACACGACGATCGGCACGATGATTAGCGCCGCGATGAATCCCAGTCCGATACCGAACGACTGGATACCCCATTCGGCTAACTGGCCGTCATTCAGCGGAACCTGTCCAGTTATGAACAGCCCCAGATACGCACCTACGAGGTACAGCGCCCCGTGGGCGAAGTTGACGAATTTCAGCGTCCCGAGGATAATCGACAAGCCAACCGCGAGCAGGACGTAGATAGCGCCCTGTTGCAGCCCGTTCAACAGGATGGTGAGGATATCCGCGAGTAGCGTCACGCCGGACTCCCCCCACCGCACTCTTCTCGTACTATTTCATCATTTCTAATCATGCTATTTCTGGTGTATCAAGTAAGGCGAACTCATGCACTATAAATCATGAGGGGCGCGGCCCCGTGTCCGGATTGTGACCTATTCGTCTCCGTACTCGCCGAGTTCGCACTCCGCGGCCGGACCGGAATCACACGCGTAACCGACGTCGTCTCTGGACGTGATCTCAACGATGTCGATGAAGTTCCCCTCGGACTGTTCGGCCTCCGGCAGTCCCCGGGCCACCGGGATGTCTCGCTGTGCCTGGTGGTCACAGGCTCGCATCGTCTCGGCGCCCATCCCGATGTTGTCGTACTCGTAGTCTTCCAGTTGGCGGATGACCTCCGGCGGGTAGAACGTGCCCGCTCGTTCGGCGGCGGCCGCGTACTGGAGCGTCTGAGAGTAGGCGAGCTGGGCCGGTCCGGACGGGACGCGGTCGTACTCCTCCTGGAACACCTCGGTGAAGGAGTTCGACGCCTCGTTGTCGATCTGGGAGTCCCAGGCAATCGTGCCGAACACGCCTTCGATAGACCCACCGGCTGCCTGGGCCATCGGGCGGTTGTACAGCGGGACGACGATTTCCATGTCCTCGTCGAGGCCCGCGTCGACCGCCTGTGAGACGGAGTTCGCGCCGTCCAGCCCGTAGTGGTCGAGCAGCAACACGTCGGCCCCGCTGTTTGCCGCCTCGGAGAGGTACGAGGAGAAGTCGCTAGTCCCGAGCGGCGTCGGTACGCTGTCGATCTCCTCCCAGCCGATGTCGGTGAGGAACTGGTTCATCGACTCCTGGACGGTCTGCCCCCAGGAGTAGTCGGCGTACAGCTGGTAGAAGGTGTTGTCCGAGCCGTACTCGCTTTCCAGCACCGGTGCGAGCGCCTGCCCGGTCATGTAGGCGTTGAACATCTCCCGGAAGCCGTAGCGGACACAGTCTTTCCCCGTCGTGTCGTTGGAGTGAGTCAGGCAGGCCATGAACATGACTCTCTCCGTCTGGCAGAGTCCCTGCACGGCGATGGCGACCGCGCTGGAGGAGCCACCCGAAATCATCACCGCGTCGTCACGGTTTATCATCCGCGATGCGGACTGGCGGGCAGTGTCGGCGTCGGTCGCCGTGTCGCCGTTCACCGACTCTACGGTGTAGCCGAGGACGCCGTCGCCGCTGAGGTCCTCGAAGTCGTCCACCCAGCCACCCCCGTTGTTCAGGTGTTTCTGGGCGAGTTCGTACGCCCGGAGTTCGTCCTGGCCTTCCGAGGAGTAGGGTCCCGACTGTGGGACGTTGAACCCGAAGGTGACCGTATCGCCCTCGACTGGGAAGTTCCCGAGCGCCGGGTAGTCGTCGCCACCGTCCCCGCCACCGTCGCCACCGTCGCCACCGTCGCCACCGCCGTCGCCGCCGTCGCCACCACCGTCGCCACCATCGCCACCGGAACAACCGGCCAGTCCCGTCAGACCTGCTACACCTGCGACGCCTGTACTCTTCAACAACTGTCGTCGGTTGACCGAACTGCCATTAGTTGGCATGTTCCATAGGGAGTCTGAATTCATCATAATAGTTTCGGTAAGTCAATCAACGATTTCACATCTAGGAACCGACATACTCCGGCCAAACGGCTATCCGTAGACTTATTTCGACCTGAATGGTTTGTTATAACATGACGAGGAATATGGGGTGGCAGCTGCTCGTCATCACCGTCGTCGTTACCGCGGGCTGTGGGGGGTTCGGGTTCAGTGGCGACGATTCGTCGGCGACGGTGACGCCTGCCCCGGTACCGACCAGTTCCGCGACCACGTACCCGGCCGGCGTCGGGCCGACGGGCGTCACCAGTCCAACGCTTCTCGGTTCCGCTCACGGCGACCGGCTCAACGGAACCGGGTACACGCTGACGATGAACCGGACCGTCCGGTATGCGAACGGGTCGTTGCGGTCCCACCTTCGCGTCCACGTCGCGCTGGACGCGAACCGGACACATCTCGCAAACATCTCGGTCCGCGGGCATGCGGCCCCGGTGCTCCTCGGTCGGCCGCCGGCGACCGCGTCGTTCTGGTCCGACGGGGACACCTATCTCCGCCGACTCGTGCGGGACAACCGGACCATCCACAACGAGTACGACCCGCCGGACAGCTACGCCGGAACGTGGCGATACTGGGTCCACGCCGTCGCGTTGAACGGTCGGCCTGCCGCCGACGTGACTCGGACCGTTGCTCCGTTTCACACGCGGACCCTGCAGTCCCAGCAGTCAGACGGGATCGTCTACGTCATCAGAGGTGACCGGTTGCGGGAGAACGAGACCCCGACAGCGTGGGCGTCCCGGGAGAACGCCACGCTCGTCGCCCACGTCACTCGGTCGGGACTCGTCCGCGACTACCGGACCGAGTACACGACGGCAACGGATGGCGGGGAACCGGTCACCGTAACCAGGACGGTCACGTTCACCGCGGTCGGGAACACGACGGTCGGGCCGCCACCGTGGTACGACAGGGCCCGGTCGACCGCCGGCTGAGTGGCAGCCAGCGGTATCGGGGGGCTTTTTTTGCTCGCCGTCTTTCGGCCTGCAATGACTGTCCGCGAGGTGGCACTCGAAGCCTACCGGGAATCGCTCCCGGTCCTGGCGCTCAGTGCGGTCGGCGGCCTCTTCGCGGGCCTCGTCCTCGGCGGCATGGACGCGGAGCTACAGGACGTCGCCGGGCTGCTCGTGCTCGTGCCGGCGCTGCTCGCCACCCGGGGGAACGTCTACGGCTCGCTCGGCGCACGACTGGGGTCGGCACTCCACCAGGGGCTCATCGACCCGAGGTTCTCCTTCGACGACGACCGCATCAACGCCGCCGTCGCGGCGGCACTGGCAAACGGTGTTCTCATCAGCGGCGTCGCCGCGGTGATGGCCGTCGCCCTGCTCGGACTGGTCGGTCGACCGTCGGCCTCCCTCGCAACCCTCGTTGCCATCGCGCTCATCGCTGGCTTCGTCTCCGGGCTGTTGCTGACTCTCGCCGTCGTGTCTGTCGTGTTCGTCGGGTACCGCCGCGGGCTCAATCCGGACACGCTGGCCGGCCCCGTCGTGACGACGACGGGCGACGTGGTCGGCATCGCGACGCTGCTGGGCGCGACCCGCCTCGTCCTCGCGCTGGGGGGTGGCTGAGTGGCGGAGTTCGCCTCTCAGTGGTCGGTTTCGGGCATCGTCCGGACGATGTTCCCCATCCTGGTCGTGCTCACCGCTATCGAGCTCGGGAGCGGCCTCGTCCTCGATACCTTCGAGGGAACGCTGCTGCAGTACCCGTCGCTGCTCGTGCTCGTCCCGGTGACTATCGGGATGGCGGGGAACCTCGGCAGCATCCTCGCGGCGCGGTTCTCGACGGCGTTTCACCTCGGCCTCCTGTCCTTTACCGCGACTGACGACCGACTGGCGGGCAACGCTATCGCCACCGTTGCCCTCGCGGTGACGCTGTTCCCGCTCGTCGGCGCTGGCGCGTGGCTCCTCCAGGCCGTCGTCGGCGGTACTGCGCTTCCGCTCCGGACGGTCGTCCTCGTCGCGCTCGTCAGCGGGAGTCTGCTGGCTGTGCTGGCTATCGTCGTGACGACGGTGACGACCTACGCCGCCTACCGGTTCGAACTGGACCCTGACGACGTGGTCATCCCCGTCGTCACGAACGTCTGTGACGTGCTGGGCGTGGTGGTGCTGTTCGGCGCTGTCCGCGTGTTCGTCTGAGGGCTCGGAGCCGCGCCTCAATCGACGGTCCCGAACGGTCGCCGCTGGCAGACACGCGACAGACTCCCTCGAAGCGACTGACGCTATCGATGGGCATTTGCGGGGTAAGGTCCAACTTTTCGGTGTGCAGTCGCTCGTCGCCACCGTGCTCAGCCACCCGGCAGTCGCTGTCCTCGGGGAGGTCGCCGTCCGGGTTCTGCGTATCACCGTCTTCCTCTCTCTCGGCGTGTTCCTCGCGGAACTGGCGGTCGCGTTCGGGCTGGTCGAGAAGATCGCCGTCGTCTCGCGCTACCTCACGTCGCCGGCGAACCTCCCGGACGAGGTCGGGACCGCCATCCTGACGACGACGGCGTCGACGACCGCCGGCTACGGCATGCTCGCCGACTTCCGGGAGTCCGGCGTGCTGTCCGACCGCGCGACGTTAGTCGCCGTCACCATCAACACGTTCTTCGGCTTCGCACAGCACATCATCACGTTCTACGCGCCGATTCTCATCCCTATCCTGGGCTTCCGTGTCGGGGTGCTGTACGTCGCCACGCGGGGACTCATCGCGCTGGCGATCACGCTGACGGGTATCGCCGCCGGCGCGGTTCTGCTGGACGGGTCAACCGTCGGTCGGCCGGCCGCCGGTGCCGGCCCGGCCCCCGACGGTGGGACGGCCGACGACGCGGGCGACGTGTTCGACGACCGCCCGTCCAGCCGCCGGGCGGCGGTCAGGACTGCCCTCGATGCGACGGGGGAGAAGGTCCGCGACATCCTGCCGCGGCTGGCGGCTATCTACACCGTCGTCTCGTTACTCGTGGCCTACGGCGACGAACTCCTGGCGGTCCTCGGGAGTGACGGGGCATCCGTGACCGCTGCCGCCGACGGGTTCGCCGGGGTGCTCGGCCTGCCCGGGGCGGCCATCCCCGTCATCGCCGCCTACGCCCTCGACACGACCTCGGGAGCGACGGTCATCGCGCCGCTCATCCGGAACGGGACCTTCACCGCCCGGACCGCCGTGGCGACGATGCTCGTCGGCGGCATCATCTCGTTTGCCGTCTCGACGTTCAAGCGGTCGATACCGTTCCAGTACGGCATCTGGGGCCGGGAGTTCGGCTCGAAAGTCATCGTCGTCAACACGGGCCTGAAAATCGTCTGGATCGCGCTGGCGCTGGTCGTCCTACTGTAGTGAGACGACGGTGGCCCAGCGTCACTCGAAGGTGTAGGCCATCATCACCTCGTCGACCTGCTCGCCGTCGATGGTGTAGTGGTTCCTGCGGATACCCTCGGTGTGCCAGCCGTGGTCCTCGAGAAACATCATCGCGTTCTCCGTGATTGCCGGCACGCTGTTGTACAGCTTCCGGTAGCCGTTGGCGTTCGCCCAGTCCAGCCCGCGTTGCATGAGCTGGCTTCCGATGCCCTGGCCTCGCTGCTCCTCTCTGACCCCGACCGTGAGCTGGGCCGTCTCGCGGAGCTTGTCCAGTTGCGGGATATCGAGGTGACACCAGCCGATGACCGCCCCGTCGACTGTGGCGACGAAGAACACTCTCGATTCGACCGTATTGTGCCGCGTGACGGCGTTCTCGTACAGCAGCTGCTCGGCGACGCTCTCGGCGACGACGTACGTGCCGCCGCTTGAGACGTTCCGAATGGTCTGGACGAGTCCCTCGAAGTCGTCGTTGCGGGCCGGCCGAATCGTGTACGTCAGCCCGTTCGTGGTGTGTTGCTCGACGGAGCCGACATCGAGCGCCAGCGTCAGGGTCCCGCCGTCGTCTTCGAGATACCCCTTCGAGAGGAGGTGCGACAGGGCCTCGTCGAAGGCGTCCGGCGAGAGGTCCACCATCTCACGGACCCTGTACCGTGCCGCCCTCCCGTGTCGCTCGACGGACTGATACACCTCCATCGCCGCGCTGGTCTCGAATGTCGGCCGTTCGACAGTGTCCATATCTGTTCTATCTGTTAGCGGATTCTTAACAATTGTTATTTGGTAACATGAAACACGGACTGTTGCGGGGTTCAGCCCCCGTCACACGTGCTATGACCCGGCCGTCGGCTCAGGCCGTGTCGGGAATCGGGTCGGAGATGACGACGGCGTCGCCTTCGACGACGCAGTTGCCCTCTGAGTCGTCGACGGCCGTGGCCAGTCGGAACCGGGTGTCGTTGATGCGCTCGACGACTTCGCAGTGGGCCGTGACCTCCTCGTCGATGTCGACGGGTCCCTGATAGCTCAGTTCCTGGGAGAGGTAGATCGTCAGCCCGGGGAGTCGCGCCAGGGCCGCGCTGATGAGTCCGGAGACGAGCGTTCCGTGGGCGATCCGGCGGCCAAAGCGCGTCCCTTCCGCGAACTCCGCGTCGAGGTGGAGCCTGTTCGTGTCGCCGCTCGCCTCCGCGAAGGCCTCCACGTCGGCCTGCGTTATCGTCTTGCTGAACCGGACGTGGTCCCCGACGTCGATACCGTCGGCGGTCCCGTAGCTCTCGAACGTCCAGTCCTCGTTCTCGTACAGCGTGTCCGGCCGAGTGAACCGCTCCCGCTGTGACGGCTCGCCGCTCGGGCCCCTCGTCCGCCGGATATGGGGGATGTAGTCCGAGAGGTCGGTCGTCGTGACGATGCCGACGAGAGACCCGTCCTCGACGACGGGCAGTTTCTTGACGTTGTTCGTCCGCAGTCGCTCCACGGCCGTACTGATGTCCGCGTCGGGGGTGATTGTCACCAGCGTCTCGGCCATTACGTCACCGACCGTCAGCGCCCGGGTGTCTCCCTCGGCTGCGGTGACCGCGACGATGTCGCTTTCCGTGATGATACCCACACAGCCGCTGTCGTCCTCGACGACGAGCGAGCCGATGTCCTCGTCGTGGAGCCGCTGGGCCGCCTCGACGACCGGGGCGTCGGGGCCGATAGTTCTGACCGGCGTCCGCATGATCTCTCTGACAGGCAGCGGGACGAGCATTGTGTCGAACCCCACTCATGGCAAACGTATAACAGTCCGCCCGCCGACACCGGCACCCTTGTGTCGCCGGCTTTCGATAGCCCGACAATGCGACGGCTCGGGGTCGGTTTCGTCGTTGTCCTGGTTGTTGTCGCCGGCTGTAGCGGCTTCACCGACCCGCCGTCCCGGTCGGCGGGGACCGCCGTCGACGGCCAGCCGGCAGTCGACGTCCCACAGCCCGCTGTCACCGTGACCGTCACGGCCGTGGTCGACGGCGACACGGTCCAGGTCGCCTACGGGAACGGGACTGCCGACACGGTCCGGCTCGTCGGTGTCGACACGCCCGAAGTCCAGGCCGAGAACGACCCTGCGGAGTTCGAGGGCGTCCCCGAGACGGCCGCCGGTGTGTCCTGCCTCCGCGGGGCCGGCACGAACGCGTCGTCGCTCGCCAAGCAGCGGCTCCTCGGCGAGACGGTCGGGCTCGCGTTCGACCCGGAACTGAACCGGCGCGGCTACTACGACCGGCTGCTGGCCTACGTGGTCCTCGAGGGGTCCCTGTTCAACTACCGGCTCGTCGAAACCGGGCACGCGCGCGTGTACGACAGCGGATTTGAACGAGCCGAGCGGTTCTACGCGGCCGAGGACCGCGCCCGCACCGAACGGCGCGGGCTCTGGCGCTGTGTGGACCCGGGTGAACTGACCCGTACAGCTATCGCTGACGGCGGGACCATCACCGGGAGCGCCAGCGATGTCGCAATCACGGACATCCACGCCGACGCCGCGGGCAACGACAACCAGAACCTGAACGACGAGTACGTCACGCTCACCAACACCGGCGAAACGGCGCTCGACCTGTCCGGGTGGACCGTCAGCGACGAGGCAGGCCACCAGTACACGTTCACGGACCTATCAATCGGCCCGAACGCGTCAGTGACCCTCTACACCGGTCGCGGAACCGACACTGACACCGAGCGCTACTGGGACCGGGACGGGGCGGTCTGGAACAACGACGGCGACACTGTCGTCGTCCGGACCCCCAGCGGCGAGACGGCCCTGCGGCAGTCGTACTGACCCCAGCACGACGTGACAGTATAAACCGCTCCAGTGCTAACGACTGACATGGCTCTCCGCCGGGTGACGCCGACGCCACGGGCGGTCGACTGGGGGCTGTTCGCGGCGGTGGCGACGCTGCTTGCCACCGGTGTCGCGACCGCCTTCGCTGGCATCCCCAGCCGCGCGTGGATAATCGACATCCACGCGGTCTCCGGCGTGGTTCTGACGCTCCTGTTGCCGGTGAAGCTTCATCGCGTCTCCCATCGCGTCGCCCCGTCGCGGCTCACCGGAGCACGGGTTCTCTCGGTCGGCCTGGCCGTGGTCGCGCTGGGCGCGCTGGGAACCGGCGTCTGGTGGATATTCGGCGGGACGCTCGACCTCGGGCCGTGGGGACTGTTTCACCTGCACGTCGCGCTGGGCTTGCTGGTCCCGCCGCTGTTGCTGGTACATCTCCGCAGCCGGTTCTACTCCCCGGCACAGGCCACCCGCGGCGGCCGCCGGGACGTCCTCCGGTACGCCGGGCTGGTGACCGCCGGTGCGCTCCTCTGGCGAGTCCAGGGACCGGTCAACGACGCGCTGGATTCGGCCGGCGCGGACCGACGGTTCACCGGCTCTCGGGAGGAGGGGACCGACGACGGCAACCGGTTCCCCGTCACCAGCTGGGTCGCCGACGACCCGGACCCGGTCGACGCGACCGACTGGTCGCTGTCGGTCGCCGGCCGGGTCGCCCACGAGACCAGCTACGCCGCCAGCGAACTCTCGCCGGTCGCGACCGAATCGGCGGTCCTCGACTGCACGAGCGGCTGGTACTCCGGGCACGAGTGGCAGGGCGTTCGCGTCGGCGACCTGCTCGATGCCGCCGACCCGGACGACGCGGCGGCGTGGGTCCAGTTCCGGTCGGTGACCGGCTACCGGTGGAGCCTCCCGCTGGCGGAGGCCCGCGATGCCGTGCTGGCCACCCACGTCGACGGCGAGCGCCTGGCCCACGGGCACGGCTACCCGCTCCGACTCGTCGCGCCCGGCCGCCGGGGCTTCCAGTGGGTGAAGTGGGTCGAGTCCGTCCGGGTCAGCAAGCGCCGGGAACTCGGGGAATGGCTCGCGATATTCGTCAGCGGGCTCTGAGTTCGTGGGCTGGGCCGCGGCACTACGGTCGGCGCTGTGGAGAGTCCCGTTCGGAAGGCAGTGGTTACCCGCAGTACAGACCTGCTTCGTCGGAACAGACGCCACCCGGTTGTCGGTCCTCGCCAACACACGGCTCAGGCAACACCGTGGTCTCCGCGTTCGAAAGAGTAGCTTACCACCTTTAGTTGTCAGTGAAGCGACTACTAACGAAGTACGGTGGCCCGGTAGCAGAGGCTATGAATTGGCGGCAGCCCTCCCGACTCGCCGGTCCGTCGAACACCGTCGTCGCCCTGTGGGCGGTCGCCGTCGCCTTCTTCGGTGTCGGCGACCTCGTCACGACGCTCGTCGGCTACAACATCAACGGCGTGACTGAACTCAGCCCGGTCGTCAAACTACTGCTGGAACAGCACGCGCTGCTGGTGCTGACTGGCCTGAAAGCCTTCGTGTTCGTCGGCTTTTTCGCCGTCTGGAAGTACGTCTCCTGGCCGTACTCCATCGGTGTCCCGCTCGGCCTGGCGCTACTGGGCGTCGCGGTGACGGCGTGGAACACCGGCATTATTCTCACTGCCGTTCTGGCCTGAACCCGCCGGCCGACCGTCTGACGCCCGTGCTGTCCAGTCGCGGCCACTGGGCGCGCTACACCAGTGCGTCGATAGCGTCCCAGAGGTCCGGCCCGCCGTCGTCGCCTGACTCGTAGTGAATCGGCACGAAGCCGGCGTTCCGTGCGCCCTCCACGTCGGTCTCGTACTCGTTGCCGACCATCACGTACTCGTCGGCCGGAAGCTTCTCCCGGACCCGGTCGAACGGCGCGCTATCGGGCTTGTGCGCACCGACCTCGTAGGAGGCGACGAAGCGGTCGAACAGGTCGGCCAGCCCGTGGTGGTCGAGCTTGCCCAGCTGTCGGTCCCGGACGCCGTTGGTGACAATCGCGAGCTGGTTGTCGGCGGCGAGTCCGGGCAGGCTATCCCGGGCCGCGTCGGGCACAGTCGTCGAGGCGTACTCGGTCTCTCTGAGCGTCTCGACCAGCGCGTCGATGTCCGCGTCCGCCCCGGCCGCCTCGACGACAGCAGCCATCGATTGCCGGAACGGTTCCGGCTCCAGCGCCTCGAAGGCCGTATAGAACACGTCCTTGCTAACCGCCTGGAGCTCGTCCGTGTACTCGATGTCGTGGGCCTGGACCGTCCTGCGGAGGATGTTCTCGTAGGGCTCCGGATAGTGGACGAGCGTGTCGTCGAGATCGAAACAGATGGTCGTCGTCATGTGTCGTCGTCGTAAATGGGCTGGCCGTCCTCGGTCGGCGGCGCGACGTAGTCGATGTACTCCTCGGCGCTTGGCTCGTGGACGGTCACGTTCACGTGGATGTCGCCCAGTTCCGAGGGGTCACCGACCGCGAAGTTGATCCGCCCCTCGAAGGCCGCCTGCTTCTTTAGGTCGAACGCGAAGGTATCGCCCTCCAGGTTGTCGAAGAAGACCGACCGAGCTGTATCCAGGATCTCGCGCCGGTGGAGGAGCTCGGAGAACCCGTTCATCGTATGCACCTCGGCGACGAGTTCGCCGTGCTGGTGGGTCGGGTCGGCCTCCGGGAAGAGGTTCCGAATCGCGTCGGCGACCCGGTCGGTCACTTCGGTGTCGTTGACCGGGGCTTCGATCCGGATGTCGACGGCGTAGACGGCGCTCATCGGTCCAGCGCCTCCGGTCCGTCCCGAATCAGCGTTCGGACGTTGCGCTGGAACGCGGCCAGCGTCTCCGTGTTCTCGATGGTCAGGTCGGCCATCTCCATGGCCTCGCCCATCCCGAACCCGAGTTCGCGGGCATCGCGGTCCTCCAGCGATTCGCCTCCGTCGGCTGCCGAGGTGTCCCGCCCGCGGAGGTCGAGGCGGTCGGCCCGCAGTTCGAACGGGGCGTCTATCTCGACGAGCAGGAATGTATCGCCGAACGCCGACTCGAACGCCTCGACCTCCACGTCCGACCGGATACCGTCGACGAGGACGGCGTCGTTCGACTCGAGTTCCGCCTCAATCATCGGCAGCGAGCGCTCGGCGATGGCGGCGGGGCCGTTCTCCTCCCGGAGCGCCTTCGCGACCGTCCCGTGGTCCGCTGCGGGGTCCAGCCCGCGGTCGCGGCACTCCTCGCGGATGACGTCGCCCATCGTCACGACCGGCACGCCCATCTCGGCGGCGACGTTCGCTGCCTCGCTTTTCCCGCTGCCCGGCAGCCCGACGATACCGATAACTGTCATTGCCGGGCGTAATCGAGCAGCGGGCAAAAGCCCTCCCGTTCGGAACGGGTCACCGCTCGCGGACGACGACGAACTCCGCGAGGTCGCGCAGGTACTCCATCGACTGGGAGTCCGGCGCGTTGATTGTCGACAGCGACTCCAGGGCGGCGTCGGACTGGGCCCGCGCCCGCTCGTTTGCCTCCTCGGTCGTCAGGTCCGTCACCTCGACCAGCGACGGGCGCTGCATCTCCGCGTCGGTTCCGGCCGGCTTGCCCAGGGTCTCGGCGTCGGCCGTCGCATCGAGCACGTCGTCGCGCATCTGGAACGCCACGCCGACCCGTTCGGCGTACCGACCGACCGCCTCGACCGTGTAGGGGTCCGAGTCGGCGGCAATCGCGCCCAGCTCCGCCGCAGCGCGGAACAGCGCGCCGGTCTTCCGGCGGGCCAGCTCCATGTACTCCTCCTCGTTTGAGGGCTCCGCGACCAGCTCCATCGCCTCGCCCTCGCCCAGTTCGACCATCGAGTCGGAGACGGTCTGCATGGCGCGCTCGTCCGTCGAAAAGAGGTCGAACGCCTCGCCGAGCAGGCCGTCGGAGGCGATGATGGCCGGGCCGTGACCGAAGGCCTCCCAGGCGGCCGGGGACCCCCGTCGGAGCTCGGACTCGTCGATGATGTCGTCGATGACCAGCGAGGCGTTGTGGACGAGTTCAATGCCGACCGCGAAATCGACGGCATCGGCCGGCTCCCCGCCCAGCGCCTCACACACCAGCACCGTTACCGTCGGCCGTACCCGCTTCCCGCCGGAGAGTGCGACGTGGCGGACTTCGTCGGCGAGCTCGTCCGGTTCGACGCTGTCGAGGACAGCCTCCAACCGCTCCTCGACCTGGTCCCGCCGGCGCTCGAGATACTCCATTACCGCTCCCTTAGGACTACCGTAAAAAGTACCTTGTCACCCGCGATTCGGTGTGTGACGGCTACTGGAACTGTTCGATGAGCGCCGGGACGACCTCGAACAGGTCGTCCTGGATGCCGTAGTCGGCGATGTCGAAGATCGGCGCGTTCGGGTCGGTGTTGATGGCGACAATCGTGTCCGAGCCTTTCATGCCGGCGACGTGCTGGACGGCCCCGGAAATCCCGATGGCGATGTACACGTCCGGCGTGACGACTTTCCCGCTCTGGCCGACCTGCCGGTCTTTCTCCAGCCAGCCGTTGTCGATGAGCGGTCTCGAACCCGACACTGTCGCGTCCAGCGCCTCCGCGAGGTCGTAGATGATGTCTAAGTTCTCCTCCTCCTCGATACCGCGGCCGACGGACACCAGCACGTCGGCGTCGGTGATGTCGACGTCGCCGCTGCCGACCTCTTCGAAGCCTTTCACAG
This sequence comes from Haloarcula sp. 1CSR25-25, assembly GCF_032027985.1. Taxonomy (NCBI): domain Archaea; kingdom Methanobacteriati; phylum Methanobacteriota; class Halobacteria; order Halobacteriales; family Haloarculaceae; genus Haloarcula; species Haloarcula sp. 1CSR25-25. Next base: position 129,242 of record NZ_JAHYBW010000008.1, read on the forward strand.
TGGACCTGACCGCGCTCTCGTCGATGGCCGCGTCGAACGCCTCGATGGCGGCGTCCCCCGCTTCTTCGACGGTCGGCCACTCGGCCGGGCGGATGGTCACGGCCGCCTGGTCGGCGTGGACGTCAATCGTCGTCTCGGCTTTCGAGCCGTACAGCTCCCTGGCGACGGTGAGTCCGTCCTCGGCGTCGATGTCGACCACGTCGGTCACGAGCGGCCGGTCCAGCCGGTTGGCGACTGCCGGCGCGTAATCGAGGCCGTTGACGCTGTTGGGCATCAGGAGGACTGTCGGTTCCAGTTCCGTGGCCAGCTGGGTGACGACCTGCGTGTACACGTCGTGGTTGAACTCCTCGCCGATGTCGACGGTGTGGACGACGTCGACGCCCTCGCGGTTCAGTTTCGACCCGAACGACTCGACGTCGCCGCCGATGACGGCGGTGTGTAGCTCGCCGCCGAGTTCGTCGGCGAGGTGGCGACCGACCGCCAGCTGCTCCAGGCTCACTGGCCGGAGCTCTCCGCGCCTGTGTTCGGCGATTGCGAGGACTGACATCAGCTGGTCACCCCCTTCTCTTCGAGCAGCGCAGCGAGCTCGCTGGCCGTCTCCTCGGGACTCCCCTCGAACACCGTCGCCTCACCCTCCGTTTCAGGTTCGTACAGCGCGGTCTGCTCCAGCGGGCTCGCTATCGCGGCCGCGTCGAGGCCGACATCCGCCAGGGCGTACTCGGCGAGTTCCTTGCTCTGGGCCTGCCGGATGCCCCGGAGGCTCGCGTATCGAGGGTCGTTGATCCCGGTCTGTATCGTCAGCACGGCAGGGATCTCGATGTCGGTGAGTTCCTCGACGCCGCCTTCCAGCTCCCGGTGGACGCTGGCGACACCTGCCTCCAGGTCGAGTTCGAGGTCGTTGACGACAGCGCCCCACTCCACGTCGAGCTTATCCGCCAGCGTGACGCCAGTCGCCCCGAACCCGTCGTCGGCGGACTGGACGCCGGTCAACACCAGATCGGGGTCTTCCTCGGCCGCGACGGCGGCAAGCACCTCGGCTTTCGTCTCGGGGTCCAGCAGGCCGGCGTCTTCGAGCGCGTCGTCCCAGACGCGGACCGCGCGGTCGGCCCCCTTCGCCAGCGCCTGCCGGATCGTCTCGTCCGTCTCGGACGGGCCAATGGTGACGGTGACGACCTCGACGTCGTCGTGGGCCTCCTTTATCTGGACGGCCTCCTCGACGGCGTACTCGTCCCACTCGTTGAGGTCGGCTGTGACGTACCGGTCGTCGATTTCGAGTCCGTCGATTTCGAACTCGTCGTCGACGGCTGCCACCTCCTTCACCGTGACAAGGATTTTCATACCCGGCAGTCCGACGGGACAGCGAATAAACGTTTTCGAACCAGAAACCACGCCCGACTCGTTTACATCCGAGCCGCCCGGACCGTCACTCGTCGAAGTCGGTGATGTCCTCGTCCGGGAACGAGATGAGGTTCTCCCGACCAATACGGAGCTTGTCGATACGGCCCTCCTCGTCCATCGACGAGAGCAGCTGGGACACCTTCGCGTTCGACCAACCGGTCTCGGAGACGATCCGGGCCTGTTTCATCCGTCCGCCGTTCTCTTCGAGGAGCCGCTCGACGCGTTCCTCGTCGCTGAGCAGTTCGACGTCGACATCGTCCGAAGCCGCCGTGTCGCTCGCCGACGCTGCCGCCCCGGCACTGCTCTCTCCGCCGTCGTCGGACCCGCCTGCAACCGACGGCAGCCCGTCGGTGTACCCGCTTTTGAACATGTAACCGACGGCACCGACGAGCAGCACCATTAGCACTACCCCGCCGAGCCAAACCGAACTGATGCCGCTGAAAATCGACTCTGGGGTCTGTGCCGGCGTCTGTGTGCTTGGCTGTTCGCCGGTGTACACGACGGACAGATACCCCGGCTCGAACGTCCGCCGTCCCTCGAAGACCAGCTTTCCGTCTTCGACGGCGCTGGGGGCACTCTCGACCCCGTACCCGGGCGGCGGCGAGACGACGAGTCGCTGGTCGGCGGTCAGCGTCCCGAACCACGTGCCGTCCGTGGAGTTGAACGCGTCCCCGACGACGATGTTCTCGCCGTCGACGGTCGCGAAATTCGTCCACGTGAACTCGAGGACGAGCTGTCCCTTCCGGTCGGATACCTCGTACCGCCGGTTGATGGCGGTGATGTCCATCTCGCGGCCGGTGACGGTGCTGGCCTCGTCTTTCGCCTCCCGGAACGCTGGCAACCACACCGCCCCGCCGTCGTCACTCGCGAACTCTTCGCCGGTGTCTCTGAACGCTTCAGTTTCGGTCTCCTCGAGCGCGTAGGTGTCTGTTATCGTCCACCTGGCATCACCGTTTGACTGTATCTGCAGGGCGAACGTCGTGTTCTCGGCGACCGGTGTCGGCGTCCCGGTCGTCTGCTGGGCGGGGACGGCATCCGTCGCTGTCGCTGTCGCAAGCGGCGGGGTCGCCAACAGGGCAAACAGGACAAGGAGGAGGAGGGCACCTGATACCCGCGGGGTCATTCTCGTTCATCGATGCACGTTCTGGGGGCAAAACCCTTTCCATCCAAGAATAAAACGTCAGCGGGCGCTTTGAAAGGTCTCGTGCTCTCTCAGGTGATAGTAGAGATATGGAGAATGGGGGGATTTTTGTACGGTGGGCGAGTATCCAACGCTGATGCGTCCCCTCCCCGCAGTCGGTGTAATCCTCCTCATGGTCGTCTCTGTGGCCGCCCCAGTGGCCGGGTTCGCCCAACCGGCCCAGACCACTGACGGCAGCGGCCAGTTGCCACAGATTACGGTCGTGGACAACACGACGAACCACCTCGCAATCCCGGCCAGCGACGTGCGGTCGACGACGTACAACCGGTCCTCGCTCGACGTCGGCGTCGCGGTTGCGGCCGGGTCCCGCGACCTTCGGAGCGATTACGCGACGACGAACTTCGAACAGCAGTTCTTCCAGCAGGACAGTGTGGCCGCCCGCGACCGCCTCGTCGACGAGACGCTGACCGATATCGAAAGCCAGCGACAGAGCCTGGAACAGCGGCACCGACTCGCAATCCAGCAGTACGCCAGCGGTGCGATATCCGCCACCGAGTTCCTGCGAGAGCGGGCGCTGGTCGACGCCGAGTCCCGTCAGCTGGCCGACCGGCTCGAACGGGTTCGGACGGCCGCCGGCACCGCACCGGGCTACTCGCTGTCACCGGACCAGCGCTTCCGGCTTGAAAACAACAGGGGCGTGCTCAGGACGTACCGCGGCCCGATAAGCAAGCGTATCAGCGCCGAAACCGCTGGCACGACCGAGCCGAACGCGGTGTACGTCGAGGCGTCGTCGGAGGGATACATGCTGTCGACGGTCTCCGATGGCGAATACGTTCGCGAGACGTACCTCGGCCAGGACCGCGACCGGGCGGCGACCGACCAGTTCGCCCAGACCGACGACCCCCTCGGTGCGGTCAACACGCGGGCGGAGAACCTCTACCCGTGGCTCTACAGCGAGCAGTACCCGTCCGTCCAGGCGTACGGCCGGAGCGGAATCTACCAGATACAGGCCGACCACCCGAACGGACAGCTGACCGCCTATCTCGACGGCGGCACGACGAACGTCTTCTATGAGACCCAGCACCTCGAACTGACGACGGTCGACCGGTCGGAGGTGGCGACGAACGTGAACGGGTCGGTTCGCGTCCGCGTCCAGCAGTCCTTCGAGTCGGGACCGCTGCTCGTCACTGTGGCCGACAACAGCACGGGTTCCACGGCGGATGCGACCGTCAGGATCAACGGCAAGCGGATCGGGACGACCGGCGCGGACGGCGCCCTCTGGACGGTCGAACCCCGTGGTGAGTACACGGTTACCGCCACCACACAGGACGGCGACCGAGTACGGGTCCCGGTCAGTGGGTCGGCATAGCGACCCGAGCGGCTACGCCCGCCGCGAATCGGCGGCTGTTACTCGGTCACATTCGCGGTACTTCTGCAACCGCTGTTGCTCGGGCACTTCTGCAATCGTCGTAATGGCGCGCGGACTCCCCGGTCGGGACTGTCAGACCACCTTTTTCCGGTTCGGGTGACCTCCGGTCACCGCTCACCACAAAAACGTGGGCGAAAAAGCGGCCACTCGCTTCGCTCGTGGCCGGAGTGTTTATTCGGGCACTTCTGCAATCGTCGTAATCGCGCGCGGACTGCCTGGTCGGGACTGTTGGATGTGGTGTTCGAACTCCTCGAACCCGGCCTCGGTGAACATCCGGTCGGCCTCCTCCTCGTCGTAAAACAGCATGATAGCGTCGGCCATCTTTTGGAAGACAGTCGAGTTGGGGTAGTCGGGGCCGACGATGAGGACCTTGCCGCCGGGTTTGGTCAGTCGGCGGCACTCGGCGAGGGCGTCGACGGGGTTCGGCCAGTATTCGATGGACCCCGAGGACCACACCGCGTCGAAGGTGTCATCCTTGAACGGGAGTCGCTCGGCGTCGCCGAGATGGTAGCGGACGTCGCCGAACTTGCCGAACTTCTCGTAGGCTTTCGAGAGCTGGTGGGGGCTCTGGTCGAGCCCGTACACCGTATCGACGTGTTCGAGCAGTCCCTCGGTGGCGAAACCGGTGCCACAGCCGACATCGAGGACCATGTCGTCGGGCGAGAGGTCGAGCATCGCGATCGCCTCGTCGCGCATCCGCTCGTCCCAGATGAAGGGGTTGATCTGGTCGTACACCTTCGAGAGGTACTTGTAGAACGTCCGCGCGCGAGCTTTGTTCTCGAGGACTCCCATTACTGCCAGCTTAGGGTTTGGCGGTCATAATTCCCCGGATTTTGGCCCGTCTGTCAGGCGGGGAAACTTCGCAACTACCAAATAGCCGCTCTGGCAACGCTCACGTGATTAGAGAATGCCACGGCCAGAAGTTCTTGACAGGATACAGGAGGCCGAGCAGGAGGCCGACGAGATCGTCGCAGAGGCCGAACAAGACCGCGAGGACCGAATCGCGGAGGCTCGCGAGGAGGCCGAAGAAATCCGCGACTCAGCGCGGGAAGAGGCCGAGGCGGCTGCCGAGGACCGCCTAGAAGCCGCTCGCGAAGAGATCGAGGCCGAGCGCGAGCAGATTATCGAAGACGGTGAGAGCGCTCGCGACGACCTCGAACAGCAGGCCAGTGAACAGATCGACGAGGCAGTCGAATACGTCACAGACCTGTTTGAGGAGGCGGTGCATGCTCAGACCTGAGAAGATGTGCCGCGTCTCGGTGACGGGGTCGAAACGAACGATGGAGGGAACTATCGAGGCCGTCCACGACCTCGATATGCTCCACGTCACCGAGTACGACGGTACCTGGGACGGATTCGACCCGGGGAACTCACTCGACGGAACCAACGAGGTTGCGGACAAGCTCGTCACGGTCCGCTCGCTGCAGTCGATTCTGAACGTCAGCGAGGAGGACGCCGGTCCGACCCGGGTCGTCACCGACGAGGCGATCGAGGAGCAACTCGAAGAAGTTCGCACGGCGGTCAACGAACTCGACGACCGGCGCGACGACGTTCGCGACGAACTCCGGGCCGTCGAGGACCGCATCAACACGATGGCGCCGTTTGTCACACTCGGCATCGACCTCGATCTTCTCCGTGGCTACGACTCGCTGTCAGTCGTCGTCGGCGAGGGTGACAGCGACGAAATCGAAGCCGTCCTCACGGACAGCGACGTCGAGACGTTCGAGCTGTTCACCGAGGACGGTGTCGTCGCCGTGTTCGCACAGGCCGAGGAAGATACCCTGCAGGACGCGCTAGTCGGGGCGACGTTCTCCCGGCTCGAGATCCCGGAGGGCGACGGCGACCCGTCGACGTATCTCGAGGAGCTGGAACACGAGAGACAACAGCTCGAATCGAAGCTCTCGACCGTCGAGGACGAACTCGACGAGCTCCGTCTGGACCACGCCGGGTTCCTGCTTGCGGCCGAGGAGAAACTGGCTATCGAGGCCCAGAAGGGTGAAGCGCCGCTCACCTTCGCGACGACGAAGAACGCCTTCATCGCCGAAGGCTGGCTTCCGGACGAGCGCTACGAGGCGTTCGAACGCGCCGTCTCGAGCGCCGTCGGCGAGGCGGTCGACATCGACAAGATCGAAATCGCCGAGTACGACAGTGACGGGCACGCGGAGTCCCACGAGGAAGTCGAGCGGGAAGGCGGCAGTGGCGGCGAACCGGTCGGTAGTTCCGTCGACGCGCCTGAGCCCGAAAGCGAGCGCCAACCCCAGGAGACTGTCGCCGACGGCGGCATCATCACGATGGGCAGCGACGACCCGCCGGTCATTCAGGACAACCCAAGCGGCGTCCGGCCCTTCGAGGACCTCGTCGAGGTCGTCAATCGGCCGAAGTACGGCGAATTCGACCCGACGGTGGCCTTCTTCCTGACGTTCCCGGCCTTCTTCGGGTTCATGATCGGTGACCTCGGCTACGGCCTGCTGTACCTGGCACTGGGTTACGGACTGTACTCGAAAGTCGACAGCGACGTGATCAAGAGCCTCGGCGGCGTCGCGATGTGGGCCGGTGGGTTCACCGCGCTGTTTGGCGTGCTGTACGGCGAGTTCTTCGGGTTGCACCAGCTCGGGGAGATAGTCTGGGGCGGCAGTCCGCCGATGCACAAGGGACTCCAGCCGACCTACGCCGATTACGCGCTGGCCTGGCTGACTATCAGCCTGCTCGCCGGGACGGTGCATCTGGCCGCGGGCTGGGTATTCGACTTCGTCGAGAACCTGAGTCATAGCCTCTGGGACGCGATCACCGAGAGCGGGTCCTGGCTGCTGATGCTGTTTGGCCTCTGGGCGTGGGTGTTCTCCGGCGCGAACGGCGCAGCGCCTGACTTCCTCTACACCGCTGAGGCAGGCGTCTTCGCCGGGAACCCGTACGCATGGGGCTTTACCGGCCTGCCAGCAATCAACCTCTTTACGATTCCGGGCCTCGGCGCGCCGTTCTCGGCGTGGCTCGTCCTGTTTTTCGCCGGCCTCGTGTTGCTGGCACTCGCCGACCCAATCGAGGTCGTCGAGTTCCTCAACGTGCTGGTGAACGTCCTGTCGTACACCCGACTGGCCGCCGTGCTGCTGGCCAAGGCAGGGATGGCCTTCGTGGTCAACCTGCTGTTCTTCGGCGCGTACTCACACGACGGCGAGTTCCACTTCCTCATCGGGCACGGACCCGAATGGGCGATCTCCGAATACGGCGCGGAAGCGATCATGTTCCCCGGACTCATCCACTCCGGGATCGCCGCCGCGCTGGTCGGGGTCCTCATCCTGGTGATCGGTCACCTGCTCGTGCTGGTACTCGGTATCACTAGCGCCGGACTGCAGGGCGTCCGACTCGAGTACGTGGAGTTCTTCGGCAAGTTCTTCGAGGGCGGCGGGAAGCGGTACAACCCGTTCGGCTACGAGCGCAACTACACGACCGAGGACTGAGCGCGCGCTTCCCTTCTTCCTGGGCTAATAGCGGCTGTTTACCGCTGGTTTCGCCCACTGAATCGAGGGTGCTGACTGCTACACGCTCACAACCGACTACAGCTGAGCCCCTAAACCGCCCGAACAGCACGCTGACGAACCGCTTTGGGAAGCTTTATGAACTACGTGGATTCACATACGCCTGTTCGGACACGAGCAATTCCAGAGACTACACATCCATGATCGAAACCATCGCACTCCTTGTCAACGCAGTACTGCAGGAAGGTACCGCCAGTGCTCCAGCTATTCCGGCTTCGGCCGGCGCAGCGCTCGCCGTCGGACTCGCCGCGCTCGGTTCGGGGTATGCGGAACGTGGGATCGGGGCCGCCGCAGTCGGCGCAATCGCAGAGGACGAGAGCATGTTCGGCCGCGGGCTCATCCTGACAGTCCTGCCGGAAACGCTCGTCATTCTCGCGCTTGTCGTCGTCTTCGTCGTCTAACAACACTCCGCCTTTTCCAATAATGAGCCTTCAAACAGTCGTAGAGGATATCCGCGACGAGGCCCGCGCGCGTGCTCAGGAGATTAGCGACGAGGCCGACGAACGTGCCGAGGAGATTATCGCCGACGCCGAGGCCGACGCCGAGCAGATCCGCGAGGAACGCGAGGCCGAGGTCGAGCGGACCATCGAGCAGGAGCGAGAGCAGCGGCTCTCCTCCGCGAAGCTCGAGGCCAAGCAGGCACGACTCAACGCCCGGCGTGACATCCTCGAAGACGTTCACGGTGACGTAGAGGACGCGCTTGCGGCCCTCGAAGGGGACAGACGGGAGGAACTGACACGCGCACTGCTTGACGCCGCTGTCGATGAATTCGACGACAGCGACGAGCTGTCGGTGTATGGCCGTGCGTCTGACCAGTCGCTTCTCGAGGATGTACTCGAAGACTACGACGGCGCGACGTACGCCGGTGAGCGGGACTGCCTCGGCGGTGTCGTCGTCGAGAGCAGCGAGTCACGAGTCCGTGTGAACAACACGTTCGATTCCATCCTCGAGGACGTCTGGGAGGACAACCTGAAAGCAATCAGCGACCGCCTGTTCGAAGACCAATGAGTTCGCGAACGGGAACGAGCGGCCAGGGAAGCAACTACGAGTACGTCATCGCACGAGTTCGCGCCCGCAGCGCGTCGCTGTTCGACGATGACGACTACCGGAAGCTGGTCCGCATGGGGACGGGCGAAATCGCCCGCTTCATGGAGGAAACGGAGTACGAGACCGAGATGAACGCGCTCGGCTCTCGGTTCTCCGGCGTCGACCTCGTCGAGTACGCGCTGAACCGGAACCTCGCGAAACACTTCGACGACTTGCTTCGCTGGTCAGAGGGGGCGCTGTACGACTACATCGCCCGCTACCTGCGGAAGTTCGACGTGTGGAACGTCAAGACCGTCATCCGCGGGCTCTACTCCGACGCCGAACGGACCGAGGTCGAGGACGACCTCATCCGGGCCGGCGAGTTCAGCGAACGGCGCGTCGAGGACCTGCTGAACGCCGGCTCTATCGAGGAAGTCGTCGAGCAACTCGACGATACAATCTTCGGTGACACGCTGGCAGAAGCGTTCGACGTGTACGAGGAAAGCGGCGTCCTCGTGCCGCTGGAGAACGCGCTCGACCGCGCGTTCTACGAAACGCTGCTGTCGGGGCTTCCGGACAACCCGGAGATCGACAGCCCGACCGGACTGTACGTCGAGTTCCTGGAGACGGAAGTCGACTTCCGAAACCTCCGGAACGCCCTCCGGTTGGCCCACAGTGGCGCGGACATCGACCCATCAGAGTACTTCATCGAGGGCGGGAAGCTGTTCGACGAGCAGGAGATCGCACAGCTGTCGACGAACCTCGACCAGCTGGTCAGCGCCGTCCGCGAGAGCAAATACGGCGACGACCTCGACCAGGCGCTGTCGGCGCTTGAGGAGGCCGACAACCTCATCGACTTCGAGCGGGCGCTGGACGCGGCGCTGCTCGAATACGCCGACCGGCTCTCGAACCGCTATCCGCTGTCGGTCTGTCCGGTGTTGGCCTACGTCCTCAAAAAGGAGCGCGAGGTCGACAACATCCGGGCTATCGCCCGCGGTCGTGAGGCCGGGCTCGGCCCCGACGAAATCGAACAGGAGCTGGTGAACCTATGAGCCAGGAAATCGGTGTCATCGGGAGCCCGGATTTCACGACGGGCTTTCGGCTGGCGGGCGTCCGCAAGTTCGCGGACGTGCCCGCCGAGGAGAAGGACGAACAGCTCGACGACGCCGTCGAGGAGATGCTGAACGACGACGACATCGGTATCGTCGTGATGCACGACGACGACCTGTCGCATCTCTCACGCGGTGTCAGGCAGGACGCGGAGACCAGTGTCGAGCCGGTGATGGTCACGCTCGGCGGCGGCACTGGGAGCGGCGGACTGCGTGAGCAGATCAAGCGAGCCATCGGGATCGACCTGATGGACGAGGACTAACCATGAGTCAAGCAACAGACACAGACGTCCGCGAGGACGGCATTATCGAAAGCGTCTCGGGACCGGTCGTAACGGCTCGAGACCTCGACGCCCGGATGAACGACGTCGTCTACGTCGGTTCGGAAGGGCTGATGGGCGAGGTCATCGAGATCGAAGGAAACATCACCACGATTCAGGTGTACGAGGAGACCTCCGGCGTCTCCCCCGGCGAACCCGTCGAAGGGACGGGTTCGCCCCTCTCCGTGGACCTCGGGCCGGGCATGCTCGACGCCATCTACGACGGTGTCCAGCGCCCGCTCGACGTGCTCGAAGAGAAGATGGGGTCGGCGTTCCTCGACCGCGGTGTCGACGCACCGGGCATCGACCTGGAGAAGACCTGGTCGTTCACCCCTGAAGTCGAGGAAGGCGACGAGGTCGAGGCCGGCGACATCATCGGCACCGTCCCCGAGACGCCGAGCATCGACCACAAGGTGATGGTCCCGCCCGACTCCGACGGCGGCGAGGTCGTCGCCATCGAGTCAGGCAACTTCACGGTCGAAGAGACCGTCGTCGAACTGGACAGCGGTGAGGAGATTCAGATGCACCAGGAGTGGCCGGTGCGCCAGCAGCGCCCGACCGTCGACAAGGAGACGCCGACGGAACCGCTCATCTCCGGCCAGCGCGTACTCGACGGCCTGTTCCCGATTGCGAAGGGCGGGACGGCCGCCATTCCCGGACCCTTCGGCTCCGGGAAGACGGTCACCCAGCACCAGCTCGCCAAGTGGGCCGACGCGGACATCGTCGTCTACGTCGGCTGTGGCGAACGTGGCAACGAGATGACCGAGGTCATCGAGGACTTCCCGGAACTGGAGGACCCGACCACCGGCAACGCGCTGATGGACCGGACCTGCCTCATCGCAAACACGTCGAACATGCCCGTCGCGGCACGCGAATCCTGCGTGTACACGGGAATCACCATTGCGGAGTACTTCCGCGACATGGGGTACGACGTGGCGCTGATGGCCGACTCCACCTCCCGGTGGGCCGAGGCTATGCGTGAAATCTCCTCGCGTCTCGAAGAGATGCCCGGCGAGGAGGGGTACCCCGCGTACCTCTCCGCTCGCCTGAGCGAGTTCTACGAGCGCGCCGGCTTCTTCGAGAACATCAACGGCACCGAGGGCTCCGTGTCGGTCATCGGGGCCGTCTCGCCGCCGGGCGGGGACTTCTCGGAGCCGGTCACCCAGAACACGCTGCGTATCGTCAAGACGTTCTGGGCGCTCGACGCGGACCTGGCCGAACGCCGGCACTTCCCCTCTATCAACTGGAACGAGTCGTACTCGCTGTATCGCGACCAGCTCGACCCGTGGTTCGTCGAGAACGTCCGGGACGACTGGCCGGAGACGCGCCAGTGGGCCATCGACACGCTGGACGAGGAGGCGGAACTACAGGAGATCGTCCAGCTCGTCGGCAAGGACGCGCTGCCGGAGGACCAGCAGCTGACGCTCGAGATTGCCCGCTACCTTCGCGAGGCGTGGCTCCAGCAGAACGCCTTCCACGACGTCGACACCTTCTGTGAGCCCGAGAAGACCTACCGCATCATGGACGCCGCCAAGACGTACAACGATGCGGCCTTCGAGGCGCTCGACGCTGGTGTCCCCGTCGAGGAGATCACCGACATCGACGCCGCACCGCGGCTCAACCGTATCGGCGTGCAGGAAGACTACAACGAGTACATCGACGACCTCGAAGACGAAATCGAGTCACAGCTCAGGGAGCTGTACTAACAATGAAAGAGTATCAGACAATCACGGAGATCAGCGGACCGCTGGTGTTCGTCGAGACCGACGAACCGGTCGGCTACGACGACATCGTCGAAATCGAGCTCAGCGACGGCGAGATCCGCCGTGGCCAGGTGCTCGAATCCGCGAGCGACTACGTCGCCATCCAGGTGTTCGAGGGAACCGAAGGTATCGACCGCAACGCCTCGGTTCGCTTCCTCGGCGAGACGATGAAGATGCCTGTCACCGAGGACCTCCTCGGACGGGTGATGGACGGGACCGGCCAGCCTATCGACGGCGGCCCGGAAATCGTCCCCGACGAGCGCCGCGACATCGTCGGCGAGGCGATCAACCCCTACTCCCGGGAGTACCCCGAGGAGTTCATCCAGACGGGCGTCTCGGCCATCGACGGCATGAACACGCTCGTCCGCGGTCAGAAGCTACCGATCTTCTCCGCCTCCGGCCTGCCACACAACGACCTGGCGCTACAGATCGCGCGACAGGCGTCCGTGCCGGAAGAGGAGGAGGGCGAGGACGACGAGGGGTCGGAGTTCGCAGTCATCTTCGGCGCGATGGGTATCACGGCCGAAGAGGCAAACGAGTTCATGGACGACTTCGAGCGCACCGGCGCGCTGGAACGCTCGGTCGTCTTCATGAACCTCGCGGACGACCCGGCCGTCGAGCGGACGATCACGCCGCGGCTGGCGCTGACCACCGCCGAGTACCTCGCCTTCGAGAAGGACTACCACGTCCTGGTCATCCTGACGGACATGACCAACTACTGCGAGGCGCTGCGCGAGATCGGTGCCGCGCGTGAGGAGGTCCCGGGCCGGCGTGGCTACCCCGGATACATGTACACCGACCTGGCACAGCTCTACGAGCGTGCCGGTCGAATTCAGGGCCGCGACGGTTCCGTAACCCAGATCCCGATCCTGACGATGCCGGGCGACGACGACACGCATCCGATTCCGGACCTGACCGGCTACATTACCGAAGGCCAGATCTACATCGACCGCGACCTCAACAGCCAGGGCATCACGCCGCCGATCAACGTCCTGCCGTCGCTGTCGCGGCTGATGGACGACGGTATCGGTGAGGGACTGACCCGCGCCGACCACGCCGACGTGAAAGACCAGATCTTCGCCGCCTACGCGGAAGGTGAGGACCTGCGCGACCTCGTGAACATCGTCGGTCGCGAGGCACTGTCGGAACTGGACAACAAGTATCTGGACTTCGCCGACCGCTTCGAGGAGGAGTTCGTCGACCAGGGGACCGACACGGCCCGCAGTATCGACGAGACGCTCGAACTCGGCTGGGACCTGCTCTCGATGCTCCCGAAGGATGCGCTGAACCGCATCGACGAGGACCTCATCGAGGAGCACTACCGCGAGGACGAGACCGCCGAAGCCGTCGAGGCCTGACGGCACGGCTTGCTTTCTCCGGCAGCCCGCGTTCGATACCATATATTTTGGGTATGCGACTGTTTACGGTTGACCGCCTACACTAGCATGCACTATGCCAGCACCAGGGAGCGAAGGAATATGGTTGTGGTTAGGTACAGCGGGCATGTTCCTCGGCATGCTATACTTCATCGCGCGCGGTTGGGGCGAAACCAGTGACAGGCGCCAGAAGTTCTACATCGCGACAATACTTATCACGGCAATCGCGTTCGTGAATTACCTCGCGATGGCGCTTGGCTTCGGGTTGACAATCGTCGAGATCGCCGGGGAAGAACGCCCCATCTACTGGGCGCGATACAGTGACTGGTTGTTCACGACGCCGTTGCTGCTGTACGACCTCGGGCTGCTTGCCGGGGCAGACCGTAACACCATTAGCTCGCTCGTCAGCCTCGACGTGCTGATGATCGGTACCGGTCTGGTCGCGACGCTGAGCGCAGGAAGTGGCGTGCTGTCGGCCGGCGCGGAACGGCTGGTCTGGTGGGGTATCAGTACCGCCTTCCTGCTGGTCCTGCTGTACTTCCTGTTCAGCTCGCTGTCCGGCCGGGTCGCAGACCTGCCCAGTGACACGCGTAGCACCTTCAAGACGTTACGCAATCTCGTGACCGTCGTGTGGCTCGTCTACCCGGTCTGGTGGCTCGTCGGTACCGAGGGAATCGGCCTCGTCGGTATCGGCATCGAGACGGCCGGCTTCATGGTCATCGACCTGGTCGCGAAGGTCGGGTTCGGTATCATCCTGCTCCGGAGCCACAGCGTGCTCGACGGCGCTGCGGAGACGACCAGTACCGGCGCGACGGCCACGGCCGACTAACAAACCACTGCCGTTCGACGACCCCGTTTTTTTGACGCCAGCCCGATAGCCGCGGTGCTCGCGCCGAAATAACTGGAAACCGTTAACTGCCTACGCCGAAAAAAGGGCCGTAATGGCTAAGGACGTCAAACCCACGCGCAAGAATCTGATGCAGATCGAGGACCGCATCGAGCTGTCCGAGCGTGGGCACGACACGCTGGAGAAGAAGCGTGACGGCCTCATCATGGAGTTCATGGACATCCTGGACCAGGCTCAGGACGTCCGTGACGACCTCGACGGTTCCTACGAGCGGGCCCAGCGCGCGATTAACATGGCCCGGGCGATGGAGGGCGACGTGGCCGTCCGCGGGGCCGCCGCAGCACTGAAAGAACACCCCGAACTGACGACCCAGTCCAAGAACATCATGGGCGTCGTCGTCCCGCAGATCGAGTCAAGCAAGGTCCGGAAGTCCCTGGACGAACGCGGGTACGGCGTCATGGGGACCTCGGCCCGAATCGACGAGGCCGCCGAGGCCTACGAGGAACTGCTCGAGAACATCATCCTCGCCGCCGAGGTCGAGACGGCGATGAAGAAGATGCTCGAAGAGATCGAGACGACCAAGCGCCGCGTCAACGCCCTCGAGTTCAAACTCCTGCCCGACCTCTACGACAACGAGGAGTACATCGAGCAGAAACTCGAAGAGCAAGAGCGCGAGGAGATCTTCCGCATGAAGAAGATCAAAGCCAAGAAGGAAGAAGAAGAAGACGCGCTTGCGGCCGCAGAGGAAGCCGAAGAAGAGCCAGAGCCGGTCACTGCTGACGACTGAGCGGGGTGTACGTCCCGACCGGTATCGTTTTTGCGCTTTCCCGTTGTCCTTGAGTATGTCCTGTCCCGACTGCGGTGGCGACCTCGTCTCGTTCCCGGTCCCGGCCGACCTCCAGCAGTTGCTCCCCGGAAACGCACCGGGGGCCAGCGTCTGCCGGTCCTGTTTAGCCCTCCAACCGGAGACGGAGCCGCCCGCCGCTGCTCCGGATTTCACGAGTCTCGCCGGTGCGATTCCCGACGACGACTGTGCAGCGGTCCCGCTGGTGTTGCTCGTCGGGCTGCTCGATTCGCTCGCGATGCACCGCGAAGAGATCACCGCGCTGCTGGAGCGAGTCGAGCGCGAGGGCGTCGACCCGCTGCTGGTGCTTGACCGTCTCGACGCCAGTTTCGGCGAGGCGGCCCACGTCGACCTCGGCCGCCGTCGTCGGCAACTCGAACAGTTGCTGTAGCCTCCTCGCTCGCAAGCCGGTCTTACGGCGGGCTGGCGTTCGGGTCTTCGACCGCGGTGGCCCAGTCCTCCAGCCACTCGCGGAGGTCGCTGTTGGGGACGTTGAGCGAGTGGGTGTTCTCGGGCAGGCTTGGGAAGCCACCGGCGTCGTCCTCGTCGGCGACCCAGTAGTCGTACGGCGAGTCCAACTCGTCGGTGCCGGCCCGATTGCGGATTTCCTCGACGATACGCTCGTCGTGGGCCGTCCGGTCGGCGGGTCGTGCGCCTGCGTTGGCGAGGTTGTGGGCCTCGACGTCGTCGGACGGCATCGCGTCGAGTCCGTCGGGCCAGACCGGCCGCGAGTCAAGTTCGTTGTTGCCGTCGTACTTCGGTGTACCGGGGTCGAGGGCTGGCTCCGCGACAGTGTTGTCCTCGAAATATGCGTTGCCGCCCTCGAATACCCTGTCGCTCGTGTCGATCTGGCCGAGATACGCGTTGCCGACGAAACTCGCCCTCGTGTCGCCGTCCATGTTGCTCCCGCCGTCGAAGAAGTAGGCGAGGTTGTTGACGACGGCAGAGCGCGTCCCGTCTTTCAGTCGTGGCGTCCGGCGCTGAATCTTCGCCCAGACGTTGCCGGCGAGGGTCACGTCGTCGGCGTCGTCGCCGACGAGAGTCCCGTAGTGGTGTTCCGACCGGTTCCCGTGCGGACTGTACAGCCCCTCGTAGATGAGGTTGTTCGTGAACGTCGTGTCGCTGGTCCGGTAGCCGACGGACATGCACTCGTCGGTCCCCCACGCGGCGGTGACGTGGTCGATGACGTTGTTCTGGGTCGCGAAGGCCGTGTTGACCGAATCCTTGCCCTGGATGGTGTTGTCCGAGCCCGACCCGATGCGGGACCGGACGTGTTGGATAATACAGTTGTCACCGCTTATCTGGAGGCGGCCGTCGACGAACGTAATCCCGGGCGAGGGGGCGGTCTGGCCGGCAACCCAGCAGTTGTCTGCCTGTATCTTCAGCGGCGACCCGTTCAGGTCGATCGTGCCGCTGGTTTCGAACACGACGACGCGTGCCCCGCTCCCACTGATGGCCGCCTCGACAGCATCGCGTGTCGGTTCTGTGACTGTCCTGACCGAGACATCGTCGTCGAGCCACGGCGCAGGGTCGGCAAACCCCGAATCGAGACCGAACTGCGACGTTGCAGGACCGCTGGGTCCTTGCTTCTCTTCCGGTTTTTCGGCCTGTGCTGTCGTACTCAGAACCACCGTGCCGACACACCCTGTAGCTACCGACCGCAAGAACGTGCGTCTGGTGTTCATCACTGCATTGTCTTTCATGCCACCTCATCTGGACGAGGCCCGACATTTATAATCGCGTAGATAATTTCCAGGTAGAACGCCTTACCGCTGTATAATTACAACTTACCAGCTTTCTTGAAAATCAGACGGCTCACACGCCCGTCGAGTAGCGCAGCAGGCCCGCGACGCCGCCGAAGGCGGTCAGCAGCTGTTCGCCCTTCTCGAAGTCCGTCGAGATGAACACCGTCTCGGTGCCGCGCTGGTCGGCCAGTTCCATCAGGTGGTCGATAGCGTCATCGCGCTCGCCGTCCTTGGCGTCGACGGTCGCGCCACAGCGCGAGCACTCGTGGTCCTCGGTTCCGGCGTTGCTGTTGATGAGGTCGTACTCGTCGTGGCCGTTCTCGCAGGTGTAGGCGACGACGTCCTTCCGGAGGTCCTCGGAGATGAGCAGCTGCTCGACGGCTCCCATGTTGAGGTTCTGCCGAGTCTGGTCGAAGCCGTAGGTGGCCTTGTCCCCGTTGTGGAGCTGTTTGAAGAAGTCCTCCATGAGCTCCTTGTCCCGGAGCATCTCGTGTTCGGCCAGCACCTCGTCGGCCGCGTCGACGAGGTCGTACAGCCCTGACTCGTCGGTGTAGGCCACGTCGAACTTCCCGAGCACCATGTCCTGGAGCTCGTGGTGGAGGTAGTCGCCGTCGAGGAACTCGTCTTTGGTCGGCGAGGGTCCGCCGACGAGGATGCCGTCCAGGTCGTGGCGGTCGGCGACGAACAGGTCGTTGGCCATGCCGGCGACCTCCTGGTAGAAGTTGTCGATGGCTTCCAGCCGAAGGCGAGCGAACCGCTGGGCGGACTGGCCACCTTTCCGCTGTTTGCCCGGCACCAGCGAGGAGGCGGACTTGACAGGCTCGACCCGTTTGCCCTTCAGCCAGCCGACGTTGGCCTCGCGCCGGTCGAGCACGATGAGGCCGAACAGCCCTTTGTCGGCCAGCATGTGCTCCAGTGGCTCGGTGAGGAACTCCGAATCACAGTGGTAGCGGAACGATTCGATTGGGTCCGGCGGCGACTCGAGCGCCTTCGTCACCATGTCGGTCCGGCCGCCGCCGGTGTCGAACGCCCCCGAGAACAGCACCAGGCCGTTCTCCGGCGGCGTGTTGTCGTAGTATCGGAGCCGGTCCTTGATAGAGGTGAGCGCGTCCTGGACCGCCGTGCGGGTGTCTTTCGATTTGATGTTGGCGGCCTCGGAGTGCTCCTGGGTGACGTGGGCGACGACGTCGCTGATCTGCTTGTCCTCGGGCACGTAGATAGAGACGAGTTGGGTTCCCGAGCCCTGGTACCCCTTGAGTTCCTCTATGACCTTCCGGAACTCGTATTTCTGCTTGTCAGATTGCTCCTGTTCCTGCTGCTCGCTCATTACTCTGTGTTGGCCGAGGTGGCGTAAGAACCTGTTGACAGGGAGCGAAGGGCGCGCGAAGCGCGGCCTTCGGGTGAGCGAGCGGGGAGGTACGACCCGCGAGTAGCGAGAGCCCGAGCGAAGCGAGGGGTCTCGAACCGGACCGGCGACCGGCAGGAGCCGTGGAGGTTGTGCGATTCGAGCGAAGCGAGAATCGCAGGATGGGCGAGCGGGGATACGACCCGCGAGCACCGAGGGGCGCGAACGGAGTGAGTCCTCGAACCGGAACGGCGACGACAGGAGCCGTGAGCAGCGCGAGTCCGAGCGAAGCGGGGGGTCTCGGACTGGAATTCCGAGTCCGTGGAATCGGTCGACCGGCGTGACACGCGTCTGACTGGACCGGTCGTCGAAACGGCTATTCAGGGCGTCACCCGTCCCTTAGCGGTCCGGCAATTGACAGTCGCATTTATATGACTGCCTGCATTGTACCAAAGCAATCAGACTATGGCGGGGTATGTGTGTACGATTGCGGGCGGCAAAGGCGGCGTCGGCAAGACGACGACCGCGGTAAACCTCGGGGCCGCCCTCCAGGAGATGGACTACGACGTCGCCGTCGTCGACGCGGATCTGGGCATGGCGAACCTCGGCCCGATGCTCTCTCTGGCGCCCGAGAAGAGCCTCCACGAGATTCTGGCCGGCGAGGCCGCCGTGAGTGCGGCCCTGACTGACGCGCCGGGTGGTCTCACGGTGATTCCGGGGGAACAGTCACTGGAGGCGTTCGCTGACGCTGACCCCGCCAAACTCAGGACAGTCATCAAGACGCTCCGGAACGCCTACGACGTGGTGCTGATAGACACCGGGGCCGGACTGAGCCACGAAGTCGCCGTGCCGCTGGGACTGGCCGACGGGATCGTCCTCGTCACGACGCCAGACGACGTTGCGGTGGGCGATACGGTCAAAACAGCAGAACTCGCGAACCGCATCGACGGGACCGTCCTCGGCGCGATCATCAACCGTGCGACCCGCCACACGGACGTCGCGTCCATCGCCGAGCAGATGGAGTTCCCGCTGCTCGCGGTCATCCCGGACGACCCGCAGGCGACGACCGAAGAGCCGCTCGTGCTCAACGCCCCCCAGAGCGCGACTGCCGACGCCTACCAGCGACTGGCCGAGGCGCTGGAGGGGGTGTTCTTCAGCGGCGAACGCCCCGACGCGGACGTCGAGACGATACTGGACGACGAGTGGTTCCTCGAAGACACCGAGGACGACTCCGACGGCGACGAGGACTCCGGCGGTGTGTTCGGCCTGTTTAACTGAGGGGTGTCTCGCTCCGGTGGTGCTGCAATATCATGCCCTGAATGTCAATACTGCCCGATTCAGCGTGACCTGGCAGAGACGAAAGGCTCCGTGCTCCGCATATTTCGCCACCGTTACCGATTTGGCAACCAACGAGTGCAGAAGCGAAATGACTGCTGCTAATATAGTCTCCCCTCGTATACTGCTGTATGTACCAGATAGTGGTGCCAGTCGACGACGATGTCAACCGCGCAGCTGCACAGGCACGACATGTGACCGAGCTACCGGGCGAACCGACCGAGGTCAGCGTGACTGTCGCACACGCGTATCGTGACACGAACCGGACGGACGAGAACCCTGACGAGGAGAGTCCAGCAGTCATCAAGGCGGTTGAGTACCTACGAGATGCGGGTCTGGCTGTAGAGCAACGGGAACTGTACTTCCCGGTCGCCGAAGGGATACTCGAACTGGCAACCGATATCGAAGCGGATGCTATTGTGATGAGCGGACGGAAACGTAGCCCGGCCGGTAAGGCCATGTTTGGGAGCGTGACACAGTCCGTGATACTTGACGGAACGGTTCCGGTGACTGTCGTCGCTGTCGAGTGACGAAACGGGTTGCGGTCGACTCCGACAGTCCGCTTTTTGTATCGCATCTGTGTTTCGTCGAAAGGAGAACTGGACGACTACGTCGACGTGTAGTCGCTTCGCACCAGCTGAACTCTATCGCAAACTAACGCTGTGAAATGCCACACACTACACACGTATTCTCGTATGGGTTCTGTGAGACAGATGCCACAGGAAGATTCGAACAACAAGCCGACACGGGCACCGGGTTCGGGCTGTCAATCGCAAACGAAGTTACAGAACGCATGGCTGGCAACTCACTGCGACTGACAGCGAGACTGGCGGTGCTCGGTTTGAAATCACGGGTGTCAAAACGGACTAGTATCGTTTTCCCGACCCTGCGTCACGTTCGTGTGTTCAGACCGGGCGGGGTCGTTTGAGCTGCATTGTGACCGTCGTGCCGCTGTCGCTACCAGTGATTTCCAACTCCCCACCAGATTTCATAACGTACCAGTTCATCACCCACAATCCGACACCGGATCCGTGAGCAAGCGGCGTTTCCGTACCGCTGTTCAACATTTCTGTTTCATTGGCTGCGACTCCTTTACCGGTATCTGCAATGACCAGCGAGACTGTCTCATCGTCGGAATGGGCGGTGATATTGATCGTTAGCGGGGCGGAGTTGTGGGTAATCGCGTTCTCGATTGCATTACTGACTGCGCTGACGAACCCATCGACGACGTGTACTGTCTCGTCGGGCAGGGCTATCTGAACCGACACGTCGGGTGGTAGCTCTGACTGTTCATCGACAGCGCTATCGACGAGTTGCTTAACTGCTATTTCGGTCCGCTCAGGGGCAGTATCGATCAGTTTCTCTATGTCTCTCGTCTTTTCCGTATGCGACAGCAAGCGGTTGGCTGCGTTCAATGCAGTCCGTGCACTCTGTGCGAGAGAGTCGTCTGTGATCTGGTCCGCAATATGGGACAGTCGGCCCGTGACCACGGTCAACTCGTTACGGATATTATGACGGAACACCCGAGAGAAGAGTTGCTTTAGCATATCCAAATCCCGCTCGCGCTCGATCCGTTCGGTGATGTCCGTGTAAATCCCGTATCCCTCAACAGTCCCACCTATTGTGGTCTCCATGGCTGTCCGCTGTAGAAATGTCCGCTCCTCACCGCTCGCCGTGATCCGGGTCACTTCCTGATCAGTCTCATCGTTGGTCTTTGCCCACACATCCATCCCGTACTCTATTCCCGGTGGGACAATCAATTCGGAAAGTGGCTTCCCACGGATCGCTGCCTTCTCGTAACCGAAGACCGCCTCGAACTCTCTATTGACAGTTTTCACAACTGGTGCGGATTCATCAAACAGCACAACGACGGCCGGGTCTGGCACGTTCTCAAGCAGCGTATCGAACCGTTGTTGTGCCTGTGTCTGAATCCGCAGTTCCGTGGCGATCTCGGCTAGATATCCATCGTATTCAGCCGCGACCTCTTCGCATAAATCTCTGACATCGAACCCGGAGTATGTCTTCTGGCGTTCAAATCCGAGTGCTGCTTCCGCTTCGGTTACAATGCTCTCGGCTTTCGACATCCCGACAACTTGGCTGAACCTCGATATCAACTCATCCCGTTTCATTTCGGGAAGAGATTGATGACCGTCGTGCTGTTGTGGAACCCGCTTGTCTGTCCGAAGTTCATATTCATCTCCCCGTAGGTTTCGAACCCGACGAACGGCTTCGTAAGTTCACTTCGCATCGCATCGACAGCCGTATCGAATTCATCATCCAGAATCACGTGCCGACACGCACAATCGTAGATGAACGCGCCGGAATACTGACCGTCGGAAATCTCGTTGGCGGTTTGTGCTGCCGTGCGTGCCGAATCGATCTGTGAGTCGACGGTGCCGCGCATTACCTGTACGTGTGTTCCTTCAGGGATATTGACGAGCGACGACATTGTGCCCGCGTCGGGATTGGACTCGATACACGCCCGCATTTTGTACGATTCACCTTGGTCGATACCGAACTCGAAGACGCCCATCATCCGAAGCATCGTCTGATGGTCATCGGTCACTGCATCAAGTTCGATATCGAACATCTCGCGAGCATACGGCTGGACAGCCTCTCGCCACACTTTAAGCGCTGGTCGCCCATCAAGTTCGACCAGTTGGCGACCGTTAGCTTCCGTTACTTCGAGCGGTTCGGAAATCGCTTCGTGGCCATGGTTGCCAAAGACAAACGATTGATGTTCGGAATCGATAGTCGCAACGACGACGGCGTTGTTCTCAACCCTATCACCACAGAAGACGGGCGTTGATTCGAGCCGGTAGGTATCAGAGGCGGCTCCGCCCGCAAACGGGACCCGAGCTCCGAGCTTCCGACGGACACGATGGGCGAGCTCTTCGCCATCGCTGTTGAGACTGTCATATAGGACGAGTGCGGAACGGTACGGGTAGGTGTCATCAGTATCTGAGAGGTCCTTTCGGGCGTCGCGTAACGCCCGATGCATCCCCTCACTGAGTCCTGTCCCGATACCAGTCTGAAACGTCATTGCTTCGCTACTCACCACTGCGAGAGCGACTCCCGACTCAACACTACGTACATCGGTAAACGGGCCGGTTCCAGCACAACCAATCAACGCTGGTTCACCCCCAATAACCGATCGAATACCAGCCAGTACGTCGCTGTAATCGAAATCTACAGTACAGAACACCTGACAGAAATCTGCAGTGGCTCCATTCAAATCCGAAGTTGCTTCACGTCCGGCTTCCACGCCGACCTCATATCCATCCCCGGTCGCCCCATCAGCGATACCAGACGCGAACTGCGTTTCCATCGTAGTACATTCTCTCAAGAGACCAAACAAAATAAATACTCCTCTCAAATCGTATATTTTTGACACTTAACAGAGAACGTTTTGCTCAGTGCTATTGGCTCGACACTCCTATTCTTCGGGGATGCTTGTCTTCAGCCAGCCAGTTGGTACACCGCCCGTATCAACCACTATCTCTTCTGTCTAGTAGCCACCAG
Organism: Haloarcula sp. 1CSR25-25; assembly: GCF_032027985.1. Lineage (NCBI taxonomy): Archaea > Methanobacteriati > Methanobacteriota > Halobacteria > Halobacteriales > Haloarculaceae > Haloarcula > Haloarcula sp. 1CSR25-25. Next base: position 151,975 of record NZ_JAHYBW010000008.1, read on the forward strand.
GACTGCTGACTATGCACACTGTATTCAGCACGGCCACTGAAACCTATCAACGCGCGGGGGTTTCAACAAGGCCGGTATAATATAAATTCTGTACCGGTTCGGCCTCTCCTGTCGTTTCACTCCTGGCCCGCCCGCTCTCGCTCACTCCGAGAGCGGACCGGTTCTTCGCTCAGCGCACCACAGCGGATACCCGAAGCGGACCGTTCCTACATCGAGGTCGGCGCTTCGACGCCCAGGGCGTCCAGCGCGTTCGCGACTGTCGTCCGGGTCCCGTCGACGAGCGCCAGCCGCGCGGCGCGGGTCTCGGGGTCGGCGTCGAGAACGGGACACTCCCGGTAGAAGGCGTTGAACGTCTCGGCGAGGTCGCGGGTGTAGGTCGCGACCGTGTGGGGCGTCAGGTCGTCCGCGGCCGCCTCGATGACGGCCGGGAACCGGGCCAGTTCGCGGAGCAGCGCGCGCTCTTCCGGTTCCGACAGCGGGTCGAGGTCGGGTTCGGCCGGGATATCGGCCTCCACGTCGCCCAGGATGCCACAGCAGCGCGCGTGGACGTACTGGACGTAGGGGGCGGACTGGGCCTCGAAGTCCAGCGCGCGGTCCCACTCGAAGGTGATGCCCTTCGTCGGCTGTTTCGAGACGATGTCGTAGCGCACCGCGCCGATACCGACCTGGCGGGCGATGCGGTCGACGTCGTCCTCGTCGAGGTCGCCGCGGGTCCGGTCGTCCAGCCGGGACTCGACCTCTGCGCGTGCGCGGTCGATGGCCTCGTCGAGCAGGTCGTCGAGGTCGATGCCGGTCCCCTCGCGCGTGCTCATCCCGCCTTCCGGAAGGTTCACCCAGGAGTAAAACACCTGCCGGAGCTGGTCGGTGTCGTTGTCGAGCAGCTCCAGGGCCGCCGAGAGCTGGTCGGCCTGGAGCTTGTGGTCCTCGCCAAGCACCGTGACGGCGCGGTCGTAGGTGTCGAACTTCCACTCGTGGTGGGCCAGGTCCCGGGTGGTGTAAAGCGACGTGCCGTCCGAGCGGAGGAACACGAGGTTTTTCTCGAAGTCGGGCAGGTCCAGCTGCCAGGCGTCCTCCTCGTAGACGGCGCAGTCGAGGTCCTTCAGCCGGTCGACCAGGTCGTCCGTGTCCCCGTTGCGCATGAACCGCGTCTCCTTGACGAACTCGTCGAACTCGGCGGGAAGCCGGCCGAGCGTGGTCCGCATCCCGCCAAGGACAGTGTCGACTACCTCGGCGACGCGCTCGTATGTCGCCTCGTCGCCGTCTTCGAGGCCCTGCAGAATCGACTGGATCTCGGCCTCAGCCGCCTCGACTTCCTCGGGGTCGCCCTCTTCGAGGACGGTGTTGCCCTTGCGGTAGTACCGGACCATCTCGTACTCCGGGGATTCGCGCTCGGGTTCGGGCAGGTCGCCCTCGTCGAAGGTCTCGTAGGCCCAGGTGAACACCGCGATCTGTCGGCCGGCGTCGTTTACGTAGTAGTGGCGGTCGATGTCGTAGCCGGCGTAATCGAGCACGCGGGCCACGGCGTCGCCGATGATCGGGTTGCGCGCCCGCCCGACGTGGACCGGCCCGGTCGGGTTCGCGGAGGTGTGCTCGACGACGACGCTGGTGTCGCGGTCGGGGAGCCGACCGAACTCAGGCTCTGTGACCGACTGCAGGGTCTCGGCGAAGTACGCCTCGCTCGGGAGGAAATTGACGTACGGTCCCTGTGTCGTCACGTCACTGACGTAGGTGAGGTCGTCGGGGTCGATCGCGTCGGCGATGTCGACGGCGACGTTCGGCGGCGCAGTACCGACCTCGCCGGCCAACCGGAAGGCGACGCTCGATGCTAACACGGCGTCGACGTCCTCCGGGGGTTCCTCGATACCGAGGTCCTCGGCCGGCAGGTCGAGGGCTGTGAGTGCGTCGGCGAGGGCGTCCTCGACCTCCGCACGGAGCTGCAGGAACATACGCCGGGCTTTCGCGGCGGGGAGTAAATGGGTAACGAAACCCCGACCGTGTCATACGGGCTGCTGTAGAACACAGTCGCATCGACCGCCTGGACCCATGCGACCGTCGCGGGAAACAGGCACAGCAGCCCGCATCAGGTCAGCAGCCGCGGCCCGAACACCATCAACAGGAGGCCGCTAATCATCGACACCGTGATGGCGATGGAGACGGCGGTCGTCAGCCGTCGCCCGTCAGAGACGGGGAGCCGCGAGACGAACGACTCGGTCGCGGCCCGGAGGATGTGGCCGCCGTCGAGCGGGAACGTCGGGATGAGGTTGAACTGGCCGATGACGAGGTTGATCCACCCGGTCCAGAACAGGGCGTTCGCGAGCAGGAACACCGGCGTCGCCCCGAGCGCGCCCAGCGGGCCCTGGACGGTGTAGAAGTTCGTCGCGATTCCGGTGAAGCCGGCGAAGTTGTAGCCGAAGCCACCGGCGACGCCAATGAAGGGGAGCAAGAGCGTGCTGAACACCCGCTGGGCGAACGAGAATTCGGAGACTGAGGTGGGCACGTCAGGCGACCCGCCGAGGAATTCGAGGAATGCGGCCGCGGGGTAGGCGTCGATACCGAAGTCGCTGACCTGGATGCCGCTGATACCCTGCTGGATGCTGACGCCGATGATTCCGTTGTCGACCTGCTCGCTCTCGGCCATCGTCACCTCGTAGGTCCTGCGCGAGCCGTCGACGTAGCCGGTGATCGACACCCGGTCACCGGGTTCGCCGCCTTCGAGGGCCTGCCGTAGCGCCGTCCCGCTGTGTGTCCGCTCCCCGTTGACCGCGGTGATTATCATGCCCTCGCCGCTCGGCGCCCCTTCCCCGGCGAGCGGGCCGTCCGAAGCGACCAGTACGTACGCGCCCAGCGGGGTCGTGACTGTCTCCCCGGACGCAGTTTCGACCGTCGCAACGGGATGGTTTCGGGCCGTTCGTTCGAACTCGCTGCTTGTGGCCACGGCAGTCCCGTTGACAGAGACAATCGTCTCACCGGTCCCGAGCGGTGCGCTCTGGAGGGCCGCCGAGACGACCACGGACCGCTCGACCGAGACGGGTTCGCCGTCCTTACGGGCCACTTCGACGGTCTGGGCGTCGCTTTCGGCCAGCACCGCTTCGAGCTCCTGCTGGTTCGCGACCGACTGGCCGTCGACTGCCGTGATGACGTCGCCCGACTCGATTCCCGCATCGGCGGCGGGGGTCCCGCTGATCGGGCTCCCGACCGGCACGCCGTCGACGACGGCGATAGCGCCGGCGACCGGTCCGAACAGCAACAGGAGCGTGATGATGGCGAGCGCGAAGTTGTTGGTCACGCCGGCCGTGTACATCCGGGCCTGCGCGCCGCGGTCGGACCGGAGGAGTTCGTCTTCGTCGGGTTCGACGAACGCGCCGACCGGAATGATCGCGAGCAGGGCGAGGCCCATCGACTCGATGCCGATGTCCTCGACGCGACAGAAGAGCCCGTGACCGCCCTCGTGGACGACGAGCCCGAGCAACAGTCCGAGCACGATTTCGGGCGCAACCGACAGCGGGAGGAAGTCGTTGACGCCGGGAATCGCCAGCGCGTTCCGCGGTTCGTTCAGTGCGGAGGGCTGGGGATTGACGAGCGCCTGGTAGGCACCGAGCGCAACGAGGAGGAAGGAGCCGACCATCACCACGAGCCCGAACCCGACGCCGAGGTTCCCCCAGGCCCGCCAGAACCGCTTTGGCCGCGCGAGCCAGTCGAGCACGGCCTTGCCTTTCTGCGTGTGAATCGTCGTAATCGGGCCGCTAAAACGGATATACTCGGGTACAACGCCGCGGGTCCGCAGTGCCATCGCGAGGAGGGTGTAAGCGACAAGGCCCGCGAGGACCCACGTCAGCGTGCTCACCATTTACCCGAAACTAGGTTTAGCCAAGCAAGAGGGTTTGGTTTGGGGAACACCGCCGCCCCGGAGCGGCCAACGGTGAAGTGATAGCGTCGCAAACGACCACACAGTGTACGACCACATCCTCTTTGCCGTCGACGGGAGCGACGAGGCCACGGCAGCCACACGGCGTGGCCTTGCACTGGCCAGGGACTTTGACGCGACTGCCGAGGCAGTCTACGTCGTCGAGCAGCGAGCACGCAGGCTCACGCGAACGGACCGTGAGAGCGCCCAGCTCCGGGACCACGGCGAGTCAGTCCTCGCTGAAATCGAGTCTCTCGCCGCCGATATCGGCCACCCCGTCACGACAGAACTACTGGAGGGAAAACCGAGCGTGCAGATAGACGAGTACGCGCGCGAAACCGGCGCTGCGCTCATCGTCCTCGGTCGACAGGGAATGACGGGCCTCGGAAAACGGCTTCTCGGCGGCGTCACCGAGCAGGTCCTGCACCGAACTTCGGTGCCTGTACTCGTCGTTTCGGATGTTGAGCAGACGCGACCCGACGGATTCGACTACTCGCGGATACTCGTCCCGACTGACGGCAGCGCGAACGCCGAAACGGCGACGCGACACGGTGCGGCGGTAGCGGACCGGTACGACGCGACGGTCCACGTCCTCAACGTCGTCGATATCCAGGCCGCTGGTGGGGCGTTCAACGCCGGTGGCCTGGACGAGACGTTCATCGAGCGACTGGAGGAGAACGGACGTGATGCTGTCGCGGCGACCGCGGACGAACTCGAGAACGCGGCCCCCGCCGTGTCGGTTGAGACCGCGGTGGAACGAACGGACTCGTTTGGGGGCGTCGCCCCCGGCATCCGTGAGTACATCTCCGACCACGACATCGACCTCGTCGTGATGGGCTCACACGGCCGCTCGAACCTGAAACGCCAGTTGCTCGGCAGTGTCACGTCCCAGCTCATCCGAACCGTTGCGGTTCCCGTGCTGGTGACGCCCCGGTCGGCCTGAACCTGTGTACCCGGTCGGCCTGAACCTGTGTACGAACCTACCGTTCTATGTATCGTGGGAACGTATCGCAAGCAGGTGTCAGGCAATGCCAGAAACCTGTGGTATCTGTGGCGAGACGGTCCCGTTTGACGCGACAGTCCATACAGTGATTCACACCCACAGCGAGGCCGGTGTACTCGACGCGTACGTCTGTCAGGACTGCTACGAGGAGCGCCTCGGACCGATGTTCGAGCGGGTCGACACGAAAGAACAGTCGCCCTGAGCGGTTCCTCTGGAGTCCGTTTCACAGGTGAGTAAGGCTTCCTTACCCCGAACGCTACCGGTTACGACGGAACCGCTCCACGACGAACTCCCGGTCCAACTTGGCGATAAACGTCCCGAGCTGGGGGCCTTCGGTGTCGTCGAACAGGAGCCGGTAGCCGGCCGAGAAGAACTCTCCGATGTCGATGTCGTTTCGCTTTGCCGTCTCGTAGATCTCGGCCTGAATCGCGTCGCCGTCGTGGCCCTCGGCGATGAACGCGGCCAGTTCGTCCAGCGCGGCCGCCGTCTCCTCGTCGAAGGACACGTCGGGGATTTCGGTTCGCTTGAGCTCGTAGTTGAACTCGTTGTCGGTGAGGCTGGCCCACTCCTGGGCGCGCTCGACGCGGGCGAGCGCCCCCTCGACGGCCCACTCCGGGGCGTCGTCGGGGATGTGGCCCTCCTTCCGGGCGATCTGTTCCCGAAGCGCCGGGTCGTCGGTCATCCCGAGCACGGCTGCGAACGTGTAGGGAATCCGAACGCGCTGTTCGCGCGGTTCGTCCACGACCATCGGGTAGGCTCGTTCGGCGAGCTCGGCGTCGTCCTCGCTGGCCTCGATTTCCCCGAAGTAGCGCCGCTCGAACCGGTCGAACTCGTCGACGAGCTGGTCGACGTTCGCAACGGAGAAGTCCCGCTGTTTCCGCGGGTCCTTCACGAAGAAGTACCTGAACACCTCCGGTTCGAGGATGTCAAGCACCTCGTCGACGGTGATGACGTTGCCCGAGGAGGAAGAGAGCGGTTCGCCGTCGAGCGTGAACCACTCGTACACCATCGGGACCGGCGGCTGGATGTCAAGCACGTTCTCGGCGATGTCCTCGCCGGAGGGCCAGGACCCTTCGGCGTGGTCCTTGCCGAACGGTTCGAAGTCGACGCCCAGGATCTCCCACTGGGCGGGCCATTCGAAGCGCCACGGGAGCTTCCCGTCCCGGAGCGTCGCCGTCCCCGCGTGGCCACAGCCCTCGATGGTCTGGTCGCCGGCCTCGACGTCTTCACAGACGTAGTCGACTTCGCCGGCGTCGAGGTCGACCGCCGTGACACCCTCCGTCAGCTTCCCGCACTCGGCACACTGGGGCAGGAACGGGACGTAGTCGTCGTCGACCTTGTTCTGGTACTCGGCGAGCACGTCGCGGGCCCGGTCGGCGCGTTCGAGCACGCGGCGGGTCACGGGTTCGAACTCGCCGTCGGCGTACAGCTCGGTGTTCGAGACGAACTCCACGTCGACGCCGACCAGTTCGGCGCTTTTCCGCAGGAGCGTCGTGAAGTGCGCGCCGTAGGAGTCACAGCAGCCAAAGGGGTCCGGGATGTCGGTGTACGGCTTCCCGAGGTTCCGCCCGAGCGCACCGGCGTCGACCTCGCCGAGGCCGACGACGTTCCAGTCGAGGTCGGCGAGCTGGCGTGGGACCGCCCGCAGGCGGTCCTTGTCGTCGGCGGTGAACACCTGTCGGACCTCGTGGCCGCGGTCCCGCAGGGCCTCGGCGACGTAGTAGCCCCGCATTATCTCGTTGAAGTGGCCGATGTGGGGGACGCCGGAGGGCGAGACGCCGCCCTTGATGACTATCGGGTCGTCGGGGGCACGCGCTTCGATAGCGTCGGCGACGGAGTCGGCCCAGAAGGCCCGGCTACTGCCGCGGCCGACCTCGTAGGGGTCTTCCGCCATCTATGCCTCCGGGAGGATTTCGGACCCGTCGAACTCGCCGTCCTCGACCGCGCGCACGACGCGCTCGGGGTCGGTGCCGTCAAGCACCAGCGTGCGGATGCCGGACCGCTGGATGATCTTCGCGGCCAGCAGGTCGACGGGGGCGCTGCTGCCGGCGTCCATCTCGATGTCGGCGATCACGTCGACGAGTTCGCTCGCGCCGAGTTCGTCGAACCGCGTCGCGTCGTCGTCCTCGTTCGGGTCCGCGTCGTAGACGCCCGGGACCGACGTGGCGTACACGAGCAGGTCGGCGCCGACGTACTCCGCGAAGGCGGCCGCCACGGCGTCGGTGGTCTGTGCGGCGACGATGCCGCCGAGGACGGGGATGTCCCCGCGACGGATGGCCTCCCGACCCTCGTCGTAGCTCTCGGCGGGCGTCGGTGCCGCGCGGTCGTCCAAGGCGGCGATGAGCAGCCGGCCGTTCAGCCGCGTGACGGCGATACCGAGCTGGTCGAGCTCGATCTCGTTCGCGCCGAGGTCCCGGGCAGTGCCGATGTAGTCGCGTGCGGTCGGGCCGCCGCCGACGACGGTACCGAGCGTGTGTCCCTGTGCATCGAGCGACTGGATGGCGTCGGCGTAGTCGGCGACCCGCTCCGCGTCGAGGTCCGGGGCCAGTACGCTTCCGCCGATGGAGACGACCACTTTCATTAGCCCGCCGTAACCGCGATGCACTCTTAAGGGTTGTCAAGGCCACTGGTCGCCGCCTCTATAGTCGCAACTGGACGTTGCACACACAGACCCCATTACAGTCGTGCGGTCGGGTGTGTCTTCGGTCGGCCGGGTATCGGAGCGAGCGTCCGTGTGACGCGCCTGACGTGCGTCTGACGGTTCCGTCACTCTACCGGCGAAATATGCCGTTTACTGGCGTCCCAGAAGGTGATATTCCTCTTTTACAGACTGTTCAAAACGCGCCAGATACAACGGGAATCTATAGGCTGAGAAAGCGTTGTAAAACGTCTAAAGAATTCTGAAAGCGTTGTAAAAAATGCGTTTTATCCCGATTTGTACTGAAAGTGACCGAAGTGGCCTGAAGGTTCCTTTCTTTATATACTCCCGGCGGGGTTACTGAGGAACGAGGTGACAAAGATGAGCGCTACCGCAACGCCCTCCGGCGAGGAAGAGCCCTCCAAAGAAGAGCGACTGAAGTCGTTCCTCGCAGACAAGGCAAGTGACGGCGAGATGTATTTCAAGAGCAAGTTCATTGCTGACGAAGTCGGTCTCTCCCCCAAAGAGATCGGTGCCCTGATGGTCAAGCTCAAGGACAGCGCGTCCGAGATCAACGTCGAGAAGTGGTCGTACACGAGTGCGACCACCTGGCGCATCGAGCCGGCGTAGGCGACTGGTCCCCGCGTACAGTTCTCGGACTGTCTCACTTGCCAGCTGTATGATCGTTCGCTGAGTATTTGTGCCCGCACCAGTTACGAGTAGCCGATGAGTGGCCCCGCCGTCGACCCGCCGTCGCCCGACCGACTGGCCGGCGCGTTCTCCGTCTCGTCAGTGCGGCGGACGGGTGGAACTGTCCAGTACATCGGTGACCCGCTGGTGCCACCAGACGTCGTCGTCGAGCAACTCGGGCCGGTGTTCCGACAGCGGGGCTACGACGTTCGGCTCGAAGAACTCGGCCCCGCGAGCAACGGCGGCACTACTGTTGTCGGCGGTCCGGGCGTCGATGACCCGATTGCAGCCCCCGGTGGCGCGTCGAACGCGGGCTCGAACCAGTACGCGCTGGTGGCCGAGCCGGTCGAGGCGGACTCCGGCGGCGTCCCCTGGCTCAACATCGGGCTCCTGCTCGCGACCATCGCGTCGACGCTGTACGTCGGGGCGAGCGCCTGGTACTACATCCCGGTCGCCGAGGACCCGGTTCGCGTTTTCGAGGCCTGGCCGTTCGTCGTGGCGATGCTGGGCGTGCTCGGCATCCACGAACTGGGCCACTACGCCGCGGCCCGCTATCACGGCGTCGACGTGACGCTCCCGTATTTCATCCCGTTCCCCTCGTTTCTCGGAACGATGGGCGCGGTCATCAACATCCGCGGGCGCATCCCGGACCGGACGGCGCTGTTCGACATCGGGGTGGCCGGCCCGCTGGCCGGGCTCGTCGCGACGACAATCGTCACCGTCATCGGCCTCTCGATAGACCCGATTACGGTCCCGGAGCGCGTGGCAAACAGCGACACCGGCGTCATCATCAGGTTCAACTATCCGCTCCTGTTCCAGGCGCTTGAAGCCATGGTGAACGCGCTGGGGCTCGGGAGCGACATCGGCCCCGGCGAGTCGGTCCACCCGATCGTGTTCGCCGGCTGGGCCGGGATGTTCTTTACCTTCCTGAACCTGCTCCCGGTGGGGCAACTCGACGGCGGCCACATCGTGCGGTCCATCGTCGGACAGCGCCAGGAGACCGTCGCCGCCGCCGTTCCCGGCGCGCTGTTTGCACTCGCCGGCTACCTGTATTTCACCCGCGACCCGCCGCCGGTCGGCTTCGGCGTCTGGGGGCTGTGGGTGTTCTGGGGCCTGTTCGCCACCGGGCTCGCCTACGCCGGTCCGGCCCGTCCGACCGTGGACGCGGCGCTTGACCGACGGCGGACGCTGCTTGGCCTGGTCACGTTCCTGCTGGGGCTGGCCTGTTTCACGCCGGTTCCGTTCGAGATCAGTGCGATATGACTGGTCGCGTCCGACCGGGCCGTTCTCAGTGTGAGTACCCCCGGTCGGGAAGCGCCTCGCCGTCGAGGGTCACGCCGCCGTCGGTGACCGTTCCGATCCGGTGGAGCTGGCACGGTACTGCCTGTCTGGCCTCCTGAACGTCGGATTCGGGTACCGTACTGACAAGCTCGAAGTCCTCGCCGAAGAACACGCCGAGCTCCCGGCGCTCCTGTGGCGTGTCCGTGAGCTCGTCGACCTGCGGGTCTATCGGGAGCGGTTCCTCGACAGCGAAGCCACAGCCGCTGGCCTCGGCCAGCTGGTGGAGCGAGCGGGCCAGGCCGTCGCTCGAATCCATCATCGCCGTCGCGTGCGGTCGGAGCGAGATGCCCGCACGCACGCGTGGTTCGAACTGGAACAGCTCGTTCGCCCGGGCCGTCTCACCCCGGTCGAACAGTTCGAGGGCGGCGGCTGACCGACCGAGTGTCCCGGTGACACAGACCGCGTCACCGGGTGTCGCACCCGACCGACGGACCGGGTCCGCGGCCGCCCCGATGGCCGTCGTCGCCACGGTGAACTCGTCGTGGCTGTCCAGGTCGCCGCCGACGTACTCCGCGTCGACCGCGTGACACACGTCCTGGGCGCCGTCGAGGAACGCCGCGAGCTCGTCCGCCTCGAACGACGGTGCGCCGTAGGCGGCCACCGCGGCGGTCGCGTCGGCTCCCATCGCGGCCACGTCCGACAGCGAGGCCCCGACGGCCCGCCAGCCGGCCGTGTAGCGGGTCGTCCCGGCCGGGAAGTCCGTCCGCTCGTGGAGCATGTCGGTCGTGATGACCTGCCCGTCCACGACGGCGCAGTCGTCGCCTGCATCGGGAAGTCGGTCGGCGAGGTCGGCGAGTGCAGCCCGCTCGTCCATACCCGGTCGTCGGTGCCCCACGGCAAAACCCCCGGTGGTATCGGCCGGCGGGTCAGGGTCGGTGGGTTGAAACCGGAGACTGACAATCCCATCCACATGGATGGGAACCGGCTGGCGACGGTCGTCGGGTTCGCGGCGGCGCTCGCCGTCCTCGCGGGGCTGGTGTGGCTCGTCGGCATCGGCGAGACGCTGGACGCGCTCACGACGGCAGACCCGGGGGCGCTTCTCGCCGTCGCGGGCATCGCCATGCTGTGGCTCCTCTCGTGGGGACTGGCGCTGTGGACGGTCCTGCAAGCGCTCGGCGCGCCGGTGGCCCCACACACTGCCGTTCTCGTGTTCGTCGCCGCCGTGTTCTCGAACAACGTCACGCCCTTTGGCCAGGCCGGCGGGGAGCCACTGAGCGCGCTGTTGATTTCGACGGCCGCCGACACCGAGTACGAGACCGGGCTGGCGGCTATCGCCACCGTCGATACGGTCCACTTCCTGCCGTCGGTCGGGTACGCCGTCGTCGGCTTCACCTTCGTCGCCGCCGGCGCGGTCCGGCTGACCCGGAATCTGGCGTTTGCCGCCGGTGCCGTCGCGGTGCTCGCGGTCGGCATCCCCGTCGTCGCCGTCCTGGGCTGGCGACACCGGTACCGGGTCGAGGCGGCGATTATTCGCGGCGTCGCACCCGCTCTCGCCGCCCTCTCGAGAGTCGTCCCCCGGTGGTCGCCGCCGTCCGCGGCCAACATCGAGGCGCGAATCGAGGGGTTCTTCTCGGCCATCGAACGCATCGCGACCGACCGGCGGACGGTCCTCCAGACCTTCGGCCTCTCGGCGTTCGGCTGGGCCTGTCTGTCGGCGTCTCTGTGGATGTCGCTGTACGCCGTTGGGACGCCGGTGTCGGCCGAGGTCGTCTTGCTCGTCGTTCCCGTCGCGAGCATCGCCAGCGTCGTGCCGCTCCCCGGCGGGTCCGGTGCTATCGAGACGGTTCTCGTGACCCTGCTGGTCTCGACGGCGCCGGTTTCAGCTGCCCTCGCCACCTCCGCGGTGTTGATCCACCGCGTCGGGAGCTACCTGTTGCCGACGATTATCGGCGGCGGCGTCGCCGCCGCGCTCAGCGTCGACCGGGCCGCATCGCCCGCGGAGTGACCCACCGGTGTTCGACGGGAGCGGTATCATCGCTGCCTCACGGGCGAGTGAACCGTTCACGCCCGCCGACTGCGAACGACGCGTTTAAATGACGGCGACGGAAAGAAATCTGCAATGGCTACACTCTACGACGTTCCCCCCGAGGAACTCATCGAGGCACTCACGGAGACGCTCGCGGACGAAGACGACATCGAAGCGCCGGACTGGGCCGAGTACACGAAGACCGGCGTCGACCGCGAACTCCCACCCGAGCAGGAGGACTTCTGGACACGACGCGCGGCCAGCCTCCTCCGAAAGGTCGCTGTCGACGGTCCCGTCGGCGTCAACGCTCTCCGCTCGGAGTACGGCACCTCGAAGCAGGGGACGACCCGCTACCGCGTCCGCCCCCACCAGAAGACCAAGGGCTCGGGCAACATCATCCGGACGGCGCTCCAGCAGCTCGAAGACGCGGGCTACGTCGAGACCAGCGAGAACGACGGCCGCCGCATCACCGGCGAGGGACGCAGCCTCCTCGACGACACCGCAGGCGACCTCCTGACGGAACTCGACCGTCCGGAACTCGAACGCTACGCGTAACTGACGCCTTTCTCGCTGTTTTTCAGCCGGTCCGTAGCACCTGCTCCGAAATCGTTTTCCGGCCGACTCCAGTAGTCTCATACAACTATGAGTGGCGACCCCAGCGAGGAGGAACTCGAAGAACTCCGGAAGAAGAAGATGGAGCAGCTCAAGGACCAGCAGGGCGGCGAGGGCGAGGCCCAGGAGGCGGCCCAGCAGCAGGCCGACGCCCAGAAGCAGGCGGTCCTCAAGCAGAACCTCACCGACGGCGCGCGAAAACGGCTCAACACGGTCAAGATGTCGAAGCCGCAGGTCGGCGAGCAGATCGAACAGCAGGTCGTCGCGCTGGCCCAGAGCGGCCGCGTGCAGGGCCAGATCGACGAGGACCAGATGAAAGAGCTCCTCTCGGAGCTGACGCCCGACTCCAAGAGCTTCGATATCAAGCGCCGGTAGATGCACTGTGCCCTGTTGTACAGCGGGGGCAAGGATTCGACGCTGGCGGCGCTCTTGCTCGACCCCTTTTACGACGTGACGCTCGTCAGCGGCTCCTTCGGCGTCGGTACCGTCGACCCTGCCCGGGAGAGCGCGACGGCTGTCGGCTTCGACCACGCCACGGTTGACCTGGACCCGGAGGTAGCCGACGACGCCGTCGAGCGGATGCACGACGACGGCTACCCCCGAAACGGCATCCAGCGGGTCCACGAACACGCCGTCGAAACCGTCGCTGCCGGCGACTGGCTCGACGACGCCGACGGCATCGACACGCTTGCGGCCGTTGCCGACGGCACCCGACGCGACGACCGGGTACCGACCATCGAGCGGCCGCTCGCCCAGAGCGTCGAGGACCGCTTCGTCGTGGACTACCTCGCGCCGCTTGCGGGTGTCGGCCGCGGCGCTATCGACGCGATGGCCGCCGACCGGCTCGTCGTCGAGAGCGGCCCCAGCGCCGAGGTTCCGAAGGCCGACTACGAGGTCGAACTCCGCGCGCTCCTGCGGGAGCGCTACGGCGCGGGTGCCGTGGCCGACGTGTTCCCCGAACACACGCAGTCCCGCGTGCGGGGCCTGCGATAGCCATCGGCGGTCCGAGTCCGGTGTGTATCTCTGACAGCCTAGGCGATGTCCCGGCTGGTGTCCACGCTGATGCGGTCGGTGAGGTCGAGACAGATCGGTTCGGTGAGCGCTCGGCCCCCGCGGAACTTCGGGACGAAGAGCCTGTTCTCGATGGCATCCTCGCCGCGCGTCGTTTCGAGATCGAACACGATATCGCTCGTGTACTCTGTCCGGTGGCGCTGTGACGGCGTGGCGTCGTGTTTGAGCGCGTACAGCACCGCGACGCTGTCGGTCTGTGCGAGTCTGGCCTGTAGCGTTTCGAGGAACGTCCGGAACTCCCCGGCGTCGGCGCGCTCGATCGGCTCGACCGGGTCGACGACGAGGAGTGACTCCGCCGTGAGACCCTCGACGTGGGCGAGCGCATCGCTGACCGGTGCCTCGCGGTCCAGTTGGCTGACCGCAAGCTCGTCGTAAGCCACTCGCTGTGACCGCAGCGCCGACGTGACCGTTGTCGGTGCCTGCTCGCCGGAGAGATACACCGTCGCCTGCCGGGCGACGAACCTGGAGAGAAACAGCTCCGCCTGGCTCGCCGGTTCGGCGAGCAGCGTGACGAGGCTTCCGGCCGGGATACCGCCGTCGAGCTTCCGGTCGAGCGCTCGAATGCCCGTCTCGAATCGCTGTGTCACTGCCTCCACCCACGGTCTGTCCGCCGATCCAGTGCCCATCCCATAGGGCCACACTCGATTGAACGCGTCTTTGTTGTCGCCTCTCTAACACGGGCTGGTCGCGTCATAGTCGGTCACTAGCCTCTCTGACGCCGGCACGTGCTGGTCATGCCCGCCTGTCACGGACTCACTACCGGCGAGAGCAGTCGCGAGTCCCTGTCTTAGTAAGTCTCTACCGGATGTGAGGCGACGAACACGGTCAGCGTGAACGAACAGGTTCAAGCGGACCCTCGCTGTAGGCGCGGGTATGTACAACTCCGTCAAGGGCTTTCGCGATTTCTACCCCGAGGAGATGCAGGCACGGCGGTGGGCCATGGACACGCTGGAAGACGTCGCACAGCGGTACGGCTTCCGGGAGATCGGGACGCCGGCGCTGGAACCGACCGAGATGTACGTCGACAAGAGCGGCGAGGAGATCGTCGAGGAACTGTACAGCTTCGAGGACAAGGGCGGGCGCGAGGTCGCGCTCACGCCGGAGCTGACGCCGACTGTCGCGCGGATGTTCGTCGCCAAGCAACAGGAGCTCTCCAAGCCCATCAAGTGGGTGTCGACGCGGCCGTTCTGGCGCTACGAGGAGCCCCAGCAGGGCCGGTTCCGGGAGTTCTACCAGACCAACGTCGACATCTTCGGGTCGGCGGAGCCGACGGCCGACGCCGAGATTCTGGCCGTCGCCGTGGACATGCTCACCGACCTCGGACTGACGGGCGCGGACTTCGAGGTCCGCGTCTCCCACCGGGACATCCTCTCGGGCGTGCTGGAGTCCTTCGGCGCTGACGTGGACGTGCCCGAGGCGATTCGCGCGGTCGACAAGCGGGCGAAGGTCGACCACGACGACTACCTCGACGCGCTCGTCGAGGCGGGGCTCAACTACGGCCAGGCCGACACGTTCGACGAGATGCTGCAGATCGACGCCGAGGAGGTCGAGACGCTCGCGGACCTCACCGGCTCCGAGGACGTCCGCGCGGCGACCGACAACCTCCAGGCGGTGCTCGACGCGGCCGAGGACTTCGGCGTCCGCGAGCATCTGACCGTCTCGCTGACGACCGCGCGCGGGCTGGACTACTACACCGGCGTCGTCTTCGAGTGCTTCGACTCGACGGGCGAGGTGTCCCGCTCGGTGTTTGGCGGCGGCCGCTACGACGACCTCATCGAGGGCTTCGGCGGCCAGCCGACGCCGGCTGTCGGGTTCGCGCCCGGTCACGCCACGCTCCAACTCCTCTGCCAGCGGGCCGGCGTCTGGCCCGCCGAGGAGCTGTCGACGGACTACTACGTCCTGCAGGTCGGCGACACGCGCCCGACCGCGGCCCGCATCGCCCGTGACCTGCGCGAGCGCGGTCACGTCGTCGAGAGCGACGTCGCCGACCGGTCCTTCGGCGCGCAGATGGGCTACGCCGACGGCATCAACGCCGAGACGGTCGTCATCGTCGGCGAGCAGGACCTGGCAAACGACGAGGTGACGCTCAAGGAGATGGACGACGGCGAGCAGGTCAGCGTCCCGCTCTCGGCGTTCCCCGGCGACCACGACCGGCCGACGTTCGAGGACTTCGCGGAGTAACGCGGTCGAGCGGCCGGCCTCCGACAGTAGCTTTTTGCGGCCACCGTGTCGATTGTTCGACATGCAGCTCCCCTCCATTGCCCTCCCGAGGTGGAAGCTCGTCGCGACCATCGCGATACTCTCGCTGGGTATCGCCATGCTCGCAGGCGCGGCCGGCTTCGGCGGGCCGATTGCATCGGCGTCGATTATCCTCGGTTGGTTCATTCTGATTCCGCTTGTCGCCCTGTTGGGTTCGGAACTGCCGATGGTCGAGGCTCCGGAAGATGTGGCGGAGACGGACGAAACCGCCCAAACCGACGCGGCGGAACCGACGGTGAACCCGGTCGACCACCTCCGAGAGCGCTACGCCCGCGGCGAACTGACGGACAGCGAGTTCGAACGTCGGCTGGACCGCCTGCTGGAGACCGAATCGCTCTCGGCGGACGACGTGACCGAGGATGACGTCCGTGAGTCTGACAGAGAAGTCAGCCTCGAAACCGAGTGAGCGGCGGGTCATCGCACTCGAGCCGTACCGAAGGCGGGTGTGCAGTGCAAGACACTCGCGACCTCACTCCTTCGCGCTGAGGACCTCGATGTCGCTGTCGGTCAGGCGAACGTACAGAAGCGTATCGTCCGGTCCCGGGTCGACGACGTCGTCGAGTTCGGGCGCACAACCGGTCATTCCGATGTCGTTGAAGCCACAGGCGTCACAGACTGCCGCGTCGACCAGCGGGTGGTAGGTTCCGTCCCGCTCGGTCGCCGGCAGGTAACCAGCGTCCTCGATTGCCGTGCCACACTCGGCGCAGGTCAGCGTCTCCGGGTGCGAGGCGAGGTCCATACACCAGTGTTCGAATGGCCGTTATTTATGGCTACGTGGGCCGTTCGCGAGACGGTCCGGTCAGAGCGCCCGCTCCATCTCCATCTCCACGCGCTCTTTGGCGATCGTCTCGAAGCCGACCGACTCGTACAGTGCTCGTGCGACGTGGTTGGTGTTCGAGACGGAGAGCCAGACGCGGTCGAGCCCCTCTTCCTGTCCGTACCCGAGCAACACGCGGATGAGCTGAGAGCCGATGCCGGCGTGCTGGTAGTCCGGATGGACGAAAATCGCCAGTTCCGAGGTGTCCTGATACGGGACGAGGACGGCGTGGCCGACGGCCTGCCCCTCGTGCCAGACGACGACGTTCAGGCCGTTTTCGACGAGGTTTGGCAGCCAGTCGCGGATGTCCGCTTCGGTCCGTGGTGGCACGCCCTGTGACCGGGAGTCGGTCCCGAAATCAACGTACATCGCCACCAGTGGGTCGATGTCGCCGTCATAGGATTCGATTGTCACCGTCCGCCCGTCGTGGTCGGTGACCGTTTCGGGCGGGCGAGGGAATTCGTGGTCCGCCGCGGCGGCGTTTGACATACTCTCCCTTTGTTCTCAGCATGCCTAAGTTCGTCTATCCTTCCCAGCGACTGAGATTCGGGCGAGCCAAGTGGCTCGCAGTCGAGAAAACGGTATGCGCGCCTATCGCGTGGCCTACGACGGTCGGCCGTATCACGGGTTCCAGCGCCAGCCTGACGTCGACACCGTCGAGGGACGACTGCGCTCGGCGCTCGTCCGCCTCGGCGTCTGCGAGCGCGGCGAGGGGCTGCCAGAGTGCTACGCGGCCGCCGGTCGGACCGA
The DNA here is from genome assembly GCF_032027985.1 of Haloarcula sp. 1CSR25-25. Taxonomy (NCBI): domain Archaea; kingdom Methanobacteriati; phylum Methanobacteriota; class Halobacteria; order Halobacteriales; family Haloarculaceae; genus Haloarcula; species Haloarcula sp. 1CSR25-25. The sequence goes on from NZ_JAHYBW010000008.1 coordinate 169,026, forward strand.
CGCCGGCGTGTCCGCGCGGGCACAAACCGTCGCCTTCGACGCGCCGGCGTGGCTCTCACCGGCGGCGTTCAACGGCGAGCTCCCGGACGACGTTCGCGTGTGGGCTAGCGCCGACGTCCCCGACGGCTTCCACGCGACCCACGACGCGACCGAGCGGACCTACACCTACTACTGGTACGCGCCGACGGACGCCGACCGGCCCGGACGCGACCCGGTCGACGACGAGCGGTGGGCCGACGCCGTCGACGCGCTCGCCGGGACCCACGACTTCCACAACCTCACGTCCGACGACACGGGCACCGAGCGGACCGTAGCTATCGACTGGACGCGGGACGGCCAGTACCTCGTCGTCCAGTTCAGGGCCGCCGGGTTCTGCCGCCAGCTGGTCCGTCGGCTCGTCTCGCTCGCGGCGGCTGTCGCGGACGGGTCGGCCCCGCTGTCGAAGGTCGACCGCGTCCTCTCGCCTGAGCGCGTCAGCGGTCCCGACGGCGTCCCGCCGGCCCCGCCCGAACCGCTGGTGCTGACAGACGTTCGCTACCCGGACGTTACCTTCGTCCGGGACGAGGACGCCGCTGCGGATGCGCAGGCAGTCTTCGCTCGCCGACGCGCGAAAGCAGCCACGACTGCGCGGGTCACAGACCACATCGCCGACGGGCTGTCGGGCGGCCGGCGCTGAAACGAAGGCTTACTTCGACCCCGTCCCAAGGGCGGGCTATGAGTTCGGTACCCGCACGGAGCGACATCGACGAGGCGTACAAGTGGGACCTCGACTCCCTCTACGCCAGCGACGAGGACTGGGACGCCGCCTACGAGGAGGCGGAGGAACTGATAGAGGACCTGTCTGCCTACGAGGGGCGGGCCACCGAGGACGCCGCCACCCTGCTAGCGACGCTCGAGACCTACGAGGAACTGATGCGGACGGTGTCGAACGTCGCCGCCTACGCCCGGATGCGCCGGGACGAGGACACGACCGACGACACGTACCAGGCGCTGACCGCCCGCTCGCAGTCGCTCTCCTCTGAGGCCAGTTCGGCCGCCTCGTTCCTCGACCCGGAACTGCAGGACCTGGACTACGACGACATCGAGGCGATGATCGACGAGGAGCCGGGGCTGGAACCCTACGAGCACTACTTCGACGACGTGCTCCGGATGAAAGACCACACCCGCTCGGCCGAGGTGGAGAACCTGCTCGCCGAACTCGGCGAGGTCACCGGCGCGCCCGGCGAGGTGTACAACATGCTGGCCAACGCCGACATGGAGTTCCCGACCGTCGAGGACCCCGACGGCGACCAGCAGCCGATCACGCTCAACAACTTCACGACGCTGCAGAAACACCCCGACCGCGACTTCCGCCAGCGCGTCTACGAGGCGTTCTACGATGAGTGGGAGACCGTCCGCAACGCCGTCGGGACCGCCTACAAGAACGCCGTCAAGACGGACGTGAAGATGGCTAACGCGCGCGACTACGACACCGCCCGCGAGGCGGCGCTGGACGGCCCGAACGTCCCCGTCGAGGTGTACGACACGCTGGTCGACACCGTCCACGACAACCTCGACACGCTCCACCGCCACGCCGACCTCAAGCGGGAGTCCATCGGCGCTGACGACCTCCGGATGTGGGACCTCTACGTCCCCCTCGTCCAGGAGGAATCGCCCGAAATCGAGTACGAACAGGCCTGCGAGTACGTCACCGAGGCCGTCGCACCGCTCGGCGAGGACTACCAGTCCCGGCTGGCCGAAGGACTGGACTCCCGCTGGGTCGACGTCTACGAGACCGAACACAAGCAGTCCGGCGCGTACTCCGGTGGCACCTACGACTCCCAGCCGTTCATCCTGATGAACTACCAGGACGACGTGGAGTCGATGTACACGCTGGCCCACGAACTCGGCCACTCGATGCACTCGGAGTACACCAGCGAGTCCCAGCCGTTCGTCTACTCCGGCTACGAGATATTCGTCGCCGAGGTCGCGTCGACTGTCAACGAGACGCTGCTGACCCACCACCTGCTGGACACCGTCGAGGATGAGCGCCTGCGCCGGCACATCCTCAACGAGTACCTCGAGCGGTTCCGGTCGACGCTGTACCGGCAGACGATGTTCGCCGAGTTCGAGCACCGTACCCACGAGATGTCCGAGGCCGGCGAGCCGCTGACCCCCGACCGGCTGGACGACCTCTACCGGGACCTGAAAGGCGACTACTACGAGCCGGCGGTGCTAGACGACCGCATCGCCCGCGAGTGGATGCGCATCCCGCACTTCTACCGGGCGTTCTACGTCTACCAGTACGCGACCGGCATCTCGGCGGCCGTCGCACTCGTCGACAGCATCCTCGACGAGGGCGAGCCCGCAGCGAACCGGTACATCGACTTCCTGCAGAGCGGGTCGCGACAGTACCCCCTGGAACTGCTTCGTGACGCCGGCGTCGACATGGCCAGTCCCGACCCGGTCGAATCCGCGCTCTCGACGTACGGCGACTACCTCGACGAGTTCGCCGAACTGCTGTAAACCGCCGTCCGTAGCCAGTCAGCGCGGCCGAAGCCGGGGGACGGCCGCTGTCCCGACACGGATAACCCTTTCACCCCCCCTGTGACCCGAAGGCACTTTGTGTCTCAACCGTATAGTACCGACCATCCAAATGTCGCGCAGTCCCTCGCTTCCGGAACGACCGCGGTTGGAACTCGACCCAGATATGACGCCTGACGAGCGTCTGGAGGCACTCCGGGAACATTTCAGAGAGATAGTACAGGTCAACGAACAGCTGACCGAGCAACTCGACACCGCCCGTGACCGGCAGACCGACCTCACGGACGAGGTCGACCAGCTCGAACGCGAAAACGAGACGCTCAAGACGTCCTCGCTGTACATCGCCACGGCCGAGGAGCTGACCGACGACGGCGTCGTCGTCAAGCAACACGGCAACAACCAGGAGGTGCTGACGGAAGTCTCGCCGTCTATCCGTGACGGACTGGAAGCAGGTGACCGCGTCGCTATCAACGACTCCTTCGGCGTCAAGCAGATTCTCGACCCTGAGACCGACGCCCGCGCGCAGGCGATGCAGGTCGATGGCTCGCCAGAGGTCTCCTACTCGGACATCGGCGGCCTCGAAGAGCAGATCCGCGAGGTCCGGGAAGCCGTCGAGGAGCCGCTGATCAACGCCGACCAGTTCCGCGAAGTCGGTATCGAACCGCCGAGCGGCGTGCTGCTACACGGGCCACCCGGCACCGGGAAGACGATGCTGGCCAAGGCCGTCGCCAACGAGACCGACGCCACCTTCATCAAGATGGCCGGCTCCGAACTGGTCCGGAAGTTCATCGGCGAGGGCGCGCGACTGGTCCGGGACCTGTTCGAACTCGCCGCCGAGCGCGAACCGGCTATCATCTTCATCGACGAGATCGACGCCATCGCGGCCAAGCGAACGGAATCGAAGACCTCCGGTGACGCCGAGGTCCAGCGGACGATGATGCAACTGCTCTCGGAGATGGACGGGTTCGACGAGCGCGGGGAGATCCGGATCATCGCGGCGACGAACCGCTTCGACATGCTCGACCGCGCCATCCTCCGGCCCGGCCGCTTCGACCGCCTCATCGAAGTCCCGAACCCCGACGTCGAGGGTCGCGAGCGCATCCTCGAGATCCACACCCAGGAGATGAACCTCGACGACGATGTCGACCTGCGTGCGTTCGCCGCCGAGACCGACGGCCTCTCCGGTGCGGAACTGGCCTCGCTGGCGACCGAGGCCGGGATGTTCGCCATCCGTGACGGCCGGACGACGGTCAAGCAGTCCGACCTCCACGACGCCCTGGAGAAGGTCGAAGCCGACGACGACGCCAGCAGCGTCCCGGTCGCGTTCGCCTAACCACCTTTTTCAGCGTCGCCTTTCCTCGCGCGCTCGTAGAGCGCGCTGTGGGAAGGCTCCTCGAAAAACGTGGGCGAAAAAGGCCGCGCTCTCACGGTGTTCGAGCGCGGTGATCCGCTCGCTACGCTCGCGGATGCTATTTTTGAATATAACCTCGCCGCTGGACAGTCGCCACGAACGCTAAGCGGTGTATGGCCTAATCCGGTCACACGGGTTGTCCCCAAGCGGTTTAAGTCACACCGCCCGGTATCAGCGCTCGTGACAGAGCGCGGACGGACGCGGCGGGCGTTTCTGGGGACGCTCGCGGCGACGACGGTCGGGTCAATGGCGGGGTGTCAGTCACGGTTCGACCCGCTCGCATCGACAGCCCTGGACGAACACGCCGCGACGCAGTTCCGCCAGGGCCTCCTGAACACGGGGTATCAGGACACGCCGGTTCCGGACGCCGTCGAGCGGGCCTGGGAACTGCCGACCAATCGCGGGGACCACACCGCGGCAAAGGGGAGTCCAGCGCTTGCTCCGACCGGTGACCTGATTCTGGCCGACGACACCGGTCGCGTGCGAGCCATCACACCGAACGGCGAGGTCCAGTGGTCGACGACGATTACACAGGCGACCCGCGGGAGCCACGGCACGCCGGCCATCGCCAACGACACCGTCTACATCGGGGCCTACGACGGTGCGCTGTCGGCGCTGGACCTCGAAACCGGCCGGCGGCGCTGGCGGACGGAGCTGGGCGACGCCATCGGCGCGAGCCCGACGTACTACAACGGGTCGCTGTACGTCGCTGTCGAGCACGCGGCGCCGAGCGGTTCCGTGGCCGCCGTCAACGCCGCCACAGGGGACGTGCAGTGGCGCGACAGCCGGCCGACCGACCACCCCCATTCGACGGTGGCGCTGGACCGCGAGCGCGGCCGTCTGCTGTTTGGTTCCAACGACGGCTACTGCTACGCGTGGTCGTTCCCGGGCTTAGAGCGGGTCTGGCGCTACGACACCGGCGGCGACGTGAAAGCCCCCATTGCCGTCGCTGACGGGACCGCTATCGTGCCGTCGTGGGCCGAGACGGTCACCGCCGTCGACGTGACCGACGGTTCGGAGCAGTGGACCTTCGGGGCCGACGCCGACGTGATGTGTGCGCCGGCGGTCCACGACGGCACCGTCTACGTCGGCAGCCACGACGACAGGGTGTACGCACTGGACCTCGCCAGCGGCGCGGAGCTGTGGCGGTACGACACCGGCGGGTGGATTATCGGGAGCGTCGTCGCCACCCCGAACCGCGTGCTCGTCGGGTCCTACGACGGACGACTGTACGCGCTGGACCGGGACTCCGGCGCGATGGCCTGGAGCACGGAGAACCGCGGTCACGTGACGAGCGCGCCGCTGGTGACTGCCGACGGCATCTACTACGCGGAGCGTGCAGCCGAGGGCGACCCGAACCGACCGGGGATGTGCTACAGGCTCGTCCCGACGTAGCGAAGCGAAACCCCTTACCCCGCGGACCGTCGACAGTCGCCTATGAGCACCATCCGGGTCGTGTGGGGGACTGCGACCGGCCCGACCGCACTGGCCGCGTACGACGCGGCACTCGCCGAGGCGGGCGTCCACAACTACAACCTCCTCACGCTCTCGTCGGTCATCCCGTCCGGACCGGCTATCGAGGTGACGGGGACGGCACCGGACCTGGGACCGCCCGGCGAAGCCATAGAGGTGGTCCAGTCCTCTGTGACTGTCCCGCCGGGCGAGCGCGGCGCGGCGGGCATCGGCTGGGCCCGCAGCGAGGACGGGCCGGGCATCTTCTACGAAGTCGACGGGGCCAGCGAGGACGCGGTCCGGATGGAGATCCGCGAGGGACTGGCCGCCGGCCGGGACCTCCGGGACTGGGAGTTCGTCGAGGAGAACGTGTACGTGGAGTCGGCGTTCGACGACGCCGAGTACGCCAGCGCCGTCGTCCTCGCCACCTACGGCGAGAGCCACCCTGTCGTGTAAGTAGCGCGCGGGCCGGTTCCGGCCAAACGTGTGCTGGCCCCCGGGTTTTTAGTCCTCCCCCCCATAGAGACAGAGAACGTTCATGTACGGGAATACGTCGTTTGGTGGGGAGACCGAAGAAGTGACCCTGACCGCGGAACAGCGAGAGAACCTCCGCCGGGACCTCTCAAGCGTCGCCGCCCGGACCCGCGAACTCCTGCCCGGCGAGTTCGTCGTCGGTTCGGAGATCAGCAACAGCACGACGGGCCCGCGGGCCACAATCGCGGTCCAGCCCCCCGTCGGGTCGGTCGTCAGCGCCGACTACACGCCGGAGGACCCGGAAAGCGCGAGCATCTCCGACGCCGAACGCGACGACCTCGCGCAGGGCATCGCCGCCTCCGCCGCCCTGCAGGTCAAGCAGTTGATGGGCGACGACACGTCGCCGACGGCACAGTAACGGCCGCCGCTCTCAGTTTTCGTCGGTACAGTCGCGGTAGCGGGTGGCCCCCGATTGTCAGGCGCGGCTACCGCTGGGGACTGGCGGGTCGTAAAACAGCGCGTAGCCGATGGAGCCACTGGCCGGGAGACTGCCGGCACTCAGCGCAGTCACGAGGCTGATGGAGGTGACGACTGCGCCGAGAGAGGCCAGCAGCATCGAGAGGGCAATGCTGGCGAGCACGAGGTCGGGCATCGACAGCGGGCCGGACATTCGTGTCTCTACAGAGACACGCCTCCTAATTAAATATTATTACTCGGTGCTGCGGCGCTCGTCAGGCGGCCCCCGTACTATCGAGGTAGTTGGTCACGAGCGTCGGCGCGATGACGCCGACACCAAGGAGTATTGCGAGTGTTACAGCAGACGTGACATCCGCCAGCACCGTGCTCGCATATCCAAGAACGAGGGCTGCGATGACGAAACCACCGACGATTTTGTTCTCGCGGGAGACCATACGCTCCGTTACACTGGGTCAGCACAAAATCCCGTCGGAAAAATAACCTTTATTTCCCCCAGAAGGGGTCCCTGTTCCGGTGGTTCTCCAGATACATCGACAGCGCCTCGCGCTCGTCGACGGAGATGTCCTCCTTGAGCTCCTGTTCCAGAATCTTCGCGTGCTTCTCCGGGATTTCGACCCAGAGGTCGTCGCCCTCCTCAATCTGGCGACCGACGGTCGGGCCCTGGATAGAGACGGCCATGCGCTCGCCGGCACGGGCCGAGTCGACGTCCTCGCCCTCATCTTGAATCGTCTTGAGGGTCCCGACGCGCTTTGCCTCGCCGTTCTCCCATCTGACGACGTTGACGTTCCGCCGGAGTTCGCCGGAGAGGATTTCGACGCCGACGACGGCGGGGTCGGACTGGCGGAAGGTGTGGTCCTGCAGAATCCGGAACTTCGCGGGCCGGGTGATGTTCTCCAGGATCTGCTCCTGCTGGGCCTCCTCGATGGCGGTGACGTGGTCGTCGTAGGACTCGACGAGCTGGTAGATGACGTCGTCCTCGAACAGCTCCACGTCCTCCTGTTCGGCGAGGTCGCGCGCGTCGTCGAGCACCTCGACGCTGAAGGCCAGAATCGCCTGGTTGGTCGGCTCGTTGGCCGTCTCGGCGACCCGCACGTCCCGCGGCGCGACCGCGCCGACCTCGGCGCGCATGACCGGAATTTCCTCCTCTTCGAGCGTACTGGACAGGGCTTCCAGCGACCCGAGCGTGTCTGCCTTGATTACGACCCCCTCCTCTTGGGTCGTCACCTCGATCTCGGCGAGTTCCTCCTCTACCTCGGCGATGACCTCGCTGCGGTCGCGGTCGCGGATGACGCGGATCGGCGCGCCGGCCATCGCGTCGCCGAGGTCCGGCGCGGCGATCTTGACCCCGTCGGCGGCGGCGACCTGCTCGACCTGTTCGAACTCCTGCTCGGTCCGGATTTCCTCGAGCGGGCGGGGGCGAAGCAGCGCGCGCACGTCGGTGACGATAGACCCCTGCAGGCCGCCGACGACGATCGTGTCGTCGTTGCGGATGGTGCCGTCGTAGATGATGGCGTCGAGCGTCGTCCCAAAGCCCTGGGTGTCTTTCACTTCGAGGACAGTCCCGACACCGGGGCCGCTGGTGTCGATCTCCATCTCCTCTTTCATGTACCGCTGGGACAGCCCCATCATCACCGTCAGCAGGTCGGGGATGCCCTCGCTGGTCTCGGCCGAGACCGGCACGACGCCGATGTTGGCCTGGAAGTTCTGGACGCGCCAGTACATGTCCGCCGAGAACCCGTTGTCCGAGAGTTCACCGATAATCTCGTACAGCTTCTCGTTCAAATCGGACTGCACGCGGTCGGACTGGGCGTCCATCGTCTGCTGGACCGGCTGTCCCTCGTTGGGGTTCCAGCCCGGAATCGTGTCGATCTTGTTCGCGGCGACGATAAACGGCGTCTGGGTTCGCTTGAGGATGTCGATGGCCTCCAGCGTCTGGGGCTGGAAGCCGTCGTTGACGTCGACGACGAGGATGGCGATGTCGGCGAGCGCGCCGCCCCGGGAGCGAAGCGTCGAGAAGGAGTGGTGGCCCGGCGTGTCGATGAACAGGAGACCCGGCAGGTCGAAGTCCGTCGGGTCGACCAGGTCGCCGGCTATCTCCGAAATCACGTTCAGCGGGACGGCTGTCGCGCCGATGTGCTGTGTAATCGCGCCCGACTCGCCGGCGGTGACGGCCGAACCGCGAATCTTGTCGAGCAGGCTCGTCTTCCCGTGGTCGACGTGGCCCAGGACGGCGACGATGGGCGTCCGCAGGGTGTCGTCGGTGGCTGTGGTGGGGTCCGTGTCAGACATAAATGGCTCCAGAAGTTGTCAGAACCGAGTCGTCGGTGGCAGTTAAGTTCGTCGTCATCAGTCGCACGCGACCGCACGTGGGGCTAAGCGGGCGTCACTCGGTCACAGTGAACGACCCCGTCATCCCGATGCTCTGGTGGGGCACACAGTGATACTCGTACTCGCCGGGGACTGTGAACGTGTGGGCGTACTCGTACCCCGAACTGTACGTCTTGCCCTCGTCTCCGGGCGTCCCCGACCAGTCGCTGTCGGCAGGCGTCGCGGTCGGTTTGACGTTGTGGCCGTCGGCTTCCCAGACCCACAGCACGGTGCTCCCGACTGGAACTTCGTAGGATTCGGGCTCGAAGACGAAGTCCCCCGGCGCGACGGCGACTTCTTGCTCAGCGTCGACGGGCGTTCCGGTCGGTGTCGCCGTCTCTGTTGGAGTGGCGGTTTCAGTCGGCGTTGCTGTCTCGGTCTGAGTGGCAGTATCAGTCGGCGTCGCCGTTTCAGTGGGCGTTGCTGTCGCGGTTCGGGTCGGTGCTTGCGTAGCGGTGGCTGTCTCCGTCGGGGACGACGGCCCGCCGTCGTCACCACTGCAGCCCGCGACGGCTCCGGTGACGACAGCCGTGAGACCGCCGAGAAACTGACGCCTGTTCCGGTCCATGTGTACCCGTCGGGTGCCTGTCGCTTAGGGCTGCTGCCTGGCCGTGAGTGTTCCCGGAGACGCCGCGAACAGCACCGTCGGTGATATCGACGGCTGCTGGTCTCTCTCTGTACCGGTCGGCGGCCACAGCTCACCCGTCAGACATCCCCGTGGCGTTTATATAACCTCGTTCGGAACAAGGGGTATGGCCGCGATACTTGCAGAAAACCTGTCGGGGAAAGACGTGATGGGGACTGATGGCGCGGAGATCGGCAGTCTCTACAACATCACGATGGACTTCTCGTCGGGCGCGTTGCACAACCTCGTCATCGACCCCGCGGACTCGCTCCGCAACACGGACTTCGAGTACAGTGATCAGGGCCGCCTGCTCGTCCCAGTCGGACGGGTCAAGGCGGTGAAAGACCACATGATCGTCCAACGCTAGATGTACGTCCTTGATTCCTCGGCGTTTATCAACGAGTATCACACTGACGAGCAGATAGCGACGATTCCGCTCGTCAGAGAGGAACTGGAGGACGAGGCCGCCTACCGCTTCGACGCCCTCGAAGGCTCGGGCATGCACCTCCACATCCCCGAGGACAACACCGTCGAGCGCATCGAGCGCGCCGCCGGCGAGACCGGGGACCTGGCGGAGCTCTCCGAAACCGACATCCGTCTGATCGCGGCCGCGTTCGAACTCGACAGCCGCCTCGTCACGGACGACTACGCGATGCAAAACGTCGCGGAGAAACTCGACGTGGCGGTCGAAGTCATCGCCCGGGACGGAATCTCCGAACAGCGCGACTGGCTGTTCCAGTGTGCCGGCTGTGGCCGCGAGTTCGAGGAGAACCGCGACCGCTGTCCCGTCTGTGGCAGTTCACTCTCCCGGAAGAACCCGGCCTAGACGGTCTGTTCGTCGCGAGCTTCGAGCCCGAGCTCGACCAGCTGCGTGAGCACTTCCTCCTCTGTGATGCCGTAGCGCCGCGCAAGCGTCTCGACCACCCGCGCCTTGTCATCATCACAGACGATAGTGAACCGCCGGGTCATGCTCTCGCCTACAACAGAAGTTCGCATAAACACCCGTCAGACAGCAGTCAGACGGCTCAGAGCGCCGGATTTCCTGTAATTTCAATGTACAATGTGAGAAACTGGATGGCGTTGAACGCCCCGTGGATGAAGATGGGCACGAGGAGGTTTTCGGTCTTGAGATAGCTCAGGCCAAGCAGCGTCGAGAGAACGAACACCAGCAGCAGCGAGAGCACAGTCTGTGTCGGCGTACCGGTACTGTACTGCCCGAAGTGGACGACGCCGAAGACGGCGCTGGTGAGAACGATCGCCTGCAGGTCACCGAAATCGTCGTAGAGGTACTTCTGGATGAGATTTCGGTAGATGAACTCCTCGCTCGGCGCGATAGTCAGAAACGCGAGCGGAACCATCACGAGCAGGAACGACGGGTCCTCGCGGGCCAGTTCCTCGACGCTGCTCCGGGCCGCTTCGAGCCCGAGCGACTGAATGAGGTAGCTGAAACCGAAGAGCGCGACCATGAGGACGACGACCCCGCCGACGCTGTAGCCGATATCGCGAACCCCGGGTCGGTGCAGGTCGAGGTCGGCCCAGTCCCGGTCTAACCGGGAGGCGACGGCCGCGCCGAAAGCGACGAAGCCGACGCCGATGCCGACGGTGAGCGTGATGTACGTCGGTCCGGTGACGGCCCCGCCGTCGAGCGCCGCGGCGCTGATAAGCCCCGCCAGTGCGGCCCCGAGTACGACGAACTGAGCGAACACCGTGCCCACGAGGAAGCCGGCCAGCCCGATGCCGGTCGCCACCGAGAGCGCTCTGGCGACGGTGTACAGTCGGTCGTTCGCTACGCCGCTTGCCAGCGCCCAGCCAAGCGCGACCGTCACGCCCCCGGCAAGTACGGTGACATAGACCGCGAGACCGACGGTCGCCTCGACGCCGGGACGGAACTCGGGCCCGAAGAAGGCGACGAGCGTCGCGAGCGTCGCGACGGCGCTTGCGCCCCCCGCGCCCAGACCGGCCTGTCGGCGGTCGAGCGCGCCGTGGCGGGCAAGCGAGAAGGCGAGTGCGGCCACGACGAATCCGGCGGCGGCGACCTGACGGGCGGTGACCGGGCCGAGAGCCGTCGGCGGCGTCACCCAGCCGACGACGCCGGTTTCGGTGGCGACGAGTACGACGAGACCGAGGCCGGCGGCGAGGACGCCCCAGTTCGCGGCAGTGTCGTCCATTGTCGGCAGTCCGTTGCGCCGGCCTAAAGGGACTCCGTTTCACCGATCTGCAGTCGCTCGCGCTCGTCGATGACTGCCGTCTCGTCGGTGGCTTCGCCACGGATGAGCGCCCGCGTGGCGTTTTTGCCCCACTCGACGGCCGGCTGTGTGAACGTCTCGACGTCTGCGAGTTCGCCGACGAGGACGCAGGCGGCCTCCATCGCGTACAGCAGTTCGCCGACGCTCTCGGCGTCGAGGCGTTCGATCTCGACCTCCAGTGCCGGCCGGTCGGCCGCCGGGAGGCTCGCCACCGTCGCCTCGTACTCCGCGTCGATGAGGCCGCCGAGGTCGGTCCCGGCGAGATACGACAGGTCCTCGTGGTCCGGGTCGGGAATCGCCACGTCGGCGCGTTCCCGCGGCCGGACGAACGTGACGACCTTGTCGCGGTGGCCGGCGCGGTACAGCTGGAGCTGGGAGTGCTGGTCGGTCGCGCCCAGCGCCCGCGCCGGCGTCTGGCCCCGCCCGTCCTTTCCCAGGCTCTCGGCCCAGAGCTGTGCGAACCACTCGCCGAAGGACTCCAGGCGCTCGGCGTAGGGCATGACCGCGTTGACCTTCGCGCCCTCCTCTTCGAGTGCGTAGGCCATCGCGCCGTAGGCGTAGGCCGGCGAGTCATACAGCGACGGCGCGAGGTCGTCGGCCGCGGCCCGGCCGCCGGCAAGCAGCCCCTCGATGTCGATGCCGAGGATGGCCGGCGGGACGAGCCCGACCGCCGAGAGCGCGCTGAACCGGCCCGGGACGCCCTCGGGCACAGGCAGCGTCGGCAGGTCGTGCTGGTCGGCGAGTGCCCTGAGCGGGCCTGACTCGCCCGTGGTGACGACGATGCGCTCGGTCCAGTCGACGCCGCGGTCCTCGTAGGCCTCGCGGACGACGAGGAAGTTCGCCAGCGTCTCCGCCGTCGTCCCAGAACGCGAGACGACGTTGATGGCTGTGTCGGCGAGGGAGAGACCCTCGAGCGTCCGCTGGACGTGCTCCGGGTCGACGTTGTCCAGGATGACGTGGCTGTCCGGGTCCTCGGCCAGCGCCTCCGTGATGGTTTTCGCCCCCAGCGCGGAGCCACCGATACCGACGGTGATGACCGACTCGGCGTCGTCGACCGGGGCGACGGCGTCGCGGATTGTCTCGGCGTCGGTTGCTTCGGGGAGGTTCAGCGACGCGTAGCCGAACTCGTCGTCGTCCCGTCCCTGTTCGATCCGGTCGTGGGCCGCGGCCACCCGCTCGTCTATGTCGTCCAGCGTCGCTCGCTCGACGCCCGGGTCGGCGGCACTGGCAAGCGCGGCTCCGATATCGACGTGCATACCGGGGGTATCGAAGCGCTGGTACAAACAACTCCCGGCGGTCACGGCAGGCAGTGGACGAGTCCGCGTCCCGCTGGTCGGACAACACCGCGCTTAACCACGCGCTCGCCTAACCAACAGGTATGACAGACGCGACGGCAGAGCAGTCCGTCACAGCCGGCGACGACGGCGACCGGCCCGAACCGTACAACGGGCTCCCCGGCGCGTTCCCGTACGCGTTCCGGGCCAGCGACTCGATTCTGTTCAAGGCCTACGTCCCGGTCGCGCTGTTGCTGTCTGTGGCGATTACGCTCGTGTTCTCGTTCGGGCTGATAACGCAACTCGCCGAAACCGGGAGCGTCCGCGGCGGGACGTTCACCTTCTCGCGGAGCTTCTTCCTGTTCGTGGGACTGTTGCTGGTCGCGCCGCTTCTGGCTCCGGTGCTCTCCGTCGCACGCCGCCACCGACGGACCGAGTCCTCGGTGGGCTACGACCGCGGCCTCGCCATCTCCGCGTTCCTGTTTATCGGTTCGATATACCTCGCGCTGTTGACCTCGGCGCCGGCGGCGCTTCGCGAACCGACACAGAGCGCCGTCGTCGGGTTCTTCTACTCGCTGCCGCCGCTTGCCGGTGTCGTCCCGCCGCTGCTCGCGACGCTGGCGATGTATCTTACCCACCGGCTGCTGAAGTAGCGTCACAGAGCCGCGCCGAACACTCTCGCAAGGAGACATGACACGCCCGTTCCAGGGTCGAAACGGGCAAGAACGCCCGTCGCGAACCTATCCCTATGACATCGATTGAAGGGACATTCCTGGTCACGCACGCCGACGACGCGTCGGCGACGCTTCGGAACGTCGCGGACTCGCAAGTGCTCACACTGTCGGACAACCCCGGCGTCGAGACCGGCGAGGTAGTCGAGGGGACGGTCGAACCGGAGCCGCCGATGGAGGTCACCTACACCGTCACCGACGTCGCCGAGCGGCGACACATCCCCGTCGAGACGGTCGACCTCGCGCCGACGGCACAGACGACCGAGATTGCCGCCGACCAGACGCCGGGCGAGCTGACGACCGTCGAACGCGCCGGCGAGGGTGAGATACACGTCCTGACGGTCCCGGAAGACGAGACGGCCGAGGCCGCGGCCGAGGTCGTCGAGGACGAGGCCACCGTCTCGCGGGCGGCCAGGCTCGGCGTCGACCGCGTCGAGGTCCGGACGACCGATGGCGTCGTCAGCGTGCGCTACCTGCCGGACTGACGCCTGCGCGCAGACACACTACTCGGTCGGTCCGGCCGCGCTCTGGACCTGCCAGCCGCCGGCGACGCCACAGGCCCCGCGCTCGGTGTACACGAACGCGGTGTCCTCGGTCACTCGGGACCCACCCTCGACGGATTCGACCCGCAGCGGGAAATCAAGCGTGTCGCCACAGCAGCCGACGCCGACGAACTCCGTCCACACGTCGCCCGGCGCGGCCGTGTCGTGTGTCTTCCGGAGGTACGCGCGGAACGGCGAGCCGTCGATCTTGTCGCGGCCCCAGCCACTGAGGTCCGCCGGATACGAGAGTTCGACCCGTGTTGCGCTTTCTACCATAGCCAGATATACGTGACACACCGCTATAGCTGTACGGCACGGCGGATGTCAGCGGTAGCGATTGAGAAGGCTTATTCGCCCCCGTCTCACACCGTTCGGTCATGTTCGAGTTCGAGGTCCCGGAAGTCGATTACACCCAGTACTCGAACCGTCAACTGGTGGCGGTTCCGCTGGTGGTGCTCGGCCTGGCGCTTGCGGTGCTCGGTGGCTGGTATCTGGTCACCGGCGCGCCGGTCTCTCCGAGCATCGACTTCACGGGCGGTTCGGAACTCACCGTCGAGTCGTCCCTCTCACAGGCGGAGCTCAGGGCCGCGTTCGACGAGCCAGTGGTCTCCGTCCAACAGGTCGAAGGTGAGAACCGCTACATCATCACGTTCGACTCGTCGAACCTGGAGCCCATCGAGGAAACCGCGCGGTCGAGCGACCAGATGGAGTTCCTCGGCAGCGGGACGACCTCGCCGATATTCGGCCAGGAGAACCAGCGGCTGGCGGTCGTCGGCATCGGCGTCGCCTTCCTCGGGATGAGCCTGCTCGTCTTTGCGATGTTCCGGACGATTGTCCCGAGTGTCGCGGTCGTCCTCTCGGCGTTTTCCGACCTTGTCATCCCGCTGGCGGTGATGAACCTCCTGGGAATCAAGCTCTCTCTCGGGACCGTCGCCGCCCTCCTGATGCTGATCGGTTACAGCGTCGACTCCGATATCCTGTTGAACAACCACGTCCTCCGGCGGTCCGGCGGGTTCTACGAGTCGACGTACCGCGCGATGCGGACCGGTGTGACGATGACGCTGACGTCGATGGCGGCGATGGCGGTGATGGCGATCTCGGCGACGATATTCGGTATCGAACTGATGGCGTCTATCGGGTTCGTTCTCGTCGTGGGACTGGCGGCCGACCTGATGAACACCTACATGCTCAACGTCACGCTGCTTCGCTGGTACAAGTACGAGGGGGTCAACCGATGAGCACACTCAAAGAGAACTGGCGCGTCGTTGCGCTCGTCACGCTGTTGCTACTCAGCGCCGTCGCGCTGTTCATCCCCGGCGTTCCGCCAGGGACCTCCGGCTCCGAAGGGGCCGGGGCCGCGAACCAGTCGACGAACCTCCAGTACGGTATCCAGCTCAGCGGCGGGACACGCATCCAGGCCCCCATCGTCGGTATCACTGCCGAGGGCGTCGAGGTCGCACCCGCGGACGAGGCCGACCTCGCCCAGTCTATGTCGGACCGGTTGGGCATCGATCCGATCGACGTGCGCGTCTCGAACCGGACCGAAACCGTCGAGGTGTTCTCGAACGACGTCAGCACCTCGGAGGTCGAGTCCGCGCTCGAAGCCGAGGGGTACGAGCCCAGCGAGGTCCGGCCCGGTGTCACGCGGGAAACCCGGGAGAACATGGTGTCGGTCATCGACGACAAACTGCGCGAATCGGCGCTGACGGGGGGCTCCGTCCAGCAGGTCAGCTCGCCGGGCGGTCGGAGCTTCATCAGCGTCACGGCTCCGGACAGGGGCCGCGAGGAACTCATCGGCCTGCTCGAAGAACGCGGTGTCGTCCGGGTGTACGCCGTCCACGACAACACCGAGAACGGGTCCTACGTCCGCGAGGAGGTCCTCTCGCAGGGCGATTTCGCCGGCATCGGGTCGGCACAGCGAAGCGACACGCAGGGGACACACGTCCCGGTGACGGTCAAACAGAGCGTGGCCGAGCGCTACGCGAACGACATGGTCGAGGCCGGCTTCGGTGGCGGGTCGACCTGCCGCCGCTCGGACTACGACCACGAGAACCTCCAGAACACGGAGGCGAACTGCCTGGTGACGACGCTGAACGGCGAGCCGGTGTTCGTCGGCGGGGTCGACCCGGGACTGGGACAGTCCTACCAGAACGGTGACTTCGTCAACAACCCGCAGTTCATCATGCAGACCAGCAACATGTCCGAGGCGACGGAACTGGAACTCGCGCTGAAGGCCGGTCGGCTGCCGGCCCCGCTCAACTTCGACAGCGCCGAGAGCCAGACGCTGTCCTCCGCGCTCGCTCAGGAGTTCCAGCAGCGCTCGCTCCTGACGGGCATTCTCGCCGTCATCGCGGTGAGCCTGGTGGTGTATCTCCGGTACGGGCGTCCCGAGGTCGCCCTGCCGATGATCGTTACGGCCCTGTCTGAGGTGTTCATCCTCCTCGGGTTCGTCGCCTTCGTCCAGTACCCGCTGAACCTCTCGCACCTGGCCGGGTTCATCGCGGTCATCGGAACGGGGGTGGACGACCTCATCATCATCGCCGACGAGATCCTCCAGCAGGGGAAAGTCGAGACGGGCCGCGTGTTCCAGAGCCGCTTCCGCAAGGCGTTCTGGGTCATCGGTGCGGCCGCAGCGACGACTATCATGGCCATGAGCCCGCTGATGGTTCTCCCGCTGGGCGACCTCTCCGGGTTCGCCATCATCACCATCGTCGGCGTGCTGGTCGGCGTGCTGGTGACGCGCCCGGCCTACGGTGATATCCTCCGGAGCCTCGTGCTGGACGAGGACTGAGCGGCCCGTTCTCGCCCGCTTTTTCGTGGTCTATCGGTGCCAGTTATTTCCATGTGAAGAAGTACCAAATTCTTTTAGATTGACTTATTATCCCGCAGGTCCAAGCTACACATCCCGCCAGATGCGGGGAGACATCGGACGACGGGTCTCAGACTGTCCGAGCAGGACGGAACGGGACGCGTTGGGGGCAACAACCGAGCGGTCCGTCACACGACTCCGAGGTGAACGCTCCGAAGGAGAACCGAAACAGCCCACCGCCGGCCCGGCCGGCCGGACCGGTACGAAGGCCAACTACCGGATGTCACGTGAGTGGCGTTCGGGAACCCAGCACATCGACAAAACCCGGTGCAAGCCCGGGTAAAGCCTGAAAGGGCGAGGCCGGTGAAAGCCCGGCTACAGTCGGACACGTGCTGGAAGAGCCGTACGGGCTGTGGAAAACAGCTCCCGTCCGACTCCACACCGTCTCTGTCGGGTTTTATCGCTCAGAAATCACCCAGCGTCGCCTGTGACGCCGCCGTCAGCACGTCGTCACACGTCGACCACGAGCGGCGCGCACACGCCGGGAGTTCCCCGTGCCGGTCGACGTACTCCGCCAGGAACGCCCGCGTCGTCGAGTCGCTGGGGTAGCCCGACCCCACGTCGCCGTACTCCTGGGCCAGGTCCGCGACGTGTGCGTCGCGGGCCACCTTCGCGATAATCGAGGCCGCGCCGACCACTGGGTCCGTCTCGTCGGCCCCGTGTTCCGCCCGCACGGTCACGTCGGCGCCGACCGCGTCCGCGACCCGGCGACCGAACCGCGCCGCGTCGGTGTCGCCGGCGTCGACCGTCCCCGACAGGCCGTCTCGGGCCACTTCCGAGAGCGCCGCAGCCTGTGCGTCGACGGTCAGCGTGTTCATGTCCGTTCCGTCGGCGTCGATACGTTCGACCGGAATCTCGGCGACGCCGACGGCGTCGGCCGACTCCCGGATTTCGCCGGCCAGTCGCTCGCGGCGCTCCGGCCTGATGTCCTTCGAGTCGCCGATGCCATCGGGCAAAGCCGCCGGGTCGGCCCGGACGGCGGCGGCGAACATCGACCCCAGAACCGGCCCTTTTCCGGCCTCGTCGACGCCAAATTGCATGGCTGTCTCCTGGACGGCACTGCAAAAACAGCTTCCGGTTGAACTGTCCCGGCGCACTACTCCTTGAGATACTCGGCTTTCGCGAACGGCTCGTCCTCGCCCTGCACGTCGATTACGTCGAGTGCCGTCACCACAGCGTCGGTGTCGAGCAGGCCGGCCAGGCTCGGCTCCGTGCGGCCCTCGTCGCTGGAGACGAGTTCCTTCACGTACAGGCCGCCCTCGCCGTGGATGCGGAGTTCGGCGTGCCGGTCGTCGGTCAGTTCGCCCTCGGCGTCGTACACCGTCCGCGTCCGGGTGATGTCGGCCCGCCGGTGGGTGACCCGCTGGGGCGTCTCCTGCTGGATGGTGGTCCCGTCCAGTTCCGCCAGCGCGTCCTGCAGGGCGTCGGCGTCGACCGGCGCTCCGAACTCGACGTCCATCCGGTAGGTCTTCGAGGCGTCCAGTTCCTTGACGCGCTCGACCATCTCGTGGGTCGCCGGATGCAGGTCCGTCACCTCGACCTTGCCGTCGGCGAAGGCGTTGATATCGGCTTCGAGTTCCTCGGCATCCACGTTCCGGGTGCGCGGTTCCAGCACTTCGATGACGAACGGCCGGCCCGAATCGAGCATCCGGGCGTCGACGTCCTCGCGGCCGGCACCGTGGAACACCGCCTCCTCGCCGTCCATCGCCTCGCGGACGACGGGCGCGGACAGTTGCTCGACGCTCTCGTCGTAGCGGTAGCCGCTGCCGCCACAGCCGTCGCAGGGCTCGCCCTGCCACAGCCCGGTCCCGTTGCAGTCGTTGCAGGGCCACTTCGTCTGGGGGATGTCGCGTTCGAGCTTGCGGTAGCGGCCGTAGACGAACGCCGAATTGACGTGTGTCTCGACCGCATCCGTCGAGAGGTCGAGCGTGAGCTGGACTTCCGGGCGGCCAAACTCCACCTCGGCGCCGGTCAGGTCGCCGATTCGTTTGCCGACCTCGCGGTTGAGTTCGGTCTTCAGCGCCTCGCCGGCGTCGGGGGCAAGCCCCACGTCCTCCCGGAGCAGTTCGTCGTTTTCCTCGAGCAGCGGCGGCACCTTCGTCCCGACCTGGTAGGTGTCGAACTCGTAGCCACGAACGGCGCTTGCGGCCTGCTGGGCCCACCAGTCGAACCGATCACACTCGCCCTCACAGACCCAGCAGTCCTCGCCCGCCTCGAAGGGGTCGTCGTCCGCGAGTGCGACTGTCACCCGCAGGGCGTGGCCCCGTTCGGCGTTGGCCAGCCCGAAACTCCGGTCGGCGAAGAGTCGGCCGAGACAGGAATCACACAGCGGCCCGGTCGCAAGCGCCGCACGGGCGTCCTCGAGTATGGTCATTGCCTGAGCCGACGCGTCGCCCCCGTAACTGCGTTTCGACCTCTCCGTCGTGTTGGACCGCTCGCTGTCACTCGCCGGTCACACCGCCGTCCGCCGCCCCATTCGAGGACGACTGGCCGAACAGCTCGCCCGGACTCTCCTCGGTCGAGAGAGAGATGGACCGCTGGGGGAACGGGATCTCGATGTCCTCGGCCCGGAACCGCTTGTAGATCGCGCTGTTGAGTTCGTGGGTCGCACGGGCTGTCAGGGCCGGATTACCGACCCAGCACAGCAGTTCGAAGTCCAGCGCGGAGTCGCCGAACTCGCGGAACCGGACCCGCGGGTTCGGGCGGTCCTTGACGAGGTCCTCGGTCTCGGCGAGTTCCAGCAGGACCTCCTCGACCTGGTCGATGTCCGTTCCGTAGGCGACGCCGACAGGGACGCGGATTCGGCGCTTGCGTCTCGGCGTCGACTCGTTGATGATGGCGGCGTTGTTGAGCTTCGAGTTCGGGACGGTGACGAGGATGTCGTCGCGGGTGCGGATGACCGTCGAGCGGACGGAGATGTCCTCGACGCGACCGCGTTCGCCGGTCTCCAGCACGACGAAATCGCCGACCGCGTACGTGCCGTCGAGATACAGCGACAGCGAGCCAAAGAAGTTCGCCAGCGTGTCTCGTGCCGCCAGCCCGACGATGATGCCCATGATCCCCGCGGAGGCCAGCAGCGGCGTCACGTCGATGTCCCAGAGGACCAGCAAAAGCAAAACGCCACCGCCAGAGACGAGCGCGCTCCAGACGTTCTGGAGGATAGGAACCATCTGGCGGTCGATATACGCCGAATCCGTCGCGATGGCTGACGCCCGACGGCCGATACGCAGCAGCGTCACCATCCAGACGATGACGACAAGCGAGAGCGTCCCGGCTTCCAGCGAGACAGCGAGGGCCGGTCGGATATCGTAGATCTGAGCGCCGACGTACGCGCCGCCGAGACCGACCGTGACGTACACGGCGGTGTGGATTCCACGGAAGACGATATCGTCGACGTCGCCCTCGATGTGCGGTGTGACCCGTCTGAGCAGTCGGTCGCCGAAAACGCGGATGCCCAGCGCGAGCGCAATCCCGCTGCCGACGAGTACGAGAAACCCCTGCCAGGCCGGCAGCCCCGACAGCAGGTCCACCACACTGCTTCCCAGTTGCATACCCCCGCTTGGACACCGGCGCTATATATACTGTCACGTCGACGGGCCGAACCGAACGGCCTTTGTCCCGCGGCGTCCGCTCCGTGGGTATGAACCCGATTCTCGTCGCCATTCTGCTGGGCCTGCTGCAAGGGGTACTGGAGTGGATTCCGGTCTCGAGCGAGGGCGGCGTCGCGCTCGCGTCAACGGTGGTCACGGGCGTCTCGCCCGCCGCTGCGACCCGTCTCGCGCTCTTTCTCCACGCCGGGACGGCAGTTGCGGCGACGGCCTACTACCGCACCGAGGTCCGAACGATTCTGCGCTCTATTCGGGGCCTCTCCCGTCGCCCGTTCGCCGACGAGACGGCGGACCTCTCCTTTATTTTCATCGCGACGGCGGCGACCGCCGTCACTGGCCTCCCCGCGTACATGGCCCTCGATGCGGCCGTTTCGGAGCTAGAGGGTGGCCTCTTCCTGGCACTGGTCGGTGGGCTGCTCGTCGTCACCGGCCTGCTCCAGCGTTTCGCCGCGGCGCTGTCGCTGGGCGAGCGCGCGATTCCGGACTGGATCGATGCCGTCCTCGTCGGGGCGTTGCAGGGACTGGCCATCCTTCCCGGTGTCTCCCGGTCCGGGACGACGGTGAGTGCCCTGTTGCTCCGGGGCCACGAGGGCGAGTCGTCGCTCCGGCTCTCCTTTCTGCTGTCGATTCCGGCCGCGCTCGCCGCGAACGCGCTAGTCCTCGTCGACGACGGCGTGCCGGCAATCGAGCCGGTGCCGGCCGTCGTTGCGCTCGCCGTGAGCGCCATCGTCGGCTACCTCACTGTCGACGCGCTCGTTCGGCTGGTTCGGCAGGTCCCGTTCTGGGCGGTCTGTACGGTGTTTGGCGGTCTGGGTGTCGTGGGCGGGCTGCTGGTCGCGCTGTGAGAGCGGTGCTGGAACTTATTTATCCTTCGGCGTCAAATCTGTAATATCAGCGGCTATGAGTGGTGACGAACGCAAGCTAGTCGACACGTCGGGGGACTTCCAGTACGTCGTCCGCGACGGCGACCCCGTGGCCGACCCGCAGTGGCGGTCCTGTCGGCTCATCGTCACCAACAAGCGGCTCATTCTCGCGACGAACGGCTCGAAACAGCCGATTCCACATTCTACGATTAGCCTCCCGTCGGACCCGGAGGACCTGGTCCCCGACGGCGGCACCGGCGGCGCGACCGCCCTGGAGGTGGGCAACAACGTCCTCCTCGTGGATACGCCGAACATGGACGACTTCGAGACGGAGTACGTCCGTGCCACCCTGCAGGGCGAGGTCATCCTCGCGCGACGGCAGGCGGTCGTCGGCGGTGTCGTCCAGGAGGACGCGGAGTGGAGCAAGGCGCGGTTTCAACTGGACGACGACGTCATCCGCCTCCAGTTCCCCGGCGGCAAGAGCATGGCCTTCGAAATCGAGGACGTCGGGACCATCGAAACCGGGACCAGTACCGTGATGGGCCAGGAACGGGTGGTCATCGAGGTCGAACACACCGACGACCAGGACCGCAGCGTCGAAACCCACATCTCGGGGATGGACCACCACACGCGGGCGCTGAAGACGCTGTTCACCCGCGTCATCGAGGGCCGCGAGGACGATTACGAACTCTCGGAGATGGAGAGCCAGGTGCTGATGGCGCTGTATTCTGGCGTCTCCCCCTTCGAGATGTCCGACTTCGTCGGGACGACGCCCGACGAGGTCGAGGAGATCTATCAGACACTCCTCGATATCGGGGCTGTCGACGAGGTCCGGGTCCGCACCGAGGTCGCGCTGAATGCCCAGGGGCGGAATATGGCGAGTGAAGCGATGAGTGAGAAGTAGAGAGGGGCGCGACCGCAGGGAGCGGCCCTCGGACCGCGAGCGGGGAGCAACGCGACCCGCGAGCAGTAGCGTGGCGCGCCGCGCCACAGAACGAACGGCGAAGCCGTGAGTAGAGAGGGGCGCGACCGCAGGGAGCGGCCCTCAGACAGCGAACGGGGAGCGATAGCGACCCGTGAGCAGTAGCGAGCCCCTCCGCGCCACCGCAACCACGCTTCGCTACAACTCCAGAAAAAACAGGCAGAGAACGAAAGCGACTCGCGAACTGCGTGGCGCTACCGGCCAGCACGTCCGAACCGACTCACAGCAACGCGTTCCCCGCACCGGCATACGGCCTATGCGGTATTGCCCACGGGGTTCTGACTCCGCGCGTCTCTCGCCGGTTACTCACCCAGGAACTCGACGTCCTCGGCCTCCGTCACCGACACCCCTTCCGGTAGTTCGGACTCCGGGACCGGCGTCAGGGTGATGACGTCGCCCACCTCCGTCTGGACCCACTCCTGTCCCGTCGCCTTGCTCCAGTCGTGTGGTTCCCAGAGCCCCGACTCGAAGCGCATCCAGATGTCGAGACCACTGTAGTACTCTCCCGTTGAACTTTGGTATATCATTGCTGACTCCACACTATCCGCTGCCGTCGAACAAGTCAATGCATCTACATGGTATTATTACTACCGACGGGACCGAAATTCGCCGGACTTGAGTGGGGAAGGGGTGCCTGGATAGCCAGGTGGCAGCGGTTCGGGTCTGGCGTGAGTTTATCGCACCCGGCCGTATCAACCAGCGGCGAACTGTAATCCAGCGGAAAAACCGAGGCCGACCTACTGTTGCTGTTGCATCGCCAGCTCAAGCGACCAGAAGAAGCCGTAGTACGCGACGACGCCGGCGGCGAGCGTCAGGTAGTAGGCCCACTGGGGAGCCGACAGCAGGTCGAAGATGACGCTCACGGCGGTCACCCAGGCGATGGCGAACACGAGGTCGACGAACATGCCCCGCTTGTGGTCGCGCACGTGGTCACGGAGCGTGTCGACGACGCTCATCGGCGGCCCCGCGTCGCCTGTGACGGTCGTGGTCGAGTCAGTCCCATGCTAGGTCACTCTTCGATCTCTGTCTCGCCGTGGACGTCGACGACGAGCACCGGCAGCCGCGTCCGGCGTAGCACTTTCTCCGTGACGCTGCCGAGGATGACGCGCTTGAGGCCCGACCGGCCGTGAGACCCCATCACGACGAGGTCGATGTCGTTGTCCTCGACGAACTTCCGGATGGCGCGGGCCGGTTCGCCGGCGGTGATGTGCTCTTGCACGTCGACACCGTGTTCGGCGGCGCGGTCGCGGACGTAGCCGGTGGCTTCGTCGGCGTCTTCCTTTATGTCGGTCATCTCCGCCAGGTTCCCCTGTCGAATGCGGTCGACCTGCTCTGTCCCCAGCGAGTAGCTGGTGGCGTCGACGTCGACGACGTACAGCGCGTGAACCGTCGCGCCGTACTTCGAGGCGATGTCTACTGCCTGGTCGACCGCGTTCTCGGCGGTTTCGCTGCCGTCGGTCGGAACGAGGATGTTGTCGTACATTGGTTTAGTCGTCCGCGGGGGTGCCGCCGCCGGTGCTGTCGCCGACGACGTCTGCGGCGGTCTCCTGTTGCCCCATCGGTTCGGGGCTGTGACACTGTCGAACCATCTTCTTCGTCTCCAGGGGCGGCTCTGGCGTCGCCAGCGAGACGGCGATGGTGACGATGAACACGAGCGGCGTCCCGACCAGCGCAGCGCCGATTGGCGGGACGTACTGGGCGTATATCGGAACGAGCGCCCCGCCCTCGCCGGCGACCGCCTCGAGCGCCCCGATGTAGTTCGGCAGGACGCTGTTGATAATCGAGGTAATCCAGATGAGCAGGCCGAGCACCATCCCGGCCAGCGCGCCCTGGCGGTTCGTGTTCTCCCACCAGAGGCCGAGGAAGAACATCGGGAACAGGACGACGCCGGCCAGCGAGAACGCGTAGGCGACCAGTTCGCCGATGAGCGCCGGTGGGTTGAACGCGGTCACCGTCACCAGCGCGCCCATGCCGATAATCGTCCCGCGACCGATGAGCACCTGCTGGCGCTGGGTGGCGTCGGGGTTGATAAGCTCGGTGTAGATGTCGTGTGCGACCGCAGAGGAGGCCGTGATGAACAGCCCGGCGGTCGTTGCGATGGCCGCGGCCATCGCACCGGCTGCGACGAGACCGACGAACCACGTCGGGAGATTGGCGAACTGCGCGGCGAGCACGACGATCACGTCACCCTCAGCGCCGGACATGCCGCCCTCCGCGGCGTAGGCGCTCGCGCCGGTCGTCGCCTGGAAGAGGTCGACGCCGAAGGCCGCCATCGCGGGGGCAGCCCAGTACAGCAGGAGGATGAAGAACAGCCCCCACACGCAGGACCAGCGGGCGACGCGTTCGCTTCTGACCGTGTAGAACCGGACGAGAACGTGCGGGAGGCCACAGGTCCCGACGATGAGCGAGAACGCCGTCGCGATCCAGAGGTAGAACGGCTGGTTCACGAACGGCGCGGAGAACTCGCGCCCGAGGTCGGCGATGAGCGCGCCGTACTCGACCTGTGGGAGCACCGTCGAGTACCCCTGTGAGAAGCCGACGACGTACACGCCGGCGAGGAACGCGATGATGAGGATCGTGTACTGGACGGCCATGTTCTTGGTCGCGCCCAGCATCCCCGAGAGCGCGAGGTAGCCGACGGTGATCGTCATCATCACGACGATCATGGGGATGATGTCCAGCCCGAAGACGTACTGGCCGACCAGCCCCATGCCGCGGGCCTGGCCGACGGAGTAGACGTACGCGATGAGCAGCGTGGTAAACGCCGCCAGCGCGCGGGCGGTCGGCGAGTTGAACCGGTCGCCGACGAAGTCCGGCGCGGTGTACTTCCCGAAGCGGCGCATCTGCGCCGCCAGGAAGATGAGCAGGATGAAGTAGCCGGTCGTCCAGCCGACGATGAACGCCAGGCCGTAGAAGCCAGACAGCGCGACCAGTCCGGCCAGCCCCAGATACGAGGCGGCGGACATCCAGTTCGCGCCGATGGCCATCCCGTTCTCGATGTTCCCGATGCCGCGGCCGGCGACCCACATCCCCTCGGTGTCGGCCACCTTGAAGACGTAGCCGATGACGAGGAACGAGGCCATCATCAGGAAGACGATGATCGCCGGGACGAGTTTGAACGAGATGTCCAGCGCCTCGGCCTGTAGCGGGACCGTCACTGCTCGACACCTCCGTCAGTGGCCGTTGCTTCGCTCCCCTCCGGAGCCGCGTTCCCGGCCGTCTCGGGATTGATACCGTACTTCTGGTCGAGTCGGTCCCGGTAGCGCGTGTAGACGACCGCCAGGATGAGCGCACCCGTCGGCGCGCCGAGCGAGACGAGGAAGTAGTGCAGCGGGAAGCCGAGCATCGGCATCTGCACAGTCATCATCTCCGGCGCGATAACGGTCATCGTCACCGGCCCGAACACGACCAGGGCCCAGAGCACGAAACTGCTCCAGATGATCTTCAGGTGGTCGCGCATGAACGGCGTGCTCGGCCGTAACAGGTTCACCTCCCTGTCGAGGTAGTTGATATCTTCGTGGGCGGCCTCCGTACCGCCGTCTGGTTGGATAGTTGACTTTTCTCGGTCCGCAGGTGTGTCTCTTGACATGGGTTTGTAAGCTTGAAAATTCGTGGTGCTGTTCGCCGCTACGGCTCAGTCACCCTGGACCTTGGTCGCGATATCACTGACGACGTCAGGGTTTCGCAGCGTGCTCGTATCGCCCAGCTCCTCGCCGTTGGCGATGTCTTCCAGCAGGCGGCGCATGATCTTCCCGGAGCGGGTCTTCGGAAGCTCGGGTGTGAAGATGACCGCTTCCGGCCGCGCGATCGGTCCGATAGCGTCCTCGACGCCGTCGATAATCGCGCTGCGGAGTTCGTCGGTCTCTTCGTAGCCGTCCTCGGTGATGACATAGGCGTACACTGCCTCGCCCTTGATGTCGTGGTCGCCACCGACGACGGCGGCTTCGGCGACGCCTTCCACGCCGACGATGGCGCTCTCGATTTCCATCGTCCCCAGGCGGTGGCCCGAGACGTTGATCACGTCGTCGACCCGTCCCAGTACGGTGATGTAGCCGTCATCGTCGATTTTCGCCCCGTCCTCGGGGAAGTACACCCAGTCGTCGGAGTCGTCGCTGTCGGTGTCGGAGTACTCGGCCCAGTACTCGTCGATGAACCGTTCGTCGTTCTTGTACAGCGTCCGGAGCATGCCGGGCCACGGTTTGTCGACCGTCAGGTAGCCGGCGCGGCCGGGCTGTACCTCCTCGCCCTCGGTGTCGACGATGCGGACGTCGTTGCCCGGCAGCGGCGGCCCGGCCGACCCGGGTTTCATGTCCTTGATGCCCGGTAGCGTCGTTATCATCATGCCGCCGGTCTCGGTCTGCCACCAGGTGTCGACGACCGGACACTCCTCGTTGCCGATGTGTTTGTAGTACCACTTCCAGGCGCGGGGGTTGATGGGTTCGCCGACGGTGCCCAGCAGGCGCAGGCTGGAGAGGTCGTGTTGCTCGGGGTACTGCTTGCCCCACTTCATGAACGCGCGGATGGCTGTCGGTGCGGTGTACAGCTGGTCGGCCTCGTACTCCTCGACGATGTCCCAGAGGCGGTCCTTGTCGGGGTAGTCCGGCGTCCCCTCGTACATCATCGTCGTGGTCCCGAGCGCGAGCGGGCCGTAGACGATGTAGGAGTGGCCGGTAATCCAGCCGATGTCGGCCGAACAGAAGTACGTGTCCTCGGGTTTGATATCGAGCACCGCCTGGGATGTCCAGGCCGCCCACGCGAGGTAGCCGGCGGTGGAGTGTTTGACGCCCTTCGGCTTCCCGGTGGTCCCGGAGGTGTACATGAGAAACAGCATGTCCTCGGCGTCGCGGTCGACCGGTTCGACCGTCTCGCCCTCGTTGTCGGCGACGACGTCCCCGAAGGCGACCTGGTTGTCCGCGTAGTCGTGGTCGAAGCCGTCGCCGTCCATCAGCCGCTCGGCGACGATGGCGCGTTCGACCTCGTGGTCGACGCCGCCCAGCCCCTCGTTGGCTTTGTCGAGGTGGTCGAGCGGGTCGCCCCGTCGGTAGTAGCCGTCGCAGGTGACCAGGTACTCCGAGTCGGCGGAGTTCATCCGCGTCGCGAGCGCGTCCGCGGAGAAGCCGGCGAACACGACGGAGTGGGGCGCGCCGATGCGAGCGCAGGCCAGCATGGCGATCGGCAGCTGCGGGATCATCGGCATGTACATCGTCACGACGTCGTCCTCACCGACGCCCATCTCCTGCAGGCCGGCCGCGAACTCGTTGACCTTCCGGTGGAGTTCCTCGTAGGTGTAGGTGATGTTGTCTTCCTCGACTGGCTCGCCCACCCATTCGATAGCGGCTTCGTCGCCGCGCTCCTCGAGGTGTCGGTCGAGGCAGTTCGCCGACGCGTTCAGTGTGCCGTCGGTGAACCACTCGTAGAACGGCGGGTTCGAGTCGTCGAGCACCTGGTCGTAGTCTTCCTCCCAGTCGAGGAGCTCGGCGGCCCCCTCCCAGCACTCCGGCCAGTTCTCCTCGAACTCCTCGTAGATACCCTCGTCCGTGACGTTCGCCTGCTCGACGAACGACTCCGGGGGCTCGAAAACCTCCTGCTCTTCGAGCCGCGCTTCGAGTTGGACATCTTCATCTGACATGGTCTATCATCGATATTTCACAGCGGCCATATAAACGGGGGGTCTAACTACCATAACATGAAACGGGGTTTCAGTTGCCGGCCGGCCGCCGCGGCTCCGTCGGCCTGTCGTCGAAAAACGCGGTCAGGACCTTCTGTTGGGCCTTCCTGAGGTGGTTGTGTAACGTCGGCGACGAGACGTCGAGCGAGTCCGCGAGCTCCTCGGCGGTCGACCCGCGGGGCCACTCGAAGTAGCCGCTGTGGTAGGCCGCCTGGAGGACCGTCTCCTGCCGGTCTGAGAGGGTATCGGTCAGCCTGTCGCGGAACCCGGTGTCCGTCTCGGCCGGCCGCTCGGTCTCTCGTTTCGCCGCTAACGAGGTCTCGGGGTAGGCGTCGGTGACGGCGGTGACCGTCGGTCTGATGTCGGCCTCGCTGGGGAGTTCGACCGCGATAGTCGATACGCCGTCGGTGGCTGTCACAGAGCTGATTCGGCCCCCGCTCTCGACCAGTCGGAGCGCCGGCGTGTCGGTCACGACGACTTCCAGTAGTGCGCCGTCGCTGTGCTCTTCGAGAAGTCTGGCGTCGGTCACACCGTCGTCGGCGTCCGCATACGACAGTATCGCGTCGGCCGAGGCACCGTCGACCATCAGGTAGTACAGGAGCGACTGGCCCGTGACGGGAACGACGCCGGACAGCTCGACCGTACACTGTAACGCCCCGGACACCCCAGCGGTGAAGGTCCGCTCGTCCGCACAGTGGAACTCCAGTTCGGTCACGGTGTCGGCAAGCAGGAGGCGCTTGCGTTCGGCGGCGACCTGTGCGTGGCCGACCTGGACGCCGAGCGCGGACAGGACGGCGCGGTCCGCGTCGGTGACCCCCTCGCTGGTCCCGATCCCGATGACACCGGACACGGCGTTCTCTCTGACGAGCGGGACCAGCGCGACAGGGCCGGTGCTGTCGTCGACGACGCGAACGTCACCCACCTCGAGCGGGGCGGTGACCGACTCGACGTGGTCGTCGATCTGTCGCTCGACGACCGTTTCGCCGACTGCTGCCGTCGCACGCGGCGTCAGCCCGTCACCCGTACGCTCGGCGAGCCAGGCGAACTCGAAGCCCGCTGTCCCCGTCAGGTGGTTACAGACCGTCGCCGCAACCGTTTCCCCGGTCCCAGCAGCCGCAAGCGCCTCACTGACCGTCGTTATCCAGTCGACTGGTCGCTGGGGCCCGCTTGGGGCTGCCCGCCCGCCGGACTCGCCAACGGTCGCGACGATGGTTTCGCGGTCCGGGTCGTCGAGCAGGGGGTCGAGCCGGTCGAGGCGGTCCCAGCCGCCGAGCGTGCAGACGACGTCCGGCGGGACGCCGTCGTCCAGCAGGCTCGCCGCGAACCGCCATCGGAGGTCGCGCGAGGAGACCTCACGCAGGTGTGGCACCGCGTCGGCGGCGCGGTCGGCTACCTCGCTGACGAGCATCTGGAGGCGTCGCGCGGAGACCGAAAAGAGCGGCTCGTCGTCGGCGTTTCCGGCCGCGTTGGCGTATTTCCGCATGTCGTGTTCGACCGAATCCGGGAGGTACGTCTCGCGTGCAACGTCGCCGTCCTCCCGAACGGAAAGCAGGCGGTGGCCCTCGAACTCGGTGATGTCGGCAAGCCGCACGGCCGTCATCTCCGCCGGCCGGAGCCCGACTTCCGCGCCGAGCCGGAGCACGAGGTCGGACCGGTGTGTCTCGGCCGCGCGCCGGAGCTGTTCGTACCCTCGTTCACCGATGCGGTCCGCTGCGCCGTCCATATATTTCGAAAATTCACAGAATAGCGAAATAAGCGTTAGGGTCTATACAGCGATTCATACGAGTTAGTGAGATAGGACAACTGCCTTAACCACAACCACGCCGCCGATTGATTTCGGACCTATAGAAAAATGCGAAACCGCTCACTCTCTCCTCGTGGTCGACTGGATCTCGCCGAGGATTTCCGGGTTGCGCAGCGCGCTGGTGTCGCCCAGCTCCTCGTCGTTTGCCACTGCCGTCAGCAGGCGGCGCATAACCTTGCCCGAGCGCGTCTTCGGGAGGTCGGGCGTGAACACGATCTCCTTGGGGCGGGCGATGCCGCCGATGGCGTCGACGATGGCCGCTTCGATGGCCGTCCGGAGTTCGCTCTCGGTGTAGCCGTCCTCCGGGGAGGCAAAGGCGTACACCGCCGTCCCGGTCGTCTCGTCGTCGGCACCGACGACGGCGGCCTCGGCGACGCCGGTGACGCCGGCGACCGTCGACTCCAGTTCCTTGGTGCTGAACCGCCGGCCGGCGACGTTGATCGCGTCGTCGATCCGACCGAGGAACGTGATGTAGCCGTCGTCGTCGACCGAGACGCTGTCCTCCGGGTAGTACCGCCACTCCTCGGCGCTGTCCGGGACGCTGCCCCAGTCCGTTCCGTCGAGCAGCGCGCGCGGCATCCCCGGCCAGGGGCGCGTCACGACGAGTTCGCCGGCCGTGTCCGGCCCGACCGCCGCACTTGCGCGGTCGACGACGGACGCCTCGATGCCCGGCAGCGGCGTTCCAGCGGCTCCAGGCTTCATATCGTCGACACCGGGCAGGGTCGATACGAGTACCGCGCCGGTCTCAGTCTGCCACCAGGTGTCGACGATGGGGCACTCGCCGCCGCCGATGTGTTCGCGATACCACTCCCAGGCGCGGGCGTCCATCGGCTCGCCGACGGTGCCCAGCAGGCGCAGGCTGGAGAGGTCGTGTTGCTCGGGGTATTCCTCGCCCCACTTCATGAACGCCCGGACGGCCGTCGGCGCGGTGTAGAACACGTCGACGGCGTACTTCTCGATGAGTTCCCACAGCCGGTCCTTCTCGGGGTGGTCCGCCGTGCCGTTGTACAGTACTGTCGTGGTCCCGAGCGCGAGCGGGCCATAGACGATGTAGGAGTGCCCGGTGATCCAGCCGATGTCGGCCGAACACCAGTAGGTGTCTTCGGGCTTGATATCAAGGACCGACCGGGCGGTCCAGGCGACGTGTGCGAGGTACCCGCCCGTCGTGTGTGTGACCGCCTTGGGTTCGCCAGTCGTCCCCGACGTGTAGATGCGAAAGAGCGGGTCGTCGGCCGCCCGCGGGACGGGCTCGACTTCGGCCCCCTCGTGGGCCGCCAGCAGGTCGTGATAGTCGTCGTAGTCGTCGCCTAAATGCACGTCGCGGCCCAGCCGGTCGAGTACGACGACCGACACGTCGTGGTCGACGGCGATGCGCGCGTTGTCGGCCTTGTTCTTCTGTGCGACGGCGCTGCCGCGGCGGTAGTACCCGTCACAGGTGATGAGGTACTCCGACTCGGCCCGCTCCATGCGCGTCGCCAGTGCGTCCGCGGAGAACCCGGCGAAGACGACGTTGTGTGGCACGCCCAGCCGTGCACAGGCCAGCATCGCGACCGGGAGTTCGGGGACCATCGGCAGGTACAGCGTCACCACGTCGTCGGGCCCGACGCCACGGTCCCGCAGCGCCGCGGCGAAGGCGTTGACTTCCCGGTACAGTTCGAGGTAGGTGTAGGTTCGGGACTCGCTGAGATGCCCCTCCCAGACCAGCGCGAGCTGGTTCTTCCGCTGGGGGAGGTGCCGGTCGAGACAGTTGTAGGCGGCGTTTAACCGGCCACCCGGGTACCACTCGAACGGCGGGCCGTCCGTTCCGCGGAAAACGGTTTCGTACGGTGTCTCCCAGTCGAGCAACTCGGCGGCCTCGCGCCAGCAATCGGGCCACTCCCGTTCGAAGCGGTCGTAGACAGCCGGGTCCGTTACGTTCGCCTGCTCGACGAACCAGTCCGGCGGTTCGACTGTCTCTCGCCCCGTGTGGGACTGGTCCCGACTCGGATCGTCGCCCCGTGTCATCAATTGACAGTACGCCGGCGCACTCAAAAACCTCCTAGCTAATTGTGTATAATTCCGATGTGACGGGACCGGAATCGACTCTGGCGGCCGTTCTCACGTTCGACACTGGCGACGGAACATATATTGAGTTCTGTGGACAACGGGTGTACGAGAGGCCGGTACGGGGCATGAGCGACACCGAAAAGAAGATCGCCGATACGAAAGGGCAGTTCCTTCAGGCGGTCTCACAGGGCCAGCGCCTCACCGACGCCGAGTGGCGAAACTGTCGCATCGTCCTCACAACCGAGCGGGTCGCCCTGCTCGGCGACGACAAGCGACAGATCTCGCTGACTGACGTCGACCGTATCGCAGACCGCTTCGACGTGAACCAGCAGAGCGCCGGCGTCTCCGACTACGTCGCGCTCTACGTCGGCGAGGACGTGATTCTGGTGTCGGCGTCGGACCACGGGGCGTTCGAGACCGACTTCTATCGGGCGAGTCTCGACGGCGCCATCGTCCTGGTTCAACATCCCGCGCTGAAAGGCGGCGTCGTCCAGTCCGCCGAGTGGACGAAAGGCCGGCTCAAAGTGACCGACGAGGCGCTG
This sequence comes from Haloarcula sp. 1CSR25-25, assembly GCF_032027985.1. Taxonomy (NCBI): domain Archaea; kingdom Methanobacteriati; phylum Methanobacteriota; class Halobacteria; order Halobacteriales; family Haloarculaceae; genus Haloarcula; species Haloarcula sp. 1CSR25-25. Next base: position 201,530 of record NZ_JAHYBW010000008.1, read on the forward strand.
AAACTCGCGATGGCTGACGGGCAAGCCGTCGTCGTCGACCGCGCAGATATCGGCGACCTCGCTGTCGAAGAGAAGCAGGTCAGTGGCGAGGAGCGGACGGTCATTCAGGTCGAACACAGCGAGGACGACATCAGCGTCGAAACGCATCTCGCGGGCGAGGAGTTCCACGCCACCGTCCTCCGGACGATGCTCGAGGAGAGCGCCGAACAGAACCGCGCCGACCTGGACCTGAGCTCGACGGAGAAGCGGGTCATCATGGCACTCCACTCCGGCGTGTCGCCCTTCGACATCCCCAACTTCGTCGGCATCTCCGTGGAGAAGACCGAGGAGATATTCGACCGCCTCATCGAACTTGACGTGATAAGCGTGCTCCGCGAGCGGACCGAAGTGAATCTGACGACGAAGGGTCGTCGGGTCGCCGGCGAGCGGATGGGCGAGCAGTAGCGAGACATGCGGCTCTCGAATACCGAGCGGCAACGCCCCGTGAGCCTATCGCGGCGTACTGGTTGCTCGGACGGACTCCTGTACAGCCTGTCCACGAAAGAGGCCGCGGAGCCGGTATCTCGATCAATTGAATCTAACTGTGACGCGGAGTCCGGCAGGCGGTTGTGACGAAATACATCTATCCTTGGTTTGATTGTTTTATTCTACAACCTAAAGTTGGATGCATGCTCGAGAGTAACCAGTCTCCAATTGCGTTAGGGTCGCCATATTGAAGCCCCTCCTCCGTTACCTACAGGTATGCACATCGACACGGCTGTGGTCCTCGCCGCGGGAGAGGGGACTCGCCTCCGGCCGTTGACGCGAAACCGGCCAAAGCCAATGTTGCCGGCCGCGAACCGCCCGATTCTCGAACACGTCTTCGACGCGCTGGTCGAGGCCGGCATCGAGAAACTGGTCGCTGTCGTCGGCTACAAGCGAGACCGCGTGCAGGACCACTTTGGCCCGACATATCGTGGCGTTCCGATCTCGTACGTGAGCCAGACGAAACAGCTCGGCAGCGGGCACGCGCTCCTCCAGGCACGCAGTGTCGTCGACGGCCCGGTCCTGGTGATGAACGGCGACCGTCTCGTCGACGCGGCCACTATCGAGGCGGTAGACGGCTCGTACGCGGAGACTGGCGATACGAGCATCGCCGTACTCGAACGACAGGACACCAGTCGCTACGGAGCGGTCGAAGTACAGGACGGCGACATCATCGACATCGTCGAAAAACCCCAACACGACGATTTCAGACTCATCAACGGCGGCGTGTACGCCTTCGACGGCGACATCTTCGAAGCTATCGACGACACGACGCGGCACGCCGGCGAGCTGGCGCTGACCGACACCATCGAACTGCTGCTGGAGTCCGACCGGGTCCGAGCGGTCGAGGTCGACGGGATGTGGGTCGACGCGACGTATCCCTGGGACCTGCTGACCGTCGCCCGCGAGGTACTGGCGCGGGGTCGAGTTGTCGAATCGGCCCGTGACGAGCAGGTCTGGGTGGATAACTCCGCACGCATCCACGACGCGGCCACCCTCCAGTCGCCGGTCGTCATCGGGCCGGACTGTGAGGTCGGGCCCGACGCCGTCATCGGGCCGGACGTGGCGCTTGGCCGGAACGTCACCGTCAGGGCCAACAGCGTCGTCCAGCACGCCGTGCTCGACGCGGACACGCGCGTCGACCCGAGTTCGACCCTCGTCGACACTGTCACCGGCCAGGACGTGAACCTGGGTGTCAACACGGTCGTCCCCGGCGGGCCGGCCGACGTCCAGGTCGGGACAGAGGTGTTCGAGGACCAGCGGCTGGGCGCCGTCATCGCCGACCGTGCCGCCGCGCTCGGTGACGTGAGCTTCGTCCCCGGGTCGCTTGTGGGACCGAACGCCCGACTCGCGACCGGCGTGACAGTCGATGGGACCGTTCGTGAGGGCGCGGAGGTGGTCCGCTGATGTGTGGCATCATCGGCTGTGTCGGCCGCGGCGATGAGACCCTGGATACGCTCGTTCACGGCCTCTCGAAGCTGGAGTACCGCGGGTACGACTCCGCCGGCGTCGCGCTGGCAAACAGTCATATCGACATGTGCAAACACTCCGGGAAAATCGCCGACCTGCGCGAGGCGCTGTCCGACCGGACGCTCTCGGGGTCGGTCGGCATCGGCCACACCCGCTGGAGCACCCACGGGCCGCCGACCGACGAGAACGCCCACCCGCATCAGGACTGCACCGGTGATGTCGCGGTCGTCCACAACGGCATCATCGAGAACTACCAGTCCCTGCGTGACGAACTCGTCGGGGCCGGCCACACCTTCACCTCCGACACCGACACCGAGGTCGTTCCCCACCTCATCGAGGACGCGCTGAACGGTGGTGCTGACCCCGAAGACGCCGTCCGCGAGGCCATCAGCCGACTCGAAGGCAGCTACGCCGTCGCCGTCGTCATCGCCGGCTGTGATTCGGTGTTCGCCGCCCGGCACGACTCGCCGCTCGTGCTTGGCATCGGGGAAGACGCGACCTACCTGGCGAGTGACGTGCCCGCCTTCCGGGATTTCACCGACAAGGTCGTCTACCTCGCCGACGGGGAGTTCGCCCGTCTCAACGGCGACGGGTGGACCGTCACCGACACCGACGGCACGGTAATCGAGAAAGACATCGACACCGTCCAGTGGGACCCCGAGGAGACGGGCAAGAGCGGCTACGACCACTTCATGCTCAAGGAGATCCACGAACAACCCCGTGCGCTCCGGCAGTGCTTGCGGGGCCGCGTCGACGAACTCGCCGGGACAGTGGACATCGGCGACCTCGGTGACCTCTCCCCGACCGGCGTCCAGTTCGTCGCCTGCGGGACCTCGTATCACGCCGCCCTGCACGGCGCGCAACTGTTCCGCGAAGCGGGCATCCCCGCACAGGCGTTCCTCGCCAGCGAGTACGCCACTGCGACGCCACCCATCGGCGACGCGCTCGTCGTCGGCGTCACCCAGAGCGGCGAAACCGCGGACACGCTCTCGGCGCTCCGTGCGGCTCGCAGTCGCGGCGCGCGGACGCTGGCCGTGACCAACGTCGTCGGCTCCACTGCGGCCCGCGAATGCGACCACGCGCTGTACATCCGTGCCGGTCCGGAAATCGGCGTCGCCGCGACCAAGACCTTCGCCTCACAGCTGGCTGCGCTGAACCTCCTCGCACTCGGGACGTCGACGACCGGTGACGCCCGGCAGGTCATCAGCGCGCTCCGTGACCTTCCCGGCCACGTCCAGGAGGTCCTCGACGAATCTGCCGCCCGGGAGATCGCCGAGCTGTACCAGGACGCCAGCGCCTACTTCTTCATCGGCCGCGGCTATCAGGAGCCCGTGGCGCTCGAAGGCGCACTGAAGATGAAGGAGATCACCTACAAGCACGCCGAAGGCTTCGCCGCGGGGGAGCTGAAACACGGCCCGCTGGCGCTGGTGACCGAGAACACGCCCGTGTTCGCTATCGTGACCGGAAACGACGAGCGCGCTCGCAAGACCATCGGGAACGTCAAAGAGGTCGAAGCACGGGACGCCCCGGTGGTGGCGATCACCGACGGACAAAGTGACGTCGAACGGTACGCCGACCACGTACTCGAGATTCCCGAGACGCATCCGCGAGCTGCTGCCGTGTTGGCGAACACGCACCTGCAGTTAGTGTCGTATCATACGGCCGCGTTGCTGGGACGGAACATCGACAAGCCGCGGAATCTGGCGAAAAGTGTGACCGTGGAGTAAGGTCAGGACCGTTCGTCTTCGTCGGAGTTCGAACTGTCGGGTGTTTGCCGCTCTTGTTCCGGTGGGTCCGGCGGTGCTAACATAGTGGCTGCGAGTTCGTACCCACGGGTCTCAGAGAGCGGGTCGAGTACGTTCTCTTGGAATTGCTTGTACGCACTTCGAACGACCGCCCCGCCACGCGAGTGTTGCCACGCTTGCTCGATATGCGGGATAAGTCGGTCCAGTAGTGCGATGAACGGCCCGACGGTGTACGTCTCCCGAAGGTCGATGACGTTTACCTCTGGTTCGGGCTCTTTCGTGAGCCAGCGGTAGCAGTACGAACCCTTGATGAGGCTGGCCACCCGGGTACGGATCGCTCGCCCGGCACTGATGATTCGGGAGCCACTGGTAATCCCGGTTTTACCGGTGTTGTCAGCGTGATCGACTGTTCTTGGTTGGCTACCCATTCAATTGCGTAGTGGTTTGCTTGGCCGATAATATCGTTTTCGGAGTCTTTCAGGCGCCAACACTCACAACGTCTGCCTCGATTGTGAGCGTCCCCAGATTGATCACAATCGACGACCTTTGCTGGATGGGCTCGCCTTTGAACTGGACACCGCTCGTCGTTTCACGGACCTGCAGTTCGGCCGTGATAATGACATCACGCAGGAACGGGTGATCAACGACGTTCACCGAGCCGTTGTCTCCCGTCGTGATGATAACCGAGGGGTCGGTGTCGACGCGGCTGATACGAGCAATCGTTTCGTCGCGACTGGTCTCGGTCATCCCGGGTTCAATTGTGTCGGCCATCTCCTCGCGAACGTCGGTCATCCGGAGCGTTACCGTCCGGGTCCCGAGTGTGCCACGCGGTTCGAGGGCATCGACGCGTTCGATACCCCCCGAGAGGTCGTAGGTCTCGGTCGAGATGGAGATATTACTTCCACGCTGAACGTAGGCGCTCCCGAACCGCTCTCGGTCACCGTCTTCGAGCGTCGTCAGCGTGAGGCCGGCGAGGACGCGTTTGCGGTCGGGGTCTTGTGTCTCGTAGGTGGTAACGGTTTCGACTGTTGCTGTCTCGTGCCCAGCCACGGTCGCAACGTCGCCGGTTGCGATATCGTCGGCTGTTTCGGCGTCGACAGTCGTCTCGAGGAGCACGTCCGACGTCGTCGGTTGGAGGCCGCTCCCAACCTGTTCGAGACGCCCGTCGATCGTGTACTCTGGCGCCGAGAGCGTAATTGACTGTCCGGGTCGGACTTGCGTGTTACCAAACCGCTGGCGACCTTGCTGTGTGTACGTCTCAAGGTCAGCTTCGATGAAGACGGTCTGTTTGCCGGGATCGTCGGTAGCGTACGCCGCCACGTCCTGGACGGTTGCGACAGTCCGCCCACCGAGGCGGATCTCATCACCGGCGGTCACGTCACGGGTTTCGGCGGCACTCATCGTGTCCCGGAGGACGACAGTCGTCATTTCTTTGTTGAGGCTATTGTCGCCACCGACAGCCCGTATCTGCCCGTTTACCTCGTATCGGCTCGTCGCGATTGCTAATGAGCGGCCAAGCCGAGGCGGTGCATTGGCGTAGGTAAGGCTGTCATCGCTGGTGGGGCCTTCGATTGTCGCACGGAGGATGACTCGCGTTTGGTCGCCCTGCGGTGTGAGATACACATCGGTGACTGTGAGCTCGGAGTTGCTGTTAGGACTGTATGTATCGCCTTCGTTGATTTCGGAGACGAGATACTGCGGCTGTGGGCCAAGGTCAAGCGTGACGTTAGTGCTTGTGCGATCCGGTGGCTCCGGGTCTGGCTGGAGGACGAATGCTGCGCCTGCTACCACAACTGCAAGGACAAGTAGGACGGCCAGCGCGTCGACGATATTGACGAGCCCGAAAAGATTTCCCTCGTCGTCAAGGAGGGCTGACGAGCGACTATCTGCCATGCTGTAGGCGTTTTGTGGAGGCGGTTTGAGTGTTTCGTTGTCGTGCTATCGTCTGCGTTTTCGCAAAGTCCTCAGAGTGCCCTGCACGTCTTCTTGATTGCCTCGAAGTCACTGTGTTTCACTGAATTATACAGGAGCCACGAAACAGAACACAGACTTGATCGAGACGAGCAATGGTTTAACGACGAGCGATTTCGTTCATCGTGGCAACGACGTCAGTGGCTACTTTCCAGATCTGCCGGATAACTAGTCCGATATCAAACCAGAACGACTGCTGCCGAATATATTTCAAGTCAAGCCGCAACTTCTCTGATGGATTTGTGCTCTTAATATCATTCACTTGCGCAAGTCCGGTAAGGCCAGGTTTGACAAACCACCGCTGGCGCCAAGCCTGCGTATCTGCTTCTAGTAAGGTCTCTTCGGCAGTCCAGACAGCACGCGGTCCAACCACGCTCATATCGCCGACGAGGATCGACCAGAGTTGTGGCACCTCGTCGAGATGCGTTCGTCGGACGATTTTCCCAACATCAGTAACTCGACTGTTTTCCTCGTCTTCGGCTGGCTCTGCTGATGCTTCGCCGGGGGACATACTCCTGAATTTGTAGATATTGAACGCTTCACCGAACACCGCAGTCCGCTCTTGTGTGTACAGAATCGACCCACCGTCATCGAGTTTGATAGCTACTGCAATGCCGATAATCACGGGTGACAATACGACCAGTCCGACTGTTGCAAATACGATGTCAAATGCTCGCTTGAGTACGTAATCTTGGATGTCCCAGGGTTCTATTTCAACGTCAACCAGCGTTCCAACTCCATCACTGGCTGTCAGCACGGAATCTGTGTGGTCTCGGTGGACTCTCGCTCTAACACCGTACTCGTAACAGGCATCGAGTGCACCAAAAAACTCTGCTCGGTCAGCGTACTCAAACGCCAACACCACCGTATCGACATCGTACTCAACGAGCACATCTTCAATTCGGGACAGCCCCCCTAACCGCTCTAGCCCATTTGACTGGATTCCACCGTCAGCAATAGCCATGGATTGCTCCGGTGTGGTAACGATATTCGTCGGGCAGAGATATCCCAAAAATGTCTCGTCGACCTCACTTGTGACAGTCTCGATGAATTGAAGATCGTCGCCAACGATGATGGTTCGCTCGCCATCTGACGACGGGCGCTTGCGAATCCACACGAACCACGCGGGCAGTGCGACCAGTAACAATGGTGTCACCAACACGACAGTCAAGCGTGGTAATCGGTACGTATAGTCGAAGTAGCCGATTGTCGCTAGTACGAGCACTGCCACGAGCACTCGCTTCTGGGCTAGCGCAACCGCGTCAAGAATCCGGCGCGGGCGGGGCTTGTACAGCGGAAGAAATACACTGGCGACGATGGCGACTGTGACCAAGAGCTCGAACGTAAACTCCGATCCAGTCGGTGGATCGGTTGGAAGCCGACTAAGTAACGGGACCGTGGTGGCTACCGACTGGATGGTAGTGTTGTTAACAAGTGCGACGGCTATCGCTGTTAGCAGGACAACACCGGTCACACTCGAAACCCGGTACCGCCAGCCACTATCCATTAGTAGTGTGATTGCAGAGTTCCAGTATAAGTCCTGCGTCCTGGTCTGCACGTAGTGCCACTATTTTTTGACGGAATCGATAGTTGTTGCCGAATAGCGTTTTCGCGAATAGTCCCTACGAATTTATCAGGAGTCCGAGACAGTAACCTACCGCTCGTCGCGAAACGCCCGCGTCAGCGCTGCAACTTTGGATCGAAACGTTCCCATGTTGACTGGATCAGTACCATGATAGAGCCGCTTGTGCTCCTACCGGACAATATCCTCGATGGCCCGCTCGTAGAACGTCTCGACCGTCACTGCCTGTTCAAGGTTTTCCAGCTTGGCAGCGATCTCCCGGAAGCGCTGCTGCGTCGCGTATCTGTGGTTCAGTGCTGAGGCGTTGGCGTCGACCGGAACTGTCTCATCGATCTCCGGAAAGTTGGGATGGTGCAGTTTCGCACGGCCGCCGCGCTTGTTCCGGATCACGACGCCTTCGGCTGGCCCGTCATACCACGCTGACTGCGGGATTTCACAGCTGGTCGGATCGAACTCCTGTCCCGTCGCTCGCGTTCGACGGCGTTGACGGGCTGGAGCCCGAGCTGACCGAAGATTCCTTCGACGATGTCCGGTGAGTGGAACGCTTATGGGCAGTCGACCAGACATCAAAGCCGAGAAATGATGGCGTTTGCTCCCAGTCGTAGTTGATAGTATGGTGATGCATCGCTTCGCCGAAGAAGACGTACGCTTCGACATCGTCGACGGCACACCGGAGCGAACCTCGATTGAGATTTTCACGGACGTATCGGACGGCGTGGCGATATGGGTCTGGCATTGTATTGGGATCGTCATAGACACCGCTTCGGTCACCGAATTGAACTAGCTCTGAATTCTGAAGCTGAAAGCGCATGTTCCTTCCGTCGACCGTTTCGAGAATCCACAGATGTCCCTCATAGAAGAGCTCCTCAGGGGGATCATCGATGCGTGGAATCGACGGGAACTGTTTCATATATACCAAGATACCGTTCAGAGTGGTCTACCTGTTTGCTTGAGCCTTTCGAGCGAATACCCGATACTGCTCAGCATATGGGGCGGTAGATCCACTTGCCCGCTCTGTGAGAGCCGAGATGGCATGGTGAGACGCCTCATCTAATATGTCGGCCCTCCGTGCACGATCTACATCCGCCAAAGCGCGCACGGAAGCGGTCATGGAGCCGTGGATTCCGTACGAGTTTATCAGGCAGGAACGACCGGAGTTTGTTCGGAGTTTCATCGCTGAGGATCCTCTCGATTTCCGCCTGCTCGTCGTCCGGTGGTGTGTCGGCGACCGCTAACAGGACCGCGACGACGTGCTTGCACGCTCCTGGGCCGTCCGTACATGTGGCCTCGAATGGAGTTGTCGAGAGATCGACCGTCACGTTGTCTGACCGCGAGCCCTGGACAGTCCAAGTGACGAGGTCATCAGAGCGGTCGAGACGCCCGATACGCCCGTCTGAGCGGTAGTTTTCACCTCGTTCGAAAACCGTCTTCGCACACCGCTCCCGTATCTGCTGTGTATCAACCACTGTGCGCCGAGTACAGCGGGCCAGCCACTTACTCGCTCGCGGCGATATTCTCGGCAGCCATCTCCGGGTCGATTTCGCCTTGTATTCGTTTCTCAGCTTGATCGCGGTCCTCCGGATAGCCGATGTCGTTTCGCCAGCCGTCCATGCGGATTGCATCGATGGTTCGCCCGGAGTGCAACAGGAGGTCTATCGCATCGCTGATTTCGTACTCGTTTCGGTTCGAGGGCTGCACCAGATGGCAGGCGTGGAAGATGGCCGGCGTGAACGTGTAGAACCCGGTCATCACCAGATTGGATGGTGGATCTTCGGGTTTTTCGACTACTTCGGTTATTTCCCCGTACTTGTTAGTGTCACAGACGCCGTATCGGCTGGCTTCCTCCCACGGTACTTCCTCAACGAGGAAGGCGGCGTCGGCGCGCTCCTCCTGCTGGCGGTTGACGACGTCCTGTAGGTTTGCCTCGAAGATGTTGTCGCCAAGCATCAGCATGAAGTCGTCGTTGACGTGCTCTTCGACGGTCAGGAGCGCATGGGCAAGGCCGTTCTGCTCGCGCTGGTGGGTGTAGGTGATTGGGACGCCCTCGAACTCGTCCTCGTAGTGGTTGATGATAACCTGCTTCTTGTAGCCGACGACGACTAGAAGTTCGTCTGCACCTAGTTCGATCAACTGCTCGAAACAGTGAGTCAGAATCGGCTTTCCAGCAACCTCTACCATTCCCTTGGGCTTGTCTTCGGTCAGCGGGCGGAGACGGGTCCCCTCGCCAGCAGCAAGTACGACAGCTTTCATGTGTCTTCATTCGTCGGTCGTCGAATAAAGTTATTGTCGATTTATTTTATTCGCTCTTTATTCACCGACTCCCAATGAACGTTAGCCACGTTTTAGCATGAGGGCACTGCAGTTGCGGACTTCCTGAATCCCGACAAACTTGTTTTTTAGAGCAGATCACAGCCGGGCTGCCGATGGTGTTCGCCGGCGGCTTCCTGCCGGCCGATACGGCTGTCGCAAGTTCCCTGGGTATCGGGACGTTCGGTGTCCAGTGGCTCATCTTCGGCCAGATGTTCGTCGGCGGGGTCCTCATCCTGTTCATGGACGAGGTCATCTCCAAGTGGGCGTCGGCTCCGGTATCGGCCTGTTCATTGTCGCCGGCGTGAGCCAGCGGCTCGTCGGGGGCGTCCTGACGACGCCGTTCCTCGGCAACAGCGAGGGAATCATCTACACCTGGTACCTGTTCATCACCGGCCAGCGCGGCACCGGGCCAGTGCTGGCTGCCGATGGCCTCCAGACCG
>NZ_JAHYBW010000009.1:0-179190 GCF_032027985.1 Haloarcula sp. 1CSR25-25
GAACACGGAAGATAAGCCCACCAGCGTTCCGGGGAGTACTGGAGTGCGCGAGCCTCTGGGAAATCCGGTTCGCCGCCACCATTCATATCTCAGCCCACCACAGAGAGTCATCTCTGCGGTGGGCTTTTCGTATTTACACAGGGCTGACGTGGACTCCTCGACTGTCGACATAAACATATATACTCTGTTTCATACGTTAGCGTCGGCTGTTGAGCGAACGAAGGAGCAATCAAACTCTTGGGTCAGATCATCTACGCTCCGAGCATCGGTGTCTTGAACTCACGAGAGATGGTAGGTGACAGCAAGATGATGGTTGGTAATTGATATAATGGCGGTTGCAGATACAGAGGATGAATTCAGCAAGTTCAAGCGGTTTACTTTGATTATCTAGTGATGACCCACTCGGTTGAGTCAACCTGTGAAACGAGCGCTATTGATCGATTGTCGCGAAGAGGTTACGCATTACTGGTCGGTGAGATTTGGATACCCTAACTGGCGCTCACCAGCAAGTGTGTAGTTACTGCTAAGGACGCCGCCACCCGAGAGTTTGATCGTTGCATGGATAGTGAGGTCTGTAGCCGTGTCTGATTCTGGGATGACGATGAGATCGAGCGTCCTGATCGTTTCATCTGCAAGGTCGTCTAAATCGGTAATCTCAATGACCGTTCCAAGCCCCCGGGTAGATGTGTAGAGGCATACCGATGCCGGCGGAGCACTGTCTCTCTCAACTGGAGAGACAACGGCGACCTTTGCGGGAGATTCCGTTGCTGTCTCTGGTATCCAGGTTCTCAAACAGGTCACGTCGGAAACCACAATATCCCAACGGCGGTCTGGAGTCCCGCGTCTTCAGACGCAGGGGGATGTCAATGCAGAGTGGTCCTCAGTCCGATATCATCCATACTCGTCACGCTAAACTAACTTGAGATAGACGTAGTCCCTGTTATCAGGGGTCGGGGGCGACAATCCCGAATAGAGCCGTCCCGATGACGACCACACCGCTAGCCCCGAGTAGCGTCCCTCGATGACCGATAAGCCCAGCCACCAGCGTAAACAGCGCCGGGCCCACAACCTGACTGACGCCAATCGTCGTGGTCTGGAGACTCATCACACCGGCGCGGACGTGATCGGGGGCAAGCGCGCTAACGCCCGCGAACAGCGTAGGCGTTATCAACCCACCTCCGATGCCGAACACGAGCATGGCACCGACGAGCAGCGGGAGAGCGTTCGCCAGGGCCATACCGAGGAGACCGATGGCGTATAAGACGAATCCACTCATAAGGAGTGTCGTCGTCGATACTCGCATGGTAAACCGGCCGTTCTGCGTCGAGGTGATCCCCGTAACAAACAGGACGACGCTGGTGAGGAGGCCGACATCAGTGGCGGTGAACCTGAATGCTTCAGTGAGGTAGAACGGGAGTATCGTGTACAGGGCACCGAACAGAAGGGTAAACGAGGCGAACATGATTCCGTAGAGGGCGACTGCCCGACTGGTCGGGATTTTCCGGAGAGCATCCCGTAGATAGCCGCGGTCGTTCGCGTGAGAGGACGAGTCGGAATCATCCAGCGTGAAGAACACCAGCCCCGCCACCGGCACCGTGAGAGCGTACAGCAGAAACGGCGCGTTCCAGGCGTATGAAGCGAGATATCCGCCGATCACAGGGTATAGCGCTGTGCCAAGCGAGAGCATCGCAGACGTAACGCCCATGACTGAGTCGTGCTGACCCCCGTCGTATCGGTCGCCGACGACGGTCATCGCAAGCGCTGAGAGGATACTCCCGGCGGCGAACCCCTGGATAATCCGAAGCCCGAGTGCGACTGTGAAATCGGTCGTGAACGCTATCGCGGTCCCTGCGAGGCCAAATACCACCAAACAGCCCGAGAGGACAAACCGGCGGCCAATTCGATCGGCGAGGGCGCCGATGAACGGTGCCAGCAGGATGCCCGGGAGGGCATACAGTGTGATGAACAACCCGGCCCGGGATGCAGAGACACCGAAGACAGCCCCGATCTCCGGCAAGACTGGACTGATCAGTGGAACGTCCATGGGGGTCATCAACGTGGCCGCGAAGATCGCGATCAGTATCGGCGAGCGCCATTGCACCCCGACATCTCTTTCATTGCTTCCCGACGTCTCGGTGGCACCCATAAATAATCAGAACCCCACACCGACCGACACTGGCCACGAAACCGTCGAGAGGGCTATGAAGACCAGCGCGGTCCCGATCAGACCCACGTTCTTCAGGAAATGGATTTGTTCGTTCTGTCTTTCCTGACCCTCCATGGCCCAGTAGTCGTGCATGATGATCGTGATCGGAACGAGGAAGATGATCACCGCCAGCGCACCGAGCCCGGGGTACACACCCATGAGGACGGCAAGCGCACCGCCAATCAACCCGAGACTTCCAAGAGGAACGCTGACTGATGGGAATGGCGCTCCCTTGCTCTCGGCATATCCGACTGCCGATTTGCGATCGAACAGATTTCCGAGGGCCAAGTAGCCTATAACGACTGCGAACAGGACTCGACTTAGCAGAAACGCCGTCTCGGACAGCACTGAGCCAAATACCATCAGACGTCACCGCCTTCCAAGTAGCGAATGTTTGAGTAACCGTTTGTGCGTGCGATTCCGTCGACGTTTTGTCGAATGTCGTTCGATGACATCGTTACACGAAGGAATACATCTACCACGCAAATATATTTCAGGCAGGATACACTATACCAGGTTTAGCAAGCGACACCGGACTAGTTCTTCGATAAAATTATCCCCACAAGACGTCACAGTGCCTATTTTGCACTATTTAGGTAACCGAAGCAGAAACCATACTATATATAAGATACACGATACTTCGACAATATTTTAGACAAAACACTCCGGGAGTTACACATCAGAGGTTCGCGAGCGCTTGATCTAAGTCTCGGATTAGGTCATCGGAGTTTTCGATGCCGACCGGGGCCCGAACCAGCGATTCGGATATTCCGGCCGACCGGCGTGTTTCGGGTGAGACGAACGAGGCTGACATCGACCAGGGATGATCGACGAGTGATTCAACACCGCCCAAACTCACGGCGATGGTGAACACTTCGAGTTCTTCGAGAACGGATCTTGTCTCCGCTTCGGTCGCGTCCAACTCGAACGAGACAACGCCACCGAATCCGTTCATCTGTTCCATCGCTAACTCATGTTGTGGGTGTGAACTGAGTCCGGGATAGTTGACCGTGTGGACGGCCGGGTGATCGACGAGATACTCCGCGACGGCCTGGGCATTCTTTTCGTGTTGTTCGACTCTGAGTGGAAGTGTCTTGAGCCCTCGAAGCACCAGGTACGCGTCGAACGGAGAGAGCGCGTTTCCGAACGTGTACTCCTGTAGCTCAGAGATTCGCTCCGCCATCGCTGATCGCTTCGTGGCAACGAGGCCACCGGTAGAGTCGCTGTGGCCATTCAGATATTTCGTAGTGCTATGGACGACGACATCTGCCCCCAATTCGAGTGGCTGCTGGACGTGTGGGGTTGCGAAGGTGTTGTCGACCCCGAGTGGCACGTCGGCTTCAGCAGCCACGGTCGCGACCGCACGCAAATCACAGAGTTTCAACAGGGGATTCGTCGGTGTTTCAACCCAAAGTAGGCTCGTGTCTGGCCGTATCGCCTCCACGACAGTCCCGACATCAGTCGCGTCCACGTACTCGACGTCGATATCGAGCGTGTCCCGCAGTAGCTCCTCGAAGAGTAATTTCGTGCCGCCATACACACCGTCGAATGCGACGATGTGACCACCGGGTTCACAGAGCGCGAGTACCGTAGTCGCGATGGCAGCCGTTCCCGAACTAAACGCCATCGCCTCGGAAGCCCCAGTCAGGTAAGCGAGTCGCGATTCGAGTGCATCCCGCGTGGGGTTTCCGAATCGTGAGTACTTGTAGCCGTGTCCTGGGTTACCAGGGGATTCCATCTCGTGATGCGTGGCCAGGTGAATCGGTGACACCACATCTCCAGACACACACTCGAGATCGTCCGACCGTTCGCCACGATGAACCGCTTCGGTCGCGAATCCGAACTGGTTGGGCATCGGTATCCACTATCCCCGAGGATGTCCCTCGTACACGGCTTCGCCGAGTTTGTCCTTGTGTCCCTCGTTTGGACCGCCTGCAATGGTCAACAGCTTGGCGTCACGGAGGTACCGTTCGACGTGTTGTTCGGTCGTATAGCCGATGCCGCCGTGGAGTTGCATGGCCTTGTTGGCGTTATCGACCGCCGCCTGCGTCGCGAATATCTTGGCCATGCTGAATTCCCTGGCAGTCTCGTGTCCCCTGTCAGCACGATCGGCTGCACGCAACGTCAGGAGACGAGCAGCATCGACCCGTTGTGCCATCTCACCGACCTCCCACTTGACACCCTGGAAGTCGCCCATCGGTTGGTCGTACTGTTCGCGTTGGCTGGTGTACTCGACGGTGTCGTCGAGTGCAGCGCGAGCGATACCAACGCCCCGAGCGGGGACGTTCACTCCCGTCTGGAGTTCCCCACGCTGGACGTATGCCTCGCCCACTGCACCGATTCGCCGTCGGTCCGGAACACGGACGTCCGCGAGGACTCCCCTCGGTGACTTCACTGTTCGCGAGCCGAGCGTGTTCCAGACCTTCTCGATGTCGAATTCGGCGGTCGGAACGAGAAATGCGGTGATGTTGTGCGGACTTTCCTCCTCTGGACCGGTCTTCGCGTACGTGAGAACGTAATCACCGTCCTGGAAGTTAGTGAGCCACTGCTTGTGGCCGTTCAGAATCCACTCGTCGCCGTCCCGCCTGGCTGTCGTCTCCATCTGCAATTTGTTACTCCCTGCATTCGCCTCACTCATTCCGAGGACGCCCACTGTGTCGTAAGACGCCATCGACGGCAGATACCGTTCTCGTTGTTCGTCGGTGCCAAACCGCTGGATGACCTCCGCTACACCGAGATGCAGAGCCAACGCGCCAGCAACGGGCATGAGTGCGGCGGCGACCTCCTCGATAACGAGCGCCAGTTCGACCGTTCCCTTTCCCATTCCACCGTGAGTCTCGGGAAGCGTGATGCCCGCATATCCCCGATTACTGAGCTCGTCGAGGATTTCGGTCGGATGCTCCTCGGCTTGGTCAAGCTCAATCGCCTGTGGCTTGATTTCTTCCTGCGCAAACTGCCGGATATCGGCACGGAGCTGACGTTGGTCTTCGGTGAGCTGAAACCTCATGAGATAGAAAATCGGGTTTCACCGGCATATATTTCAGGTAGGCCTTACGATACCACGTTTCCACTGGTGGATCTGTCGGATGATTGTCTGGGGCAGTGCATTAATACTCACCTCTATCGATGCTGTGCCAGAACGCCCCGTTTCCACGCTGTTCGCGACGAACGTACCCCGCATCCGTGAGTGACGCGAGTGACTGCCGTGCCTTTCCTGGACTCAGGTCGTAGACCTCTGCAACCTCCTGGGTCGCCACTGAGCCATACTCCGCGATGAACTCTCGAATAGGGGGTACCGGGTTCGATTCCAACGATGGCGCGATGTCCCGCAAAACGGCATCCAATTGCTCGAACGACTGAAATCCCTCCAGCCTCCGTTCGCCCGCAGGTCCGGCGAGGTGATATGTCGGGAATGCCCGAACACCGGCGTCGCGGGTCTCGGACAGATCCGCCTCAAATTCCGCTCGAGCACTTCCATCGTCCAGTGCTGTGGTAAACGTCTGAGTATCCAACCCAACTGATTCCGCGATTTCGATCTGCTCCCCGCGGTGGTTGACGTTGCGGACCTCCGTGGCATACGCCTCTCGGAGCCGTCGCAAATACCGGTGACTTCGAGTACGGTCCTGCTTTCGGGCGGCCACGAAAGCGATACTCGCCGGATACGTCGACTGGGCGGGGTCCTGCTCAAAAATCGCCGTATCGACCGGCATCCCGTGATGGTCGGAGGCCTCCAACCAGTGCGGACCAACCTCTCCCGGTTCCGAGATGTCGTTGGCCGCATCGTAGAACGCATCGAAGTCCTCAATGAGTCCACCCATCACGAACCTGACTTGCAATTGCTCTCCGTACTCCGTCTGGAGATGGCGGACAATCGGCTCGGACCCCCAACACCAGGTACACATCGGGTCGGTGTACTGTGTCAATGTGACTATTCCGTCAGTTGCTGTCGTCATACAATACAAGACCGAAGGACTCGGGTATATATTTCAGACAAATTATACTACACCAGGTAACGCTCGGAAAACCGGTCGATAGTGTATTGTCATTTTCAGAGGACCTCCCTGTGAGGTGTCTCGTCGACGAGCGAGGACCGCTCCCCCGTTGATTCAGTCCCAGATAGAACTCGAGAATGCTCACAAGAAGCAGAATACGCCACCCCAGAAGACGAGCTCTTGTGTGACGGTGGGTAGTCAATCGACGATGCCGAGGGGTCATACATCAGTCGTCGGACGAGACTCCGGAACCGGAGCGTGTCCCGCCGAGCCGTGCGCGGTCGTGCGGTGCCGCACAGTCGTTATCGGGCCCGACAGGGACGAAGCCGGTCGGATTGATGTCCTCGTGGCTACGGTAGTAGTGCTCTTTCACGTGGTCCATCACGCACGTCTCTTGGACGCCCGGAAAGTCATAGATGTCACGGGCGTATGGCCAGAGGTTTTCGAAATCGACGAGACGTCTGATGTTGCACTTGAAATGCGTGTGGTAGACGGCGTCGAACCGATAGAGAGTCGGGAAGAGAAACACGTCGGCAAGCGTAAGCTCGTCTCCGATGAGGAAGCGGCGGTTCTCGAGCACACTGTCCCACTGCTCAAGCGCGTCGAAGAGTTCAGTGGCGGCTCTCTCGTATTCGGCCTGGCTGTCGGCGAATCCCGTCCTGTACACGCCCAGATTGATATCGCTGTGGATGTCCTCGATAATCGCATCTATCTCCGCCTGTCTGGATTCAGGATACAGGTCCACATCCCGGGTGGCCGCTGATTCGAACGCCTGGGCCAGCATACGAGCGATGTCCGCTGACTCGTTGTTGACGATGGTCTCTGTCTCGGTGTCGTACAGGACTGGAACAGTGACCCGACCAGTGTAGGTCGAGTCTGCCGCCGTGTACACCCCCCGGAGGTAATCACGCCCGTTGACGGAGTCAGGGGTACAGCGTTGTTTCGAAGGAGTGAACTCCCAGCCGTCGTCTCGGCGGACTGGATCGACGATGTCTAACGATATTACGTCCTCAAGGCCCGTGACCTGGCGCACGAGTGCCGCCCGGTGAGCCCACGGACACGCCCGGGAGATGTAGAGGTGATACCGGTCCGATTCGGCGGGGTACCGAGCCGTGGGCTGGTCGTTCGGGTCCTTGAGCCAGTCGGTGAACCCCTGATTGTCGTGACCACGCTCAGGAGCATCGACCCACTCTCCGTCGACAAGCCGCCCCATCCTCACTCTCCCCCCATAGGCGTTACCGACGGGCCGATCCGTCTCGTATCATCAATCCTCTCTTCGGTGACGTAGCGCATGACAATTCGCTATTCCGCCACTCGTCGCTAATAGTTCAGGCAAGGTATAACAAACCAGATTTACTGCACCGTACCTGGGTGTCGAACGCGCAGGTTGCCGAGATAGCTTCCTCACGAGGTGAGTGAGAGAGTACACGCGGGTCGCCGATCCGTTTCGGGATTGGTCTTGAGAAAGCCTACGACCAGATGCCGCGGCTGCGGTAATTACCCGAATCGCGGTCTGACAGTATCGGGGTCTTCGACATCGTCCATCCACTCAACGGCCCACTGACTCACATCCTCAAGGCGTTCGACCAGTGTTTCGCCCTTCGCGGATAGTTGGTAGTAGACGGCGATCGGCGCGGCTTCCTCGGTCCGACGTTCGATGAGGTCCTCGTCTACGAGCACCTCCAACGCGTCTGAGAGGGTCTTCGACCGGCCACCAGTGGCACGTTTGAGCTCGTTGAAACGCATTTCGGACTCCGTGAGGGCATACAGGACCTGGAGCCGCCACTGGGTCCCAACCGTTTCGAGAGCTTTCACCACCGGGCAGGCAGCAGCGTTTTTCGAGTGCAGTTCTTGCTGGCGCGTTTCTGACTTGGACATAGGTTATACTGGAAGGTCGGATGTTGGCAGTATCGTCGTGTGGTCTGCGTACTGTTCAAACCCTGCACAGTGGACTCGTGTACTGGTGAGCCCTTGCGTCTCCTTGTCGAACGACCGATGACTGGATGTCCTGTTATCGGCTCTCTCCTTAGAGTTCCGAGGCGTCATCACGAATACAAGACGAGCCGTACTGTTGGCACCGAAGTTACAGCGGTCAACCACGGTGGGTCTCATTCGGGTCATCTCGGGACACTCATTGAAATGGCTGTCACCCACTTATTGTCTCTGTGAACTGAAATTTAGTACGGAGGTCCCCAATTCGGGAGTAGGGGTACTGCTGACATGGACATAGCGTCTACCACCGACTGAAATCGAATCCGCTTGTGAAACTCATTTGAGTAGCACCTAAAGCAGCAATCAGCGTTCGGGAAGCGAATGAGTCGAGAACCGCCGTACGGTTCTCTCCATTAGAACCTCTGCCGGTGTGGGATGGTAGGGCTCTCTTTGTAGGCATATCCGGAGAAATTGTCTCCATCGAGATCACAGGAAGATGGCAACAGATTGGTCAATTCCGAGTCACAGGCGTTCGGTAACAGCATCGACGGATACAGTATCGTCCAGATGGACTTCGATGGTCATCGGGACTTGAACCACTACTTCCCAGGGGTCAGTATCCAGAATATCACTGAGGTCGCCGTCGACAATGAATGGCAACTCCCAGATTTTCGAGTTTCGTAAATCGGTGACACCCCTGTCGACGGTACCTTGTTGCCTACCGCGATGGTATTGAAGGCCTGCACTCACCCGGCCTACTGGTGTCGTCGGTTCTCTCATTCCGGCTACTATAATTTCGTATAGCTAACGCTTACAGATCTTTCTGCACATCCTCTCAATACTGGGTGTACAATGACATTGGAAAGCGTCCCAGCATACGATTCCGAACACGTTGGAAGTGCTACGTCACCGACTACCGGGTGGACTACAAGCGGGCATTCAGGGCACCAGCGTCCCCACCGTATACCCGTGGCGGAGGGACGATACGGAGGAAATCTTGAATAGCAGGCAAACATTCTCCGAGGACGGTGCGTACTATCCGTTCCCGTCGAATCGCCGACGATACTACGAGAAACTGGACCGATTCCCCGGTGATTTGCTCGTCGTCGGTGATGCGATTGCGAGCTCCAACCCGGTCTACGGGGAGGGGATGTCGGCAGCAGCACTCCATGCGCTCGTGCCTCATCACACGCTCGCGGACGACGGGTTCGGGCATCTTGCGGTCCGGCTTTTCGACGAAGCCAAACCCGTTATCGACACCGCATGGCTGATAGCCGTCGGTGCCGATTTTCAGTTCCCCCAGACTACTGGTCCCAAACCCCGAGGAGCCGGGCTCATGGGCTCGTACCTGTCTCGACTAAATAGAAAAGCCCACACCGACAGGGAACTGGCCCAGCGACTCCTTCGCGTTATGGTGATGGAGAAATCGCCTCCCTCGCTCTTTCGCTCCAGCGTGATCGGACGTGTACTCGAACCGTCTATCCAATTTCTCCACCATACGAATACATGAGTGACACTAACTCTCACACCGAGCAAGTCGTCCGTGATTTTGTCGCCTGGGAGAACGGGGACTCCTCGAAAGTGGATGTTGTCTCTGAGTCACTCGACGTGTACAATCCCGGCCTGGATGGTGGAGAAGTCCACGACCGCGAGAGCTACGCCGCGTACCTCCAGGCAGGTCGGAGGGCCTTTCCAGATATCCAGATTGCGACCGAGGAGATAGTCGCTGATGGGGATATTGTAATGGCAGAAGTGCGGATAACGGGCACCCACGAAGGGGAGTTCAAGGGTCTCCCTCCGACCGGCCGATCAGTAGACATCAAAGGGATGGGCAAGTTTGTGATTATAGACGGTACGGTCGAAGAGTGTTACTTATACTATGATTCAAACGAAATGGCTAGTCAACTAGGCCTGACATTCCCAGAGATACTTGGACAATTACCGAAACTCGCGTGGAGGAAGCTCAAAACGAGCGGCTGATACCGTGGTACTGAACTCGGCCTCTGTCTCGGTCCAGCGGTTAGCCTCCGGCCCTGTGGAGGCTGGACGCGAGTTTAATTCTCGCACTCGGACCTCTGCTCCGCAAGAGTGGGTAGTCATTTTATCCCCGGTGACGAATGGTCGCGTAGATGTCTGACGTGGTGAGCTTCGGGAGCGTGAATGTCGACCTCGTGGCGCGCCTCGACCAAACGACGGTCAAGAGACTGGCGGCCCGCTACGACTGGTTCCCCTCGCCAGATGAGACCGCAGCCGTCGAGTCGGTCCCCGCGGAGATTGACGAGTTCGTCGACCGAACCATGATCGGTGGCAAGGGCTCAAACCAGTCAGTCGCCGCCGCCCGGGCCGGCGCGGCGACAGCCTTCTGTGGACGAGTCGGGTCGGACGAGTCGAAGTACGGCGTCCTCTCGACACTGGCCGGCCGCGGCGTCAACGTCGACCACGTTGAGCCCGCCGACGCCGAGACCGGGAAGGCGTACGTCTTCGTCGACCAGGCCGGAGAGAACCGGATCGCAATCATCGCGGGGGCCAACGGGGCTGTCGACAGCGCGTACGCCGCCCGCCACAGGGAAGCGGTCTTAGACGCCGAGTGCCTGCTGCTGCAGAACGAGATCCCCATGTCGACCATGGAGTCGCTGGTCGGCTCTCTCGAGAACGAGCCCGACCGGCCGACGGTCATCTACGACCCGGCGCCCCCGGTCGGCGCGGAGCCGCTGCTGCAGTACGACGCCGTCGACATCATCACCCCCAATGCGTACGAGTACGAACTGCTCCGGGACGCCATCGACGACTTCGAGGGTACCGTGGTCCGCAAGCGCGGCGCCGACCCGGCGATCATCCAGCAGCCCGACCGGGAGTCGGTCAGCGTCACCCCGCCGGACGTCACCCCCGTCGACACGACCGGCGCCGGCGACGTGTTCAGCGGCTACCTCGCCGCCCGGCTCGCGGCGGGCGAACCACTGGTCGGCGCCGTCGCCGTTGCCATCACCGCCGCCTCGCTGGCCACCACCGAGGAGGGCGCCCAACAGGCCATCCCCTCGATGGACGTCGTCGACGACTTCATGGAGTGATCCCGTCCGGCCCGCCGTGACCGGGTCCGGGGTCCGGTGCTGGTCCCGAGCGGGATCACTGTCTCTGCCTGCGAGGTGTGATACCGTTACGCACTATCGGTCGAAGCGCTAGTCGTTCAGTTTTGTGACACTATTTCCGGAAACTGACAGCCTCCGCGCCGCGATCGGCACGGAGAATTCATTGGCCCAGTATACGCCGCTGGATACCCCCAGCTGTCGACCGTCAGCGCCGACCGACGCGATGGCTGGTTCTGTCATGCGTACCTTTCCGGTCTCGAATTTTCCTCGGTAGCTATTCTCGCCCTCCTGATGACCGAGACCCTGCATCGCTCATCTCTTCTCTGGCGTGAATCTTGGCCTGTTCGCGAGCGCTGGGGTTGACTGACTCCTTGAACGGTACCTTCGCTACGGTCGCATAAACTGGTTCGCCGTCCTCCTCGGCGTACTCGTCCGGAAGGTGGACTTCGAACTCCACGTCGACGTCCGCATCGTATATCGAGTCGTCGAGCGGAACGTCGGTCGCGGCCTGCAGTTTCGCCGCCGGCACGAATCCGAGGCCGATATTGGTCTCGAGATCCGGATTCCACCACGCCGACGTCAGGTAGCCACACTCCTCGCCGGTCTCCGGATCCGAGACGATCCAGAAGTCGGGGGCGTAGTCCCGGATCGGTTCGCCGGCCATCTTCAGGCCGACCAGTTTGTGCGTGAACGGGAACTCACCGGCCTCGATGGCTTCCTGCTGGCGTTCCAGTTCGGTTTTGCCGACGTAGTCCGCGTCCTTGTCGTCGGGAACCTGATAGCCGAGATTGACCTGGAACGGTGACGTCTGGTCGTCCATGTCCTGTCCCAGCGACATGATTCCGGCAGCGATACGTCGTTGATGGGAGATCGCCGTCGCGCCACCGCCATGGGCCCTGACCGTTTCGAGTACCGGGTTCCACACTGCTTCGGCGTTCGTCGTCGCTTCTCGGACGTATATCTCGAATCCCGCCTCTCCGGAGAAGCCGGTCTGACTCACCAGCACCTGGATGCCGTTGACCGTGGCTTCCATCAGTCCGTAATACGGGATGTCTTCGACCACGTCCCCGATGAGCGACTCCATCACAGCAGGCGATTTCGGGCCCTGGACTTGCATCGGCGAGACGTCGATCTCGTCGATGTCGACCTCGAACTCGGAGTTGACCGTGACCCCTTGCAGCCACTGTTTCAGGTCGGCGTCTGCGATGGAGAACCAGAACTCGTCGTCGGTGAGCCGCAACAGGACGAAGTCGTTGAGGATACCGCCGTCCTGATTGCAGCAGATGGCGTACTTCCCACGCATCGGCTCGATCTCGGTCGCGTCTCGCGTGATGACGTAGTTGACGAACGCCTCGGCATCGGGCCCCTGGACACGGATCTGGCGCTCGACCGCGACGTCCATCAGCGTCACCTCGTTGACCAACAGATCGTACTCGGCGTCCAACCCGCCCTCGTCGGGGTCGATGTACCCCCGCGGGTGGTACATGTGATTGTAGACCGTCGCCTGTCGACACCCCGCTTCGACGGAGAGGTGCCAGAACGGCGACTGCCGAACTCGGGTAGAGATCAGGAGGTCGACGTCTGCGTCGCCTGTCTGACGGAGATTCCTGGGGATGGTACGGTCCGATTGGTCGACGTCCGGGTGGTTCGGATGGCGTTTATTACTCGTCATTATTGATCTATTCCGGTCGTCCAGCGTAATGGTCGAACAGCGTCGTCCAGATACGCCTGAACCGACTGGCGTTGAATGCCGTGATGGCCCTTGCGGGGAGGTTGTGATTCAGTAGCTCTGTCTCGATGGCGCCATTGTGTTTATTTGCCATATCACATATTAGCATACCGGTGACCGTATTACTCTGTAGCCTTATTCATTTAACCCGTTTATACGGGGGCAGAAGACTTCGTGTATTTGTGTCCCCAGCGACCGTTGGATTTTCCGCCAACAGAGCAGTGCCCGACTGCTGCATATCCTCTATATTTAGCACATCACGTCTGACAAGAGTCTGGTAGCTCTCAGTAGGTGTGCTGTATACGGGGCGCAAGTCGGTTATCGGGAGCCAACTTAGAAGAACGTCTGATTCTTGATTCGATGCACTCTCTGTGGTGGAAGTTGATCACCACTCTCAAGTTCTACCCATCCGTTGAGGTGAATCCAAATCTCACCCTTGTATATGATATCAGTTTGTTCAGGCCCAGCATAAACTGCTGCATATTCGTAGTGTCGACTCACCAGTTTCAAGAGTGAGTTACAAGTTCGTCTTAACAGACCCATCTCTGATCAATCAATCGAAGTGACAGATTATTAACGTTGGTGCCGGATGTTTCGACATCAGCGTAAGCGTGCTCGGCCGACCAGTGGGTTTGAGTGCCGGTTCTCCATCGAACCTACCGTCTACGATGCGATAATCGTACTCGGGGGTGAAACCCGTGAAGATAGGCACTGCTGAATTTCCCTCTGTACCGGTCACGCCGGTACTGACAAGCACTGAGTAGTTGGAAAAGGCGCTGCTGCATACACCATGCGTCTACGGTAGCACTCGCATCCAAACGGCGTGTTTCACTCGATTATTTATAACAGAACCCCCGCGTGAAAATGTCACACAATAACATGGTCTTGTCTCGTAGCCCAGAATGTACGTGACATGCCATCACCAAACCCGGACGAAACCGACACAGGAGAGGCACCGCGATTCCGACTGAACCGACGTGAGTGGCTCGCAGGGTCGGCAGCAGTGCTCGGCCTTGGCGGGCTGGGTGGTGCGTCAGCACACTCTCTTTCCGTCTCGGCCCAAGGCTTCGATATCGGCGCCGAATCTGTCCAACAGCAACAGTACGACCTCAGAGACCTCGGTGACGGGCTCTACTTTCTCAGCGACGGTGCATACCAGAATATGTTTCTCGTAACCGACGAGGGTGTCGTCGTGGTGGACGCACCCCCGTCGCTTGTCACGAGTATCTTCTCAGCCGTCGACGAAGTCACCGACCAACCGATCACGCACCTCGTCTACAGCCACTACCATGCTGACCACATCGCTGGAGCGAGCCTCTTCGACGACGAGGTAGAAATCATCGCCCACGAGGAGACCGAACGGTTGCTCTCGCAGTTCGACGACCCCCATCGACCGGCACCGACGAAAACCTTCACTGGGAGTTACAACCTCGAGGTCGGCGACCAGGAACTCGAACTCGATTACAGAGGGCCGAACCACACGCCGGACAACCTCTTCATATACGCGCCCGACCATGCGGTCTTGATGTTGGTCGACGTGGTCTTCCCCGGCTGGATTCCGTTTAAGTCCCTCGGCCTCGCCCAGGACATCGATGGCTTCATCCGGGCCCACGAGACAGCGTTACGCTACGATTTCGAAACGCTCGTCGCCGGGCATCTCGGGGAGCCAGGTACACCGGAGGACGTTCGGACGCAACTCGAGTTCGTTACCGACCTGCAGGCCAACTCGGAGGCAGCAATCGAGTCGGTGGACTTCCAGGCCATCGCCCAGGAAGCCGGGACCAACAACCCCTGGGTGCTCTTCGACGCGTATCTGAACGCCCTCACCGAGCAGGCCGCGGAGGCGACTCTCGAAACGTGGGCAGGACGGCTTCGAGGCGCCGAGGTGTTCATGGAGAGTCACGCGGAGACGATGGTAGAGGCTCTTCGGGTCGACAACGGGGTTCTCGGACCGTTCAGCCCTCCAGAGGAGGTCAGTGATTCCTGATAGACTGAGGTGTTACGAGGCCACGTGGTCGATACGAAGCTACTCGAATTTGTGAGAACGATTCCGGTACCGTTGAGTCCACCGGAACCGTTGATTCGACTGGCGTCGTTGTTCACGATGACGTTGTTCGATGACTCGTCGAGATACAGGCCGCTCGACGGATATCCAACCGGTAACGGCGCATTGTCGGGGATATCGGAGACGTTGTTGTCAGCAACATAGGTCTCTGAGGGACCGATGAGTCCCATCCCGATAGCGCCACTCTCGCTGAAATCGTTCCCGACCACGACGTTGTTCTGAGACGTGTTTAGCTCCGGTACGCGTGGTTCGGCGGCTTCGACGGGTTCTTGGACTGTTGGTTCCACGTCGCCTTCAAGAGCGAAGCCGACCGCGGCGTTGTTCTGTGCGTCGTTATCGGCGACGGTAGACTCACTCGTCCCGTATGCGAAGATACCGAAGACGTTCACCGAGAGCGTGTTGTCTGCGACCACGCTACTATTCGCGAGGAACACGGCGACGCCGAAGAATCCGTTCTGCTCGGCAGTGTCACCGAGAAGGTCGTCCGACTCTCGGATGTGCCTGTGTTGCCGGTCAAGGCGGAAGACGAAGGCGAGGTCACGTACCTCTACACCGACATCTTGGTGCCGACCGACGGAAGTAAGCGAGCTGAGGCCGCTATTGACCCAGCTGTCGATGTTGCAGGCACCTACGGTGCTCGCCTCCATGCCCTCTCGGTCATCGATACGATGGCGATGGGCGTTGTTGTCCGTTCAGGTGCAATCCTCGAAGCACTCGAAGAATCGGCCCAATCAGCGGTCCAAACCATCGAGCACCAAGCAACCCAAGCTTCTGTGTCTGCGGTCGAAACTGCGATAGAACACGGGAGTCCCTATCGAGGGATTCGCTGACCCAACGTCATCAGCGTCGCACGAATCGGACGGACAGCCTCACCAGCCCCCGGGAGTTCGAGACGGTGTTGCACCTCTCCGGTGAATTCGTCGAAATTCATGGTTTTCCTCCCGGTGAAGTACGGTGCGAGTCCTGATAATTCCGCGTCGATTCCCGTCACCGCGCAGTATGCCCTCATCTATCCTCTCGCTGCATATACTCCCGGTCCTCGGGGGCGGCAGAGAGCGGCTCTCATTCAGTATCTTGTCGGACGGTGAGTACCGGTGCATCGCTCGTGCGCAAGACTCTCTCCGTGACGCTTCCGAGTATGTGACGGCGTAACCCTGAGCGTCCGTGGGTCCCCATTGCAACGAGATCGGTTCCATGTGCACTGACGAAATTGTTGATCACCTCGTGGGGAGTTCCGGGCTGGACGTGAGTGGTCAGGGTGATTTCGCGTTCCGACGCTCGTTTTGCAACTGCTTCGAGTACCTCGACCGCCTCGTCACGCAGCGAATCACCAAACGGTGGCAGTCCCGTTTCACCTTCGATTACATAGAGTACACGCACTGTCGCTCCCACCTGTTCTGCAATGGCTAACCCGTGATCGACTGCTGCAGTAGCAGCAGGACTGCCGTCCGTCGGGATGAGGACCCTTTCGTATCCGTCCCTCTCCCGGCCCATTGCATGCGGCGGGACCGCCAACACGGGGTCGTTGCTCAATCGAATGACGCGTTCAGTGACACTCCCAAGGAGAGCACGGCTCAGTCCACGTCGTCCGTGAGTTCCCATGACGACGAGATCGATATCGGTCTCTGCGGCATAGGAAAGAATCGCTTCGTACGGACGCCCACGCTCAATGACCGATTGACAGGAAAGATCTGATTCCTGCGCGAAGAGGTCTTCTAGAGTAGAGATGGCGTCTTGAGCCTGTGCTTTTGCAAGTCGGTCGCCACGCGCTTGCTCATTGACGACGCTTATGATGTGAACCGATGCCTCGAAGGCCTCTGCAATCAGGCTCCCGTGACGCGCAGCGGCTTCTGCAGAGGGACTCCCGTCGGTTGGGATGAGAATACGTTCGTACATGGAGAGTTCTTCGCTGTGGAAATACCTTGTTCTTTGGTAGCATGGGTCGAATACAGACACTCGAGTTGGGTGACGTGACGACTTTCAGAGGGGGGACAATGGAGCTCTCAACCTGTAATCAGCTCTTCTAGGGCTTCGAACGCGTCTTCCGAGCCTACGACGACCAGAACGTCGTCGGCTTGAATTGGGGTATCAGGCGATGGGTTCGAGACCGTGCTCGTCTCCCGCTGAATCCCGATAACCGAAGCGTTCGTTTGCGTCCGGATTCCCCCCTCTCGAATCGTTTTCCCGGCAAGAGGGGAATCCGCTGGGATCGTTACCCAGCGCATTCTGGCGTCCTGAAAAACACTCTCCAGGTCTTCGGGGACCGGTTCGAAATACGTCCCATCGAAAATCTCTGCCAGCTTCCGAGCCTGCGACTCCGTCGTTTTGAACAGGCGCTCACTGTCGCTGTCTCCGTCTTCGCTCCAGAACGCTTCACGGTCCCCGTCGTTGTACAGGAGGATCGTGAAAACCCCACTGTCAGCAAACGAAATTTGGTATCGCGTCCCCACGCCAGGGAGCTGCGTCTCGCGTACTTTCATACAGTCTCGTTTTTCGGCCAACCATATCGTTGTTCGGCCCAGAGCGGGGACACCCCCAACATCATAACTCATCCGAGAGCAATGTATAGGTGACTGCTGGCTCGATAATAAGGTGGAATACACATTCTGATGCAAGCAGAGACTGTCTCACTCACCGCTGACTTCTCGTTGATTATCCTTACGGCAGTCGCATTGAGCTACATCGCACAGCGAACAGGCCAACCGACGATCATCGCCTACATCGTCACCGGAATCGTCCTCGGACCCGTCTTCCTGAATGTCGTCTCCGAAACCGTCATCGTGGATCTGATGGCGGAACTCGGGTTGGGATTCTTGCTCTTTCTCCTCGGAATGAAGATGCGTATCGACGACATCCGCGAGATTCTTCGACCGATAATCAACATCGCGGTCTGGCAGACGATCCTGCAAACGGCGTTAGCGTTCGCTGTCGCGTGGCTACTCGGATTCACGCTCGTTGAAACCGTCATCATTGCACTCGCAACGGTCTTCGGGGCGACCCCGATCATCGTGAAGTTGCTCACCGACAAGGACGAACTCACGACGCTTCCGGGGCGAATTGACGTCGGTGTCCTCATCATTCAGGACATCTACCTCGTCGTTCTCCTTGCACTGCTGAGCGCCGAGTCCCTCGGTTCAACGAGCGAGGTTGTGTTCAGTGTCGGAACTATCTTTGCACTGTTGGCTGGTATCGGTGCGGTCTCGTATCTTTCTTCAAAGTACATGCTGCCGCGGTTGTTCGACCTCGTCGCTGACGATCAAGAAACCTTCTTCATCGTCGGAATCGCGTGGGCGTTCCTGTTCATCGTCGTGGCAGATCAACTCAACCTCTCGATTGAGGTGGGTGCATTCCTGGCCGGACTCAGTCTCGCCCAGGTATCTTACACGAGTGAACTCACCGAGCGCGTCCGTCCACTGACTGACTTCTTTATGGTGGTGTTCTTCTCGAGTATCGGACTCAGATTGGCTGCCGACCAATTATTCGCGTACTGGGAAGAAGCACTCGTCGCGTCGGGGATAATGATGGTCGGGAACTTTCTCATCATGTTCGGGCTCATCAACTACGAGGATTTCACGCCCGAAACGTCGTTCATCGGGGCAATCAATCTCATTCAGGTAAGCGAGTTCTCTCTCGTCGTCGGAGCGATTGCCGTATCGCGGGGATTCGTCAGTCCAGACATCCTCGGATTTCTCAGCCTGATGGCTATCGTCACGATGGGCCTTTCCACGTACGTCATCAATTATAACTCTCAGATCTGGTCCCGCGTCGAGCCCTACTTCGCCCGGTTCGAGAGTCCGGACAAGCGTGATATCGAACTTCGGACGTACCGTGACCACGCAGTCGTGATCGGCTACGACGACGTTACGAAGCGGGTTCTTCCACACCTGAAAGAGGCGTACGGGGACGTCGTCGTTATCGACCGCAACCCGCGACACCTGGAATTTCTCCGGGACTCCCCGTACGAGTACATCTACGGTGATTTCAAGCACGGGGAACTTCGGAAAGCCGCCGGAGTCGGACGAGCAGCGGTCATCCTGAGCTCGTCAGTGGAGCCAGACGTCAACTGGACAGCACTACGGGAAGCCGACGAGAACGCGCTCGTTTTCGCCGAGGCCGAGTCAAAAAACGACGCGATTGAACTCTATCGCCGAGGCGCAACGTACGCAATCAGTAGCACTGCGCTCACGGCAGACCAGCTCGCGGCGACTGTCGAATCGTATCTCGTCGATCCTGATGAGTTCCACCGAGAGATAAGCCGCGACAGGACGACGCTCGGTGGTGACACCGATGGTTGAATTGCTGACGCCGCTGGCCACGATCTTCGTCGTCTCGGCTGTATTTTTGCTCGCGGCGAAGTACGTCGGAATTCCGGCCGTTCCGGTATACATCGTCGTGGGAATACTGATTGCTCCTCTCATCGGGCGTGGAGAGACGTTGGAACTGGCTCAGTTCGGAATCGCGTTTCTCGTCTTCGTATTCGGCGTCTACGTGGAGCCAGAACGCCTCCGTATAGTCGCCAGCGATAGCGAACATGTCGCAGCGATCCAATTCCTCGCCGTCGGTGGTGTCGCAGTGGCCGGTGCCCTCCTGCTGGGTCTCCGGCCGCTGGATGCCATTTACATCGGAATCGCGGCTTCGCTCAGCTCGTCGCTCGTCGGACGCGAGTTACTGGGCGAAAACATCCATTTCGACCTCGTTTATGGACGACTCACCCAGTCGATTCATTTTGTCCAGGATCTCGTTGCCGTCCTGTTCGTCCTCTTGTTGAGTGCCGCGGCCTTCGAGTTGGATGCGATTGCACTGGAACTCGGGTACGGCGTTATGGTACTGATCGCAGCACTAGTGGTGCGGATCTACTTATTCGATCAACTCGTGCGACTATCTTCCGGCTCCGAGGAGGTGATCGCGCTCACAGGGATAGCGCTTCTCGTCGCGTTCGTCGCGGGAGCCGAGTTACTCGGTATTTCGATTGTTGTCGGTGCCTTTGCCGCTGGAGCGGCGATCAAGCTCCGCTTCGAAGAAAACCTGGCTTTGCTCAACGCTCTCGATTCGCTTCAGAGTTTCTTTACTGCGATCTTTTTCGTGACGCTCGGGAGTCTCGTAGCGTTTCCCACGCTCTATACCGCACTGCTTGCAGCCGGTCTGACTCTGGTTGTTGTTCTGGTGAACCCTCTCGTGACGATTACCGCGCTCGTCCGCCGGGGATACGAAGTCCGGACCGCGACGCTGACAAGTCTGGGACTTGACCAAGTGAGCGAATTTACCCTCATCATCGCCATTCAAGCGTTGATTTTGGGGCGGATCACTCCCGATGTCTTCGATGCCATCATGCTCGCTGCAGCAGCAACGATGATCACGTCAACGGTGACACAACAGTACGACGAGCGTCTGTTTCGATGGCTGAACGGTTGGATTCCATACGAATCTGCTCACGAACGGACGCGAAATCGGAGTTCGGCCGATCCGGATCTCACTGACCATATCGTTATTGTCGGCTACGGTCAGCTCGGACGACAGCTCGTCCAGGTATGTGAGCAACTAAACCGACCGTACGTCGTCGTAGACCATAATCCGGAAGCGATCGATGAGATTCAATACGAATGTGAGAACTACGTATTCGGCGATATACTGACCGATGTCTCACGTGAGATAGCTCACGTGAACCAGGCACGGGTACTCATCTCTACGAGCCCAGACCGACGAGTGACAAAGTATCTGCTCGCACTCGATATCGCTCCGGATGTCTTCGTGCGTTCGAGAACGGGTGACGAAGCTGACGCCCTATACGAAGCGGGAGCGGAATACGTGATCGTTCCCGACGATCTCGCAGCAGGTGCACTCCTCGAGACCCTGGAGTCCGTGTTTGCCGGTGATATTGCGCCGGAGGATCTCCGGCGTTCAGAACTGCGGTCCCTTCTCAAATCCGGTCGGCTCGAAGAGGGATAGTTCCGAGCGGAGTGCTCTCCAGTCCTCGACTCTGGGGCACTTGAAGGAGAGATATATAATTCAACACCTGTCTGGGACTCTTTCAGGCATACTGCCATCAGCTTTGAGCGTCACTCTTCTCCGCCCATCCAAGAATTGATCTCAGTCCACCCATACCTGTGTCAGTTTATCCCGTGGTGTCGTTCGATATTCCCCATCTTCGAAAACGGTTATCCGTCCGGTTTCTGCGCTCAGCGTGATTGTTGTAACTACCTCCGGACGAGCAGAGGTGTCTAATGCACTCGGCCTTGTTGGAACCCTCAATCAGTGTCAGTTCTCAGAGAACGTGGTGAATACAGGGCCGGATCCAGCATCTCCGTTGGACAGGACGAAAGAAACATTGTATGCATCCAAAACGGCTAAGCGAAACTCTCTGGACTGTCTCGTCGTCCTTTCCACCTAGAGGCGGGACAGGGAAATCTGGGGTGTGACGTGTTACTGGCTTAAACTAGTCGTCTCCAGACTCATCAAGGCTCAGTCAAGAGCGGTGTTCTAACTATATTCGCCGATCTGTTATAAAAGGCCAAAGATGTCGTCCATCGTCCTCTCCTCGACGATTTGTCCGTCGTCGAGCCTGAAAATGACGATATCGGTAGTTTCGACGCGATTCCCAGTGGTCGGCACGCCAATGACCGTCCCCCCGTGCCTTCCGAGGAGAGTTCGTCGAGCTTTGCTTCCAGCTCGTCGTGTTCACTTCTACCATTCTCCAATCCTTGACTATTATCGTCAATTTGGCTTTCAAATTTATTAATCTAACTCTTTTCATTCTGAATTCACCCTTGTATCATCGTTAGTTGGTGTTTATATTTAGAAAACTCCCTCTATTCTAATTCTATCGGGTGAACTTAATCGTTTATGAGGCCTGAGAGAATGTCCTGGTCCAAACACCAATATATTACTAATGGACATTATTTTAGAGAGGAAATGAACAAAGATAATACACTCCAGGTGTAACGATGGCGTAACGATGGCATCGCATGGCGATGTAACGTCAGCCACTACATTCGATATTCCTGTCCGAGACCCGTTTGACGCGCAAGCAAATTTCGAGGTTCTCGACCGGCAGTTTCCGATGGATACCGCGATTAGCGACGACGGAACACTGTTGATTGGTAGTCATGCCGAAGGATATCCTTTCGTCGCACGTATCGTGGTTGAATCTTCGTCCGCAAAGACACTTCAGGTGAGCGTTTCATGGCTCAATGCCACCGGGCCTCGATCAGCGGTGGCTTCGCGCGTCCGGGAGATACTCGGATTGAGATGGTGCCCGACTAAACTGTGTGAGATCGGGGTTGGTGACGAGCGGTTTGTCCGTATCCGCGATGAGTGCACCGGACTCAGGCCCGTTCGCGCACCGGCGCCATTCGAAACCGCGTGTTGGGTGGCGCTCTCGACACGAGCTCCCGCCGTCCAGGCGACCCGATGGTTAGACCAACTGATCGAGGCACTGGGCGCGCGGGTGAGCCTGAACGGAACGCGTGTCGATATCTTTCCAACACCCACTACTGTAGCAGAAAAGCCCGAAATCCTAGACCGGACGGTAGGAGACTCGAACTCCCGCCGAGCTCTGGAGTCGCTTGCCCATGCATTCAGCGGTAACGACTTCGACAACGCTTCGGACGAGGACATCCGGCGTCGTTTGTCTGACTGCTGGGGCTTTGGACCACAGTCGGCTGAGTTCGTAACGCGAGTCGGGTTTGGACGTCGACGGTCGCTACCTCGATACAACCCTCGGCTTCGGAAAGGAGTTGCCCGCGCCTATGGACGTGGCGTCACGGAAGTGTGGCCGACAAAGATACGCGAACTGAGCCGACCGTACTACCCCGAAGCCGGATACTGGGCGTACTATATCGATCGCTGGTACTGTGAACGATACGTCAACCAACAATGGCTCGACCCGCGGTATCCGACGATATGATGCTCGGTACCCGCCATACAACGGTAACGCTGCTGAGTGTCGCCGGTATCAGCATATATACCCAGTAAATATAATACGGTCAACTGAGAGTTTCCATTCAGGCGGGATTGGTTAGCAGTCTCGCTGTCATGAGCTATGAGTGTGTCAGTATCTGATATCCGAGAGGCAGCGGCAAACCTGGACGACGAGTCGGTCGTCCGGCAGACTCCAATCGAGACGTGTCGTTCTCTGTCGACCGAGACCGGGGCGTCAGTCCGGCTGAAGATGGAGCATTTACAGCGTACGGGATCGTTCAAAACACGCGGAGCGTACAACAAGCTCAAGAATGCGACTGCCGGGGAGTGTTCTGTGACGCATGCGGTGGCAGCCAGTGCAGGCAATCACGCACAGGGTGTCGCTCTCGCAGCGACGAAGACGGGTCTGGACGCAACTATCGTCATGCCTAAGAATGCACCGCAGACGAAGATTGATGCTACGGCCGGTTACGGGGCCGACGTGGAACTCCACGGCTACTCCTTTCAAGAAGCAATGGCGCACGCGAAGTCACTCGTTAAAGACGATTCGCTGTTCGTCCATGCGTACGACGACCCGGAGATCGTGGCCGGCCAAGGGACCCTTGGCCTGGAGATTCTGGACCAGGTCCCCGACGTCGATATGGTAATCGTTCCGATCGGTGGGGGCGGCCTTATCGGCGGTATCGCGACCGCAATCGGTGAGATTTCGCCCGATGTCCAGATTGTCGGTGTCCAGGCGACAGGCGCAGCTACGGTCCCACAGAGCCTCCAGAAAGGTGAACCGAAGACGGTAGAGGAGGTCCAGACAATTGCTGACGGCATCGCGACCGGGGGTATTTCGGAGCTGACCTATGGGCTAATCGACACGTACGTCGACGAAGTCGTCACCGTCACCGACACCGAGATCGCCGAAAACATCCTGTTCATGCTCGAACGGACCAAGCAGATGATTGAAGGCGCCGGCGCCACGTCCATCGCCGCGATGCGCAGCGACGATCTTGACGTCGACGGCAAGACGGTCGTCCCACTGCTGTGTGGGGGCAACCTCAGTATGACTGATCTACAGACGGTGATTACCCACGGACTGACCTACCGTCAACAACTGGTGATGCTCCGGGTCCACATCGTCGACGAACCCGGGCGGATGGAACACATCTCAGACGTGATCGCCGATCTGGGTGCGAACATCCGGGACGTTCGCCACGAGCGCTCGGTCGAACAGCTCCGGGTCGGGGAGGCCTACC
Organism: Haloarcula sp. 1CSR25-25; assembly: GCF_032027985.1. NCBI lineage: Archaea > Methanobacteriati > Methanobacteriota > Halobacteria > Halobacteriales > Haloarculaceae > Haloarcula > Haloarcula sp. 1CSR25-25. The sequence goes on from NZ_JAHYBW010000009.1 coordinate 24,172, forward strand.
TGGATTTCCGTATCGAGACCAGCGGCCCTAACCAGACCGAGCGAGTGCTGGACGCAATTGACGAGGCCGGCTACGATGTCGAGAAGATAAGCTGACTACTCGTTAGCCGCGATGGCCTCGATTTCGACGCCGACGCCCTTGGGAAGCGCTGCCGCCTCGAAGGCGCTGCGGGCCGGCGGATTCTCGTCGAAATAGGTGGCGTACACCTCGTTCATCGCCTCGAAGTTCTCGATATCGTCAAGCAACACCGTGGTTTTGAGCACGTCGCTCATCTCCAACCCTTCGGCGGCCAGCACCGCTTGGACGTTGTCCAGCGCCCGCTCGGTCTGGTCGGCGATGGGGGTGTCAGCTAGGACCTCGCCATCGGGGTTGGCGGGGATCTGGCCGGCCGTGAACACCAGTTCCTCGTTCGTAGTCGCCTGACTGTATGCGCCGACTGCCGCGGGAGCGTCGTCTGTCGCTATCGGTCGTACCATCGTGTGGATGGTCCGGCCGACCCCTCAAATAGGTTGTCCCGCCGGAGTGTGTTCAGAAACGTAGCAGCTACCGTTGTGGCAAGGATGAAAGGCCCCGGTCGCTCCGGGAGAGTGCGGTTTCCCCAGCAATCTGGGGCCTTCATGGTTTCTGAACCACGACAGCCGAATCTTCACCGAACACTGCGGACCGAGGCACAGGAACGCTTATGAAACTGGGAACGGTTGACACCCCTATGTCGGATCGCAGCAGGCTGTCAGCGACGGATCCGTTAGTCGCGGATGCTATCGCAGACGAGCGAACACGTCAGGAGCAGAACCTCGAGATGATCGCCTCCGAGAATCACGTCTCGGAAGCCGTCCTGCAAGCACAGGGCAGCATCCTCACTAACAAGTACGCCGAGGGGTATCCCGGCGAGCGCTACTACGGTGGCTGTGAACACATGGACACCGTTGAACAGGCCGCTATCGACCGGGCGAGGGACCTGTTTGGGGCCGAACACGCCAACGTCCAGCCCCACAGCGGTACTCAGGCCAACATGGGCGTCTACTTCGCCATGCTCGACCCGGGGGACAAGATCATGTCGCTGGACCTGAACCACGGCGGACACCTTTCACATGGCCACCACGTCAACTTCTCCGGCCAGTTCTACGAGGTCGAGCAGTACGAGGTCGACCCTGAGACGGGATATATCGACTACGACGCCCTCGAAACGCTGGCCGAGGAGTTCGACCCCGACATGATAGTCAGCGGCTCCTCGGCCTATCCCCGAGAGTTCGACTTCGAGCAGATAAGTGCGGTCGCCGACCGCGTCGGCGCCTACCACTTGGCCGACATCGCTCACGTCACTGGTCTCGTGGCAGCTGATCTGCACGCCAACCCTGTCGGGACGGCCGATTTCGTTACGGGGTCGACCCACAAAACGATCCGTGCGGGCCGGGGTGGGATGATTCTCACGAGCGAGGACCACGCCGAGGCCATCGACAAGGCCATCTTTCCCGGCGGCCAGGGCGGCCCACTGATGCATAACATCGCCGGCAAGGCCGTTGGATTCAAAGAAGCCCAGTCAGACGACTTCGCAGGCTACGCCCGCCAAGTCGTCATCAACGCCAAGGCGATGGCCAGCACCTTCCGGGATCGGGGCCTCTCGGTGGTCAGCGGCGGCACGGACAAACACCTCGTGCTGGTCGACCTCCGTGACTCCCACCCCGAGTTGACCGGCAAAGACGCCGAGCAGCGCCTCGAAGAGGTCGGTATCACCGTCAACAAGAACACCGTCCCCGGGGAGACCCGCTCGCCCTTCGTCACTAGCGGCATCCGCGTGGGCACCCCCGCGCTTACCACCCGCGGATTCACCGAACCTGTCGTCGAGGATGTGGCCAACTACATGGTCGACCTACTGGATAACCCCGACGACGACGAACTGGCCGAGATGATAAGCCGCGAGATCAACTACCTATCGCAGGAGTACCCGATCTACGGCTAGACTTCGGTTTCTCGTCTGTGACTGGGAGTGACTTTTCTAACAGTATGAAAGCCCCGAGCCGTTCGACTGTCTCCGTTCAGTCCCACCCTTTCGGGCTGGCCAATCAGTCGATACGGGTGGAGATTTCATGCTGTCTGGACGTGAGAACACTCTAACAGAGTACGACTGCTATAGAAGGTCTACTCTACGGATTCTGGGCGGCAGTGACCACGTCGACGGCAGCGACGTTCTCGGGCACGTCGTGGACCCGGACGATATCAGCGCCGCGTTCGGCGGCCAGCGCGGTCGCCGCTACGGTCGCCTCGGTCCGGTCGTCGTCGTCTCGGTCGATTCGGCCGAACATCGACTTGTGGGAGTGTCCCACGAGGACCGGACACCCGAGCGAGCGTAGTTCGCCCAGTCTATCTAGGAGTTCGAAGCTCTCGGACGCTGATTTCCCGACTCCGAGCCCGGGGTCGACGATTATCTGCCCGCGGTCTAGACCAGCCTTCTCGGCCAGCAGGACACGCTCGGTGAGTTGATTGTGTACGTCCCTGACCACGTCGTCGTACGCGATATCGGAGTCGGGGTCGACCGGCCCGTTCATCGAGTGCATCACGACCACAGGCACGTCATAGTCGGCGGCGACGTGTCGCATCCCTGGATCCTCCAGCCCCGACACGTCATTGAGGATGTCAGCGCCCGCGTCAAGGGCCGCCCGTGCGACCGCGGCCTTGCGCGTGTCGACGGAGACAAACGCGTCCATCTCGGCCAGTCGCTCTATCACCGGGACGACGCGGTCGATCTCGTCCGCGACCGGTACTGGATTGGCTCCCGACCGTGTCGACTCGCCGCCCACGTCGAGGATGTCCGCGCCGGCTTCGACCATCCGCTCGGCTCGCTCGACGGCCGCTGTCACAGTGTCGAACTCGCCGCGGTCGTGGAACGAATCGGGTGTGATGTTAAGGATGCCCATGACTGCGGTGCCCTCCTCCCAGGGATAGCCCCGCGAGGTGTCGGGCTGTTGGATGTCCAGTGTCGCCCGCAGGTCGCTGGCCAGTGCCCCCAGTCCATCGCCCGCGTCGGCGAGGCGGTCGGTCAGCTGTTTGAACTGGACCGTGGTGCCAGAGAGCACTACGTCGACGAACTCCTCGTCTTGGACGTTGACCCCCGACAGCGAGCACTCGCCGCCGAGGTCGAGCATCCTCTCATTGAGCGTCCGGGCCTGTGGGGGTTGGACACGGGTACTCAAAACCCGGTGGACGGCTGTGCCCGCCATCCGCCGGACGCCGGACGGAGTGACGTGGGCGTTGGCCAGCGTCTCGCGGGCGTCCTCGATTGTGTCGACGCGTTTTGTGATGGTGGGGCGCGTCCAGCGTTGGCGCGCTTCCGAGACGGCGTACAGCGAGCCGGCCACCAGCACACAATCGTCGGAATCCGCCCGGGAAAGCGCGTCCGCGAGCGCCTGCGGGACCGTCTCACCGGTCGCGACTTCGGCCTCGGTCTCGGCGGCAAAGGTGTCCGCCAACACCTCGGAATCTACGGCCCGGGATATGTTCGGCTCGCAGGTCGTGACGTGGTCGGCGTCGGCCAGTGCGGCGGCCATCCCAACCTGGTCCTTGTCGGTCATTGCACCGACGACGAGATGCAGGTCCTCATACTCGAAGGTGGCGAGGGTCTCGGCGGTCCGCGCACAGCTGCCAGGGTTGTGCGCGCCGTCCAGCACGACGAGCGGGTCCTGGCCCATCACTTCGAACCGGCCGGGCCAGCGAGCGTTGTACAGCCCGCGTTTGATCTCGTCCGGGCCGGGATCGGCCACCTGGCGGGCCAGCGCAACCGCGACGCCGGCGTTGGTGGCCTGGTGGGCGCCAAGCAGTGACAGTCGCGCCGTGACACCCCATCCCGGTCCCTTGAGTGTGACCTGACTCTCCAGACCGTCGCGGCCCTCGTGAGTGACCGCCAGGTCGGGGTCGTCAGCTCTGACCGCGCCCGGGGCATCGTCGACCACACCGCCGTTGGTGCGCGTTGCGTCGTGGCCGACGGTCAGGGTCGTGTCGACCTCCTGCCGGATGGCCGCCAGCGCATCGCCCGTCGTCGCGGTCACCAGCGGACCGTTCGCGGGAGCGACCTGGGCCTGGTCCCGAGCAATCTCGGCGACGGTGTCACCGAGGTATTCGGTGTGTTCCAGCGTGACGCTGGTGACCGCGCTGGCGGCGGGTTCTACCACGCTGGTTGCGTCGTACCGCCCACCGAGGCCGACTTCCAGCACCGCCACGTCCACGTCCTGGCGGTCGAACTCCCAGAGCGCGAGCGCGGTCAGCACCTCGAAGAAGGTGGGAGAATCGCCGGCCGCCGCGCAGTCGGTGAGGTAGTCACGAACCTCCTCGATGAACGCTACCAGCGCATCCTCGGAGAGTGTCCGGCCGTCGACGGTGATCCGGTTGCGCACGTCCTTCAGGTGGGGAGAGGTGTATAGTCCCACCGAGCAGCCGGTTTCCCGGAGCACGCGTTCGAGCATCCGCGCGGTCGAGCCCTTGCCGTTCGAGCCGGCGACTTGGACACAACACAGCTCCTTGTGGGGATTCTCGAGCATACCTAGGAGGCGCTCGGTCGTCTCCAGGCCCAGGCTGGGGTCGAACCGTCGCAGGTCGAACAGGAAGTTTGCCGCTTCGTGGAACTGCATCGCTACCCCGGGAAGCGGTCGGTCCGCCAGGATTCGAGATCGGGCACCTGATTGAACGTGTAGAGGTGGACTCCGCGGATGGCGTACTCGGGGTCGTCGGCGTAAGGTGCCAGCCCGTCGATGAGGTCGTCGGGCTGGTACTTGCCCCGCGAGCCCACCAGTTGGCGGACGAATCCGAGGATTCCGGTGGTCTTACGCAGAAAGCGCACTGAGTCGCCGACGCCGACCTTTTGTGAGATTTGGAGCAAGCGCTGGTACTTCATGACGCCTGGAATGCCGACCTCGACAGGGAGATCCACGTCTCGGGCCCGAATCTCATCGATCCAGTCGAGTACCGTCTGAGGGTCGTAACAGAGTTGGGTGACGATGTAAGTGGCGTAGGGTTCCTTCTTCGCCATCGCGTCGGCCAGGGTCTCGTCGTCGATGAAGTCGTGGCCCTCGGGATAGCCTGTGATGCCGACTTCCGTGAACCCGTGGCCCATCTTCTCCAGGTCGACCAGCATGTCGTGGGCGGATTCGTAGTCGCCCTCGGGCTCTTCGCGGTCGCCGCCGGGGACGAAAATGTCGGTGACGCCAGCGTCTTCGAGCCGTTCGACCACGGATTCGAGCTGCGTCCGGTCCTCGACATAGCGGGCTGCGATATGGGGGACGATTTCGTAGCCCTCCGCACGAGCCTTCTCGGTCCAGTCGACGGTGGCTTCGAGCCCCAGTTGGGGCGAGGTGGTAATCGCGATCTCGGCGCCGTCGGGCAGGTGTTCCATCTGCTCGCCGAAGCTGTCGAACGGCATCAGTTCGTAGCGCGGCTCCGCGAGTAGTTGCTCTACGCCGTTGTCGGTCGGTGTGGATTCCATCTCCTGTGACATCGATAATCTCCCTGGATCGCGCTTTGATTCGCAGTTGATCCTTACATGATATGATGAACCATGGTACTTCAATCAACCGCTTGGCTATCTCTCCACCGGCTCCGGCGGACAACCCACTGGAGACGGTAGCCTCAAGTAGATCGGAGGAAACCGTTCTCGCATGACGCGAGCGATTGTCGATCAGGACATCACACCGACGGCACGGCTCCGCGAGGGACTGCCCGACAACTGGGAGATCGAGGTCGGCATCGAGAACACGGCCGATGCGGTCATCAAGAAACTCCAGGGGGCGCAGGTCGCCTTCGTCACCTCCCGGATCCCGATGGGCCGGGAGGTCATCGAAAACGCGCCAGACCTGGAGTTGATCGCCAAACTCGGCACCGGTGTCGACAGCATCGACCTGGCGGCAGCGGCCGAACACGACATTCCGGTCACCCATACGCCCGGCTACAACGCACTGTCGGTCGCAGAGCACACGCTCTGTCTGACACTGGCGGTCGCCCACCGGCTCACGGCCGCGCGGAACCTGGTCGAGGCCGGCGAGTGGCGCGACGAGTTCGAACTGGCGACGCGGCTCTCGGGGTCGACTATCGGCATCGTCGGGTTCGGTGACATCGGGAAGCGCGTCGGGAGGCTCCTGGATGGATTTGACGTGGAGATACTAGCAGCCGATCCATACGTCCCAGAGATCGACACCGAACTGGTTGGCGCCGAGATGACTGACCTCGATGACTTGCTGGCACGCAGTGACGTGGTCTCGCTCAACACCGAACTGACCGCGGAGACACGCGGACTGATCGGCGAGGCCGAACTAGCGCGGATGGCCGACGACGCAATCCTAATCAACACCGCCCGTGGTCCGGTCGTCGAGGAGGACGCGCTTGTCCAGGCGCTCCGGGAGGAGGTCATCGGCGGCGCCGGCTTGGATGTGTTCGCGACCGAGCCGCTGGAGCCAGAGTCGCCGCTGCTGGCGTTCGAAGACGTCGTCGTCTCTCCCCACACCTCCGCGATGACCATCGAGAGCCGTACCGAGAGCATCGGCCGGCTGACGAGCAACGTCGTCACTCTGTTATCGGGGGGTGACGTGTCCGAGCGGTTCATGGCGCGACCGGAATGAGTGCCATCGTTTCCGGGACCGAGCCATCGCTGGGCGGAACTTTTAAATAGGTAGAAAGTGCACCCTGAGGTGTGATTGGGAAAATCGACCACATCGAGATTGAAGTGAGCGACGCGGACGAGATGGCCGAGTTCTTCGAGAAGCTGGGCTACGAGAAACACCGCGAGACCGAACACCACGGCGAGTCCTACGAGTACGTCCCGGCCGACGGAGAAGGGCCGCTGTTCGAGATTCACACTGTCTCTGACGAGGAGACACCCGGCATCAACCACATCGCCTTCGACGTCGACGACATCGAGGCGGTCACCGAACAGCTCGAAGAGGAGGGCGTCGACTCGCTCGTGGGCCCATACGACGTTGACAAGACCGGCCGGACGATCACCAACTTCCGAGACCCCGACGGTCACCGCTTCCAGGTCGTCACAGATCAGGACGACGACTGACACGGTTTGCGACGCAAATCGAGGTTCAGCCTGCGGTTCTTTTTTTTTACCGAAATAGCTAACAGCGTGGGCCGGACAGTTGCAGGTGCACATGGACCAGTACAACAGCCTTCGCCGTACCGTCGAGGACGGCGGCGTCGTCTACGGTGCCCGATCGTCGACGTTCTCGCCCACCGTCATCGAGGTGTTCGGCGAACTGGGCGTGGATTTCGTTTGGCTCGATTTCGAACACATGGGGCCCAGCCCCTACGACTCACGACTCTTCGAGGATCTGACCCGGGCCGCCGAGGCCGGCGGCACCGAACTGTTCGTTCGCCTGCCCTCCGGGGACCCGCCGCTCGTGCGGAAGGTCCTCGACGCCGGGGTACGGAATCTGCTCATCCCCCGCGTCGACTCCGCGGCGGAGGTCCGTGAAGCCGTCGAGGCGACCCGCTTCGTCTACGACGGCGCACCTGGCGAGCGCGGAAAGGCAAGCGGCCGCTCCAGCACCTGGGGGACCGCCGACAGCTACGTGACCACCGAGGACAACGAGGTCTGTCTCGGCGTGATGATCGAGAAGACCACCGCCGTCGAAGAACTGGCGGATATCCTCTCGGTGCCCGAGCTGGGGTTCGTCTTCATCGGCCCCTCGGACCTATCGGTCCAGATGGGCCATCCCACGAACAAGACCCACCCCGAGGTGACCGCCCAGATCGAAGAGATCGAGGCTGCCGCCCGCGAGGCCGGCGTTCCCCTGGGCGGCATCCGGAACGATCCCGAGGCTATCGCGGAGGCCGAGCAAGAGGGCTACCAGATCCTCCGGGTCGGGGGCGACCTGAGTTCGATTACCGACACGCTCGGTGCCCGACTCGACACGATCCGCGGCGAGTGAGGACGGATCACCTCTAGTCATCTGGGGAACTGTTCCAGACCACGGCAGTCGGTCATCGCCTCCACAGTTTCCCGAATCCCTTTTTCCGGGCGATTTATTGTGGATGGCACACCACTGTCAAACGATGTCACCCGAAGTTGCAAGACTGGGGCACGTCGCCCTAGAGACGCCGGACTTGGACGCATCGCTGGAATTCTTTCGGGACGCCGCGGGCCTCGAAATCACCGAGCGCACCGGGGACACGGTCTATCTGCGTGCGGTTGACGAGTGGGATCACCACTCCATGAGCCTCACCGAGGCCGAGGAACCGGGCATCGACCACGTCGGCTGGCAGACGGCCGAACCCGAACACGTCGGCGAGTACGCCGAGCAGTTCGAGACCCAGGGGTTGGACGTCACCTGGGTCGACGACGACGCCGAACCGGGCCAGGGCGAGGCGATTCGGTTCGACGTGCCCGAGGGCCACCGGTTCGAACTCTACGGCGAGATGGAAAAGCCCGACCCGCCCGCCGAACGGGACTCGAAGCTGAAAAACCGGGTCTACGATCCGTCGGGCGACAACCCCATCGCGCCCAACCGCATCGACCACCTCCAGATCTGGGACCCCGACGGCCTGGGGTGTGCCGAGTGGCTCCAGGAGAACCTCGGATTTCAGGTCCAGGAGTTCTGGGACGACGCCGACGGGGAGCGCTGGGGCACCTTCCTCAGCGCGTGTGAAGTGAAAATCGACCTGGCGGTCGTCCAGTCGACCACCGAGACCGACGACCCCGCCGTCCACCACGTCGCCTACGACGTGACCTCGGCCAACGACCTGTTTGCCGCCCACGACGTGATGAACGAACTGGGGTTCCCGACCGACGGCATCGGGCAACACGCCATCTCCCGGGGCGAGTTCTGTTACACCCGCGACCCCGTGAGCGGCCACCGAATCGAGTTCAACACCGGGAGCTACCTCACGCTCGATCCCCACTGGGAGCCCGTTGCCTGGCAGGAGGGTGACCTGAAAGACCGGCAGTGGATCGGCGCCATCGAGTCGACCGAGCGGGTCAGATACTGATAGCGCTCCGGGACACTACGCTCTCCGACTTTTTCGAGTGCGCCCGGAATCCGGGCGCGGATGTCCACCGAGAACGGGAGAGGGAGGACCGCGCTATCGGGCGTCTTCGAGATACGGGCTGGGCGCGACGGTCGCGCTGATCTCTTTCTGTGCGTGGGGTTCGACCAGCGGGTTCGAGGATGCGCCGGGTTCGCCCCAGACCAGCGTCACCTCGGTGCCGGGTTCGGCGTGTTCGATGTCGATCGAACACAGCGAGATCATCTCCCGGTCCTCGTAGGAGTAGGCGAAGCTCTTGGACTGGCCGACCAGTTCGCCGTCGATGAGCACCTGGTCGTGCTGGGCACCCCAGCGGTCCCGGGGCAGGTCCATCACCTTGTAGAGGTCCCCATCCTGGAACAGCGACGCGAAGATTTCGATCACGTCCTCGTCGTCCCAGACCAGCGTGACCCGCTTCTGACGCGGGTTCTCGACTTCGTCTTCGAGGGTCTCGCGGCCGACGAAGTCGTGGTCGAAGCTGATCATGTGGGTGTAGCCGATATCGACCGGGCTGACGTAGTAGTCGCTGATGTCGTCCGATTCGAAGCTGCCCGCGACCGAGTAGGTGCCCTCGTAGCTGTCGGCGGGCAGCCACTCGCGGTAGTCGCGCATCTCTTCACCGGTGTAGATGGCGGGCACGTAGGTCGTCACCCAGCCGAGTTTGACGCTCAGCGGTTCGTAGGCCCGTGTACCCAGCCGTTTGATGCCGTGGTCCGCGCCGGCTTCGAGCAGGGCGTCCATGATCTCCTCGCCGTACTCGAAAGGACCCTGGAACTCGAAGCCCGGTTCACCCGCCATACCGTGCCGGAGCGCTCGCACGTTGTGGCCCGCGATGGTCACCCAGTCGAAGTTGAAAAACGGGATGTCCGGCAGGGGCTCCTCGGTTGCCTCCTCGACAACGTTCAGAGCGTTCGGGCCCTGGACCTGAAACGTGAAGAAGTGGGGATCGTCCGGGTTCTTCGAGGACTTGGGATAGATCGTTTCGGTCGCCTCGTAGTCTTCTGTCTCGAGGTTGTAGGCAAGCCAGTGGGCCGCAGGAACCTTCCCGCTCATGACGAAACGGTTCTCCTCGATGTGTTGGAGCACGCCGTCGCCGATATACTTCCCGTCGTGGTTGCACATGACGGCCTGCTTGGCCTTGCCCACGTCGAAGCCGTCGAAACTGTTAGTACAAAGATCCTCGAGCGCGTCGATAGCATCGGGCCCCTCGATGATCTGATCCATCTGGTGGTGTGAGAGGTCCGCGAGCACACAGGACTCACGCACTGCACGGAGTTCATCCATCCAATTGGAGTACTCTCGTTTGACCTCTCTGGGCCAGACCCAGCGACCACCAGCCTGTTGCAACATATCGACTGGACTCTCGGCTACATCTAGAGCGGCCTGTAGGCTTTGACCTGCCATAAACCCGTGATTAAACTCTACTTATATAAATTTTTGGTATGTTGCCCGTCCGACCCCCAGACAGCGGGCTGCTCGGACAACCGCGCCCGAGGCTTCCTCCCGGCGAATCGAGTCCGATGCGGCTCGATCACCGCCGCTTGCTCGTTTAACCATAGTAAACAGTCTGTGAGAGTGAGTGACACTGTTGCAATAGCTATTCTCACCACGTCTTTCACTGAACTGACTCGTTCGAACAGATGCGATTGCGATATTGTTCAATAGTAGTAAACAGATTGCACTACCCTGTGGGAGAGGGTGTTGTCTGTGGCCGCGAGCTAGCCTTTTCGGCAAGATAGATAACAGCCGTACGCTTGTTAGTATCAGCTCAGTGGGCGGTTGGGATCCGTTCATGATATATCATAACAGCAGTACACATGTTATGTGAGCATCCAAGAGCGCCACAGTAGATAATCGTGCCAGAATATGGATACTAGGGTGTCAGAGTCCACTCTCGGAGTACGTGAGTTTGAGTTCCATCTCGTTGGCGGCGCCTGTGACGATTTCAGGCAGTTCACGCTCGAAACGATCCCCGACGAACCGGTTTGCGGGGCCTGCGAGACTTATCGACCCGACAACGTGGTCCTCAATGGAAATTGGTGCTGCGACGGCGCGCATCCCTTTGACGGATTCTTGATGGGAGTAGGCGAAACCCCGTTCACGAATGGTTTCCAGTTCGTCCCGCAACGTTTCCGGTTCGACAATAGTCTGGTCGGTCAGTGCCTGGAACGATTCGACGTCTAGCAGGGTGTCGATTCGTTGCTGGGGGAGGTTAGCGAGAATCGCCTTCCCACTCGCAGTACAGTGGAGCCCCGATCGGTCGCCGATCGAGAGATCGGTCCGGATCGCTTGTGACCCTTCCGTCCCGTAGATATAGACCGCGTCGCCGCGCTCCTCCACGAAACAGGAGGCCAGTTCTCCGGTTGATTCGGCGAGCTCGTCCACCTTGTCTCGGACCCGGGGGAAGACCTGCTGGTTCCACAGTGCATGCATCCCGTACTTTAGAAACCGCAGACCGATCTTGTACTCGCCATCATCTTTCACGACAAGCCCGTTGGCGTGGAGTGTGTTCAGATACACCTGTGCAGTGCTTTTTGGCATCTCCCGCTCCGAAGCCAGTTCTGTCACCGTTGTCCCACCCCGGGTTTCGAGATGTTTAATTATCTTGAACACCGTATCGACCGATTTGAGCACGTTGTCGCTCTGTGCCATATCAACCCATACGAGAACGCCCCACAACAGTGTTTCTATTGTCCTATCCTTATCTATACTAATTCAGTATGCTTGAACACGCGAAAACGGTCTGTGCGTCGGTGGTGCGCGGGAAGTTTATCAGAGCCTGCGGGAATCGAGGTGGAATTGTACTCAGTGTCCAAAAGTTTCAAGTGTGATGAAGAACACTTAGGCTCCATGGGACTCTCTGACAGCCCTGTGACCAGACGGAAAGTAATCAAGTCGCTCGGCGTGGGTACCGGCGTTGCCGGTCTCGCGGGATGTTCAGGCAGCGATGGCGGTGATGGTGGGAGTTCGTCGACCAACAGCGGTACCTCGTCTAGTGATGGGGGCAGTGGCAGCGACTCGTCGGACGGGAGTTCCAGCAGCGGGAGCGACGTCGCGCTGCGCGTCGCCGGAGGAGGGGGTAGCTGGGGGGAGAACCGACGGAAGGCGTTCACCGAACCGTTCAAGAACGGCGAGATTGCGTGGGATACAAAGCACAAGGTCGAGTACACGTCCGCCGCATCGAACCAGTATTTTTCCGAACTGCAGCGGAGTCCGGAGCAGCCGGCGTACGACGCCATCGAACTCGACGGCCAGCGAGCCGCGATCCTCGGTGAGATTGATGCCATCCGGAAACAGACCGACATCGAAGGCTTCGACGACATCCCGGACGCATACAAGAACGAGTACATGGGCGGGACGGTCGCATTCCCCCGTGGTATCGCGGCGCGAACCGACATGACAGACAAAACCTTCGAGACGTGGGACGACCTCATCGACCCCGACCTCAAGGGGAAGGTCGGCTTCGAGCCGTGGGCGAACGCTGGCTCGAAGTACTTCTACGTTATCAACAAGAAAGAGGGTGGCACCCTCGACAACATTGAACCTGGTCTCGAGTGGATGCGCGAGTTCGTCGAAGTGACGGACCCGGTCATCTTCGACCAGATCGACCAGGCGCTGAAGCTCTTCCAGAACGGTGACATGGTCGTCGCCCCGTTCCTCTCGGCCCGTACGGAGAACCTCGAACTCGACGAGGGACTCGACATGGAGTTCACCGTGCCCGAAGCCGGTGCCCCGCTTGACTTCTGGGGCTACCCGATTACGAAGCACGTCAGCGACGCTCACAAGGCGGTTGCCGACGAGTACGCCCGTGGCTGTCTCCACCCCGAGGTACAGGCCACGTTCGCTGAAGTGATGGGCTACCCGCCCTGCGCACCTGGCGCCTCGGAGTACATCTCTGACGAAGCCAAGGAGAACCACCCGATGATGAACCCGAGCGACGAGCAGATCGAGCGCTACAACGTCGGTATCGACTGGGTGCAGGCTGCCAAACAGTCGAACGCGGACGGCGAGAAGTTCCGGAAGGTCCTCGCCGGCGGATAACACGGCTGCATAATCAGCGTATTGGCAGGTCGAACGCCCACCTCGATAAGATACCTTCACCCTTTGGTGGATTTCTCGCCATAGGTGTGGAGACGTTCTGCAGAAGGCTTCACGGACAATGACTACGCTGCGTGTCAGCAGCAACCGTGACTACTCTCCACAAAGTATAAATACCAATATCACAATTACCCGATAGAAACCGTAAATGGCGTCTGTCAGTATAACAAACCTTCGAAAAGAATACGACGACGTCGTTGCCGTCAACGACGTTTCGATAGACATTGAAGACGGCGAATTCGTATCGATATTAGGCCCGTCCGGATCGGGGAAGACGACGATGCTGAAGTCCATCGCGGGCTTTGTCGACCCAGAGGGAGGAAGCATCATGGTGGCCGACGAAGAGATGCTTGGCCTCCCACCGGAGGACAGGAACATGGGGCTCGTGTTTCAGCGACTGGCGCTATTCCCGCACATGTCCGTGTTCGACAACGTCGCGTTCGGACTCCGCCACCGCGAGAACCTGAGCGAGTCGGAGCTTGAGTCGCGCATCGAGGAGATCCTCGAGATCGTCTCGCTTCCGGGGTACGAAGACCGTAATATACAGAACCTCAGTGGCGGTGAACAGCAACGGGTCGCACTCGCTCGTGTGCTGGTACTCGAACCGGATCTGTTGCTCTACGACGAGCCGTTGTCGGACCTCGACCGCCAGTTGCGTGAGAAGATGCGTCGCGAGATCAGGGACTTGCACGATCGACTGGGCATCACGTCCATCTACGTTACCCACAACCAGCGCGAAGCGCTCACGCTGTCGGACCGCGTGCTGGTTCTCCACGAGGGTAAGAAGGTTCGGTGTGCCCCACCTTCGGAGATCTACAGCGAGCCACAGTCCTCGTTCTGTGCCGACTTCGTCGGTGACTCGAACTTCCTCGAGGGCACTATCGACCGGTCGAACGGCACGGCGAGCTTCCAGGACGACTCGGGAGCCTTTTCGCTCCCATTCACTGACGTCCCTGAAGACAACGCTCCGGGCGTTCTCTACATCCGCCCCGAAGACATCTTGCTCGACGAGGACGGGGGAGAGGGAGAATCGTTCGAAGGGACGATTAAGAGCACGGTCCACCTCGGTTCGGTCACCGAGTATCAGGTCGAAGTGGCGGGCACCGAGTTTCTGGTGACCGACCTCGGTGCGCCACAGTACAGCGAGGGCGAGACAGTAACAGTGCACTTCGATCACTACGGCCTCGTGGAGGCCTGAGATGATTAGCGGAATAACGGAGACGACTGACGACCTCTATACCCGCCTCACCGGGTCGGAATCGGTCAGGGACCGACTGGACGACTACCTGCCAGCGATCCCCACAGCGGCGTACCTGCTGGTGTTCCTGATTGTCCCTATCCTGTATGCGGTCTATATCAGCTTCTTCACGTACAGTCCGACACGGATCATCGAGTGGACATTCACTCTCTCGCACTACGAGAAGCTCCTGTTCGACTCCTTCTACCGCGGGCTGCTCTGGTACACGATCAAGCTATCGCTCATCGTCTCGGCCGCCTGCATTCTCGTCGGCTACCCGGTAGGGTACTTTATCGCCCGCACGACGCCGATGCGGCGACAACTCGCGCTGTTCGCCGTGTTCCTGCCGCTGATGGTCGGGACCGTCGTCCGAATCTACGGGTGGATCGTCCTCTTCTCGACCAACGGTATCATCAACAATATCCTGCAAGCGGTCCTGGGGACGAAACTCCAACTGCTGGGTAACACCATGTCTGTCACCATCGGTCTCGTGGGCGTCTACCTGCCGCTGGTCGTCCTTCCGGTGTACTCCTCGGTGGAGGATATCCCGGACTCGCTGGTGATGGCCGCGCGCAACCTTGGGGCGAACAGACTTGAGGCGTTCTTCAAGATCACGTTCCGCCTGAGTCTGCCTGGGCTGGTCACCGGCACGATATTCGTCTTCGTCCTCACGATGAACTCCATCGTCACGCCCGACCTGCTGGGTGGCCGTACCGACCTGACGATGGGCCTGCTGATATACGACCAGGCCATCTCCGGGGGTAACTGGCCATTCGCGAGTGCCATCGGGACTGTGCTCACGCTGTCGACCACTGCACTGGTGTACATCTACTTCAAGGTCATTCGTGACCGGATGGGGGTGGAAGAATGGGACTGATGACGCTGTTGACCGGGCGCAACTCGCGGTCGCTCTCGCCCGCGGCAGTCGCCGTCGGTCGAATGCTGTACTACGGACTGCTGTCGCTCGGCTTCGGCGTGCTGGTGTTGCCGATAGTGTTCGTCGTGGCGATCTCGTTCAGCCCGACCGAGTCGCAGGCGTTCCCGCCCAAAGGAATCTCCTTCCGCTGGTTCAACGAGTTCTTCGCGAGCTCGTTCTTCGAGGCGTTCTTTTTCGTGAGCCTGCCCATCGCCCTCGCGGCGGGGCTGGTAGCGACGATTCTCGGCGTGAGTGCGGCGTACGTCGTTGCACGGCGCGAGATCCCCTTTGAGAACGAGGCCGTGATGTACTTCATCTTGCCGTTGATCATCCCGCCGGCGATCATCGCGCTCTCGATCCTGATCGTGCTCGACGCCAACGCATTCACATTTATCCCACAGTTCATCAAGATCGTCGTCGGCCACGTCGTAATCACCATCCCGTACACGTTCCTCACGTCGATGACCGCGCTCCAGTCGCTCGATGACGAACTCGAAGAAGCGGCCCGGAACCTCGGGGCCTCGCGGTTCCAGACGTTCACCAAGGTGACGCTGCCGCTGATTCGGAGCGGAGTCGTCTCCGGGTTCCTGCTCGCGTTCATCCTCTCCTTTACCGACTCGGTCATCTCGCTGTTCCTCTCCGGACGAAACACCACGACGCTCCCCGTCGAGATCTTCACCTTCCTCCAGTACGACTCCTCGCCGCTCATCGCGGCGACAGCGACGATCCAGATCCTGCTGGTGCTCGTGCTCGTGCTGATCATCGGTCGTCTGGTCGGCTTCCGCGCCGCCGCCGCTGACCTCTAACTCCCCGCCAGACAGCTTTTTAATCGAAGCGTCCGAACCGGAACGAGGGTAAGTACCATGGCAAGCGTACGACCGACGCGACGTATCCACGAGTTCGCACAGTCGATCAACGGGACGACCCACGGGACGCTCCCGACGTTCACCGAGGAGTACTACCACCCCAACGTCGAGTGGTACGGTCCGGCCCCGGTCGGTGAGTTGTCGGGTCGGCGGGCCGTCCGGGAGGGGTTCTGGGAGCCGCTCCTCACCGCCTTCCCGGACCTGGAACGGACGGACTACATGCTCTTCGGTGGGACGTTCGAGGGCGAGGAGTGGGTCGCCGCCGCCGGGCGGTTTGTGGGTACCTTCGAGGCGGAGTGGCTGGGTATCCCCGCGACCGGTCACGCCACCTGGATACAGTACGGGGCGCTCTACCGGGTGGTGGACGGTCGGATTGCCGAGACGCGGGTACTGTTCGACGTGCTCGACGTCCTCCGGCAGGCCGGCTATCGCGCCGTCCCGTCGCTCGCGCCCGAAGTCGTCACACCGGGGCCGTCGACGAGGGACGGCGTCGTGCTCGACGACGGGAGCGACGACGGAACCGAGCAGACCCTCCGACTGGTGGAGGACATGATATTCGACGGGCTGGGGGCGTACGACGGCGAGGACCTGGACAGCATGCGGATGGAGGAGTACTGGCACGAGGACTTCATGTGGTACGGGCCAGCCGGTATCGGCACCACCCGCGGCATCGACGGCTTCCAAGAGTTCCACCAGGGGCCGTGGCTGAAAGCGTTCCCCGACCGCGGCACCGGCGGGGACGCCGTCCGAGTGGCCCAGGACGACTACTGTGCGTGGACGGCGTGGCCGAGCGGCGAGGCGACGCACCTTGGGGACGGCCTGATGGGCCTCCCCGCGACGGGGGAGACAGTCACCTTCCGTGTTATCGATCTCTGGCGCCGCGAGGGCCATCTACTGAGGGAGAACTGGGTGTTCATCGATATGATCGACCTGCTGGATCAGTTGGGCGTCGACGTCTTCGAACGGTTGGACGCGCACCCGGCGTCGATCCAGCGCTGACCCGACACCGATCCGACGGTGATTCGACACCGTTCCGGCGGTGCACCGACACAGGTCCGCGGGACAGTGTGCGGTCGACGGAGCGATGGGGTGCGAACACGACTGCAACTGGACGGAGTGAGTGGGAACCGACCGAAGGGGATCTACGGACGACGGCCAGATATTTATCTACGCGTTCAGATATACAGGTAGTATGGCAGTAGACCCGAGCGTCACCCCCCTCTACATCGATGGGGAGTGGCACGAATCCGAGGGCGACGAAGCGATTCCGGTGATCAACCCGACGACCGAGGAGACCATCGCGGAAGTTCCGAGCGCGACCGACGAGGAACTCAAGCGCGCGACCGCCGCGGCCCGCGCGGCACAGGACGACTGGGCGGCCCGCCCGGCAAAGGAACGGGGCGACCTGCTCCGGGAGGTCGCCGACGTGATCGAGGCCCAGGCCGACGATCTGGCCGAGACGCTCGTCGCAGAGCAGGGTAAGACCATCTCCATCGCTAAATACGAGATCGAAGCCTCC
The DNA here is from genome assembly GCF_032027985.1 of Haloarcula sp. 1CSR25-25. NCBI lineage: Archaea > Methanobacteriati > Methanobacteriota > Halobacteria > Halobacteriales > Haloarculaceae > Haloarcula > Haloarcula sp. 1CSR25-25. The sequence continues at coordinate 41,817 of NZ_JAHYBW010000009.1, forward strand.
GCCGACATCGCCCGCTACAACGCCGAGTGGGACCGCCGTATCGAGGGCGACGTGGTACCGGGGAGCACGCGCCGCCAAGAGATCGACCTCCTGCGGAAGCCCTACGGCGTCGTCGCGGGCATCATCCCCTGGAATTTCCCCATCTCGGTGTTCGTCCGGAAGTTCGCGCCCGCGCTGGTGGCCGGCAACACTGCTGTCATCAAGCCCAGCGAACTCACGCCGCTGACGACGCTCGCTCTCATGGACGTCATCCAGCGCGAGCTCGACCTCCCGGATGGCGTGCTCAACGTTGTCACTGGGGGCGGCCGCGTCGGCGCGGGCCTGGTCAAAGACGAAGCGGTCGACTACGTCACCATGACCGGAAACGTCGACACCGGGAAGGCGATCATGCGCGACGCGGCCGACGACCTGACCCAGGTGGCGCTGGAACTGGGCGGCAAGGCCCCGGCCATCGTCACCGCGGACGCCGACATCGACAGCGCCGTTGAACACATCGTCGGCTCCCGTACCATCAACGCCGGTCAGGTCTGTACCTGTGTCGAGCGCATCTACGTCCACGAGGACGTGTCCGCGGAGTTCGAGTCCGAGTTCGTCGACGCGATGGCCGACGTAGAGTTCGGCGACCCGATGGCCGACCCCGATATGGGTCCACAGATCAGCCAGGGTGAGCTAGACAAGACCCACGCCGCCATCGAGGGGGCGCTCGAACAGGGCGCCGAGGTCGCCACCGGCGGCATCGATATCGAGGACCCGCCCGCAGAGTCGGGCTACTGGGTCCAGCCCACTGTCCTGACGAACGTCGACCAGTCGATGGACGTCATCCACGATGAGGTGTTCGGTCCCGTCGCCCCCATCGTCGAGGTCGAATCCGTCGAGCAGGCCGTCGAGTACGCCAACGATTCCCGGTACGGCCTCTCCTCGTACGTATTCTCCAACAGCTACAGCGACGCCATGCAGATTGTCCACGACCTGGACTTCGGCGAGACGTTCGTCAACGGCAGCGGCGGTGCCCAGCAGGGCCACCACATCGGCTGGAACGAGTCGGGCCTGGGCGGCGAGGACGGGAAGCACGGCGCGTTCAAATACACCCAGCTGAAATCCGTCTATCACAACTTCGACTAGAACCGATTTGCGGTTTCCCAGCCCCCCGGAGGACCGTTCGTACCCGCCGACTCCTCGTTTCTCTCACCGACACCTGAACCCCGGTCGTTAATTATAATAGCTGCTGGCTGGACGTTCGCGTATGGTCGAAACAACTGCAGGAGTCGTCGGACTCGGCAAGATGGGCGGCAACATGGCAAAGCACCTGCTTGACGAGGGTTTTACCGTCTACGGGCACGATATCGTGCCCGAGGCGCGCGAAGCGTTCTCCGACTACGGCGGCACCGTCACTGACACCGCACGCGACGTAGCCCGGGAGGCCGACGTGACGATAACGAGCCTTCCCAACTCCGATATCGTCGAGGACGCCTACACCGGCGAGGGCGGCCTGGCCCACGAGTCCGTCGAAACCATCTTCTTGGAGATGAGTACCATCGCGCCGCCGACCACGGAAGTGCTGGCAGAGGCGGTCGCCGAGACGCCCGCTGAGATTCTGGACGCCCCGATCACGGGCGGGCCCGAAAACTCCAGGGAAGGAACCCTTACTGGCCTGGTCGGCGGCCCCGAGGAGATCTACGAGTCCGACTCCGCACAGGCCGTACTGGGGGCACTCTGTGCAGAGAAGCACTACGCGGGTGACTCGGGCGCGGGCCACGCGATGAAATTACTCAACAACACGATGTCGATGGGCAATCTCATGCTCGCGATGGAGACGGTCGCGCTGGGCGCCCGATACGGCATCGACGGCGAACGCCTCTGGGACATTTTGGGCAACGCCTCGGCGACGTCGGTGGCCTTCGAGAGCCGAATGCCCCGCGTGCTCGACCGGGACTTCGATGCGGGCTTTACAGTCGACTTCGCCCGCAAAGACATCGGGCTGGCCGTCGACATGGCCGACGCGGAGGACTTCCCGATGGTGATGGGTGGGCTGGTCCACCGGCTGTATACCCAGGCCAGTGACGAAGGGTTCGGCGAGGAAGACGTCGGCGCCGTCGTCAAGATGTTCGAGGACGAACTGGAAGACAGAGTCGAGTCGGCGGACGAGTAACTACTCTTCGTCGAGGCGGCTGTACAGAGCGTCGGCCTCGATGGTGTTGCGGTCGTTCGCGTGGATGGACTGGCCGGGGCCGCTGAAATTCGACTCGAAGTTGACGTAGCGTTCGAGCTTTTCGCTCGCGTTCTCGAACACCGGGCTGCCGTGGTTGAGCAAGGCCACCTCGAACTCGTAGTCGAGCAGGCGCTCCAGGTTCTTCTCTGCCGCGACTGCCGACTCGGGGGGCTGGTTCGTGTGGGTGGCTTGGGGCGGATGCAACAGGTAGCCCTTCGGGAGCCCGCGCCGGTCCGAGCCACAGACGGTGTCGGCCATGTGGGCGATGCCGGCCTCCTCGTCGACGAACACGGAGTTACCCGGCGAGTGACCGGGGACGTGGACGACCTCCCAGCGGCCGATGGTCTCGCCACCGGTAAAGAGGTGGTCGGGCTCTGTCTGGATGTCGATGCCGTAGTCGTCTATTTCAGTGACGTTGTCGGCTTCGTGGACCCACGTCTCGGGGTCATAGCGGTCGACGACCGCTTCGAAGGCACCGACGTGGTCCAGGTGTCGGTGGGAGATGAGCAGACGCTCTGGTTCGACGCCGATCTGTTCGATCCCCTCAAAGAGGTACTCGACGCGGTTCTGGAAGCAGGTGTCGACCAGCGTCGGCACGTCGCCGGGCAGGTCGAAGAAGTAGGTTCGGTGGCGCTCGCCTTTGGTGATGTCGGGCCCCTCGTCGGCTGCCTGCCAAGTGATGTCGTAGACGGTATTCCCGATATCGAGTTCTCTGACGACCGGTGAGCTGTCAGCCATAGACGGTGCAAGTCGGGCCGCATATAAATATATACCGTCAGTCCGGCGGCGTCTCGCCATCCGAACATATGATTTAGGTACCCCCCGGGTGAAGAATTGATTATTGGACGTACACGATGTCCACAATCACTGACAAGGAGCGCATTCACGCGCTCTCACAGACCGTTCACGACACGACACCGGAGACTGTCGAGGAGTTCATCTCCGAGCATTACCAGGACGACGCCGTCGTGCGGTGTCCCGCACCGATGGACGACTGCGAGGGAACCGAGGCGATCGCCCAAGGGCTTTGGGAGCCGCTGCTCACGGCATTTCCTGACCTCCAGCGAAACGACTACATCCTGCTGGGCAACGAGTGCGACGGTGAGGAGTGGGTCGCCGCGACCGGCGACCTCGTCGGCACCTTTGAACACGAGTGGCTCGACATCCCTCCGACAGAGCAGGCGACTTTCCTCCGGTTCGGCGAGTTCCACCGCTTCGAAGACGGCCAGATCGCCGAGACGCGACTGCAGATCGACATGCTGGACGTCTTACGCCAGGCCGGCTATACCCTCTTCCCGTCGCTGGCTCCAGAGATCACGATTCCCGGCCCCGCGACCCACGACGGCGTCATGCTGGACGACCGGGACCCCACGGAGTCCGAACAGACCCTCCAGCTCGTTGAGGACATGATCTTCGAGGGGCTGGGCTCCTTCGAGGAGGAAGGACTCTACGGTATGGGGCTCGACGAGTACTGGCACGAGGACTTCATGTGGTACGGGCCGGCCGGCATCGGCACGACTCGCGGAATCGACGGTTTTCAGGAGTACCACCAGGGGCCCTTCCTCGAAGCGTTCCCGGATCGCTGGTCCGACGAGGACGACGTCCGGTTCGCCGAGGACACCTACGCAGCCTGGCATGGCTGGCCGAGTATGTTTGCCACTCACACGGGCGACGGCTGGCTAGGGTTACCAGCGACCGGCGAAGACGTCACCATGCGGGTGATGGACTTCTGGCGCCGCGAGGAGGATCGGCTGGCAGAGAACTGGGTGTTCATCGACATGATTGACCTGCTGGACCAGATCGGCGTCGACGTCTTCGGGCGCATCCGGAACGACAGCCAGTATTTCTGATGGGTCGACAGTCAACCGGCGCGGGGGACACGACTCGGAGACCGACGTCTCTGTGGCGGCGGGAGCGCAACACCGGTAGGGTTTTTTCGGTTGGTACCCAGCCTCGATACATGGGTGAGTCCAATGAGCACACGTAGAGCAGAGTATAAGCAATCGGTCCACGAGTTTTCCGAATCCATTCGGGACGCCACGCCCGAGTCGGTCGGAGACCTGCTCGCCGAGCACTACCGCGACGATACCATCTTTCACGGCCCGGCTCCGATAGACCGGCTTGAGGGACGAGCAGCGATCGAATCCGAACTCTGGAAGCCGCTGCTGACGGCGTTCCCGGACCTAGAAAAGAACGATTACATCCTGTTCGGCGGGGAGTTCGAAGGCGAGGAGTGGGTCTGTGCGACCGGGAATCTCGTCGGGACGTTCGAAAACGAGTGGCTGGAGGTCCCGCCGACGGGCCATGCGACATGGCTGCGTTACGGCGAGTTCCACCGGTTCGAAGACGGGAAAATCGCAGAGACGCGACTCCTGATCGACATCCTAGACGTCTTACGCCAGGCCGGCTATACCCTCTTCCCGTCGTTGGCCCCCGAAGTCGTGATTCCTGGCCCGACCACGCAGGACGGCGTCCTGCTGGACGAGCAGGACGTGGCCGAATCCGCGAAGACCATGGACTTGGTCGAGGGAATGCTCTTCGACGGACTGAACTCGTACGAGGAAGCGGGCCTCGACGGGATGGGCATGGCGGAGTACTGGCACGAGGATTTCGGATGGTACGGTCCGGCGGGCATCGGAACGACCCGTGGAATCGACGGTTTCCAGGACTTCCACCAGGGCCCCTTCCTCGACGCCTTCCCCGACCGAGAGGTCGGCTATCACGACGCACGTCTTGCCGAAGGAAACTACTGTGCGTCAACGGGCTGGCCAGCCGTCGTCGGCACGCACCTTGGGGATGGGTGGTTGGGACTTCCAGCAACGGGCAACGCTGTAGATATGCGCGTCATCGACGTCTGGCGTCGGGAGGGTGAGCTACTGGCCGAGAACTGGGTGTTCATCGACATGATCGACCTGTTGGACCAGATCGGCGTCGACGTCTTCGAGCGCATCCGGAACGACAGCCAGCACTTCTAATCTGTCGGCAGTTCTCTCGGATCAATCGTCCTCACTTCGGTTCCGACCGATTTCGCCTCGGTCGTCTCCGAACAGGTATCCATTGAACCCCTGATCTTTATAACCTCCAAAGGAAAATCAACTGTTGATAGCAACCCATGACTACACATAGGTCTACGAATAAGAATCGTCTCCACGAGTTCTCCCATACTATCCGTGACACGACACCAGAAAGTGTCAGAGACGTCATTGCGGAGTACTACCACGAGGACGCCGAGTGGCATGGCCCGGCTCCGATAGACCGGCTTGAGGGACGAGCAGCGATCGAATCCGAATTCTGGGAGCCGCTGCTGACGGCGTTCCCGGACCTAGAAAAGAACGATTACATTCTGTTCGGCGGGGAGTTCGAAGGCGAGGAGTGGGTCTGTGCGACCGGGAACCTCGTCGGGACGTTCGAAAACGAGTGGCTGGAGGTCCCGCCGACGGGCCACGCGACATGGCTGCGTTACGGCGAGTTCCACCGGTTCGAGGACGGGAAAATCGCGGAGACGCGACTCCTGATCGACATCCTGGACGTGTTGCGTCAGGCGGGCTACCGGCTCTTCCCGTCGCTCGCTCCCGAAGTCGTGATTCCCGGCCCGACCACACAGGACGGCGTCCTGCTGGGCGACCAGGACGGGGCCGAATCTCAGCAAACGCTCCAGCTCGTTGAGGATATGATCTTCGATGGACTACACTCATACGAGGACGAAGAGGATCTGGAGAAATTGGGCATGGAGCGGTACTGGCACGAGGACTTCATGTGGTACGGCCCGGCCGGTACTGGGACAACCCGGGGCATCGACGGTTTCCAGGACTTCCACCAGGGCCCCTTCCTCGAAGCCTTCCCCGACCGTGAAGGTGCTAACCACGTCTCTCGGTTTGCCGAGGGCAAATACTGTGCGTCGACGGGATGGCCGAGTATCCACGCGACCCACACGGGCGACGGCTGGTTGGGGCTGCCAGCCACCGGCGAATCCGTCACGATGCGCGTGATGGACTTCTGGCGGCGCGAGGACGATCTGCTGGCCGAGAACTGGGTGTTCATCGACATGATCGACCTGTTGGACCAGATCGGCGTGGACGTCTTCGGGCGCATCCGGAACGACAGCCAGTACTTCTAACGCAGGAATCTGCGTTCAATCGCACAAAAACCACAAATCTCGGATTGTCAGAAGAGCCAGAACACCAGCAACTGGAGGGGCAGCAAAAGCGATATTGTCCCGAGAGAGAGGATCGTGGTGATCTTGACGAGCTCAAGCGGTTCGACGAGGTCGTAGTCAAGAATTACGACGAGTACAACCGACTGGTAGGGAAAGAAGATACTGCCGAGGGCCATCGCCTCGACCTGGACAACGGGTACCAACGGCAGGCCCGCCTCGGCGGCGAAGGAAACGAGGACTGTCGTGAGAATGCTTGCTGTCGCGACGCCTTCCACGAGGAACACCAGAACGAGTGTCACCCCGAACACGGCGAGTAGCGTGATCGAAAGGGGGGCGTTGGTCGGGACGAACGCGAGGAGCGACCGGGCGGCCACGTCGGAAACACCCGTCTCCGAAAGGGCTGCAGAGATGGCGAAGACCGCACCAACAAAAAAGATGATCGAGAAGTCGATATCGCGTATCACGTCAAACGAGATAGTCCCGATCCCCGGGGCTAGGAAGAGCGCGGCCACCACGAGCGCGCCGAATACTGGATGGAGACCGTGGAGGAAGTCGGTTGACCAGAGAGCCACGCCAACGAGCAAGAATGCGACGGTCCGGCGAACTTCCGCTGGGTCAGTTCCTACTGCTGGAGACTCAACTGTCACCTTCGAGTCCGGAGCCGGCCGATACAGAAGATAGATCACACCCATAATAAGCAAAATCCGGCCGAGACCCATGACCGGGAACATCGTGACGAGCCACCGGCTCCAGGTGATGGATATGCCGGCGGTCGATTCCAGAACACCAGCGATCACGACGTTCGGGAGAAACCCCGTCAGGATTCCGACCCCACCGTAGAAGGTCGCAAACAGCGGACCGAAGAGGATTCCAAGTCGCGCCGTTTTAGATTCGAAGATTTGTCCCGTTTTGATGAGGATTGGTGCCATGACCAGGACTCGGACCAGCGACGAAGGGACCATCAGCGCAAACACCAGACCCCCGAGACACAGGACAATCAACAACCGTCGGAAGACCCGAACGGTATCGACGCCAGCCTCAACTCCATCCCGCATCCCGCCGGGGGTATCGGTGGCGACCCACTGGCCGATACGGCGCTCAATGACAGTCGCAAGGTCGCCCCGGTTGATCCCTTCCCCTACGACCAGTCCGAACACGATTAGCCAGAGCACCGGCTTAGCGAACCCACTGAAGGCAAGTTCGGTGGAAGATGTCAAACCCACCAGCCCGATGCCTACCAGTCCGGTAAACCACGGTGGAACCGGGTTTCCGATCCATAAGATGATACAGAAGCCCGTGATTCCGAGAATCACTGCTTGGTCCATCTGGAACGGTGCAAGGAGGGCCGTAGCGACTCCGACACACACTGCGACCGGTACAGCAAGCCATGCGGGGTCAGCTAGTTGGAGCGAGACGTTGCAGTCCGTCACTTCGGTTGGAAGTTTCATTCATTTAGGTTCGAATCGTCCAGCCATCCAGTCGACTGCTGTCGCGGTCATACTGTCAGCTGTACTTCTGTATAGAATTTCGCGACCCGGGGTCGCAATCATCTCGAAACAGGTACAGTCAACAGCATCAGTGACCAGATATTCTAACCGGTTCCAGGGTCATGCAATCTGCCGTGGCGCTTTCGCACTAAATATACCAGACCGGAAGTTAAAAATCGACACTCCAAATATCAGGGGCTTTTAGATACTCAGGGCTGGCAATCTCCTTCACCTATCACGCGCTGCCGGTGAGGCTTAACCGAGTTCTTCCGACACTCGTATTCCTCATCAATATATTTACCGTAGTAATAATTATAAGAAAAACTATTACCGCAAATACGGGCTGGACCTCCGGGGCATCCGGTTACCGGGATACTTGGTCACGAGACCAGACCCAATGGTGGGACAACTGATTACGTCGTCGACGCATTCTACGAGGCAGTACTCCGGAATCAATACACCTATTTCGTTCACGAGGCTCGCATCCGGAACCAAGTGAACGTCGGGCTCGCCAAAGAAGATCTTACCGAGGCAATGCGCGTCTACGAGAAAGTTGCTAAAGAACTCAAAATAATTTGCGGTTCAAATTGATGGTCAAGTGTTGTGTTTTCACAGATTATATAATAAAATGTCTGATACATATCTAGTTGATCAAGTTTGATTGAGCGGTATCTTTATAAACGGCTACGTTGACAATTCGGATGCACTCGGAGCTACCAATGGTTAGAATGCCTACTGATGATATAGGACTAGCTGGTATGAGAGATAATAAACTCCACACCTCCGTATGGCCGGTGGGAGGGGCAGTATGACCGAAGACTGGCAGACAGCCGACGAGCTAGACGTTGAGCGGATGATCGAACAGAGTACTCACGAAATCTGGGACGAGAAACTGGTCGGCAAAATCTACGACTACTACGCCGACGATGTGCTCGTCCACGGAGCGGGCGGAGATATTCAAGGGTCAGAAGCCCTCGTCGAGGATACACTTACCCGACTGAACGCGTTTCCCGAGACTGAGATGAACATTGAAAAGGTCATCTGGGAAGGGAACCCCGAAGACGGCTACTACACCTCAATGGTTCGGACAATCACCGCCGAAAACACCGGACCGACCGAATACGGGCCTGCAACCGGGAAAACAATGGAGGACAACCTCGGGATTGCTAACTGTCTGATTCAGAAGGTCGACGGGGTCTGGAAGTACGTCGAGGAGTGGATTGTCTACGACAAGATTGGCTATATCCAAGCCTGCACGGACGACGACGATCCAATTCACGACTACTGAGTTAGGCGTCTAGTTGCGACTCCCGGCTATAGAGACGACGGGTTATACCCCTCGAGACAGTGGTTAGTCGAAGGTGACAACGCCCCGGACCCCAGCCCCTGCTGCCATCGTTTCGAAAGCGCTTGGGAGTTTTGAAAGGTCGTATCGGTGTGTAATCAGTGCATCGAGGTTGAGATGTCCGTCGGCGCACAGTCGGGCGTAGCGTGGGATGTCTTCGTGCGGGCGAAGCGAGCCGGCGACACTCCCAACGATGGTTTTCCCACCCGGAACCAGGTCGCGATTTGGATGGACGGAGAGGGAGTTTTCCGGATCCCCTCCGCCAACCATTACGACTGTTCCACCCTTCCTCGTCGCTGCGAGCGCTTGTTCCCCGGCCTGTTGGTTGCCCGAACATTCGAACGTGTAGTCAGCGCCACCGTGAGTCAGGTCGACGACGTGTTCAACCACATCGGCCGACCTCGGATCGACAGTGTGCGTGGCGCCGAGTTCCGCGGCCATTTCGAGTCTGTTTGTCGCCATGTCGACGGCAACAAGTGGTGACGCGCCGACTGTCACCCCGCCAAGCACCGCACTCATTCCGACCCCGCCACAGCCGAAGACGGCGACAGAACTGGCGGGTTCGACCGTGGCTGTCGATAGGACCGATCCAACGCCCGTCGAAGCACAACAGCCCAGTAGTGCCATTCTTTCGAACGGTATTTCGGACTGTATCGAGATCGCCGTCGTCGCCGGGACTACCGCACGCGTCGCGAACGACGACTGGGCGAAGAAGTGGTCGATTGGTTCGCCATCGATCGATAGGCGCCGAGTTCCGTCAATCAGCCGCCCGTCGTGGACGGGACCGTCGTTCTCACAGAGAAACGGTTTACCCCGATCACAGGCAGCACACGATCCGCAATGAGTGATGACCGTGAGGACGACACGGTCACCCGGCTCGACTGTGGTAACCCGTTCACCGACTGCCTCGACGACACCGGCACCTTCGTGACCGAGGATGACAGGGTATCTGACGTTACTTTCTCCCACGTAGCGGGCGTAATCAGTGTGGCATACGCCGGCCGCACATATTTTGACTCGGACTTCGTCGGCCTCCGGCGGAGCAAGGTCGACTCGCTCGACTGTCAGGTCACGCGGCCCGTGTAGCACGGCTGCATCGATGCTCGTCATGGGTTTACGTTCGGGCCGGTATACTTAGATGATGACGTCGGGAATGAATTATCAGTGCTCACAGAGACTGTACGCGGCTCATTTTCGGCAAATGCCAGCCGCGATGGATCGCGAGTAGACGCATCATGAGCGTCGTCGCGGCGCACCCGAACGCACCGCTCTGAGTAGTCGCTCCGATCCAAACGGAAAACCAGAATACTACGCCACCAGCGAGCGCGCACGTCGCATAGAAGTCCTCCACGAGCACGAAGGGGATCCGCCCGCGAACTAAGTCCGCCATTGACCCCCCTCCGACGCCCGTCACCATCGCGAGGATAGCGATTCCGAACGGCGAGACGCCGGCTGAGTGTCCCACAAGTGCACCCGTCGTGGCAAACGTCGCTAGCCCAACCGCATCAGAGCCCGTCACAAGCGGGTGGTTCACGAGATCTTCAACATACCAGACGCCGATGAGTGCGATACCGACTCCAAAGAGGGCGAGACTCATATCTGTTGACGACTGCAGTGAGTTCGGAACACGTTGGACGAGAAGATCTCGCAGAGTTCCGCCGCCCAACGCCGTAATAACTCCAAGAATGACCACCCCAAGGAGATCGAGATCAGCCTCTACTCCCTTTAGGGAGCCGACAATAGCGAAGGCGAGCAAACCGATGATATTCATCACTACAAACGGATCACCCAGCATACCTCGTATCAAGGCGGTGAAGTCGTATATAAATAACTAACGCCTCAGCTGCGCGTAGAGATTCGCATTGGGATTGCTTCCTGAACGCGGGGCCGACATCTGTTAGCTGCTGGCCTCAATAGATTCGTTTGTCGGGCAAGGAAGTCCTATCCTTAGATTGCGAACCCGACGATTTGGATACGTCGTTGGAGGTGTTCCCACTCGCGTGCTATCTCGCGGCGACGATTTTCTTCATCGGTATCAAGGGACTCGTCGGCGAGGGTCCCGCGAAGTTGGTTTGGTGATTCTCCATCGAATTCGGCCTCCTAGTCGCGGATCTGCGCTTTCACGTCTGCAAGGCGGTCCGTGAGTTCTTCGACGGTGTGGCCGCCGGCCCGGAGACGCATCGCCTCCTGCATTGCATGGCGGCATACCCGACGAGCGAAGCGTCGAAGTAGGCGTCTCTCCACGTGGCACCCAGCGCCTGTTCGAAGCGGTGCGGGCTAGAGCGGCCATCGAGGGCCGGGAGTTCGTCACCCCTGACGACATCAAACGGGTCGCACAACCGGTCCTGGCCCACCGACTCGTCCTGACGCCGGACGAACGCGCCGAACAGGTCCCCAAGCGCGACGTGCTGGATGGGGTATCCGTCCCGACGGTTTAAGTCATGCCGTAGATGGCCAGCACGGACCCGCCAAAGAGGAGGCCCGCAGTCAACGTGTCGACGGGCGGCACGGCGACCGCGGCGGTTACGACCGAGAGGACGCCGACGGTGGCAGCCCCGACGAGGGTTCCCCCAGCAACGCGGACGAGTTCCACGCTCCGCGTGTGAGCGTCGGCAGTCAGTCCGTGGTCGAGAGCGACGGCGTAGTGCCCGAAGTCCCACGCGAGTATCAGCGCCGCAGTCGCGATGAGTAGCGCGAGGCCGTCGTGACCAGGTGTCCCGGCAATGAGGACGGCGACCGCGAGAGTCACTGCACCGACAGTCACGACACGTCCGACCGACCGGACAACCCCAAGTGCCACCAGCACGACGCCGAGCAGTGCAATCGGTGCGCCGAGCGTCGTCACGACGGCGAGCGTCCCGCAAAGCGCGGCGACGACGGCCGCGATACCCACGAGGCGGACGGGAGTCACGCTGACCACTCCCCTCGGTGTCGTTCGATCGCGGCCGCGAGCGACTCGTCGTGTCGCCAGTCCACGACCGGGATGCCATGCCGTCGAAGCGTTGAGCTGCGGAACAGGCGCCGCGCGGCACCGACGGTTCCGGCCGCTGTCGGAGGGATTCCCGGCTCTGGGCTGAGGACCGTCACCGCGTGCCCGTACGCGGATAGGTACTGCACCATGCGGACCACCTCGTCGTCGGTCAGCGGCGAGCAACAGACCACCTGCGCCGCGTTAGGCAGTTCGCGCTGGAGCCAGCGGAACGTCGGCTTGACCAAGAAACCAGTTGTCGTAGGTGTTGGTCCCAGGGCGTCGTTCGCGGCGAGTATCGTCTCCAGTCGACTGCGGTGGCCCTGGCCGCCGCTGGGCGGGACGTACAGCCGGTCGGCCGAGAGCGTGGCCAGTCCGACCCGGTCGTCGGCGTCGAGCCGGGCGTCCACGACGCCGCGTGCGGCCAGGACCGACCGGTCGACGGTCGTATCCAGATCTGGGTCGGTCGGGGCGTGGTAGGCTTCGGGGCGGACGTCGACGAGCGCGACAACCGTCGCGGCCCGCTCCTCCTGAAACTCCAGCGTCGATAGCTCGCGGGTGCTCGCATAGCGGTTCCAGTCGACACGCGAAAGCGGGTCGCCCGGTCGGTAGTCACGCGTGGCGTAGAACGCTATACCGTCGCCGCCTTCGTCGGCCGCGATACGGCCGCGGTGCTGTGTCGTCCGCGACCGGACCGGAACGTCGAGGTCGGTCGAGGGAAGCGAGACAGATAGTGTCCGGTCGCCGGTGACGGCCGGCTCGGTCACCCGTGCGCTCGCCCCTGGGGCGTCACCGAAGACCGCGTGTGGCGCGTCGAACCGGTGATCGCCCCGCGTCGCGCGGACCGTATACTCGACGGCCGCCGTTGCGTCCGGGCGGAGCGCTGTCGCCAACTGCGGCGAGCCGCCGGTGACCGCCAGCGTGTCCGGGACGCCGTCGGCCACGCGGCAGTCTAGCAGCGTCCGGTCGCCATCGTTTCGAATCCACAGCCGTACGGTTACCTCATCGCCGTGTGTCGGCGTCTCGGCGTCGATTGAACGCGTGACTGACAGGTCGGGCTCGGGAGGACGGGCCCCAGCGACGACCGCCAGCGCGACCACGGCGACGGCGCCGGCCAGTACCAGCCCGGGCCGTCGGGCGACGATGCCGACACCGACAAATGCTAGCGGAATTGCCCGGAAGCCAGTCCAGCGGCCCGTCTCGATGACGCCCGTCGGCGTCGGTGACCGCGACGCCACGGGCGCCTCGTCGGAGACGGACAGCCCCAATATACCGCGGAGGGCCGTCCCCGCGCGGTCGAGGCGGTATCCGAGTCTGGTGGTGCCGTCGAGTCCCGCTCGGAGTCGATCGCGGAGTTGTCTGGACCGGCCCGGGTCGCTGACGAACGCCGCGGCCGCGACGGGGTCGTCCGTCCAGGAGCCCGAATCGATGGCCGTCTCGGCGGTGGCACTGTCCTGGCCGTCCCTGATCAGCGCCTGTTCGAGGAGTGAGCGCGTCTCGTCTGCGAGGCGGCGGTACTGCACGAACCGCGTGGAGCCGGTTTCAGACCCGTCGGTGTCGACGTCTGGCGCGGCGATGTCCCGGCCCGAAGTATCGTCGAGAACGGCGACAGTCGTGGCCCGTCGCACTCGGCGGTAGACGCTGTACAGCGCGAGGCCGACACCGATGATGCCGATGAAGATGACGAACCCCGGGCGGGCCGAGGCACCGAAGCTACCCACGGTGACACGCAGGCCGCCGGCGACGACGGTGAGTGTCCCCAGCGCGAGCGCGAGGCGTCGGCGGTGGCTCACGACTCGCTCCCGTGCGTTCGCTCAATGTTGCGAAGCGCCTGTTCGGCCCGGCGCTCTCGTTCGTCGGTCGGTTCGCTGTCACCGTACCGCACCGCCTCGAAGAGGTCGGTCAGCGTCGCCACGTCGTCCGGTTCCATTCCAGCCTGCTCGGCAACCGCAGCGAACTCACCGGGGGTGCTGGACTCCGGGTTCGGCACGTCCAGTACCTCGGTCATCTCGCGCCACGCCCGGTAGACCGCGTTCTCCGAGGGGGCATCCACGGCGAGATGGTCGGCGGCGCGACCCGCTGCAACTCCAAGTTCCGCCCGGCTGACTGCCGCGTCACCCGCATCGTCGTCCGAATCGTCGTCTGTAGTCGGCCATGTTTCGGTGCCAGTCCCTCGAAGGTAGACCACTCCGGCAACTGCTACGACCACAAACGACCCGACAGCCCCGAGGGCCCACAGTGATTCGGAGGACAGCGGGGTCGACGTGACGCTGTCGACTGCAGAGCCGTTGGCCCCGCCGATGGATATTGACTCCACGACCCCCGAGCGCCGCACGCCCACGACGGCGGCTGCGATGGTCAGTCCCACGGTCGTCAGCGTTGCGACCACGGCGTCGTCGCGGCCGTACTGCCTGAGTGCGTACCCGAGGGCGATGAGAGTGAGCACGGCGATGGTAGCGAAAATGACATGTCCGCTGTCGGTTGATTGCTGTGTCTGAGTTCCCACTTCGGGCCGTTGCTGGTCGGTGCTGACACCGCTGCTGTCAGTTCCGTCGGGGGTGGTCTCGAGCGCCGGCGCGCCGGCAACGAGTGCGAGTACCGTCACCACTGTCACGAGCGCGAGTGGCAGCCGACCCGACATAGTGTCGGGTTCGTACGCGAGACGGTTAAAATCCCGTTACGCGGCCCGTGTTGTCGTCCGCTACGTTATCGTCGCCGTCCTACCGGTATCGCTGCCGGACGTTCGAAATCCCCAGCGGACTATCCGAGCGTAGTTCCGCACAACAGAGTATGAGACTGTGGCGATTGGTTCCAGCGCCCATCTGAACTAGGACGAACGGCGGATGGTTGAATTCGACCGGTGGTGGTTCGTTTGGAGCGATGCGCCAACGAGCGAAACGCTATACAGCAGCACCTCGGACACCCGCTCAACCGCTGTCAGTAACCGAGTGATCGCTACAGGACGTGTATCGGTATCAGTTCCACACACGATGTCACCGACTTGAATCGCTCTGTATAGAATCGAGCCCGCAAATTCGAGGAGGAACGTTGCCACCAAATTTAATATCTGATGAATCCACTGACAAGACAGAATGAGGCTCCTCCCTGCGCTCAAATGGGCCGGTCAAGTTCTGGTTTTTCAACTCCTTTTGGCGTTCTTCCAATTCAGTCCAGCTCGCTGGAGGTTCGACGAGCCCTCCTTAGACATGATTATCGCGTATATTATACTCTCGACTCTCGCCGCGGGTCTGCTTCTGCTACGGACCGTTGACGAGACACTGACGAACAGCCACGGGTAGAACAACGTCCCATCATTGAGTGGGTGGAGAGTAGTCCGATTTCTTAGTACGCATCCAGATTGAACAGTTATTTGAGCCAAGATTCCCCCTGAATCTCATTTCGTATGCATTGAGACTGCCAGTCTCAGCTATTGGTCCTCGAGAGTTTGATATAGCGATATATGATTTATCCGCGCTGACGCCTGTTTCCCAGTAAGTTGTCTTGTTGTGGGTTTCCGAATGAGAAAACAACACAAGACAAGCTATTAGTAATGCGATGGAAATACGCTACACACGGAATTCCCGTGATTCAGATGCATCAACAAATACAGTCTGTCGGTTACTGCCGTCAATTCGAGCAAAATCAATACGATGACTGAAATCCGCTACTCAACAATGGACCTCACGGACTGCGAGGCGTTCTATCGTGAAACCATTGTACCGGAGATGGAGGATGATGACCTAAACCCAGCCTCCGAAACACCAACATACGCGTGGTTGAACGGCCAGTTCCCGGGGTTCGTCAAACACCTTCAGCGCCGTCTTGACCTATCTCCGGGGCAGTTCTACGACGAGATCGGGGTACCGGAAGCCGGGGGATCGGCGAGTCCCTTCGATTTCCTCGCTGACGACACACAGCGGGCAATCGAAGACTACCTCGCTGAGCTGGATACCCGTCGTGGGCGTGCTGACGCGACAATCGACACACGGCGGTCGATTCTGCGGCGCTACGCGAAAGTATATACCAATATCCACGATACGAAAGACCTGCTCGCAGCGCTGGGAAACCCCGATGAACGCGTAGCGGAGATGGATCGGGTCGCTGCGACGTTCGACGCATTGGATCAACTGAACGAGGCGCTGACGACGCTTGCGTCACGGAGAAAGTACGTCCAGGACACGCGGCAGTTCTACAAGCATCTGGTGATGTTCGGAGACGCTGCATACAACCCGCTGGCCGACCTTGAAATCAGGTTCGGGTGGGATGAGACGCCGTCCTGGGACAACAAAGCACTCGATAGAAGTGCCGTCAAGCGCCTCTATGCGGCGGCGACTGACCTGCGGGACCGTCTTATCGTGGTCGCCTGCTGTGGTTGGGGGCTTCGGCCGAGTGAAGTTGCATCGCTTCATATCCGGCAACTCCATCTCGAACCGGATGATGATTCACACCCGTACATAGAGTTCGGCGACGGCGAGCGGAAGAACGGTCCCGGGACCGTGGCCCTGCTAGCGGGCTTGGAGACGACAGAAGCCCGTCTCGAGGCGCTTTCTCACCATGACTGGAACGGCTATCTCTTCCCCTCTCAGGCCGCTGCTGGCCATCTGAGTGCCGAATCGGTTCGCCGTCGGTTCAAATCTGTGGCCGAAACCGCGGATGTCACCGTCGATGACGCCGTGCCAACGCCGAAGACAGGGCGCCGGTTCTGGTATACGACGTATGGCGCAGCTGTCAGGCGGGTCGCCGAACGATTCGAAGACGTTGCAGCAGAGCAGGGCTCGGCGTCTGCACAAGTCGTTCTCGACAACTATCTCTCAGAATCCGAAGCCCGCTCTCACCGCCGGGCGGAGATGCGCGAGACGCTCGTTGGACTGTTTGCCGAGTAACCCTGTCTCTCTCGAAAAATTGTGGCTATACTATATAGCTATACCGTCTGACTAATCTTTATATCTGTGAAGTGTATCCGGTACGGTATGCTGACCTATACCGTGTACAGCGAGGCCGGCGGTGTCGGCAAGACGACGATGGCGGCGAACCTCGCCGTTGCCGACGCCCGTGCTGGTCACGACGTACTGGCTATCGATATGGACCCACAGGAGGGAAGCCTATCGTTCTTGTTTGACGTCGCTGACCACCGAACGGACTCAGAGGCCGATAGCTTGGTTCGACACCTCGTCGAACGGCCACGCGGGCCCTTCGCCGACCTCATCGAGACGTCCGAAGGCGTCGATATCCTCCCTGCACACAACTCTCTGGAAGTGCTCTCGAAGCACCTGCGGCGCCGTGAGGAGGAAGCAGCGGACTTCGGTGAGAACTGGAACCCGAACGTACAGCTCCTTCGGGTGCTGAAAGAGGCGGGCGTTCCGACTGAGTACGACACTGTCATCATCGACCCGCCGGCGACCGCGGACGTGAAACTGTACAACGCATTGCACGCGACGCGGAACCTCGTCATCCCGTTCGAACCGAGCGGGAAGGGCCAACAGTCCGTCGAGGGACTGGCAGACCTCGTTACCGGCCTCGAGGAGACGCTGGATATCAATGTCGGCGTATTGGCTGCGGTACCGAACCGGTTCAAAGGGACAAACGATCAAGAAGAGATGCTCAAACGGCTTCAGGCGGAGTCGTACGACATTCCGGTAGTGTTCCGTGAGCGAACGTCGTTGCTTGAGGGGTGCTGGCGCAAACAGTGTTCCGCGTTCAAATACATCGAAGAGCACCGGAGTCGGGAACGTGACTACGAACTCGAAACGCTGGAGCAGTTCGAAGATTTGGCCACGAATCTCCGCCGGACTCGCGAACAGGAGGCTACAGCATGAAATCCGGCTCCGGCGACGATCCGTTTGCAGAGACCGACACAGAGCCAGACCCGAACGACCAGAAGGATGAGGCCATCGATGTCGAGACCGAACGCACTGCTGAAGAACGCACAACCCAACCTGACATTCCGTACAAATTCCGCCGTGACTCTGTCAAGCAGGACCGCAAGCAACGCCCGATTTTCATTCGGCCCGAGGTTGAGGAACGGGAATCAACGTTCCTTCGTAATCTAGAGGACGACGTCGGTGAGGACGTCTACAAGACCGACGCGCTGGAAGCCGCTCTCGTCGTTGCCATGGACAACCCAGACCTGGTCGCTGAGAAGCTTCGCGAGTGGGGATACGACTGGGAACAGTCTACAACTCCCCGCTAAGCCTCTTTACCGGTACACCCTGCTCACGTCTGGGTATCTCTCCGCGATCTGTTCGCGATTTCATCCTGTTGGCCGGGCTCTTGGGTCCGCTACGGGTCTCGAAGAACTGGGGTTAGTAGCTGTGCAAATCGACTACCTCTCTTGACTGGTTTGTCTGACTGCCTATGCGAACTATACGGTCTAACTAACCTGCTTAGCTATACTGAATAACTATACCGTATGCTTACTTTAGATGGGTATACCGAATAGTCGGTCCTGATAGCTTGGAAGCTCAGTTACTCAATCTCGATGGACAACCAGACGACTGCAGGCAATGTATCGGGCGCCTGTTGACTGTTCGTGTCTCTATCGAAGACAGTAGCGGACGAACCAGTGGCGACACGTTGGTCCCCACCATGGTGCTGTTCGGCAATCTCTCAAAACCGGAACTGGCGGTTCCCGTACTAGGTATGCCTCCGTCCAGAAAGACAAACTCGAATAGGGCCGCTAAATAAATTTCCGGACAGCGCTCACGATGTCTCCCGGCTGCTGCGGTTCGAAGCTCTCCTGATACTCGATGTCTGACTTTGCCAGACTCGCTATCCCCTCCAATCCAATGCTGGCATGGATAGGGGATGCCGCTCCGGTGACAACTTTCGTCCAGAAGTTCTGACAGACCAATCTGCGTTTATACGACTCCTGCTGAACGAACGCTCTCACAGCGGTCCGGCCGGACTGTGCTGCATGCACCATTCCAAAGCCCGTCAGTCGGTTCGCCAACCCGATGGCATCGCCCGCGATATGTACCGTACAGTCGTTTAATTCGTACGTACAGTGCGAGAGGCTTCGCAATCCGTTCGAGACGTCGGTTCCGCTGTAGAGTGTCTCACGTGCCGGAGGCTCAATATCCAGTTCCGTCAGCAACCTTCGCATATCCGCGTAGAGTTTCTCGGGTGATTTCTGCTCCCTGCAGCCGAGTCCGACAGTCGCCTCCGCCGGGGACTGGGGGACGATCCACAGGAAGTAGTTCTCGTAGGCCAGGGCCCTCGGTTCCGGGTACAGGTGAGAGAAGTCGGCCTCTATCCGCCCGCTCAGCGTCGGGCACGCCACGTCATACGATAGGTCGGTAAACCGGCGTGAAATCGGGAACTGCCCGGTGGCATCCACGAGGAGGTCCGACTCCTCAGCTAGTCTCCGGAACTCCCCCTGGTCGACCGTCGCGTCCTCGACGATTTCTGTCCGTTCGAGCGTCCCCACCCAGTGTTTCTCTAACTCCCCTCTGTTCAGTATCACGCCGTCGGGAACGTTTATCGCGGTCTTTCCATCGTGTCCGACAAAGATACCAGTAGTCGCTTCCCGAACGTATCCAGGAACGTCTCGTTCCAGGGGCAACTGGGAGTAGTCCCAGACCATCTCCCCCCAGGCACCTCTCCGCTCGCCGCTGTATGAGCCCTTATCGAAGAGTCGAACGTCGGCAGTGACCTCTTCGGCCAGTTGCGCTGCTGCTAACCCGGCGAACCCCCCTCCAACGATAGCAATCCTCATATGGACTCCTCTGGCGGTAACTATTTCAAACATACTTTGTTGTCCCCAACCACCATCGCGTAGTCCCCGAGGACGTCAGTCGCCTATCGAGGGCGGCTCATACCGTGTGGAGTGCTGACTCCGAGCCGTTGGATCGTTCAGACCAGGAGAACACGGTCGGTTTGCCAGCACCCCCGGAACTCGCCAACGGACTGGACCGACAGACCGAACTCGTACGTGGCCGTCCGCCCGTCCGGTCCTGTGACCGTCACCCGTTGTTCAGCGTAGTTCTCGTCTCGCTCGACAGGGCCTCGCACAGCCTCCTCGAAGTCAACCAACGGGCGGTATTGGGGCGACTGAACCATGGCTACGAACCGGTCGAGGGGGCCGGTTGAGCGACGATTCGCCGGGGAGGCGAAATTGTACGCCGTCATGATGCCCGCGTTCTCGTAGGGGTCGTCGTTCGCTTGCAGTGCAGTGAGCTGACGGGTAATAGCCTCGTTCGGGCCGTCCGTCTCGCTTGGCGTCGGGAGGTCGGCCACCGGGTACTCGCGTTCGGACATTTGTATTGAGACCTCACCACCGCGCACGCGTAATAGGGCGTTCTCTGAGTATGAATATCCCGGCTGAACACCGCCCGCAAGACCGGACACCGACGGGAGTTTGTGTTGCCGGCGACTACGACTGCCGACTGCGAGCATGGCCACGCTCAGGGACGCTCTCATCGAACTCATGCTGCTTGACGAAGAGGGGTTTCGCCGACGGCTCCCGGACCTCGCCAGAACACATCAGCTCCGGAGTGTCGACCCGCAACCAGCCGAGGAGTCGCCTGCGGACGTTCTTCGGGATATCGATGGGGTCGAGCCCGCCTCTCTGACTCAGTTTGAGCGGGGATATGTAGCCAGGATGGCGCGGCTCGGGACGATGCCCCTGGGCCTGACGCTCACCGGCCCGGCGTACCAGGACAACCCGCTCCGATATGCGACGCGGACGTTCCGAGAGATGACGGGGTACTCGCTGTCGGCGCTTCGTGGCGAGAACCTCAGGCTCCTGCAAGGACCGGCAACCGATTCCGATGCGATCGCGACGCTACGGGAAGGTATCGATATCTGGGAGCAGCGGACCGTCGAACTGTGGAACTACCGAGCGGACGGCACACGCTTCAGAAACAGAGTGACGATAGTGCCACTCACCGGCGCGGACGGCTCCAGCACGAACTGGCTCGGTGTGCAGAGCGCTATCACCACGGCAGATGACTGAACGGCGGTGACTCCTGTCGGGGCGGAACCGCAAACAGGACTGCCCGACAGATGTCTCATATCCTCCGATATACGGGAGCCGACTGGTTCCGGGGAATCTGGCTGCGTGTCCTGTGGCGATCCCTCGAACTCCACTCCTGTCTGTGCTGGCAGTGGTACCCGTGACGTTTCGGCCTAAACTAGTACCGGTGCGGTCCCAGCAAAACCGGAGCCACAATCCGAGCCACGGCGGCCCTATCGCCCGAACAGTCGGGGGATTCTCCGTGTGATTGCCGAGAAACAGACCGCACAGGGACAGGTCACTGGTCGTCTACCTTCCCCTCGCGCCGGTCACGCTCCCTCGCTGCCGGGTCCCGCTGTGCCGGGTCGCCGTGGCCGCCGCCGCCGGGCGTTCGGATGCAGACGGTCGTCCCGGCTTCGACGTCGACGGACGTCTTCGCAGGGACCGGCTCACCGTCGACCAGGTTCTCCCCCGTCGCGCCGTCAGCACCGCCAGCGATTCCGGCGGGGGCCGTCCGCCGCCGCTCCGTTAGCAGGGATACGGTCGCGTCAGTCTCGACGGTGACGGTTCGCTCTATGCCGAGCCCGCCGCGGTAGCGGCCATCGCCGCCGCTCGACGGGCGTAGCGCGTACCGCTCGACACGGAGCGGGTACGCCGTCTCCATCGCCTCGACTGGCGTGTTGAGCGTGTTCGTCATGCCGACCTGCACGCCGTCCATCCCGTCTTTCCCGGGCCGGGCGCCGAAGCCGCCGCCGATTGTCTCGTAGTAAGTGAACTCGCCGGTCCGGTCCCCGATGATGAGGTTGTTCATCGTTCCCTGTCCGCCGGCCGGAACCACGTCGGGGACTGCTGTGGCGAGTGCCGCCAGCGTGACGTCCATGACGCGCTGGCTCGTCTCGACGTTGCCGCCGACGACCGCGGCCGGCGGTCTCGGATTGAGCACCGACCCTTCGGGTGCGGAGACGGACACCGGTTCGTAACAGCCGTGGTTCGGCGGGATATCCGGGTCGGTGATCGCTCGGACGACGAAGTAGACCGCGCTCTTCGCGACCGAGAGCGGCGCGTTCAGGTTGCCCGCAACCTGGTCGGCGGTCCCGGCGAAGTCGACAGCAATAGCGGTCCCGTCGACGGTGACGGCCACCTGGATCGGGATGTCGGCATCGGTCACGCCGTCGCCTTCGAGGATATCCCGTGCCCGGTAGGTCCCGTCCGGAAGGGAATCGAGTTCGGCCTCGACCCGCTCGCGGGAGTAGTCAATGACGGCATCGAACGCTTCGAGCAGGGTCGAACCGTGTTCTTCGAGGAGTTCACCGATCCGCTCCTCGGCCCGCGCGTTCGCGGCGCGCTGGGCCCGGAGGTCCGCCTCGCGCTCGTCCGGCGTGCGGACGTTTGCACGGATGAGGTCCTGGACCGCCTCGTTTGGGGCGCCGCCGTCGACGAGACGAACTGCCGGGAGTCTGAGTCCCTCCTCGTAGATCTCCCGTGCGCCCGGCGGCATGCTCCCCGGCGACCGCCCGCCCACGTCGGCGTGATGGGCCCGCGAGACTGCGTAGCCGAGCACCTCGTCGTCGGGGGCGATCGTCGAGACGAGCGTGATATCGGGGAGGTGTGTCCCCCCTTCGAAGGGGTCGTTGAGAATGAAGACGTCGCCCGGTTTCGGGTCCGCCCGGAGGACACTGTCCACCGCGTCGGGCATCGCGCCGAGGTGCACCGGGATGTGTTCCGCCTGTGCGACCATCCGACCCGACGCGTCGAAAAGCGCCGTCGAACAGTCCCGCCGCTCCTTTATGTTCGGGGAGTACGCCCCGCGGATAAGCACGTGCCCCATCTCGGTTGCGACGCTCTCCAGTTGGTTTCTGAGGATTTCCAGCGTGACAGGGTCGATATCCTGTCCCTCGCTCGGCGTCGTAGCTCCGTCGCTCATCTGTCGCTCACCTCTGTTGCCAGCGTCCCGTCATCCCGTACCAGTACGTTCCATGCCGGTGGGACGACAATCGTGCTCTCGGCACCCTCGACGATTACTGGCCCCTCGATTCCGTCCCCCGGTGGCAGCTGCGCTCGCTCGTAGACCGGAGTGTCGCGGACGTCGTCGCCGAAGGCCGCCTCGCGGCTTCCCCTATCTGGGTCACCACTGGTATGGTACTCGACCGACGGCGCGTTCCGTTCGACTGTCGTCGTCACGCGGCAGTTCACCAGTTCGACCGACTCCTCGGCCCGATAGCCGTAGGCTGACTCGTGGGCGGTCGCGAACCGCTCGCGGGCGTCCGCGGTGTCGAACGGCCGGTCGACGGTCACGGTGAGTTCGAAGCTCTGGCCGGCGTACCGGAGGTCTGCGAGGTAACGGACGGTCGCCGCCTCGCGGTCGCTGACCTCGGCCAGCAGGTCTTCGGCCAGCCCCTCGTATATTGCGTCGACGTCGGCGGGTTCGACGGCGGCGAGCGAGCGCTGATACGTCCGCACCGCGTCGCGCTTCTCGTCGGCCGCGAGCAGGCCGTACGCCGACAGCACGCCCGAGGCCCGCGGAATCACCACCCGGTCGATGTCGAGGCCGTCCGCGACCTGTATCGCGTGCATCGGCCCGGCACCCCCGAACGCGGCGAGCCCGAACGTCCGCGGGTCGTAGCCCCGCTCGACAGTCACAGAGCGGATTGCCCTGGTCATGTTCGCGTTCGCAACGCGGTAGACGCCGCGAGCCGCGTCCAGCGGGCCGTCTAACCCTGCTTCCTCGGCCAGGTCCGCGAGCGCGTCGTACGCCGCGTCCTCGTCGAGTGACAGTTCGCCACCCAGGCTGGTACTCGCGCCGATGTACCCCAACACGAGGTTCGCGTCGGTGACGGTCGGCTCGGTCCCGCCCTGCCCGTAGCAGGCGGGGCCGGGGGTGGCTCCGGCCGAGCGCGGTCCGATTCGGAGTGCGCCCCCGGCGTCGACCCAGGCGATGGACCCGCCGCCTGCGCCGACTGTCTCGACGTCGACCATCGGCGTCTTGATCGGCCGCTCGTTGATGACGCCCTCTGTCGTCCGTTCGACTGTCCCGTCTCGGACGAGGCTCACGTCACTGGACGTCCCGCCCATATCGAACGTGACCAGTCCGTCCCGTTCGTCGCCCGCCATCGCGCTTGCCCCCACGACGCCGGCGGCAGGACCCGAGAGGACGGTCGTCACGGCGTTGCGCCTGACGGTATCGGCGTCGGTAATCCCCCCGTTGGCCTGCATGATCCGGGGCTGGGGGACCCCCAGTTCCCGTGCCCGCTCGGTGAGGCGACTGATGTAGTACTCGATCACCGGTCGGACATACGCGTCGACGACGGTGGTCGACGTCCGCTCGTACTCGCGGAACTCGGCGAGTACTTCGTGGGACGCCGACACGGGAACGTCGAGTTCAGCCCGCAGTATGTCCGCGACGCGCGATTCGTTCTCGGGGTGTGCGTAGGCGTGCAACAGCGAGACGGCCACTGCCTCGGCGTCCGTCTCGCGTAGCTGCTCGGCGACCGACCGCACCTCGTCCCCGTCGACGGGGCGTTCGATACCGTCGGTGGTGGTCCGTTCGGACACTTCGAAGCGTCGGCGTCTGGGAACCAGCGGGGTCGGCTTTTCGGCGCCCAGGTCGTACAGCGACGGGCGGTCCTGGCGGCCGATCTCCAGGACGTCTCGGAACCCCTCGGTCGTGACGAGTGCGGTCTCTGCACCGTCCGCTTCGAGGAGCGCGTTGACCGAGACGGTCATGGCGTGCGAGAACTCGCTTACCGTCTCCGGATCGAATTCGGCCTCCGCACACGCCTTCCTGATTCCGGCGATCACGCCCTCGCTCTGGTCCTCTGTAGTCGGGACTTTCGCGGTCACGAGTTCGCCATCGAGTGACAGCGCCACGTCGGTGAAGGTCCCGCCGACGTCGACGCCGATCCGTCGGTCGTCCATCTACGGCACCTCCGACCTGCCGGGAAACCCTGACCGACCGAGCCACTCGAAGGCGAGCGTCACGGTGGCGCCGACTGCGTTCGCTGTCGACCCGGTCCCGTCATCGCCGGGGTAGTCCCGTTGGTTCATCGCGTGTACCGGGAGTATCGCGACGGCGGGCAATAAACTCTGTAATTCGAGGTACTTTTGTGGCAGGGGCAACTCCGTTAGTGGGGTATGAACGAGTTACGCACTGGTCTGAGTTACGGGGACGTTCTCCTCGTCCCGAACCGGTCACCGGTCGACAGTCGCAGCGACATCGACCTCTCGACGCCCCTCACGCCGACCGTGGAACTGGACACGCCGCTCGTCTCGGCCGCGATGGACACCGTCACCGAGGCGGAACTGGCACTCGAACTCGCGCGCTCGGGCGGGTTCGGCGTGCTCCACCGGTTCCTTACCCACGAAGAACAGGCCCAGCAGGTCAAGCAGGTGAAAGCGGCGGACGAACAGGTCGGCGCAGCGGTCGGTATCAACGAGGATTACGTCGCCCGGAGCGCTGCCGTGGTTGCGGCCGGCGTCGATGTACTCGTCGTCGACGTAGCCCACGGCCACCTCGACCGGGCGCTAGAGGCCGTCGAAACCCTCGCAGAGGAGTTCCCCGACACCGACCTCGTCGCCGGTAACGTCGCGACGCCTGCGGGCGTCGAAGACCTCGCGGCTGCCGGGGCCGACTGCGTCAAGGTCGGCATCGGGCCCGGTTCTCACTGTACCACACGGAAGGTCGCGGGTGCCGGCGTCCCCCAGTTGACCGCCGTCGATGACTGTGCCACGGCCGCCGAGGACCTGGACGTCACTATCTGTGCCGACGGCGGGATTCGCACGTCCGGCGATGCGGTGAAGGCCCTCATGGCCGGGGCGGACACCGTGATGCTCGGGAGCCTCTTTGCCGGCACGGAGGAGGCCCCCGGTGCGGTCGTCGAAGTCGACGGGACGCGGTACAAGCGGTCACGAGGGATGGCGACCACCGCCGCGGCCGAGGACCGCGATGACAAACAGAACAACGTCAGCGCCGACGAAGGCGTCGAGGCGCTGACCCCGTACAAAGGCCCGGTCGCTGCCGTGGCCGAAGAGTTCTGCGCCGGCGTTCGCTCCGGGCTCTCCTACTGCGGCGGGCACACCATCCCCGCGGCCCGCGAGAAGGCGGAGTTCATCCGTGTCGCCCGGAGTGCAAAAGAACGCGAGGGGTTCCACGCCGACCACGACTGGGAGGGCGTCAACGTCGAGAGCGAAGTCACACAGGTCGGCGACGGCGGCAGCGGGGCGACGGTCGACGGCGACGACTGAACGGAGTATCAGCCTCTCGAGTGCGTGTCCAAATACCAGTAACTCACCGGCCAGCGGTCGGTGCGGGACTGTTCGACTCGGAACCGAACTGACACCGGACCCGTCGCCCGCGGGAAAGGGCGGTCGGATACCGGATTCGTGGGGAACCCGACCAGACAGCGTCCCGTTCCAACGAGTTCGTCGTAGCGCCCACCGTCGGGTATCGGTCGAGCCAGGTCGGAAGCGACGATTGGGCCCGTATGACTATACTCCGATGGCCGAGACACGCCACAGGTCGTGCTACTGTGACTCCGTGTCGCGTTCGAGTGTCGCTCGCCGCTTTTCGTATTCGTCGTCTGTCAGCTCTCCGCGGGCGTAGGCGAGCTGGAGTTCCTCGAGCGCCTTGTCCGAGCCGCTCTCAGTGTCAACTACGGCCCTGTAGACGAGATACCCCCCACCGACGAGGGCTGCAAGGAACAGGAGCTGCATCACGAGTCCGGCGAAGACCATCCAGCCCGACATCGTCCCGCCGCCCCACATTCCATTGCCCCACATTCCGCCGCCCATCATCGACCCGAATCCCATCACTCCAAAGCCCATGAAGACCATCGGCAAGATGACGAATGCACCGATAATTACGAGGAGAATCGTGACCAGTCGTGTGTCGTCCGAATTTTGAACCATGTGTGTTCACTCCGTGGGTCCGCCTCTGGTATCCTCTACGTGATGATAGTTCAATGCGATTTCGCCTTCGAATCCTATGGGAGCACCCCCTCATATTTCACATTCACAGCTGAAGGCGGCTCCAAAGCGTGGTATGTTAAGAACCATCGTATCTCGCGGTGTGCTGTTGAAACCCCCAATGAGGCGGTGTTACTCCTGGTCGGGGGCGGTCGGCTTCCGCACCTGCACTGCCGAGTGCTTGTACTCGGGAATCTCGGCGACCGGGTCGAGGGCATCGCCGGTGAGGGCGTTTGCGAGCGGGTCCAGATAGTGGAACGTACAGAACACGACCCCGGGGCGAATCGACGCCGTCACGGCCGCCGACACCGTCACGCGTCCGCGGTCGTTCTCGACAACGACGGTGTCGCCGTCCTCGATACCGCGAGCGGCGGCATCGTCCGGATGTATCTCGAGGACGTCCTCGCCGCGCATCCGCATGAGCCTCTCCGACCGGCGAGTGAGTGCCCCGCTGTTGAAGTGCTCGATTGTGCGTCCCGTCGTGAGAACGAGTTGCTCCCCGGAGACGGCATCGGCCGGGGGCGTCGGCGAGACCGGGAGCAGCGGGGCTGTCTGGTCCCCGGAAGCGAACGTCTCCGTGTGGAGAACGTCGGTGCCGGAGTCGGCGTCCGCCGGGAACGGCCACCGCTGGTATCCATCGTCGATACCGTCGTAACTCATGCCGGCGTACAGTGGGTTGACCCGCGTCAGCTCCTCGAACACCGCTTCCGGTCCGTCGTAGTCGAACGCGTCCGACTGGTCGACTAGCCGCTGACCGAGGGCCGTGAGGATATCGAGGTCCCGGCGGGCGTTCCCGGGCAGGTCGGCGTTCGGTCGCATCCGCATCACCCGCCGGTCCGTGTTGGTCACCGTCCCCGCCTTCTCCGCCCAGCTGCTGCCCGGAAGCACCACGTTGGCGTGGGCGGTGGTCGCCGTCTCGAAGAGGTCGATGACGACACAGAAGTCCAGCTTGTCGAAGCCGGCCCTGACGGAGTTGACGTTGGGCTCGGTGACAGCGGGGTTCTCACCGAACACGACAGCCGCCCGGACCTCGTCACCAAACTGGTGTGTTGCGGTCGTCTCCGTCAGCCCGGGCTCGCTCGGCGGCTCGACGCCCCACTCGTCTGCGATACGCTGTCGGGCATCCGGGTCCGCCACGGGTTGATACCCCGGAAGTACGTTGGGAAGCGCGCCGACGTCGCCGGCACCCTGAACGTTGTTCTGACCGCGAAGCGGGTTCACGCCGGTGCCCGGGCGACCGACGTTACCGGTCAGCAGCGCGAGGTTCAACAGCGCGTGGACGTTGTCGGTTCCGGACGTGTGCTGGCTCATCCCCATCCCCGTGACGATCGCCGCCCTGTCGGCCTCGGCGTACGCTCTGGACGCCTCCCGGACGGTGTCCGGGTCGACACCGGCCGCTTCGGCACCCGAGGCGACGTCGGCGTCGTCGAGATGCGCCGTCAACTCCGCAGCACCGGTCGTTCGCTCCTCGAGGAACGACTCGTCGACGAGTCCCTCTTCGAGGACGACCTTCGCCATCGAATTGAGGAGCTGGATATCGTATCCGGGCCGGACGTCGAGATGGATGTCTGCTGCGTCGGTCGTGTCAGTCTCGCGGGGGTCGATATGGATGAGCGTGGCTCCGTTGCGGACCGCCGGCAGGAAGTACGAGCGGAAAATGACGGGGTGCTGTTCGGCCGGATTCGCCCCGGTGACGAGCAGACAGTCGGTCTCGGTGAGGTCCTCAAGCGTGTTCGTCATCGCCCCGGCGCCGAAGCGCTCGCTCATCGCGGCCACCGTCGACGAGTGACAGAGGCGAGCGCAGTTGTCGACGTTGTTGGTGCCCAGCATCCGGGCGAGCTTCTGGAAGACGTAGTTCTCCTCGTTCGTACAGTTCGAAGAGGCGAAGAACTCGACGGCGTCTGGACCGTGCTTGTCGATGATTCCCGTGAGCTCATCAGCCACGCGAGACAGGGCGCTCTCCCAGGACGCAGTGGCGAAGCGACCGCTCTCACGGACGAGCGGCTCCGTCAGTCGGTCCTCGTGTGCTACTACGTCGAACGCGGCCACGCCCTTC
This sequence comes from Haloarcula sp. 1CSR25-25, assembly GCF_032027985.1. Taxonomy (NCBI): domain Archaea; kingdom Methanobacteriati; phylum Methanobacteriota; class Halobacteria; order Halobacteriales; family Haloarculaceae; genus Haloarcula; species Haloarcula sp. 1CSR25-25. The sequence continues at coordinate 70,952 of NZ_JAHYBW010000009.1, forward strand.
GGACAGACCTCCCCCTTCGTGTTCACCGGGCCCGCCGTGCCGGTCGCTTTGTCGTTGCCCGCGTACTCTATCGTACAGCCGACCCCACAGTACGGGCAGACTGTCGGCTCGGCCCGGGGGTTCCGGTCCTGGTTGTCGCTCATATTCCGCTTGAGTGAACGGAACGCAGATACAAGTAGCCAAGCGGTAAAACGTAGGCGGCTTTATGAGTGGTCCGCTGGAAGATGACCACGAACTGGAGGCGACAGCGTCGATAGCAGGACTCCCGGAGCAGCGTACGCGCTCTCTGATTCACAATCCGTTTCGTTCGGTCACTCTGACGTTGCCCGAATCGACCGTTTTCAGTCACAGTGGCCCAGGTTCTCGAAGTAATCGGACACGAGGCTGCGCTGAGGACTGCTTTCCGGTATGTCAGTGTACTGCCGTGCATTGCAGGGGCGGTCACTGATGCGCAGTTGGTTGTACGACCGACCGGTGCGTAACGCCGTCGCCTGTTCAACGACCGACGCGGGACCTGTTATCCGGTCCAGACGCCAGCGCTCGGCGTTGCCCATCGAACAGAGGCACGCCGTCGAACGGGCTTGATGTGTCTCGATGAAACGGTCGATCAGTTCGTCGATGTCGGTTTCATACCGGATCTCGGAGACGAAATCCCGAATATACGCTACGTCGTGTATCGATGGGACAGTCCGTTTCGGTTCCCGACTGGCCCGTTCGGACTGGCATTCAGCTATCACATTACAGTACCGACTGAAACGACGGACACACCGGCCGAACTGAGTCATGCAATCGGGTGTGCAGTGATCTGCGATGGTTACTGTAGTTGCGACCACAGATGTGGCTGGCCTGGTTGTCAGAGGACAAGACAAAGTACAGGCTGCCACGGCACGAACGTCCGTGTATGAGTAATCCCTCCGCCGATGACTCACTCCCGTGGTTTGTCAAAGTCGTCATCGCCATCACACTGCTGATACTGTTGTTCATACTCGTGATTGATCTACTGACGTTCGCTGCGGCTTGGTAGCCACATAACCAGTACCAGGCCTGTCGAGGTGGGAGTACGATGGCCTCGGTCGTGGTTCTGTCGGCTTGCAAGCGGTGGACTGTGTCGCTACAGAGTCACCAATATATATTCTAGTACCACAGCCGGAGATACCGGAATCAGCATGAGTTTACAGTCGAACCAGAGCCAGCACGTAAGGAGAGATGTCCCGGTCACGCCCGAGTGGCTTCCGTCACGATACGGGAACTCGCCGAGCAGGACTCGTGCTCGTCGTGGTGACTGCCGTCGTGAACGTCCGTGGCGTCGTCGCCGTCCAGAACGGCAGGTTCGGAACCGTCGCCCGACAGCTGGGGGCCATCGTCTTCGCTTTCGGCGTCACGCTGGTCCGATACTGGGACCATGCCGGTCGGTAGCCCGAGTTACCCGCAAGTGGCCCCAGGCTGGTCGCTCCGGACGTGGCGTCGTGGCACGCGACGGTCCTGGAGGCTCAGCTGCACCGACAGAATTGCCCACACGGGTTTCTCTCTCCCGCTCCAGCGCAGTTCGGCCCGGAAAGCACCCGGGGGGTCCGCCGACACCCGGACTCATAGAGACGGCACTGTGTCCTCGCTTCCGATGCCGACTGCTATCCACGTAAGCGGCGGCACCGGGAGCGGCCAGTAGGGGTGTGGCAAGCATCCCGGCATCGGTCGCTCGTCGGCACCACAAGTCGAGAGCGGGTGTCTTGTTTGTATTGCACAATAGAAAGAATATTATCCCTGTAGCACCAACTACCGGTATGGAACAAAACGTCGGTGCTACGGACAAGCGCGTCAGAATCGGGCTCGGTGCCATCGCTGGACTCGTCTCGATTGGAGTGCTTGCGGGCGCACTCCCGCTCCCGCTACTGGCCGCTCCCGTTCTGGGACTCGGGGCAGTGATACTACTCGTGACGGGCCTGACGGGGTTCTGTGGCCTGTACTCGGTGCTCGGTATGGATACCTGTCCGGTCGACACTCGGTGACGCTCCGCCGATACCTTCGCCGCCGTAGACGACAGGCGGGCTCACCCGCCACGGAGCAGATTTCTGAGAACGTGAAACAGCTGTCTGGTGCAGACTGTCGCGATGCCGCGTGGCTTCTGGACCGCCCGCGTAGTGACACCGATGCGTGCGCCCCTGTTCGCTGCTTTCAGAAGGACGACGAGTCCCCGTTCCAGTGCGGTAGCGGCGCCGTCGGTTCATCGGCCAAACGAGACTGTGTCTCTATCACGTTCAGGGAGAACGCGTGACGGCATCACGTAGTTGCAGTTGTCACAGGACAATCCGCAGCCAGACGGACGGGTTTTGTTTACGAAACTGATCGGTGACTGTCCTCTAGAAGCCACGAGAGCGCAGACTACCGGTCGATAACCTCGCCATCCCCGACAGCCAGTTCGGATTCGAGTTCGGCGATCAGTTCCGTCCCCTCGGCGAGGAGTTCGTTCGCACGTTCAAGCGAGACGTCACCGTTTTCGAGTCGTTCGATGATCTGTTCGAGTCGGTCGGTCTTGTCGGCGATTGTCTCGTCTCTCATAGTGGTAGCAGGATGTACAGGAGAAGCGCCACAACAAGCAGGCCCAGGGCGGCCAGGACGATTAACAGCCGTCGGCGCTGGCGGCGATGGGCTGTGGCCGCCTGTCGTCGTTTCCGCTGCTGGTCGTACTGGGTCCGTGCTTGCTCTAGCCGGTTCTCAACGTCGGTCAGCTCGTCGCGAACGTGCGTGTCGTATGCGCGGTCCAGCGCGGCTTCGAACGCGGACAGGTCCGACTCGACTGCCCGTCTGTAGGTCCGGGTAAGTCGGTCGTCCATCGTGGCCAGCGTCGTCTCGACGGTGTCCGTGTAGGCAGTGCCCAGACGCCCCTCGAGCGTCTCCAGTTCCGCCTCCAGCGTTGCCTTCTCCGGGACGATCTGTCCCACCTCCGTCGGGGTCATTACCCGTCTGTCGGCCACTTCGTCGGCCAGCGTCCGGTCGTTCTCGTGGCCGACGCCGACCACGACTGGGGTCTCGGTTCTGTGGATGACACGACAGAGCGGCGTCTCGTTGAACACGCGGAGATGCTTGTCGGACCCACCACCGCGAGTGAGGACGATGACGTCGACCAGCGGGTCGGCATCGAGTTCGCTGAGCGCGCCCATTATCGACATCATCGCATCGTCGCCCTGAACGTTCGTGTTCTGGACGACGATGTCGACGTCGGGGTACCGCTCGTGAATGCTGGTGACCGCATCCATCCGGGCATCGCTTGTCGCACTGGTGGCGATTCCGATTCGTTCGGGAAAGTCCGAAGGCGCCTGTTTGTGCTCCGGGTCGAGCAATCCGTCCGCGGCCAGCAGCTGTCGGTTCTGCTCGTATATCTGCTGGTAGGTACCCTCGCCGACCTCGACAATATCTTCGACGATGACGGAGACGTTGCCACCCTCTTCGTAGTACGACAGCGAGCCGTTGACAGCTATCTGCATGCCGTCCTCGATTGTGGTGTCGATGCTCGACCGTTTGTATCCAAAGAGCACGCAGTGAATCGTCGAACCGCCGTGGACCAGGTCGAGGTGGACGTGGCCGTTCGAGGACACACTACAGTCGGAGACGTCACCCACGACGTAGTCGAACTCGAGCCGGTCTGCGCTCTCGACGACTGTGCCGATATCCTCGTTCAGTGTCTCGACGTAGGTGACTCGCTCTGTTTTGAGTGCTTCCTGGAGTGTCTCAAGCGACGCCTGCGTCGGCCCCGGCTCCGAACCCATTCGACTCTCCTGTAGTGCGGTTGTGTACTTAAGCCATGGTGGTGCGATGGGGTTTCTCGAGGCCGAATCTCACTGATGTCCTCACCCGCTCGGACGGTGAGACAACTGCAGGAGAACGTCGCGGTCGAGTCAAACGAGAGCGTCGCTGGCGTGTTCCATGCGCGAGGTTGGACCGACTGGAGAAAGCGCCTGTGCCGACGACCGTGACGAGTCTGTCCCCCACACCGGGGTACATATCCAAACTTGCTTTCCGCTGGTCGCCGTACCCGGTGACAGATGCGTGTTGGTTTGACGCGGTTCAAACGGCCGTTGCGCTACCTGATGGCGCTCCTCTATGTCGTCGCGGGGAGCTTTCACTTCGTCGTGCCGGATCTGTACGTCCAGATTGTACCGCCGGTCCTGCCGGCGCCGCTTGCGCTGGTGTATCTGTCCGGCGTCGCGGAAATCGCTGTCGGGCTCGGCCTGCTGGTGCCACGGACGCGCTCGTACGCCGCGTGGGCGACAATCGCGTTGCTCGTCGCGATCTTTCCCGCGAACGTCTACATGGCCGTCTCCATGGTCACCATCGAGGGTGCGCCCGGTGGCGGCGACCCCTCTGTGCTGGCCCGCTGGGCCCGGTTGCCCCTCCAGGGCGTGTTGATTCTCTGGGCGTACTGGTACACCGATTGATACTGTCGGCCGTACCTGATGCAGGACAGTCCCAACCCCGGGTAGGCCACACTACGACAGGATGTCGAACTCCGCTGTCAACTGTTGCTGCGTGTCCAGCCCTCTGTGAAAACGGTTGATTATCTCGGACTGGTGCCTGGGACATGCGAGCACAGCGACGGCCCCATCCTGGACCTGAATCACCGGCTGCCGTGGGTTGTGCAGTGCGAGGTGACAACTGGGGCAGCCAACGCCGCCAGCAGGCCTGTGGTTCAGGATTTCGGCGGTCGCTGTGGTCGTGTACCCACAGACGGACCTGAACTGTGTCAGATGAGCAGTACAGCCGACAACAGGCACTGTTAGCTGATCGAGAAGCAGGAACGACGGCATCCCATCGGGAGACCGCAGCGCAGACCGACACGCGTCACATCGAATCGGCGGATATCCCTCGTGTTCGTCTGTCGGTTGCTGCGGGGATTCTCCGGGGTTCATAGTAAGCAGGGTACCTGTGAACTGGTCTCCCACACGGGTAAGTGATGTGTCTACGATAATATATTTTTATTAAAGACCCAGGTTTAGGTGACCTATGGGGTCTGTACTCGCTATCGATATCGGGGGGACATCAATCAGAGGTGTCAAAGCCGATGCATCCGGTCTCCAGGGTGAGCCGTGGGCATTCTCCACTGAGACAGTCGAATCTGCGCAAGCCCTTGTCGACCGAATCGGCGACAGGTACACCGATATTGACGCGATCGGTGTCGCCGCTGCTGCTGTGATCGACCGCGAGACCAACGAACTGCTGAACGTTGCGAACTGGGCCGGGTGGGACCTGAGCCCGCTTGCCGACGCGTTTTCGGCGCCGCTTGCCGTCGAAAACGACGCGGATGCGAGTGCGCTCGGACTGCAAACGTATGGCGATGTGGCTCCGGACGCTGACCTCGCATACCTGACGCTCAGTACCGGTATCGGCGCCGGGATCCTCCGCAATGGCGAACTCATCCCAGGCGCCGAGGCCGGCTTCGTCAATGTGAACTGGGACGGCAAGATCCAGCACTCGGGCGTCAACGACCCCTGGGAGGGGTACGCGTCCGGGTCACTGTTCCCCGACCGTGTCAGGGAGTGGCTCGCGGAGGACGACAGAGACACGCAACTCACCGGGCACGAAGATGCCAGGGAGTTTTTCGACGCCGTCCACGAGGGTGATCTCGTCGCCCGCGACTACTACACCCGGCTCAAACGAATCAACGCCGCCGGAATCGGGACGATCACCGACCTCTTCTCGACCGACCGCGTGAAGATCGGCGGCGGCGTTGCTCTCAACAATCCGGAGCTGATCGACTACCAGAACGACCCGTACGCTCTCGAAGCGGTCGACCTCGACGCGTACTGTATGACAGCGACGCCAGAGATCGAACTGACCTCGTTCGGTGTCAATCTCGAACTGTATGGCGCTGCCGCCGCTGCGATCAACCGCTTCCAACTGTAGCTCCCGTACACAGACAGGGCTGTGAATAGTTATGCGACCGGCAATCGAGTGGTTGCCCCCTTCAGCGATCAGAACCGAGACGGTGGCGATCCCGTGCGCAAATCACTCCGAGGCGGGGCGAAACTGGACGTCTATCTGATCGGCAGGCCTCCTTCTGGGACCTCGTTCCGATAGAGTAGTGCCGTGAGACGGGCCTCATAACTGTGACTCGCTGGCCTATCGCATCCACTACTCCCAACTACTGGGGGCGATACCGAGTCGCACTACGATGGGCCGATACGCGAAGACGACGACAACGATAAGCACTAGTTCGAGCCAGAAAGCGACCTCTCCTACGACTGCCTGTGCGACTTCGAGGACGAAAAACACCAGCAGCAACATCGCGATATAATGCGGAGCGAGTTCCAGCAGTTGATCTTTGTCCATGCACCCTATACGACGAGCACCCTCTCAAACCCTTCCCTCTACGCTGTCAGGGGTAGCCACGCTCGAACCCGTCCGGAACGCCGGAGAACCGACCACCGAGTCAGGCGGCCCCTCGCTACGATTAGTGCTCTCAGCAGTCGGTCGTGGCGCACGAGACTATCTCACAGCGAAGGTGGCCGTCCGGCGTGACCCGGCCCGGCGCGGACGAGTCACTGCTCGAGGTGTGTGGTCTCTCCGGAGAACTCGAGGCGCCACCCTTCGCCGTCGCGTTCGAGACGTGTGAGCCCACAGAGCGGTGCATCAGCCCGGGCAGTCGAGCCAGCGAGTCCGCGAACGACCCCACCGATCGTGAGTCCGTGGCCGACGAACAACACCGTCCCATCCGTCCGCTCCGTGAGGTGTCGGGTGGTCTCGCCGACGCGTGCCATCGCTTCGTCGTGACTCTCCGGATATTCGGGGACGAGATACGGGGCGTGGTCGAGGCGAAGGGGTCCAAACTGCTCCGCTAACTGTTCGGACGGGAGCGTATCGGGCTCGCTGTCGAACCATTCGGGATTCCGATGTTCGCCAATCCCGGGTTCCAGCACGAATTCGGTACCGGTCTCTCGACAGATCTCGTCGGCAGTCTCGACGGCTCGGAGAAACGGTGAGGCGTACACGCCATCGATCGTAGTTCCGGACTCCGCGAACCGCCGCCCGACTCGCCACGCTGCCCACCGCCCGAGGTCAGTAAGCGGCGGATCGTGGACACGCTGGGCATTGGACTCCCAGTTCGGGTCAACGCTATCCTGCCTTTGGCCGTGCCGGACAGCCAGTACGACGTCTGCCATGGTATCAACAAGTGGTTCTGAATATATTGAGTATCTGAGCAGCGGTTCGCGGATGTGCTGTACACCATTGCGTAGGACCAGAGGCGGCACCCAGACCACGGGCGAACGACCAGTGACTACGGGATAACGACGTCTTTCATCCGCCCTCCACAGCGGCGACACGTGAGCTCCCGGCTCGGTGCCGTCGTCCGATAGCCACAGTCGGTACATTTGAACTCCTTCTGTTCTTTCGCCAGCGGATCTCGCCCGGGCATGTGGTATATTCAATATGTCTGCAGTAATAATACTTTTCAGCTATCACATTCTCGACCGGTTTACACGGTGAACACATCGTATTAGCGCGAGCAGAAAGATATACCGAGAATAAACAGGCCAAAACCAAATGTACATGCAAAACCGGCCCGACGGTCGGGCTCGGAACCCCTCTGTGAGACCATCGTCGACGCGAGTCAGGTATCGGCTGTCATCGAGCGTGCCCGGTTCGATGACAGCCCCGTCACCACACAGGTATAGCCTTTCGCGACTGTCTTCTTCGAACGGGACGGGACAGAGGTCGGTCCTGCGGTGGTCGACGCGAGCGAACGCCCCCGGCGATTCGAGACACACCGATGCGATTCCGCCGGTGACGCTTACAGACTGAGAACGCACCGGGACAGACGACAACCACGTCGGACGGTACGTGCGACATCCGTGAACCGTGATATTTCAGGGAATTTCCGGGACCAGGTCCAGCTATTACGTCCCTACTGGGTCACATAACGACTGTAGACGCGATATCGGCCACACGGTGACCACGCCTTTCCGGAAACGACCCGGCCACGTTTTTATTACGTGGCTCGGAACTACCTGTACAGTAAGGTATGATACGTGATGCTCGCGTGCTACGTGCCGGGTTCGTCCCGCGGGAAGTCGAGCATCGCGACGCGGAGGTCAACCACCTCTCCAGCGTCCTCGAACCGATCACGAACGGCGAGCCCGCCGACACCGCCATCGTCACGGGGCCCAGCGGCGCGGGGAAGACGTGCATCTCGCAGTTCGTCACGGAGCGCCTGCGCGAAGAGGTCATCGACGTCAAAACGACCTACGTCAACTGCTGGCGTAACTACACCCGATTCCGCACACTCTACCAGATTCTCGACGACCTCGGAAAGACAATCGACATTCACCGCCAGTCGACGCCCCACGACGAACTGATCGACCGCCTGCAGCAGTACGGCGGGCCCCGGACCGTCGTGATACTCGACGAGGTCGACCAGCTCGAAGATCCGAGCGTCATCTACGACCTGCATAGCCTGCCGCAGTTCGCGATTATCTGCATCGCGAACAAAGAGGAAGAGCTGTTCAGCCGCGTCGACGACCGCCTCGTGAGCCGGTTGCGCTCCAGCGAGCACGTCCGGATGGACAGGTACCACGACGAGCAACTCTACGACATCCTCTCCGCCCGCGTGAAATGGGGCCTCGACGAAGACGCCATCACCGACGAGCAGCTCTATCGGATCGCCGACGCGGCCGCCGGTGACGCCCGTCTGGCGATCGGCATCCTCCGGACGGCGGCGAGCAAGGCCGGCCGCGAGGACCGGAAACGGATCACCGACGACATGCTCCTGGACGCCGCTGACGACGCCCGGGCCCAGATTAAGCAGAAGAGCCTCGACTCACTCACGCCACACCAGCTTGTTGTGTACGGTATCGTGCGCGACCACGGGCCGCTCGGGCCGAGCGAGATCCACGAGCGCTATGTGGCGGAGGTCGACGAGCCACGGACGAAACGGACGGTCAGAACCTATCTCTCGAAGATGGCGCAGTACAACCTCCTCGAGGCGGCGGGCACGAGCCGGGACCGGGAGTACTCGCTCGTCGATCCGACGGCTGCGTCGCCGACGTGGCAGGGGTGACCCCGAGTACCGGTCTGGAACTTCGACAGCGCTTGCGATGCTGTACTTCGTGGGTCTCTGACTCGACATCGCAGCTTTGCGTGGGTCTCTGACTCGACATCTCAGCTATCGTGAGAATGAGAATAACTAACTAGGTCCGTTGCGACCGGGTAGGTACGGATGCCAGAGCCAGTCATCGCGTCGGTCGGCGCCTCGCCGCTCGGTCGCACGGACCTCCCGGGCCGCGACCTGTTCTCGGTCGCCCTCGCGGAGGCGTTCGACGAACTGCCCGACCCCGCCGACCTCGTCGAGGCGGTGTACGTCGGCAACCAGTCGGAGAGCTACGAACACCAGATCATGCACGGGACGCTTCTGGCCGAGTGGGCCGGGCTCCGTCACGTCCCCGCCGAGCGGGTCGAAGGGTGTGCCGCCGCGGGCGCGCTCGCCCTGCGGCACGCCGTCAAGGACGTCCGCAACGGCGAACACGACGCCGTGCTCGCCTGTGGCGTCGAGAAGATGACGGCCGGGGGCACCAGCGGCGCGACGGACGCGCTGTCGGCGGCGTTCGACCGTGCCATCGAGCAACGCTCCGGCGTCACCGCACCCAGCCAGTACGCGCTGCTCGGCCAGCGCTACCTCCACGAGACGGAGGCTACGGAGCGCGACCTTGCCGAAATCGCAGTGAAGAACCACGCCAACGCCGCTCACAACCCTCGAGCGCAGTTTCCCAAGGAGATCGACGTCGAAACAGTCCTGGAATCTGACCCCGTCGCCCCACCGCTGAAGCTCTTCGACTGTGCGCCGGTCGGAGACGGCGCCGCGGCCGTCCTCGTGACGACCGCCGAGCTGGCGGCCGACCTCGACCGGCCGCAGGTCCGTGTCGCGGGCAGCGGGGCCTCCGCGAACAACATCGCAGTCGCCGAGCGGGACATGACCGACATCGCGGGCGCTCGCGTCGCCGCCGAGACGGCCTACGAGGAAGCGGGTATCGACGCCGCGGCCGTCGACCTCGCGGAGGTCCACGACGCCTTCACCGTCTGTGAGGCGTTGCTCGCGGAGGCCGTCGGCTTCGCCCCCAAGGGAACGGGCTATCAGAGCTACCAGGCGCCGGCGGAGCGGGCTGACGGCTGGACGGACGTACAGTTGAGCCCGAGCGGCGGTCTGAAGGCCCGCGGTCACCCCATCGGCGCGACCGGGCTCTTGCAGGCGCTCGAAGCCTACGAACAGCTCACGGGGGCCGCAGGGGACCGCGCGGTCGAGGGGGCCGAGACGGCCCTGTTGCTCAACGAAGGGGGCGTCGGGGACGCCGTCACCGTCAGCCACGTGCTCACGACGGCGGAGGCACAATGACTGACAGTCCACTCGATACGACCGACCCGCGGACGCTGCCGGGCTTTTTCGACGCCCTCGCTGACGGCGACCTCCTGGGCGGGGTCTGTGCGGACTGTGGACAGGTCCTGTTGCCGCCGCGGCCGGCCTGCTACGCCTGTGGCAGCCGCGACGTCGACGTCGAACCGCAGTCCCCCGAGGGCCGGATCTTCTCGTACACGGCGGTCCACACACCGCCGCCGGCGTTCGCGGCGGACGCGCCCTACACGGTCGCCGTCGTGGAACTCGCGGACGGTGGCCGCCTGCTCGGGCGCGTGGCCGCCGACTACGCCGACGTGGCCATCGGTGACCCGGTCGAACTCACGGTGCGGGAGCCGACTGCCCCAGAGCAGGAGGTCGCGCTCGATTACGAGACCGACTGGCCGGTCCACGTCTTCGAGCCGCGGTGAGCCCACGCCGTCGCCGGTGGCTGATGGGGGCCTAATTGCCGGAACGGTACTGGAACCGGTTCCCCGCGTCGCGGAGGCGCCGTCGATGCACGGGCCGGGGCCGCAGGGTAGCCGAGCGACGTCACTGATTGACGGTGACTGCGCGTATCACACCGACTGATTCTGCAGGCTCGTTTGCGACCGGTCGCGGTGAGTGATTCGCGCGGTGTGCTCGGCGCGACACCTGAAATATGTCATCCAGCGCGGGTTTCAATTGGATTGTTCCCGGAAACAGGCGAGCGACCGCGGACACCCGAGTCTACGTCCGTTCTCTCACCAGCCTCATCTGCTCTCTGAAACACGGACCCACAACGCCGCGGCTTATCATGACCGTGGGCACCTGGTCAAGTGTGCCCGAGCACTCTACACCGACAGCGGACCGACCTCCTTCGTCCCCGCACAGCGCATATCAGCGCGGATTTCCGGCGAAAGTCGGTCCCGACACACACCACCGTTTCCGGAGCTACACACCACTGTTTCCACTGTAATCTAACTAGCCCTCTTCACCCGTTGCAGTCCACGCTCGACGTGATTACTACGGAAACGGTGGTGTGCACAGCCGGATGGTTCTCCGCTCCGAGCGTCAGTGATCTGAACGAGAGACGCACAGAGTGCCCTGTATTGGGTGAAACCAAAAGCTGCGGAAACAGTGGTGTGTTGCCTTTGGCATGGTCTGCATCGGATACCCGGTGTGGACCTGTCCGGATCGGTTAACAGATACTATCGGCAGGGGTGAGCTCGTGGAGAGCGGATAGAAACGGGGGTGCGCCCCCGAATCATCCACCGTGTCCAGAGAGGGCTCGATTACAGGGTATCCGAACGGTCGAACTGATCTGGGATAGCGGCTGCCGGGACCGAAGCTTTTCTTGCTGGATACTGTCTGTTCTGTATGCCAGACGAAATCAGCCTGACCATCGAGGCCGACGAGCCACCGTCAGAGACCGTTATCGCCGCCTTCTCTTATCCCGGAATGGGTGGAATGATCGCCTGTAACTACCTTATCGAAGAGTTGGATCTCGAGCAGACGGGGCACATCCAGACAGACGGGCTACCAGCCCTCGCGCCGTTCAGGAACGGGCGTCCGTACCACCCTACCCGACTCCATTCACGACCCGACCTCGACGTGACAGTCCTGACCAGTGAACTCCCCGTTCCGCTCCATGCGACTGAGGTCTTCGGGCGTGAACTGCTCGACTGGATTCTGGACCGGGATATCGACGAGATAGCGATACTGCTCGGTGTTTCCGGCCTCCGAAACGTGGAGCGAAGCGACGGGATATATTACGTCGCGTCACCCGACTACATCGAGCGGCGGTTACAGACAGCGGAGTTTGCGCCACTTGCAGGTGGGTTCTTTGACGGTATTACGGCGAGTCTCGTTTCGCGGGCTATCGATACACCGCTTCGAGCAGGCGTGTTAGTCACGCCGACGCGGACACAACGGATTGATCCTGAGGCATCACTGCGACTGGTAGACGCCGTGAACCAGCTGTACGGATTAGGCACGGAGACGGAGCGACTTCGACGGTTCGCGACCGAAATCCGCGACCACTACGAACAGTTGATGCAACGAGTGCACCAGCAGGACCAGGCCCGCGAGTGGGATCAGGGCTATATGTGAAAGCGGGAGAACTATGGCGAGATGAGTTCGGCCCTCTCTCGTCTCGTTTCCACGATTCTATGCTTGCTTCGGGACTCGTCTCTACAGCAGTCGTCGACATCCACAGCGACTCGGAATCCTGAGCAGGGGGTGGGTCAGTACCGCCAGTGGCACGTTCGGGCGGACTACGGACCGCCGTGGAAGCGACTATCGACGCACTGTGAGTGAAAATCACAAATATTTTCATTACCAGCTGTACACCGTTTAGTTGGGTTCTGGTCCCCGCTGCACCTCCCTCTCGAGCCCATCAGGTTCATCGATTGGCCCGGGTCCAGAACCCGTCGTCGTGGATGACGACTTCGAACGGTGCATGGCACGCCGGTTCTCTCACCCCATCATTCGGCTGCCCACCGTTCTTTTCCTGCCCTAAACGGGGGAGTTGTGTTTTCCGGCGCCGGTCGCAGGCACCCAGTTCTGCATCGCGGTTCCCAGTGAGAGCGGAGGCCATCGAGGCGTGCGTGCACCGGCTTGTCAACATGTGGAACACTCCCACAAGGGGCGAACCCACACCTGCCAGGTTTGGGTATGCGTGTTGCTTTTAGCGGAAATTCTATCTGATTAGTTGAATAACCCTCAGAGAAGGGTGAAACGATGAGTTCTCTGTTCGTTCAATTTTATTGGAGCAATGGTTTCCCTCTACAGCAACTCCCCGTGCAGCTTCCGGTCTCGTTCGACGTGGTCGTCGTACTGGCTATCATCTCCATCGTATTCGTCCTCTTCGTTACCCAGCCGGTTCCGATCGACGCCACCGCGGTCGGCCTCGTCGTCGCACTCGTCCTCCTCGGTGAGTGGACCGGCGTGTCACCAGAGCAGGGCGTCTCGGGGTTCTCGAACCCTGCGACGCTCACCGTCCTCGCGATGTTCGTCCTGAGCGAAGGCGTCCGGCGAACCGGCGTCATCCAGATTCTCACGCGGAAACTGATTGCCTTCGCCGGGGACAACGAGTTCAAACAGTTGCTCGCCACGGTCACGCTTTCCGGGCCGCCGGGCGGGGTCGTCAGCAACGTCTCCGTCGTCGCCGTATTGATACCGGCGATAATGAACCTCGCTCGGCAAACGAAGACGTCGCCCTCGAAGCTCCTGATACCACTGTCGTTCGCCTCGATGCTCGGCGGCATGCTCACTGTCGTCGGGACGATAACGAACCTCCTGGCGAGTGAGGTGTGGGTTCAGGTGGGCGGTCCCGACGCACAACCGTTCGCGCTGCTCGAGTTCACGCAATTGGGCGCCATCGTCTTGCTCGTGGGGATCGTGTACCTGCTCACCATCGGCCGCTACCTCACTCCGGCACGAATCGATCCGACGGGGTCGCCAACCGAGGCGTTCGGCATGACGGACTACCTCACCGACGTCGTCGTCATGGAGGACTCGCCGCTCGTTGGGTCCCGTGTCCAGGAACTGGGTGAGGAGGACCTTGACCTCGACGTATTCCAGATCGTCCGTGGCAACCGTACGCTCGCCCGTGGACTCGGATCGGAACGGATCCAGGCGGGCGACGTCCTTTCGGTCAGGGCCGACCAGGAAACCCTCCAGGAGGTCATCGAGCAGGATCACCTGCAGCTGTTACCGGAGGTCATGGAGGCGGCCACGGAGGACGATGCGTCCCTCCCGCCCGGCTTCTCGCCACGGCGTCACGACTGGGAGTCGTTCACCGCGGAGCGTAGCGACTCTTTCGCCGAGGACGAGGCGTCGAGTGAAGACACGGCGGATGATGGCGACAAGACGGCCGAGGAGACCTCCGATGAGGAGGACGAACTCACCGAAGTCGTGTTGTTGCCCGGTCCCTGGTCGAGTCGGCGCAGCGGTGTCACAGACTTCGAGCGCGACTACGACGTGACAGTGCTGGCAATCCGGCGTGGCGACGAGGTGATCCGCCAGCGTCTCAGAGAGGTCCGGTTGCAGGCCGGCGATGTCATCCTCGTACAGGTGCCTGATCAAGTGCTCGATCGCATTGCGAGGGACACAAATGTCGCCGTCGCGGGCGAGGACAGATGGGAGGATTTCGACCGGTCGAAGATCCCCATCGCGCTGGGAATCCTCGCTGGCGCCCTCGGACTCGCAGCACTCGACGTCCTCGGGCTTATGACAAGTGCGCTGACGGGCGTTGCCGCGATGTTCTTCACGGGTATACTCACGCCCGAGGAAGCATACGAAGCCATCGACTGGGAAGTGATCTTCATGGTGGCGGGTGTCATCCCGCTAGGCATCGCAGTCGAGGCCTCGGGCACTGCGGACCTCATCGCTGATCTCGTCGTTTCCGTAAGTGACCTCCTTCCCGTGATCGTGGTCCTGGGGCTGTTCTACCTTGGGACCGCGGTTATCACGGAGATGGTCAGCAACTCCGCCAGCGTCGTATTGCTACTGCCAATCGGGGTCGAGGTTGCTGGCCAACTCGGCGCTAACCCATTCGCGTTCGTACTGGCTGTGACCTTCGCGGCCAGCACACCACTCCTGACCCCCGTCGGCTACCAGACGAACCTGATGGTCTACGGACCAGGAGGGTACAAATTCACGGATTTCGCACGCGTCGGTGCGCCATTACAGTTGATCCTGACTATCATCACGACAGTCGGCATCGTATTCTTTTGGGGAATATAATCCGGTGAGAGTGGAGAACTAACTGCGATACCGCGGCGCTCAAAGCCCCACCAGCTAGGTGGTTACCGACCGACGAAACTCTATGGTCGGACTGCTACCGGTTACAAACCGTTGTAATGAATGAGCTATATCGATGCGAATCTACGATTGACCGGCGAGTGAGTCGCAGGCGAACAATTGATGTCGCTTCCCCAAGTTGAGTCCGGTGAGGACTCAAAACGAGCGATGGATCCACCAACCGTCGTCTACAGGCATCCCTATGCTACTATGGTCACAGCTGTGTTTCTCTTCTCTCTCCTGATAACAGTATTATACTTCTTCGGCTTGTATCCTGGCATACCGAAAAACCGGCCGCAGTTGGATTCATTCCTTACGATTACAGTCGTTCTCTTCGTCGCAACAGCTGTAAGCTGGATTACAGCAATTATCCTGAAATCGGATACTCTCTGATCAACTCTGGAGTCGGATTGATACCACCCCGGCCAACGGAGCGGGGGCAGCATCGGACCGGACCGATCAGGCACTGCTGAACAGAGTGAACCCATTCTCTGCCGGTACCGCTGGTGAGGGGACTCACGCCGCTGTGGCCCAGTTTTTTCAGTATATTCGTCGCTTCGCTGCCGGAAGTAGTGTCACGAACGACAGGATTATTTTCGGACTCCCCAACCAGGATGTGCATTGGACAAAATCCTGACCGATATTCGTGGCTCTGACGACGGTTCCGCGTGGCGGCTTGTGACAATCGCAACCGGGTGGTTGTTGCTGCTATTTGTCGGTGCGTACCTGATTACCCCCGCCAGCGTCCTTCCACTGGTGATGGCCGACCTGAACATCACCGAGGCGACGGCCGCTGCACTCGTCTCGATGCCACAGGTCGCCGCAACGGTGATTGGCATCCCCGTCGGCATCTATCTCGACCGTGTCGAGGCTCGTGCGGCTGTCCCGGCCGCGGCGGGCGTTCTCCTCGCCGGTAGTGTCGGCGACTGGTTCGCGGGGAGCGCGGGGTCCGTCTCGCTGCTGGTCGCGTCGCGACTCCTCGCGGGCATCGGGATGTTCGTGCTGTGGGTCGTCAGCATCAATCTGGCATCGAGCACGTTCCCAGCCCACCGGCGGGCAACAGCTACATCAGTGATCATCTCGGGCTACCCCGCCGGGTACGCGCTCGGACAGCTCGGTGCGCCACGCCTCGTCGGGGTCGTCGACTGGCCAGGGGTGTTCCCTGTCTTCGGAACCGCGGCGCTGGTGATGTCGCTCGCGCTCTACGTCGCCGTCGGACGGGTCTCGCGGTTCCAGACCTCGTCGGACCCGATTTCGGTAACCGGCTTCAAGCGAGTGCTGCGAAACCAGAACGTATGGATGGTCGTCGTCGTCACGGTCCTCGGCTACTCGCTGTACATGGTATTCAACTCGTGGATGCCGACGTACATCTCCCGCCGATTCAGTGTCTCCCTGGCAGAGAGCGGGGCGTTCGTTGCCCTGTTCCCCGCAGTCGGGATTCTCGCTCGGCCCACGGGCGGATGGCTCTCGGACAGGGTGTTGGCCCAGCGCCGACGGCCTGTCTTCGCGGCCTCATTCGTCGGGGCAACCGTGCTGGCGGTCACCATGTTCTATAGTACGACCATCACGGTGCTGGTCACGATGCTCGTTCTCGCCGGGGTGTTCATCCAACTCCAGATCGGACTCATGTACCAGTCAATTCAGGAGTTCGTGGCGCCGACCGCTGCGGGGACGGCCGTTTCGCTGGCCAGCGTGGCTGGGTGGCTGGGGTCGTTTGTCGCGCCCGTCGCTGCTGGAGAACTGGTCGCCACCGCTGGGACCTACACTGTCCTGTTCGCGCTCGCCGTTGGCCTCGGTGTGACGGGAGTGTTCACCGTCTGGCAGATGGCCGAGTCCGGTGGGTATCGGGCGACAGCCTGATTGTCTCTGTTGTCTTTCCCACGTCATTCTTGATACGTGTCGGGCAATTCAACGTCCGCTCGCCCGTTGTATCGCCTGTGCTGAGCAGTACATCGTTCGTGTCGGACCGCTGCATATGGAAAGGGATGGCTGCCACGGCCGATAGGTACTGCGAGGTTTCAAATTCTGTGCCGGTCTTCGCGTGCTTAATAGGCGAATTTAATCCAAAATTCTCAAATATATTGATAAAACACACAGTTCAACATCCAATATCATTGACTGAAAACTAAAACAGGCCCTTAGATAGCCCGATTACACTCAAATTCTCATTTATAGCTCCATCAACGGCGTCTAGCCAGATAACCTCGTGTCAGAACACCGCGAACGCACAGTCATTGGCGTTCCCGACCACAGGAGAAAAGAACATCGCTCCAGTTTCAACCGGGCTTCCGGGTTTTGTCCATGAATCCCGCGGAGCTATCCCGTCCGCTTTCGGCGGTACCGGCGCCCACCGGTCGTCCGTTCTCGCCACGCCGTCCTGCTCGCATGTCTTCCCAACAGCGCCGTCGAGGACCGTCGGTCACTGACTCACTGGAGAGGAGTCACTGAAAATCAACCCACCCGATGGTCCCACTGCTGTACGGCCGGCGTGAAACCGATCTCAACCGATTGGTTCGCTCGGTGGCCTCTTCACTCGACGGATGACACCGCTGGGCCGGGTGTACCAGATGAGTATATATAATTCACGCCTCACGAACCACCGCTGAATCCGCCATAACACATGTACATGTGTTAGGTTTTGCGAGCCGGTGCCCCGCGTGCTGGCGACTCCGCTATCGTGGACGCAGCGGGAGACGGGACCGTAGCGGGTGACAGTGTGCCGTGGCAGTCGCTTTTAGCCGTCTGGAACGCCGCCGGAAACACAGAGAGTGGAGTAGCAAGGGGGCGTACTAAAGCGAGCGTCATATAAAGTTCGCCAGACGAGGATAATCTCGATGGGACGAAGTCTTGCGCGGTCGCCAGGGTGGTACGCAGTCTTCTCGTCATGGCCGAGAAGCACCGAGGGACGCGCTTCGCCCTCGAACCGGGCCCTCCTACGGCTATAGAAGCTATCGAACGGATTCGAAGGAGATACGTTCAAGTGGATTCGCCGCGTCGGCCCAGCCATGCAACGCGAGGTCCTGGGTGCGAGCCCGACGGTTGCCGGATCGGCGTTCGTCTCGGAGATGGCCTACCTTGTCGGCGACGTTCAGGTCGGCGAGCGGGCGAGCATCTGGCCGTTCGTCTGTCTCCGTGGCGAGCGCGAAGCGGTCGTCGTGGGCGAGGAGACGAACGTTCAGGAGTTCTCGATGCTCCACGGGGCGACTATCGGCGACGGCGCCACTGTCGGGCACAACGTCGTCATCGACTACGCGACCGTCGAAGACCGGGCGCTGGTCGGGATGTCGAGCACGCTTCAGCAGGGCGCAGTGGTGGAGTCCGGCAGCATCGTCGCGCCCGGATGCGTGGTCACCGAGGACCAGACGGTCCCCGAGGGTCACGTGGCCTACGGCGTGCCGGCGACGACGACACCCATCGAGGATGCCCAACAGGCGGAGATCGACCGTGTACACGAGCTATACGTCGACCACGCCGCGACCTACAAGGAGGCGGGCCTCGAGTAGGCCCCACAGCGGGAGGAGAAGAATTAAGCGCCTCTCCGTCGACAGGTCAGAGTACAGGTCCATGGCCAGTGACACACTCGCAGATACTGAGGAGATTGTCCACAAACCGACCCAGGCGGCCGTCGAATCGACGAACGTCTGGTCGTTCATGCAGGCGTATGGCATCGAGGACTACGACGACCTCATCGAACGGACAACCACTGACATCGAGGGCGTACCAGCGTCCGGCGTCGACTGGTTCTGGGACGAACTGGTCGACTACCTCGACATCGAGTTCTACGAAGACTACGACGCCGTCCGCGACGACGCTGACGGCCCGCAGTTCACCGACTGGTACCCCGGCGGCAGCATCAACATCGCACATAACGTCCTCGACCGTCACGCCGCCCGTGACACCGAGCGACGGAACAGCGTCGCCTGTCTCTGGGAGGGCGAGGACGGTGCGACGCGAAACGTCACCTACCACGAGCTCCACCGCCAGTCGAACCAGGTGGCCAACGCGCTCCGGGAACGGGGTATCGAACAGGGCGACACCGTCGGTCTCTACATGCCGATGGTTCCCGAGGTCATCTCGATCCTCTATGGCTGTTTCAAAGTTGGCGCCATCGCGGTCCCGATTTTCTCGGGGTTCGGCGTCGACGCGACGGCGACCCGTATCGAGGACTCCGGGAGCAGCGTCGTCTTCACCGCCGACGGGTTCTACCGCCGTGGCAGCGAGCTCACGCTGAAGGACACGCTCGACGAGGCCATCGAAACCGTCGAGACCGACGTGTCCTCGGTCGTCGTCTACGAGCGCACCGGCTCAGACGTCCCCTGGGTTGACGGTCGCGACGAGCCCTGGACAGCGGCCGTCGAGACACAGGCCGACACCTTCGAGACGGTCCAGCTAGACTCGACCGACCCGTCGATGCTGCTGTACTCCTCGGGGACGACCGGAAAGCCGAAAGGCATCGTCCACACCCACGCCGGCGTCCAGATGCAGTGTGCGAAAGAGCTGCACTTCGGATTCGACCTCAAGGCTGGCGACCGGTTCTTCTGGGTCAGCGACATCGGCTGGATGATGGGGCCGTGGACGCTCATCGGCAACCACACTTTCGGCGGTACGGTCTTCATGTACGAGGGCGCGCCGGACTACCCCGAGCCGGACCGGTTCTGGCAGATGATCGACCGCCACGACCTCACCCACTTCGGCATCTCCCCGACGGCCATCCGAGCGCTCCGGAAGCAAGGCGACGACTGGGTCACGGACCACGACCTCTCCAGCCTCCGTATCCTGGGCTCGACGGGCGAGCCCTGGGACCCCGAGAGCTGGCAGTGGTTCTACGAGAAAGTGGGCAACGAGGACTGCCCTATCATCAACATCTCCGGGGGCACGGAGATCTGTGGCTGCTTTCTCATGCCGATGCCGACCCAGCCGCTGAAGCCCTGTTCGCTCGGCGGCCCGGGGCTGGGGATGGACATCGACATCGTCGACTCGGACGGCAACTCCATCGTCGACACAAACGAGCGCGGCTATCTGGTCGCCAGGGACTCCTGTCCCTCGATGACCCGGTCGCTCTGGTCGGGCGACGAGCGGTACCTCGAGGAGTACTGGTCGACCTGGGACGACGTCTGGGACCACGGCGACTGGGCCCAGAAGGACGCAGACGGGTTCTGGTTCCTGCACGGCCGCGCCGACGATGCGCTGAACATCGCGGGCCGGAAGGTCGGCCCGGCGGAGGTCGAGGGCGCCGCGATGGACCACGAAGCCGTCAATCAGGCCGCCGCGGTCGGCGTGCCCGACGACACGACCGGGACTGCTGTCGCGCTCTTCGTCGTCACGGACGACGGGGAGACGGAGTCCGACGACCTCCGGAACGAGGTGCGGGAGCTGGTCGGCGACGAACTCGGCAAGCCGTTCCGGCCCCGCGAGGTGCGCTTCGTCGACGAGTTCCCCGTCACGCAGTCGGGGAAGATCGTCCGTCGCGCCATCCAGGCCCGCCACACCGGTGAGGACATCGGTGACCTCTCGAGTGTCGAAAACCCCGACGCCCTCGACGCAATCGACCGAGCGCGGTAGGACCCCCGCCGCTGTCGAGGGCGACGTTGGCGGCGGAGTTTTGCGAAACTGTCGATGAAAACCGGCTGGTGTGTGGCTGGTGGTGACAGAGAATCAGGAGACGAGCGCAGGACGGAACTGACAGCGGTAGCAGTGGCGAACGGGTGGCGTCAATGAACGACGGTGACTGGCACCGGCGAGCGACGGGCGACACTCTCCGAGACGCTGCCGATGAGGATACGGGTCGCGCCCGTGCGCCCGTGACTCCCGATGACGACCTGATCGATGTCGTGCTCGGCGAGGTAGTCGACGATCGCCGACGCGGGCGACCCGTCGGTGATCGCGGTCGTGATTTCGCCCTCGTGCTCAACCCCCTCGGTAAGCCGCTCGAACAGGTCCTCGGCGTCGTCGCGGGCCTTCGCGTACCAGCCCTCGGCGTGTTTGCGCCCTCCGCGGTCGGGGTCGGTGATGGACTCGCTGTACTCGACGACGTGCAGCAAGACGAGGTCGTCGGCCGGGTGGACCGTACTCGCGTGGCGGACGGCCTCTCTCGCCTGTGGCGAACTATCGACCGGAATCAGGATTCGTCGTCCCATCGCGACTCACTCCGAGCGTTCGGCGTAAGGCGTAATCCCGGCCTCTTCGACGCGCTGCTCGAAGCGCTCCCGGCGGGCCTGGCGTTCCGTCTCGGCCATCCGATCGGCCGTCCATATCTCCCCGCTCGTGACCTGATGGACCTCGACCTGTTCGACGGCCGATAGCTCCCCGACGCGCTCGCAGATCTCGTCGTCGATGTCGAGGAAGTAGGTGCACCGCTGGGAGGTCAACAGGAGGTGGACGGTGACCGTTTTCGAGGTCCCGTCCCACTCGATGCCGTCGACGAGACCGAGGTCGACGATATTGACGGGGTGCTCGCTCATACAGCTACAGGGGTCGAGCACCTCCTCGAGCCGAGCTTTCACATCGGTTTTCACATCGCTTTCGAACTCCGTGGTCGGAAGGACGTGGTCGGTGACGTCGGTGCTCATACGTACTTGACACGCTCCTTCGAGGCCTCGTCTGTCGGCTCCTCGTAGGTCGACCACGGCGGCGCGGGGTACTCGCCTTTCTCTTTTAGCTCCTGGATCTTCTGGTCCCACTTGTCGCCCTTGATGTCTTTCTTGACCTGTTCGGGGTCCTTGCCCATGAGCCGAAGTTTGTTCTTGCCCAGTATCTTCTCCTTGTCCTCCTGTGTGACCTCGGGGTAGTCCTCGCCGGCCCGGAGGTCCTCGGGCATCTCGAAGTCCCAGATGGCGTCGATTGGCGGCTGGGGGTGCAGCGCCGTCGCGCCACTGGAGAAGACGATGCGGTCGGGCCCGGCCCAGTACAGCATCTCGCCGAGGCTGCGGGCGAACTTCTTCGGGCGACTGCAGGCCATGTGGGCCGTGTTCTCGATGTTCGCGTAGACATTGTCGTGACTGGCCATCGCGAAGACGGTCTCCTCGAGGAAGGAGAAGCCAGCGTGGATGACCTCGAAGTTGAGTTCGGGGAAGGCAAGCGCCGCCTCCTCGACGTCGTCGATACGGAAGTACTTCACCGGCGCCGTCGCGAAGGGGATGAACTTGTGGATGCCGACGGTCCCGACGTCGAGCTCGGCGGCCTTCTCCAGTACCGGGCGAACGGTGTCCTGGTTCAACTGCAACGAGAGGTCACGGCCGTTCTGATAGCGCGCCGGGTACAGTTTGATGCCGTCGACGTCTTTCTTTTTCGCGTAGTACTCGACCTGCTCGACGGCGTCGTCTTCGAGCGGATTGATGTCCACGATCATCCCCATCCGGTTGGGGTTGCGGTCGCGAAGCTCGAATCCCTTCTCCCGGGAGACGTAGCCGTCCTTGAAGTAGTCATCGAGCGGGAGCGAGTGATACACCGAGTAGTCGATCTGACTCTCCAGGAAGAGCAGCCGTTCGAGCTCCTCGGGCTGGTGGTTCCGGTAGAAGATCTCCTCCGGGAACACGTACTCATCGGGCATCAACTGCTCGCCGAGCTCGTACGTCTCATCGTCCCACCGCTGGGAGTGTGGATGGAGGTGATTATCGTCTGCGTGGTTGAAGCAGTGTGACACTGCGTCCACCACTAGCTCGCCGTTATCTAACATACAGGTAACCTTTCAAGACTATAGCTATTAAACGTTGGGAATAGCTTTACCTGACGTATCAAGAGACCGCCGACAGGTGGTGCTTCGATACCGAACCAGTTCGGTGTGCCGACCGCCGATATAACCAACGGTGAGCCCCTGGCCCGCGCCCCCGAGCAGGCAAGCGGCAGTCGATGGCGCCCCCGAGCAGGCTCACTCCGAGATGTTGAGACAGACGTTCTTGAGCTGGGTGTAGTTGTGGATGGCTTGCGTTCCGTTCTCCCGACCGATGCCGCTGTCTTTGAAGCCGCCGAAGGGAGTCTCGTTGCCGCCAGCGAACCACTCGTTGACGTAGATCTGGCCGGCGTCGACGTCGCGGGCGTAGCGGTGCGCTCTGCCCATGTCGGTGGTGATGACGCCGGCGACGAGCCCGTAGTCCACGTCGTTGGACCGCTGGATGGCCTCGGCTTCGTCGGCGAAAGTGCTCACGGTCAGCACCGGCCCGAAGATCTCCTCCTGGAGGAGCCGCGCGTCCTGCGGGACGTCCGCGAACACCGTCGGTTCGACGTAGTACCCGTCGCGGTCGAGCACGGCCCCGCCGGTGAGCGGCTCGCCCAGTTCCGCACGACCGACCTCGAGGTACTCCGCCACCGTCTCGAGGTGGGTCGCCGAGACGAGCGGGCCGACGTCGTGGTCGTCGATGCCCGGACCGATGGAGAGGGCCTCGACGGCGCTGACGAGTTTATCGAGGTAGGCGTCACGTATCTCGTCTTGAACGATGACGCGGGAGGACGCCGAGCAGACCTGGCCGGAGTTCGTCGCGAAGATGCCCTTGATTGTCTCCTCGACCGCGACGTCGAGGTCGGCGTCGTCGTAGACGACAAGCGGGCTCTTGCCCCCGAGTTCCAGGTGGGGTTCGGTGAGATTCTCGATAGCGGCCTTCCCGACCTCGCGGCCCGTCGCGCTCGACCCGGTGAACGTCACGCTCCCGATGTCTGGGTGCCCCGAGAGCGCCGACCCCGCGGGGACGCCCTCACCGGGGACGACGTTGACCGCGGCCGGCGGAACGCCGTTCTCGTGGAGGAGTTTCGTGAGTTCGAGCGCGCCGATCGGCGTCTCCTCGGCCGGCTTGACGACCGCCGCGTTCCCGGCCGCGAGCGCCGGAGCGACGCTCCGTGCGAAAAGGTAGGCCGGGACGTTCCACGGGACGATGTGACCGGTGACACCGAGGGGCTCACGAACCGTGTAGTCGACGTGCCCGTCGTCGAGCGGGATGCTCTCGCCTTCGATCTTGTCGGCCAGGCCACCGTAGTACTCGAAGTGGCGCGCACAGCGCTCTACCTGGCCGACCGCCTCGGAGAGCGGCTTTCCGTTCTCGAGGGTCTCGATGCGGGCGAGTCGCTCCGTCTCGTCTCGGATTGCCCGGGCGACGTCGTTCAGTATCTCACACCGCCGGGCGGGAGTGTACCCGTGCCAGGTCTCGAAGCCATCCTGGGCGACGTCGACGGCCTCGTTCACGTCGGTCGCGGTTCCCGCGGCGACGGTCGTCAACGGGTCACCTGTCGCGGGGTCGTCGACAGTAAGCGTCTCGCCGGACGACGCCCCACGCTCGGTGCCGTCGATCAACACCCCGTACTCATCAGCAATTGCTGGTCGATCTGTTTGCATCGTGAGTTAACCACGCACGCGGACTCTCATAATAGTTGTTGTCAATAGCTCGCTGCGGGGGGTGATATCTGCGTGTGAGACGAACGGGATATGTCAGGATTAATCATAAATGCTTATTCGGAACGCAGCGAAACCGGAAGACGAATATGTCAAATCGATTCGACGGAACGTCAGTACTCGTCACCGGAGCCGCCTCGGGGAACGGGCGTGCCATCGCACTGAAATTCGCCGAAGAGGGCGCTGCAGTCACTGTCAGCGACCTTCAGGAGGAACCGCGGATGGGTGGGGACCCCACCCACGACCTGATAGAAGAGATGGGACGTGACGTCCAGTTCGTCGAGTGTGACGTCAGCAAGCCCGAAGACCTGCACGACGCGGTCGCCGAACACGTCGAAGCGTTCGGCTCGCTGGACGTCATGGTCAACAACGCAGGTATCGACCGGCAGATACCGATACGGGAGGTCGAGCCGGACGATTACGACCTGCTGATGGACATCAACCTCCGGGGCGTCTACTTCGGCTGTCAGGCGGCCATCGACGTCATGGCTGACCAGGACGACGGCGGTGCTATCGTCAATATGTCTTCGATTGGGGGAATCAGAGGCCTCGAGAACTCCTCGCTGTACTGCACCTCGAAAGGCGGCGTCACCAATCTAACCAGACAGCTAGCCCTCGAACACGGCGAGAACAACATCCGGGTCAACGCGATCAACCCAGGGGTCATCGAGACTGCGATGACCCTCGAAGACGGCGACACCATCGATGGCCTGCTCGAGGAGACGCCCCTCGGGCGGGCCGGCCAGCCCGAAGAAGTCGCGGACGGCGTGCTGTTTCTCGCAAGCGACGACGCCTCGTTCGTCACCGGCCACAACCTGGTGATGGACGGCGGCTTCACGGCGTAGCTCTCAGAGTCTTCGATTTTTCGGGGACCGCACAGATTCCCGAGGCCAGCCGACCCCCACGAGGAGAATCCGAATGCGCTCGGGGCTACGTGCTGTGCGCTCGGGCGGTGAGAAACACACAAAATCGGCCGACGGCGAAATCAGTTCACTTCACGACATCGATCTTGTCGCGGTCGATGGACAGCGCGACGGCCGCGACGACCACCAGTCCGAGGATAATTTCCTGGACGAAGGAGTCGATACCGAGCAGGTTCATGCCGTTGTTCAGGACTGCGATGACGAGCACGCCGAGGATGGTCCGGTGCGGGCCGCCCACACCACCGGTCAGCGCCGTCCCGCCCATGACAATCGCGGCAATGCTCGGGAGCAGGAGTCCGCTCCCGATGTTGGGCGACGCCGACGAGATCCGCAGGGTCAGCAGGACGCCCGCGATACCACAGAGCAGCCCCGACAGGACGAAGGGGTAGATCTTGTACCGGTCGACCTTCGCGCCGGCGAGTTCGACGACGCGCTCGTTCTCGCCGAGGGCGAAGCAGTACCGGCCGAACTTGGTCCGGAAGGCAAGCAGTATCGTGCCGACGTAGATCAGCAGGCCCCAGAGCACGAGGTTGGGGATGCCGAGGACAGTCCCCGTCGAGATAGACCGGATCGCGTCGTTCCGGAAGGTGATAGTGGACCCGCCGGTGATGATTTTCCCGACACCGGCCATCACGGAGAGAGTCCCGAGCGTGACCAGGAACGATGGTACCTTGAGCTTCGTGAAGACGATACCGTTGAACAGCCCGGCGAGCATCCCGACGCCGATCGCCAGCGGGATGGCCAGCAGGCCGAGCCCGAACTCCGCGATCAGGACGACCGTGACGACGCCGGTCAGCAGAACGACCGATTCGACCGAGAGGTCGATGCTCTGTTGCAGGATCGGGAAGGTCCCGGCCAGCGCGACCAGTAGCAACGTGACGGCGTTTTTGGCGACGTTGTCGAGCAGATTGCCCTCTGTCAAGAACCGCTCCGTCGAGAGGGTGAATATGAGTATCAGCCCGAACAACATGACGAAAGGACCCAGGTCCTGGATCCAGTCATGCAGGGTCCGCTGATCTCGCTGGTTCGTGAGCCACTCGCTGATTGTATTCGTACTCATTGTTAAATCATCTCCTGAATAAGGTCTTCTTCGGTCGGTTTGTTGCCAATGGAGGCGTCGAACGGCTCGCCGACGAACTCACCCTTGGCCATCACGGCGATACGGTTCGACATGCCGATGACCTCGGGAAGCTCGTCGCCGATGAAGACGATCGAGACGCCCTTGTCGGTCAGTTCCCGACAGAGGCGGTAGACCTCTTCTTTGGCCCCGACGTCGATACCACGGGTCACGTTGTCCATGACGAGTATCGGCGTCTCCTGAGCCAGCCATCGGGCGATGACGACCTTCTGCTGGTTGCCCCCGCTGAGACCGTGGACCAGGGCGTTCGGTCCGGGGGTTTTTATATTGAGTTCTTCGATTGCGTCATCGGTCGCCTTCTTCTCGGCGCCGAGGTCGAGCAACGGCATGCTGCCGTTCATGTCCCTCACCATCGCTAGGGAGGTGTTCACCAGGACAGACTGGTAGAGCAACAGTCCTTCGGACTTCCGGTCTTTGGGGATGTACCCGACGCCCGCATCGACCATATCCGAGACCGACGGGTTCCGGATCTCGGTCCCGTCAACCGTGATCGAACCCTGGCTCGCCGTGAGGTCGCCCGCGAGGAGTCGACCGAACCGTTGTTTGCCCGATCCCTCCACGCCGACGATGCCGAAGATCTCGCCTTCGCGGATCGAGAAGGAGACGGGTCCAACCGAGTCCTCGTGGGCGACCCCATCAACTTCCATCGCCGTCTCTCCGAGGTTGGCGTCGCGCACTTGATCTGGAACGCGGTAGTACTCGTCGGCCGTCTCCCGCCCGACCATCGCCTGTTGCAGGGAGTCCGTGGTCGCGTCCGCCGCAGTGGTGTCGCCGACCTGTTCTCCGTCTTTCAGTACGTAAATGCGGTCTGATATATCGAGAACCTCGTCGAGCTCGTGGGAGACGAAGACGAAGGTCGCCCGGTCCCGGAGGTCGTTGACAAGGTCGAAGAGGATCTCGCGGCCGCTCTCCTCGAGTCCGGCTGTCGGCTCGTCGAGCAGGATCACGGGGTTCTCAGACTTCTGAGAGACGTGAAACGCCTTTGCGATCTCGAGCATCTGGCGTTCGTTGAACGTGTAGTTCCGGACCTGCTCGTCCACGTCGATGTTGATGCCCAGGTCGTCGACGAACTCCTGGGCGCGTTTGCGCATCTGTTTTTTCTCCAGTACGCCAAAGCGCTCTATCTCCCGGCCGAGATAGAGGTTCTCGTACCCCCGCATGGTCGTGATAACGTCCTGCTCCTGGTGCACGAGCGAGACACCGTAGTCCTCGGCTTCGCGCGGGTTGGTGAAGGTGACCGGTTCACCGTCGACGTACAGTTGCCCCTCGTCGGCCGAAAGCACGCCGGTCAGGATGTTCAGCAGCGTGCTCTTCCCGGCACCGTTCTCACCGACCAGGCCGACGACTTCGCCGTGATTGACCGCGAGGGAGACGTCCTTGAGCGCCTGAACGTGCCGGAACGACTTCGAGATGCCTTCGACCCGGAAACTGAACTCGTCAGTGGCCGGGTCGGCCCGGTCCGCCTCCGTCGCGCGTGTGTGTGTCTCTGAGGACATTGGGTACTCTGAGTTATTTGAGCGGATTCGTCTGGAACCGATCCTTGTACAGCTGGGTGATCTCCTCCTGGGTTGCGCTGTCGGTGTACGCGTCCGGGAGGCTGTACCCGCTCGGCTTGTCCTCGTCCTTCCAGTCGAGCACCTCTTTCATGTCGTCGCTGTTCATCGGCTGCAGGTCGATCTGGGGGTCCCAGGCGTCTTCGCCGGCCTCGACGACGGACATCTTCTTCCAGTCGTACGGCGTCTCGCCCTCGAAGATAGCCGAGTTGTACTCTGCGGCGTCGACGACCGGTAATCGGTCGATGACGTCCGTCCACTGGCTCGGGTCTTTCACGCAGACCGGCGCGTTGAACGACATCATCTTCTCCGCCGGCGTCAGCGTGTGGCCGTTCAGGTAGTCGTGGCACTTCGCGACGGACCAGCCGGCCTGCCACGGCCCCATCCCGGAGACGGTCCCGGTCATACGGTCTTCCGCAATCGCCGCGAGGCCGGGCTCGCTGGCGTCGATACCGACGACGGGCACGTCGATGTCGTTCTCCTCGAGGACGGTGATTCCGCCCAGCGCGACGGCGTCGTTCTGACCGAAGTAGCCCTCGATGTCGTCGCCGAACTGCGAGACCTTGTCGTTCATGACGCTCCGTGCGTCCGACCGGATGAAGTTACCCGGCTGTCGGCTGCCGGCCATCTCGATGTCGGGGTACTCCTCCATCGCGAGGTCGACACCCTTGTTCCGACCGATGTTCGGTGCGGTCCCCCGGTTCCCCTCGATGTGGACGAACATCCCGCTGCCGTCCATCGACTCGAACAGCATTTTCGCAGCGGTGTAGGCGTGGTTCACGAAATGCGGCGTGAAAAACTGCACGTACTCGCCACCGGCATCCTGCGGGACGTACCAATCGGCGATGGTGACGGCCAGCAAGCCGGGTGTCCCCGCCTCGACGAGTGTTTCGGCGAGCGAAATCGCGGCAGCGTTCGTGTACGTCTGGCCGACGATGAAGTCGGCGTTGTTAGAGACTGCCGTGTCGAACTGCTGTTTCTGCGTGGTCACCTCACCGTTGTTGGTCTGGACGTTCGTCTCGTAACCAAAGGCCTTCGCGGCCTCGAGGTAGCCCTTCTCCCAGCTGAGCCAGTAGGAGTTCTGCCGGTTGGCGATCGACGCCATCGACGATTTCGAGCCGCTGCCGCCGTCAGAGCCGCCGGAGCTGCTCGTCCCGCCGTCCCCGCCGTCTCCGCCGTCCCCGCCGGACCCGCCGCCCGAACTACCGCCACAACCTGCGAGCGAGCCCATGAGGCCGACTCCGGTTGCACCAGCGATGCGATTCATAAAGGACCGTCTGGAGCCTGATGTCTGACTGTCTGACATACACTTTCACATTCCAACACGGGTGTATTTATAGCTTATGTTTATCATTGTTCATGGAGGTCGAAAACCAGGTTGCTCACGGCTCATCACCGGAACTTTTCGGGGTTTACCCGTCCCGCAATCGTTACAATCGGCCGTTTACTCGCAGGTCAGTACATTATTTTCCCCGCCGAGACGTTGATATCCTGTCCTGTGATTCGGTCCGACGCGTCGGAACAGAGATATCCGACCAAGTCAGCAACGTCCTCCCGGTCGACGAGTTCCCCGCGAGCACTCTGGGCTTCCACGTCCGACCGGACCTCCTCGTAGGTCTGCCCGGTCTCGGCGGCCTGGCGTTCGAAGACCGTCGTGATACGCGGGCCCTCGACGGAGCCGGGACAGACCGCGTTGACGTTGATGTTCGACTCGCCGAGCTCCGCTGCAAGCGTTCTGGTGAACCCGATGATACCCATCTTGCTGGTCGCATACGGTGTCCGGTTCGGCAGGGGTCGTTTCCCTGTCACCGAGGCGATGTTGACGATGCGTCCGAACGACTCGGCGCGCATGTGTGGAATCACCTCACGGCACATCTGGAAGGGTCCCTTGAGGTTGACCGCGAGCGTCTGCTCCCACTCGTCGGAACTAACTTCCTCGCACGGTGCTGTCGGCCCGGCGATTCCGGCATTGTTCACCAGGTACTCGATAGACCCGAACACTTCACGGGCCTCGTCGACGGTACTCGTAACGCTCTCGCTCGAGGCGACGTCGGTTTCGACGGCGAGCCCAGTCTGGCCAGTGTCTTCGACCAGACTGACTGTCTCGGCCATCTCACCGTCATCGAGGTCTGCGACCACGACGTTCGCTCCCCTCCGGGCAAGCTCTACGCAGATTGACTGTCCGATTCCGCGGGCGCCACCAGTGACGATCGCGGTACTCTCGGGACGCATGTCTGCATTGAGTATAACATACTATATAAAAATTTGGAGTTTGACAACTGGTACCAGGTTTCACTTGTGGCATGTATCGGTCCCGAACAGTCTCTCTGGGCTTCAAAACGCCTACGTTGTCGATCAGTGGCCGACCTATTCACCCACGGGGGCGTCGAGTGTCGGGCCTCGCGGAGACCATCACAAATTTTAAATAGGTATTTCGAGTCGGTATTCAGTATGCCCTACAGCGGATACGCCGACTACTTCGAGAAGAAACTGATAATCAGCGTCGCGACGACCGGGGGACACCACGGCAAAGACGCGAACCCGAACCTTCCGGAGCAACCAGTCGAAGTCGCTCAGGACCTGGCGGCCTGTGAGGAGGCCGGCGCGTCAATCGTCCACCTCCACGCGAGGGACGAGGCCGGGGAGAAGACGAAGTCCGTCGAACGCTATCAGGAACTGCTCGACACCATCGACGAGTACTGCGACGACATCATCGTGAACTTCACCACCGGCGGTGGCGGTATCTTCTCCCGTGAAGAGCGCATCGCGCCAGTCCTCGAAACTGACCCGAGGCCGGAGATGGCGACGATGGACCTCGGCCCGATGAACTTCGGCCAGACACGGACGGCTATCAACACCCGCGAGCAAAACGAGGAGTACGCTGAACGAATGCGGGCCGCGGGCGTGAAACCCGAGCTCGAAGTGTTCAACCCGGGCCACTACCCCGAGATGGAGCATCTCATCGAGGAGGACCTCCTCGAGACACCGTACTGGTGTACGCTCATCCTCGGAATGCAGACGGGTACGCCCGCCCGTCCTCGAAACCTCCTGAATCTGGTGGACAACCTCCCCGAACCCGCCGAGTGGCAGGCGCTGGCTGTCGGTCGACATCAGCTGCCACTGACGACGATGGCCATCAGCATGGGCGGCCACGTCCGGGTCGGCATGGAGGACAACATCTACTACCGGAAGGACGAACTCGCAGAGAGCAACGCGCAGTTCGTCGAACGCACAGCCCGGATCGCCGACGAACTGAACCGACCTGTGGCATCTACCGAGGAGACCCGCGAGATTCTGGGGCTCTAAGGGAAGCAGCAGACGGATTCTGACGTCCCGACACACCTGGAGAGTGATATCTCGGGTGCACTCTATGCCCCTAATCCTTCATGATTGATTATCGCTCCATCCTCGTCTCGCGAATTGGCGCTCCAAACCCACAGATTGGTTGTTTTATACTTTTATCATCCTATGGAATTATAATTGTAACTGCATATATATGGTATTGTTCAAGGAAAGCCGTGTCGTGTGCAATATTTGCGCTGGCATCCATGCCAGCCGAACTTTATATACGTTCATCGAAGATGGTCTACACGGGTCTTCCGTAGTTGATTTGAGACAGTCAGCGGACCCGTAGCGACCCATCCAGCGGATTCAGAGGAGTATGCCAGACACCAACACTCACGAGGTATCCCCCAGCAGTGGATTTTATAAGTCGTGCCGCTAGTAGTGAACTATGGCAAACGACACACAGACACGGACCCTGCAAACGTCGAAGACGACTCTGGATATCATCAGAGCGTTAGAGGACAAGGGGGAGGCAAGGGTGACCGAACTGGCCGACGCACTCGACATGGCCTCGAGTACGGTCCACAGTCACCTCGCGACGCTGGCCGAAGAGCAGTTCGTCGCGAAAGACGGGGATTTCTACCGCCTGAGTCTCACGTTC
The DNA here is from genome assembly GCF_032027985.1 of Haloarcula sp. 1CSR25-25. Taxonomy (NCBI): domain Archaea; kingdom Methanobacteriati; phylum Methanobacteriota; class Halobacteria; order Halobacteriales; family Haloarculaceae; genus Haloarcula; species Haloarcula sp. 1CSR25-25. Next base: position 103,051 of record NZ_JAHYBW010000009.1, read on the forward strand.
CTCCGGCTCGGAACCCACGTGCGCAATCTTCGTGACGAGTATCAGGTCGCACAGTCCTACACGACTCAGTTGGCCGAAGAGACGGGCTGCCGGGCGGTATTCGTCGTGGAGGAACACGGCCGCGGCGTCTACCTCTACACGTACTCCGGGAAGCACGCCGTGTGGAGCTACTCGACGGTTGGCAAGCAGGCGCCCCTGCACGTGACTGCCAGCGGGAAGTCCATTCTCTCCGGCCTCCCACAGCAGCGCGTCGAGGAAATCATCGACCAACACGGCCTCGAACCGGAGACCGACAGGTCAACCACGGACCGGGAGGAACTGTTCGCCGAACTCGAGGAAATCCGGGAGCGTGGCTTCGCGTTCAACCACGAGGAACAACTGGAAGGCATCAAGGCGGTCGGCGTCCCGGTCACGGGGCCTGACAATCGGGTCATCGGCTCGTTCAGCGCCGCCAGCCCCGCGAAACGCATGGACGACGAGTGGTTCGAGACGGAACTCCCGAACCAGGTTCTCGGAATCGCCAACGAGTTCGAACTGGAGATCTCACTGCCCTGAACAGGAGGATACGGCTCCGGATATCGGCCGCACCGGTCCGTGAGTTCGCGTGTACTGAGAGTTACGGGTGAGACGACCTGCTTTGTTATCCTCGCCTTCGTCCCCGCCTCTTTACTATCCTCGCCTTCGTCCCCGTCTGGATAACAGCCGTACGTGTGTTATATGGCTGCTTTCTGACGGATTAACAGCGGCGATTGTGTCAGCTATCCCCACCTACCGGCGAATCGGATGAGTGACAACCCTCTCGGGGACGCTGGAGCCCTGGGACGGCTACTACTCTGTCGACAATCTACAAATTCTATGGCAAGCAGCTTTCTGGGTGGCGGTAGTTCATCGCTGGACGCCGGCCGCGCTACTTCGTATGTGTGCCTGATTAACATCGGTAGAGCACTGTTCAGTAGCGGGATACCATATTCATAGCCGAGGTAGCTCATATGTATTTATTTTACCTCAATTTGTCGACTTAATTGGGACACACGAGATGATTATGCTCTAATAAATAATTTAATAACCAAATCTAGAACAGAATCGAGAAAATATAAACAGAAGAGCCAAATATGCAGTACTATCAGGCCCAAAACGCCTAATTCGTATGTGTCCATTCCCGATGTACTACTCGCCTTCAAGCCTATGGCCACGACGGTCGATACGTGTGGCAGGGAGGCCAGCGCGGTCGGCATGCTCACGAACGGCCTCTTCGTCCTCAGCCCGGTAGTGACAGAACGTCCCAGTGACCTGTGCCTCTTCGTTCATCAGGACTTCAGATTCTACCCACCGAATCCCGACGCCCTCCTCTCGGAGCTCCGTAAGGACTTCACCGGAACGTTCGCCCGCCTGTTCGAGCTCCTGTTCACTGATGGGTTCATCCAGCTCTCGGAGGATCAGGAACTCCTCCAACTCCTGGTCCGACATCGCTTCCGGGATTAGAGTGTAATAAAGTTAACAGTACGTACCGTCCTGAAAGTAGTCTGACGACCGGTCCGGGCCCAAATCTCGTATTAGGGTAGCGGCAGCATCGAAGACTGACCGGACAGCCGCTATTGACCAGACAGAGCCGGCGGTTGCCTCCCCGGCAAAACCGCGTACGAAGTGCGGAGAGGGGGAGCCGCTGGTCATCTGCCGTGGTCGCCGTCTATCAGGTCGGACCCTGCCGAGTCGGGTTGCATGTTGTCCGGCGATTTCGATTCGTCAGCGAGGCCCATCGACACCAGCTTCCGTTCGGCCTTTCGGAGGTGCTCGTGGAGCGTCGCGCGGCTGATGTTCAACTCCTCGGCGAGGGCTTCGTTGTTGATCTGGCGTGGCCACTCGTAGTAGCCCCGGTCGAGTGCTTCGGTGACGACGTCCCGCTGGCGGTCGGTTAGCGGCGATTCGGTCCGCTCGGTGAACTCCTCGAGCTTTCCGAGCGTGACGGTTCCGAACTGCTCGAGGTCGTCGATAATGGCTTTGAGGTCTTCGCGGCGGAACACGAGGACGTTGTACTCGCGGTGGCGACCGCGCACCGTGTTCGAGCGGCGGAGCGTCCCGTGGTTCTGGTAAATCGCCGAGTAGGCACCACACGACGGTTTGGTCACGAGAAGGTTTACGTCGTCGAGCCGGTCGACGTACTCGACGTGGGGAGCGGCCTCCAGGGTCGCCTGGAACGTATCGGCGTGGACGCCGGCACGGAGGACGAACGTCACGGACCCGTTTCGGACCTCCTCGATCTCGATCGGCACCGGCCTGTCGATATCGGCCGTGAGCTCCCGGAGGATACACTCCCGGTGCTGGTTGAAGTGGATAGTAGCGGTGAACATCCTCGCGTCTCCTTAATGTGGGTGAGACCGGCTCAAAAAGGTATGTGAGAGCGTACCGGGCACCGGGCGTGCGACGGGGGACTCCGATTCCGCGGCGAACACCAGGCTGGACGGTCAGACACCATCATAAACGTTCCCGGGGACAGCGGGCGGTCCGGTCGACATGTCGTTATAAGAACTACCAACAGGTGTTGGGAAAACCCTTAGGCCTCGATGCGGAGTCTACCCACCCACGCGGTAACATATGACATATAACCTGGGTGTGGATGTCGGCGGGACCTTCACCGACGTGATCGTGTTCGACGAGGAGACGAACGAACTCACGATCGACAAGGTCCTCTCGACGCCGGCGAATCCATCAGAGGGCGTCCTGCGGGGTATCGAAGAGGCGACGGCGAAAGCCGACACATCGGTTGAGGAACTCGACCTGCTGTTTCACGGAACGACGGTCGTGACGAACATGTTGCTCGAAGAGACCGGCTCTCGTGTCGGGCTCATCACCAGTGCGGGTCACGAGGACATCCTTCACCTGGCGCGGGCCTGGACGCCGGGACCGCTGTACGGGTGGATCGGGATGGAGAAGCCAGACCCCCTCGCGGACCTCGTCGACACGCGCGGCGTGGCGGGCAAAATAAACTCCCCGGCTGGCGAGGAGACCCAACCGCTCGACGAAGCGGCGGTCCGCACGGCCGTTCAGGAACTGCAGGCGGCCGGCGTGGAGGCGGTGACTGTCGCCTTGCTCAACTCGTATCTCAACCCGGCACACGAGGAGCGGGTCCGCGAAATCATCGAGGCTGAAGCCCCGGGACTGCCGGTGTCCATCTCGTCGGATATCGTCCCGGAGTACGGCGAGTACGAGCGGACCCTGACGACGGTCATCAACGACTACGCCCGGCCGCAGGTCATCCAGTACCTCGACGACCTCGACGCGTCGCTCGAGGACGCCGGCTCGACCGCGAAGATGAACGTGGTCCGGTCGGACGGCGGACTGATGAGCTCGACGGCGGCCAAGCGCCGGCCGGTCGAACTCGCGCTCTCCGGGCCGAGCGGGGGCGTCGTCGGGGCGGCGACCATCGCGTCGAAGAAGGGCGTTCCGGACGTTCTGACGCTCGACATGGGCGGAACGTCGACGGACGTCTCGCTGGTCGAAGACGGGACGCCCGGGACGACTCGCCAGACCAAGGTGGGCTATCGGGAGTTCAAATCCCGGTCGGTGGACGTGAACACTGTCGGGGCAGGCGGCGGGTCTATCGCCCGTGTCCAGCTCAGCGGCGCGTTGCAGGTCGGCCCGGAGAGTGCCGGGGCCGACCCTGGCCCGGCCTGCTACGGCCAGGGGGGCGAGGAGCCGACCGTGACCGACGCCAACGTCGTTCTCGGCCGGATTCCGCCGATGGTCCAGCTCGGCGGGAAGATGGACCTCGACCATGAGGCCGCCCGCGAGGCGATTTCCGGAATCGCCCAGCAGCGCGACAGCACGGTCGAGGAGGCGGCACAGGCCATCCTCGACATCGTCAACGAGAACATGTACGGTGCGCTCCGCGTCGTCTCGGTCGAGCGCGGGTACGACCCACGTGACTTCGGCCTCGTCGCGTTCGGCGGCGCCGGCCCGATGCACGCGAACGCGCTCGTGGACGTGATGGGTGCGGACCCGCTCATCATCCCGCCGGGCCCGGGCGTCATGTCCGCGTTCGGCTTTCTCACCTCCGATGTCCAGAACGAGTTCTCCGAGACCTACTTGGAGACTGACCAGGACGTCGACGGTGCGGACGTCCACGCGGAGTTTCAGGCCCTGCAGTCCCGCGCGGTCGACTGGCTCGAATCCGAGGGCGTGACGGCAGAGGACCACGGCTTCGAGTACTACGCCGACTGTCGCTACTTCCGGCAGGACATACAGATGTCCATCCCGGTCGATATCGACAACCTCCGGAGCGACGCCGGCCTCGCCGAGATCAAGGACGATTTCGAGGCCAGACACGACAGACAGTTCGGGTTCTCGCTCGACGCCCCGCTGGAGATTGCAAACCTCCGCGTCATCGGCAAGGGCAGCATCGAGGGGGTCTCTATCGAGGCGACAGAGCCCGGCGACAGCGATCCGAGCGACGCGCAGGTGGACACGAACGAGGTGTACTTCGATGGCGACTACTACGACACACCGATCTACGACCGAACCGAACTGGCTCCGGGCAACGAGATTGCCGGGCCGGCGATCGTCGTCGAGGACGACTCGACGATCATCGTTCAGCCGGCCTACACGGCGAGAGTCGACCGGTATGCGAACCTCGATATCTCCCGAGGTGACGGCCGATGACCGGTGAGACGCCCGACTTCGTCGGCGAGCACGACGTCGATACGACGACGCTCGACATCATCGAGAACACGCTGGCGAACACCCGTGACGAGATGGACCGGGTCGTCGAGACGACGGCTATCAGTCCGGTCATCCGCGAGCAGTCCGACCAGTTCCCGCTCATCGCCGATGCGAAGGGGCGGATGGTCATGGGCCAGTTCGGCTCCGCGATAGACACCATCATCGAGAACTCCCCGTTCGACCGCGACGACCTCGCCCCCGGTGACGTCATCGCGACGAACGACCCGTACATGTGTGCCGGCGCGGTCTCACACACGCCGGATATGCTCCTGTTGCGCCCCATCTTCTACGACGAGGACCTCGTCGGGTTCTCCAGTCAGTGGGGGAACCTGATGGACGTCGGGGGGAAGACCCCCGGGAGCATGCCCGTGCAGGCGACGACTATCTTCGAAGAGGGGATGCGCCTGCCGCCGGTGAAGCTGTACAAGGAGGGGACCTTCGACAGTGAACTCCTCCAGACGTTCGCACACAACACGCGACTGCCAGACCACGCGGAAGCGGACATAAAGGCACTCGCCGCGGGTACCAAGGCGGCCGAGGAGCGCGTCCAGGAACTCTGTGACCGCTTCGGCAAGGAGACGTACGTGGCGGCGTGTGACGCCATCCTCGACCGGACTCGCGACGGGATGATCGACCTCATCCACGAGTTCGTCCCGGAGGGCGAACGCTACACGTTCGAGGATTACGTCGACGACGACGGAATGGGTAACGGCCCCATCAAGCTCCATCTGGAGATCTACCGCGAGGGCGAGACGGTGTATCTCGACTGGACGGGGACCGACGCCCAGGTGCCTGGGACGGTGAACTTCCTGCTGAACGAGAAGATGTTCAAGATGTTCACCGGCGTCTTCCTCATCATGGCGTTTGACCCCCTGTTGACGTTCAACGACGGCTACTACGACCTCTTCGAGGTCACGCTGCCCGAGGGGTCGGTCGTACAGCCGGAGTTCCCGGCCGCGCTGGGCAACCGCCTGCCGATGATGGCCCGGCAGTTCGACGTGCTGCAGGCGACGTTCTCCAAGCTCATCGACGGCTTCTCCGTCGCCGGCAGCTACGGCACCTCGCCCAACCTGGTGTACGCGGGCACCGACTCGGAGGGCAACGACTTCCAGATGCTCGAAATCCTCTACGGCGGGATTCCGGCTCGGCCCGGCGGCGACGGCCTGGACGGCCACTCGTGGTGGCCGCTGTTCCGGACGGTCCCGGCCGAGTACCAGGAGGCGTACTACCCGTTGAGCATCGACGAGTACAGCACGCGCACCGACACGGGCGGGGCCGGCACGTTCCGTGGCGGGCACGGCATCACGAAGGTGTACACCTTCGAGGAAGACGGCGCGATCACGTTCCAGGACGACCGCGCACACACCTATCCGTGGGGCGTCGACGGCGGGACACACGCCCAGACGAGCGAGAAGACGCTCGTCCGGACCGACGGCACCGAAGAGGAGCTGCCGTCGAAAGTCGAGAACGTCCCCGTCGAAGCGGGTGACAAGCTCGTGTTCAGCACCGCCGGCGGGGGCGGGCTCGGCGACCCGCTGGAACGGGACCCGGAGCAGGTCGCCACGGAAGTGCGACGGGGACTCGTCTCGGAGGAGGCCGCCGCCGAGGAGTACGGTGTCGTCATCACAGACGGTGCCGTCGACGAAGCGGCGACAGAGCAACGACGCGCGGACATCCGCGAGACCCGGGACGACCTCGACGAGTTCGACTACGGCCCGCTCCCGGACGACGACGACCTCGAAGCACAGATCGCCGCCGAACGGCGTGAGTTCAACAGCCGGGGGAACTGACCCCCGGCGTTCGTGCGCGTGGCCGACTGCGCGACTACCAACACATGCCCTGGACAGACGACCTCGACGACCACTACGGCGACAAGGAGTTCGGCGAGAGCGTCGGCTTCGGCGCACAGCCAGCGCTGCTCGTCATCGATCTGATAAACGCCTTCACTGACCCCGAGAGCGACCTGGGGGCGGACGTAAGCGATGTCCTCGAACAGACCGAGCGGCTCCTCGAGACGTTCCGCGAGCATGACCTCCCGCGGTACTTCACTACCGTCGCGTTCGAGGAGTCCTACGGCGACGCCGGTCGGTTCATCGAGAAGGTGCCGGCGCTGCGGGAACTCCGGCTCGGCAGCGACCGCGTCGCGGTCGACGACCGCATCGCGCCCGTCGGCGACGAGCGGGTCATCCTCAAGAAGTACGCGAGCGCGTTCTTCGGCACCGACCTCGAGACGGAGCTGACGACCCATCGGGTCGACACGCTCGTCATCGCGGGCGTCACGACCAGCGGGTGCGTGCGGGCGACGGCGGTCGACAGCCTCCAGCACGGCTACCGGACCATCGTCCCGGCGGACGCCGTCGGCGACCGGGCCGAAGCCCCCCATCGGGCCAACCTCTTCGACATCGACGCGAAGTACGGCGACGTCGTCCAGACCGATGACGTCGTCGCCCACATCACCGACACCGACACGGACGTACCCGACGCTGACACCTGACCCGATTATGAGACAACACCAGTACCAGACGGACTGTTTGCACCACCGACCCACGACAATCGACGGCTCTTTAGCGACAAAGTGGCTGGTGGGACCATGACCACCTCCGGGTCGGCACTCCGCGAGCGCCTCGACCGCGACGACCTCCTCGTCTGCCCCGGCGTCCACGACCCGCTCACCGCAGCCGTGGCCGACACCGTCGGGTTCGACGCAATCTACATGACGGGATACGGTACGTCCCTCTCGAAGGTCGGCTATCCCGACGCCGGGTTCATCACGATGCCGGAGATGATAGAGAACGCGAGCAACATCCAGGAGCGGATCAGCGTTCCGCTCATCGCGGACGCGGACAACGGCTACGGCAACGCCACGAACGTCGTCCGCACCGTCCGCGAGTACATCAAGGCCGGCGTCGGTGCGATCCATATCGAGGACCAGACGTTCCCGAAGCGGTGTGGCCACACGAAGGGGCGACAGGTCATCCCGAAAGACGAGGCTGTCGGGAAAATCGCGGCCGCCGCCGACGTCCGCGACGACCGGGACGAGTCGTTCGTGATTATCGCCCGGAGCGACGCCCGTGGAACGGGTGGCGGCTCACTCGACGAGGCGCTCGACCGGGTCAACGCCTATCTCGACGCCGGCGCGGACATCGGTTTCGTCGAAGGGCCGACCGACGCCGAGGAGCTACAGCGCGTCGGGCGGGCCATCGACGGCCCGTTGCTGTACAACTTCGTCGGCGACCTCGGGACCTCGCCGTACGTCGACATGGAAAGCCTCGACGAGTGGGGGTTCGACGTCGTGTTGTTCCCTATCCTCTCGACGCTGTCGACGATTGCGAACGTCCACGCCGACATGCAGGCCTTCGCCGAGGACCCGGCCGCGGCAATGCGCGGCGTCGACGATGCCTTCGACGCCCAGTCGCTCGGAAGCCTCCACGAGTTCTCTGGCTTCCCGGAAGTCGTCGAGTGGGAAGACCAGTACCTCCCGGAAGCAGACCAGGAGAAGTACGAGGGCTCGCTCGGCGACGACCTCGCCGACGAGTGACATCCTTCCCGCGGTAAACGGCGGGATTCTCCCCTCGAATCGTGACCCATCTACAGGCGGGCAGGCCGAGGCAGTTCACCGCGAGCAACAGATTTAATTTCGCATAGCATTTTGCGGCTATTAGTATAGTGTCGACTCTTTCGCCTCCTCTCAACCCAGTTTTTGTAGCGTACGTTCTTCTGTTCGGGGTTTCGGCACTCGCCTGTTTCGCAAGTCTCCCCCGTGCTCGTGCAATCACCAACGACGGCACCCGACTGGGCCTGGTCGCCCTGCTGGTCACAAGTGGTGGGTGGTCGGTAGCCCACCTCGGATTCCTTCTCGCTCCGTCCATCGAACTCAAACTCGCGTTCTACCACGCCGGCCTGCTCGTCGGACTCAGCACCGTCGGACCGTGGTTGTACTTCTGCTCGGCGTACACCGGGCGCAATCTGCACAAATCCACCCCGATTCGGTGGGCCGCGGTCGCTGTGTTCGTCCTCATCTCGCTCGTGAAACTCACGAACCCGCTCCACCAGCGGTACTTTCAGTCGGAGGTGTTGGCCACTCCGTTCCCGCATCTCTCGATTCTCTCACAGGAGCTGCACTGGCTCGCCATGGGTATCGCCTACGCGCTGGCCGTCGTCGGCTATTTCATGCTCTTCGAGTTGTTTCGGCAGGTGGGACACGACACCAAACCCCTGTTCGGACTCATCGGGCTCACGGGACTCCCGATTGTCCTCGATGCGCTCGCAGTCGTCAGTCCGACGATAATCAATATCACGTACGAGCCCCTGGGGGTGGCCGCTTTCGCTGTCGGCGTGCTCTTCGTTTTCATCGACGATTTCCAGACCGTCCAGCTGACCGGTCAGCAGGACGACCCGGTGCTTGTCCTGGACGACGAGTCCCGGGTCCGCGATTTCAACAGGAAGGCCAAGGAGCTGTTTCCCGACCTCGAGGTGGGCGAGGACATCGACTCAGTGCTCCCAGAAATCGCCGAGTACATCAACGGCGGCCAGGACGACGCCGTCTTCGAACTCGAACTGACGGGCGGGTTCAAGTATTACCACCTCGGCGTCCGACCGTTCACGACCGACCGGAGTCGCCTGGGGACATCGGTGGCGTTCACCGACGTGACCGAACGCGAGGAGTACCGCCGTGAACTGGAGCGCCAGAACGAGCGACTGGAGCAGTTTGCGAGCATGGTCTCACACGACCTTCGAAACCCGCTGAACGTCGCACAGGGTCGTGTCGAGTACCTTCGGGGGGAAGACGACAGCGAACACCTGGCCGCGACAGGCCGCGCCCTCGACCGCATGGAGGGACTTATCGAGGACGTGCTCGCGCTTGCCCGACAGGGCCAACCGATAGCCGAGCGCGACCGCGTCACCCTCTCTGTGGTTGCCAAGGAGGCCTGGGCCGTCGTTGAATCGGACACCGCGACTCTCACCGTCGACAGCGACTGGACGTTTATCGCCGATTCCACGCGGCTCCAGCAACTCTTCGAGAACCTCTTCCGGAACGCTATCGAGCACGGCGGAGCCGACGTGGTGATCAGGGTTGGGGCCCTCGACAACGGGGCCGGGTTCTATATCGCGGACGACGGGGTCGGAATCCCGGTCCAGGACCGCGAGCGGGTTCTCGAATCGGGGTACTCGACAGCAAGCGACGGGACGGGACTGGGGCTGTCCATCGTGAGCGAGATCGCTGCAGCCCACGACTGGCAGATAGACGTGACCGGCAGCGACGAGGGCGGCGCTCGCTTCGAATTCTCCGGGGTCCACGACGAGGAGTGAGTCGTCGGTCCGCGAGCGTCACCGCAACGCGAGGAGTGTCCCCCCGTCGATGCCGTACAACGTCCCGTCGACCAGGGCTAGCCTATCTATGGCAGCGTCCGTCCGCCAGCGCTCAGTGCCATCCGTCTTGTCCAGGGCCCTGATGCTCTCGTCGAATCGAACGAAGACGGTATCGGCCGTGACGACGGGCGGCTCGTAGCTCGCGACTGTCCGCCCGACGGTCCAGCGGACCTCGCCGGTCTCCGCGTCCACCGCTCGGAGTTCCCGTGTCCCGTCACCGAGGTCAGCCCCGACATATATCCTCCTCCCGTCGGTCGCCATCTGTCCGTGGTCGCCGCCGAGTTCCCAGCGGAGGCTGCCCCCGTCGTCGACCGCCTTCACCACCCCTTCGACCACCGTGACGGCGCTACAGTCGGTCGCGATCAGATCAGTGACGAACGGTCGCCGCTCCTCCGGGTCCTGGAACCGGGACGTCCAGACAGTGGTCCCGTCGCTGCGATCAAGCGCGTGGAGTCTGCCCTCGCGCGTTGCGATGTACACGACATCGGCCCCGACGACCGGCCCCTCAGTCACGTGGTGGCCGAACGCAGCCGCACGACTCCAGGCGGTCGACCCGTCGTCGGTCAGCGCGCGGATAGTTCCCCGGTCGGAGCTCTCTTCCAGCGCGAGGTAGAGGCGGTCATCGCCGGCGATGAACCCGCTTGACTGGGCAGTGAACTCGCGCGTCCATCGACGGGTCCCGTCCGTCCGGTCGAACGTGACCACCAGTGCGTTGCGGTCCTCGGTCTCGGCGAAGACGACCGCCAGATTCCCCCAGACGACCGGATGTGACGGGGACCGGAACTGCCTGGATGCCCACCGCCGGTCACTGCTCTCGGCGTCCAGGGCGTGGACGTGTCCGTACATGGGGCGTTCGGGACCCTTGTCCAGTTGGTTCGTGAGGTAGATGTCGTCGCTGTCACCGACCGGCTGGCCGTATAACGGCGTTGCATAGCTGTCGTCTGGCACGGTCGGCTCGGCCTCCCAGGCGACCGCCGGCGCGTCATCGAACCCCTCCGGGTCGGCGACGTAGCTGTCGCGGGCGGGGCTCCGCCGTGGCACCGGCCAGGCTGTCCCGGGCCGCGATGCGGTGTCGCAATCTACTTCGCTCGACTTCTCAGTTCCTGGCCCCGTTTCGCTCGCCGTCGCTGCCGACGATGCGGTCGACGTCGACCGCTCGGACGGCGTCCCGGTCTGGGACCCAATCTGGCAGCCGCCCAGCAGCGCAGCGGCGCCGGCCCCCAGCAGCCCGAGGAGGGAACGTCGCGACCGGTTTGGCATAGCTGACAGTTCTCCACATCCAGTAAAATGCTTTCTGCCGCCCCCGGTGGCGGTGGTCTGCTGGTCCCCCACCGCCGAAGCTACCCGTTCAGTCCGAGTTGATGGCCGGTGACGACAATGCACCGACCGCTCTCGTAGGAACTGACAAACGAGTTGCTACGAAACGGTTACTGCACTGCCCGTGAACACTCCCGCTGTTCGATACTAGCACTACTCACAGTACCAATCGGCTCTTCACCGAGCAGGCGTCTCGCAGGCCCACGTCCGGGGGAATCGGTTCGCAACGGTACCATAGAACAGTACAACGGGCGGGGAAACGCTCATACCGCTCGTGAGAGAAACTGCCTGCTATGCGAGCACTAGACAGGCCACGGGATGAGTGCTGATGGACCGGGTCACTTTCCTGGCAGACGCGACCGAAGCGCTGTGTCGCTGGCAACGCGAGCGACTCGACGAACACGACAGCCGGTTCGAAGCGGCAAAGCATATCACATCTCGGCTCGGTGCACACTGGCGGGACGGTCACGCCGAGTTCGGGTTCTGGACGCCGGAGCTTGTCGGTGAGGTGCCGGCCGATGCCGTCGATCTCGAACTGCTGACGGCGACCGAGCCGGTAGACCTCACCGCATCCGAGCAGACCGTCGCCTTCGACAGACAGCTCGTGGAGACGCGTCGGGACGGCGAGTTCACGTGGGTCGCCGTCGACGGCCCACGGCCGGGGACGCGGGACCGGCTCGGGACGCTCTACCGTCTCAGCTACGAGCAGGACGGCGGGCGGGAGACCATCACCGACCCCTTCGCCGAGTCACTGCCCTTCGGCGCGTACGGGCCCCCCGAGCTGTATGACATGGACCGACTCGATGAACAGCGAGAGGACCGTTCGTACTTCCAGGCGCTCGCGGAAGACGGCGTCGCCCCCCAGGCTCACGAGGACGACGGGTCGCCTCGCTTCGAGCCGGCGACCAGCATGCTCGAGGTCCATCCGGGAACCGCGACGGAGTCGGGCACGCTTGCGGGACTCACCAGTCGATTCGAGCAGATCGGACAGAAACAGCGCGACGGCGAGGCGCTGACGCCGGCCGAGCGCAACTTCACCGGGTACGACGCCGTCCAGCTGATGCCGCTCGCCCCGATTACACAGAACGAGGACGAACTGGGCTACTGGCTTCCCGAGGCCGAGAGCGAGTCGCAACTCACAGCGACGGTCAGACGGCCCGATATGATTAACTGGGGGTACGATATCGTCATCTCGGGGTTCGGAACGGTCAACCCGGCCATCCTGGAGAGCCGTCGGCCGGACGAACTCGTCGACCTCATCGCGACCCTGCACACGATGCCGGACCCGGTCAAGGTCGTTTTCGACATCGCCCTGGGCCACGCCGACAACGGCGCGCTCCCCTTGCTCAACGACGAGTGGTTCGCTGGACCGGGGATGTACGGGCAGGAGCTCGATTACACCCAGCCGGTCGTCCGTGCGGGCCTGCTCGAACTCCAGCGCCGCAAGATGGACTTCGGGGCGGACGGTATCCGCGTCGACGGCGCACAGGATTTCACGAACTGGGACTCCGAAGCCGAAGAGGAGTGGCACGACGACGAGTACCTGGCCGAGATGGACCGGGTGACACAGGAGGTGGCCGGCGTCGAGTACCGCCCGTGGATGATCTACGAGGACGGCCGCCCCTGGCCGCGGTCGGACTGGGAACTGGCCTCGACGTACCGGACGCTCATCGAGGAGCACCCCCACGCCTACCAGTGGGGGCCGGTCACCTTCGCTCACAACACGCCGGCACTCCAGACGTTCTGGGCGACGAAGTGGTGGCGCGTCCGCGAAGTCGCGGATATGGGCGAAAACTGGATCTCCGGGGTCGCGAACCACGACACGATCCGTCGCGGGACACAGCTCGAACCGGACCCACCGTTCAGCCAGCCACAGATAAACCGATATCTCGGTGATAGCCGCCAGGAACAGCTCGACCGGGCCTACAACAACCCCGCCACGACGATCCTGTTCCACGGCTTCATGCCCGGGTGTCCGATGGATTTCACGCACGCCAACATGCGGGCCCCGTGGGGCTTCGTCCGCGATACGGACGCCGTCTGGAACCTGAAAGTGCTCGCCGAGGAGAAGAACTTCCCCGAGTGGCAGGTCCGTGACCGTGACTTCGCGGACGACCGCTTTTTCACTCGCCTCAAAGAGTGGGGCTTCGAGAGCCGCGAGGACCTGAGCGCGTTCCTGGCACGTCTCAGCGACGCCGTCAGCATGACAGACTACGACAAGACCGAGATGGCGACGCTTCTCTCCGTGGCCGGCACACCCATCGGCGACGACCTCTCCGTCGAGGACCTGGAACAGCTGGGTCGCGACTGGATGCGCGACGTGGCGCACTTCTCCACGCTATCACACTGGACGGACGCGCAGGACGACGAACGAACCGCGTTCGACCTCGCCGTCAGGCAGTTCCGCCACGAGCACGACTGGGTGGCGACGGATTTCACGGGCGAGGACGACCTCGACTACGTCTACCCGACTGACGGGACCGTGCTGTACTACGGCCACCGCACCGATCCGGAAACTGGAGAGGAGCTCCTGTTCGTCGGGACGATGGAGGGCGTTGCCGAAACTGTGACCCCGACTGCTCTCGCGGGCATCGACGAGAACGGCTGGGATGTCGCGCTCTCCTCACCGGGACTGGATATCTCTGCTCCGAGCGACACGGTGACTCTCGCTGACAGTCAGGCGGCGCTGTTCGTCCGACCTGGTGAGAGGGGCCCATAGAGCGCTCCACCGAATCCTGGGCGGCCGGGCGCTCGGGTGAGGGCGACCCCTGTGCGAGACAGGCTGTGGGCGGTCCCATTCACAGACAGTTCACCCACGAAAGCCAAGCAACCGAAGGCCGTTCAGCGAGACGAGTACCGTCGAACCCTCGTGCCCAATCACTGCAAGCGGCAGCGGAATCCCTCGGAGGAGGATGGTGCCGACCATGAGTGCAATCGCACCGAACGCGATGGCGAGATTGACGGTGAGCGTTCGGCGGGTCTTGCGTCCGAGACTGAGGACGTAGGGAATCTTGCTGAGGTCGTCACCCATTAGTACCACGTCAGCAGTGTCGAGGGCGACGTCGGTCCCTGCGCCACCCATGGCTATGCCGAGGGTTGCCGTGGCAAGCGCCGGCGCGTCGTTGACGCCGTCGCCGACCATCGCCACGTTCTCGTGTCGCTCGACCAGTGCTTCGATGGTCGCCACTTTCTCCTCCGGCAGCAGTTCAGCCTGCACTTCGTCGATGCCGACCTCGTCGGCGATCCGCTGTGCGACGCGCTCGTTGTCGCCTGTTAGCATGACGATGTGCTCCACACCGAGCGAGCGGAGGTCGTCGATCATCTCGGCAGCGTCAGGGCGAACGGTGTCGGTGAATGCGAGCCACCCCAGGACGCTGACTTCGCCGTGGCTCTCTCGGGCGACGAGGACGCTCGTTTTCCCCTCCGTCTCTAAGGTTTGGAGGCGATCAAGGCCTCCTTCGAGGCCATCGATTGCCGCGTCTCCGAGAACGGTCTCGAAGTAACTGCGATTCCCAATATGGGTCGTCGTGCCTTCGACGTCCGCTTTGACCCCTTTCCCGGCGGCTGACTGGAACCGCTCCGCGTCAGCGACAGTGAGTGACCGGGCTTTTGCTGCTCTCACGGTCGCACGGGCGAGGTGGTGTTCCGAGCGGGCCTGCACCGCGGCCGCGATGGAGAGCAGTCCGTCCTCGGTCAGTGTCTGGTCCGTCGTCCCGTCACGGACGAACACGTCGGTCAACTCCGTGTCGCCCTGTGTGAGTGTCCCGGTCTTGTCGAAGGCGACCGCATCGATGCGTGCCGCGCTCTCGACGTGCTCGCCACCTTTGAACAGGACGCCCTGCCGCCCGCCGGAGGCGATTGCTGAGAGGACTGCCGCGGGCGTCGAGATGATGACCGCACACGGGGAGGCGGCGACCATGAGCGTCATCGCGCGGTAGAACGTCCCCGTGAACTCGCTCCCGAGCGCGAGCGGAATCGCAATCGCCGCAATCGTGAGGGCGAACACGCCGAGGACGTATGGCTGTTCGAGACGGTCGATGAGCCGCTGTGTCGGTGCCTTCTCGCTCTGGGCACGTTCGACCATGTGGATGAGGCGGCTGATCGCCGATTCGTGGGCCTGCCGCGTGACCTCGATTTCGAGGCTCCCGCTCTCGTTTATAGTCCCGCCGAACACCTCGTCGCCGGGCTCTTTCGGCACGGGGACGGATTCGCCGGTGAGCGAGGCTTGGTCGACCGTTCCCTCGCCGGACGTAACGACGCCGTCGAGTGGAATTCGGTCACCAGGTCGGAGGACGAACACGTCACCGACTGCGACGTCGTCGATGGGAACCGTCACCTCCTCACCGTCACGCAGGACCTGCGCTTCGTCCGGCCGCATCTCGACGAGGGACTTGATCGCCCGACGGGAACGGCCGATAGCGTAGTGCTGGAGCGTGTTCGATAGCGAGAACAGGAAGAGAAGCATCGCACCTTCGAACGGGGCTCCTATCGAGAGGGCACCGAGCGCCGCGACGATCATCAACAGGTCGATATCGACCGCGCGATGCCGGAGCGTCTCGATGGCCCCCTTGAGCCCGTACCACCCGCCGAAGACATACGCGACGCCGTAGCCAGCCCACCCGAGGAGTGACGGTCCACTGAGCCACCCTGTCGCCAGGCCGGTCACCATGCCGGCCAGCGTCAGACCGACGAACACTGCCTCCCGTCTGAGTTCCGAGCGGGTGGTCACCTCGTCGGTTGCCGTGTCAGGATCGTCTTGAATCGTGACGTCACGGTTGCGGACCGCTTCACGAAGTTGCTCCTCCGAGGTGACGCTCTCGTCGTAGGTGAGCCGGGCGCTCCCCGTTCGGAACGAGACGTCGACGTCGTGGACGCCGGGCGTGTCCCGGAGGTGTCGTTCGAGCGCTCGCGCTCCCGCCTCGCCGCGACCGCCTCGTCGTTCTATCTGGACCGTACACGTCGATAGCGGGGGTGATTCAGTAACGGTCACGCGCTCTCCTCATACACTGTGAGTTGACTTTGCATTGTGGGTATGTCACTGTGTCTTCGTCTAACCGCATACGAGGGCGGGTCCTCGATATTCTGGAGTCCTCCTCTCTTTCTGGTTCGTACAATTCAGCTGATGACCGTCACCGGAATCCGTGCTCGGCGGGTGACTCTCTCGGCGACGCTCCCGAGGAGCAAACGGTCGATTCCTGAACGGCCGTGGCTGCCCATAACAATCTGATCGATGTCGTTGTCGGCAGCGTATTCGAGGATCGCTCGTGCCGGTTTGCCGACTTCCGTGACAGTATCGAGTTCGCTATCCCGTTCTGCCGCGAGGTCCGTGGCCGTCGTGTGGATTCTGGTTGCCTCTTCTTTCGCATTCTCGTACCAGTCTTCGGCGACTGGTAAGCCGCCAGCCTCCACGTCGATAACCGAGTCCGCGGGATTAATCACGTAGACCGACGTGATGTGTGCGTCCGGGAACGTCTCGATAGCGTATGTGAGCGCACGCTCTGAAAGCGGCGAGCCGTCGAAGGCCACGAGAACGGTGGCAGGCATGAGACAGATATTTCTTGGGAACTGAAATGAACGTACTGCTCCGTGGATAGCGCGACGATGATTCGTAAGGGTGGGCCTTCAGAAAAGTCGGGTTCGGGACCATCGCTCGTCCGGATTCGACGGTTGAACGCCGACCGTTTCCACAACCACCCCCTCGGTATGGTTGTATCGACCGCCGAGTACCGACAACGGCCCGGACTCAGGGATCTGTTGGGGAACAAACGTAGGTCAGTGCATCCGGAGCCTTCGAGCTGGTTTGACGGTGAAGGTATCTCGGTTGTCGACCGGTTCTGTCGTGACTGTGCAGGGACACGCGGCAAGTTCGCCATCGATGTTGATGACGGCTGAATCAGTATCGTGAGATGCCCTAGTCGGCGGCTTGTGCCTGTCGACCGCGCTGTCCTATCTCGGCCGGATTCTTCATACCTTCCTTGACACCGAAGTAGACCAGAACGGCGTTGACCGGGAACGCGAAAACGAACCCGACGGATAGCGAGAACGCGAGCGCGCCCCAGAACAGCAGATCGGAGATGTGGGCCTGGCTGGCGATCAACAGGTCCGTCCCGATAGCAGCGATCTCCATGATGGTGATGCTCGGTGTCTCGCTGTAGAGGGCGTCGAGCATCGCCTCCCCGAAGCCGACACCCTCCTGCATCAGCGGGCCGACCGTCAGGGCGTACCCGAACAGATACGCGAGCGCGAACGTCCCTGCTGTGACGACGAGCGTACTCTGGAGTGCGAGCAGGCCCGCAAGGAGCGCGAACCCGAGGACCTCACCGGCGCCACACCCAGAGTAGCAGTGCGCAGTCGAGCGGCACCCCCGGCGCCACAGCGAGTCGTTGCTGATCTGGGTCCGACCGGAGTACCAGTAGACTGCGAGGCCGAACGGACCGGAGTAGAGGACGACGAGCGTCCAGACGCCTTTCATCAACGACGGAAGCGCCTGATTCCGCTCACGGATGTCCCACCAGAGGGTGCCGACGGACGCGACGACCAACAGCGCCCAGACACCCATCACCAGCGGGTCCGAGAGTATCGGTTTCATGACGTGGCGAACCGGGGCGAGTGCGTGTTCGATCTGTGTGAGAAGTCCTTGGAGTTGCATAGTTACGGAATAGCTGAAACAATTCGAAGCTGTGCGCTACCGTCTACCGCCTGATGAATTGTTACAGGACATAGTAGGGGAGGGAAACTTTCTGCAGTTGTGGTTAACATTCCAAAGTGAGTCCTGTCACTATTTCTGTCTTTCAACTCTTCCATCATGAACGGGGCGGGCGAACCGTACCCTCGGCGAATTCGGCGGCTACACGTTTCTATCCCTGAAAACGATTAGAACGCCCCATACACGGCTTATAACGGTCTACTGCTTGGATTCACACACATTGTGATAACTCCCGAACGGTCATACGAGTAACCGAGGAGAAATACAATGCCCACCTTCAAATTCGGACTGGCTGCTCGGGGCCGGCACAGTCGCGACTGCAGGATTCACCCGACCAGGCGCTGCCAGGAGACGCCCGTCGTCGAGAAGTGGTCGATACGTTGTGTCTTTCCGACCGTTGAGACACAGGGTGCTGATGGAGCGTGTGGCGTTGTTTCGAGAACTTCGAGGGGTATCGAGCCCGGCACGTTGCGCTAACTCAAATGCGTCCTCGACAACCCGGAGCAACCGTGACTTTGGGCGAGTCTGCATCTACTCGAACTACCGACTGAATCTGTGACTCACTACGGATTTCAACAGCGCCACGTGGACTCATTTTCGGGCTGGTCCTGTGGTCCGAGTTCGCCGTTGTCGTCTGGAGAAACGTGAGGAGGGACGGGAATCTTTCTCCATAGAGGTCGCACTCAGTCTCGCAATGCAGCGGAGATACTGCTCACCCGAAGAATCCGTAGTGCAAACCCCCTGAGATGGGATAGACGTGTGGTGTTCGTTCAGCGGTTCCTGGAGTGGTGCCAGCTACGACGGTGTCTCGGCCGATAGTAACGAGTCGAAGACCTTCGCCTGTGCCTTCCTGAGGTGTTGATGGAACGTCGGTGGCGCCACCCCCAGCGAATCCGCCATCTCCTCACCGGAAGCGTCCCGCGGCCAGTCGAAGAAGCCCGCATGGTAGGCGGCCTCAAGCGTGGCCCGCTGTTTCTCGGTCAGGTCCGACAGGAGTTCGCGCTGTATTCGTTGTGGGTCGGCGGCGGCGCGCATTATCTGGCGGCGCCGGCGCATCTCGGCAGTCTGATACGCCGCCTCAACGGCGTCGATGACCCGGCGCACGTCGACGCTGGGTGCGAGGTGAATCCGGAGATTGAAGTCACCATCCACGAGGACGGCCTCTTCGACGTAGCCGCCGAGGGAAGCGACCGTCGACAGCACCGGTGGATTGCTCACCTGGAGTTCGAAGCGCCGCAGATCACCACCATCGCGGAACTCGACTGACTCCCAGTACTCGAGCACGTCGACGATATCCTTGACGGTCTCGACGGCACCGGGCGTCGCAGTCCCGTAGACGATGAACCTGTCGCCGCCACGTGGGACCGCCCGTTCGAGCGTAATCCGTTCGTTGGCCGGCATCGACACGCCCAGTTCGTCGATAATTCCATCCATGTGGAAGTCGAGTTCGACGAGTTCGTCACTCATCAGCGCCTGCTTGCGCTCGGCGGCGGCGATGGCGTGGCCGACAATCTCGCCAAGCTGGTCGATGACTTTCTTTTCCTGGCCCTCGAACGCCGTTGGTCGGTCCGCGTAGACGCCGAGCAGTCCGTAGAGCGTTCCTTCGTAGGTGATAGGAATCGCGGCCGATGACCGGTAGCCGTACGTCTTTGCGTGCTCGCGCCAGGGCTCGAAATCGGGATCGGTCATCGCGTTTGGGGTGGTCTGTATCTCCAGTGTCCGAATTGCCTTGCCACTTGGCCCCTGCCCCGACGGCTCGTCCGGGTCAACCGAGATGGAAACCTCATCGAGGTAGCCGTCTATGCCGGCTTCGACGTGGGGATCGAGCGCCATAGTATGGCTGTCCACCTCGGCGATCCAGGCGAACTTGTAGGACTCTGACTCGGCGAGGTGCTCGCAGACGGTCGCCTCGATCTCCTCGCGCGTGGACTGTTCGATGACGGCCTCAGTGATCTCGCGTACGACCTCGTTCAAACTGTTATGGGCGGCGAGTTCCTCATTGTTGCGGACGAGCCGGCTCTCATACTGGCGGCGTTCGATAGCCGTCGCGAGGATGGTCGCGACCGTCTGGATGAACTCGACGTCGTGGTCAGAGAACTCATTCACCGTGGTGTCATGGGTCCCAAGTATGCCCCACGGGTCGTCGTTCGAGCCGATGACGACGCTGATTCCGCTTTTCACGTCGTGGTTCGTCAACAGAGCAGGCCCGGAAAACCGCGCCTCCGTCGTCAGGTCCTCGACGATCACCGGGTCGCAACTCTCCAACGTGTAGGCTGCCTGGGACTCGGCCTCGACGGCGGAGACCGTTGCCGACCCGACGATGCCGTCGTCCCAGCCGACACCCTGCCGGAGGAGGAGTTCGTCGGTGTCACAGTCGAGGTCAAGCACCTTACAGTAATCGTGGTCGAGTGCCTCTGCGATCATCTCTGTCGCCTCTGTGAACAACTCGTCGAGGTTCTCGGTGTCGAGGGCATCCTGCCCGAGGTTTGCGACCACACGTTGCTGGCAGACACGGCGTTCGAGTTCGCGCTCGCGCTCTTTGCGCTCGCTGACGTCGCGGGTTACCCCACAGCGACCGACGCGTTCGTCCCCGTACTCGAACGGACCGAGTAGGGTTTCCACGGGCACGGTGTGGCCATCCGCAGACTCGAGCTCAAACTCGAGGACGCCGACGTCGCTGTCGCCGCCGAGTACCTCCGCTTCCAGTTCGTTGGCAGCCTCGTTGATTTGCTTGCTGTTGATGAGCGTTGCTTTTGCTCCGAGGATTTCCTCGCGGTCGTAGCCGACGAGGTCGCAGAACGCCTCGTTTACGATGACGAAGCGATCATCCTCGTCGAGTGCGTACACGCCGTCCCAGATGGTCTCAACGAGCTGCTCGTACTGTTCGAGTCGCCGCTCGCGTTCCCTTCGCTCGGTAACATCCCGCACGACGCCGATGCGCTCGTGATTGCCGTTGGTCGCCGTCACCGTGAAGGTCGCCTCACCTATCCACGGTTCCCCGTCCGGCCGCTGCAGTTCGGCTTCGAGCGTCGCCGAGTCTCTCTCCCCGTCGATCAACTCCGACTCAAGGACGGAAGCCTGTTCCAGCGTCGGCTTGTCGTCGACCACTGTTGAGACGTGGGCACCCTGGAGGTCATCTTTCGACCGGCCCACCATCGACGCGTACTGGTCGTTGACGAGGGAGATGTGGCCGTCGTCCCCGACGATGTACACCCCCTCGCTCATCGTCTCCACGACGCTGCGATAGCGTTCGAGTTCCTGTCGACGGTGCTTGCGCTCAGTGACGTCCCGGAAGTACACCGACAGGCCTGTCTCGGAGGGGTAGACGTGGGTCTCGAACCACGTCTCCATCGGTTCGTAATATTCCTCGAATGTCACCGATTCGTCCGTCTCCAGAGCCTCCTCGAAGGCGGCCTCGGCCTTCTGACCGGGTTCGAGGACGTCCCAGACGTGCTCGCCGATGAACTCGCCTGCGGCACGGCCGAACGCGTCGGCCACCTGGTCGTTGTGATGGACGAAGCAGAGCTTCTCGTCCAGCGCGAAGAAGCCGTCGTCGATTCGCTCGAAAATCGCCTCCAGTTCGCTTTCCAGGTCGTCGCGCTGTCGGCCGAGCTGCCGGGCTTGCTCCTTGAGTTGGGTGACGTCCTCGCCGGCCACGACAACACGCTCGACCTCGCCGTCCTCGCCCTCCAGCGGGGCGGCATTCACCGTCAGCCAGCGGCGCCCGCCGCTGGGGTCTTCGATCTGACACCGCCAATCGCGCACAGCCTCGCCAGTCTCGAACACCCGTTCGGAGGGCCGCTCTTCTGGGGGAACCAGGACGCCATTTGCGTCGTAAAGCCGGCGGTCTTTGATCCCTGAGCCCTCCTCGACGTCGTGTCCACCGAAGATCGCCTTGGCCCGCGCGTTCGTCTGGACGAGCTCCCCTTCGGCGGAAACGATGCCAAGACCGACGGGGATCGTCTCGAGGATGCGCTCGACCAGGTCCCGCTCGCGACGGAGTTGCCGTTCTCTTTCGCGGCGGTCGGTCATGTCGCGGGTGACCTTCGCGAACCCCTCCAGGTCGCCCTCGTCGTCGTACATCGCCGTGATTGTGGCGTTCGCCCAGAATTTCGTCCCATCGGCGCGCATACGCCAACCCTCGACCTCGATGGAGCCGGCGCGGGCGGCCTGCGCGAGGTTCCGAACAGGGACGTCGGCCTTGCGATGCTCCTCCGGGTAAAACGTCGAGAAGTGTTTGCCGACGATTTCCTCTTCGGTGTAGCCTTTGATTTCTTCGGCCCCGGGATTCCATGTCTTGACGTACCCTTGGGGATCGAGCAGGAAGATAGCGTACTCCTCCACAGCGTCCACGAGGGACTCTAACTGGGGCTGTTTGTCTCCATCTCTACCGTCGTCATCAGTCGGTGGTCGCCACCAGACGCGGGCGTTTGCGCCCACCTTCTTCGTTCGCAAGCGGCCCTGGTCGACCAGGCGCTCGAGGCGATCGTAGGTGCTCCGACGGCCCAAGTCGAGTTCACCGGCGATTTCCGAGGTCGTCCGCGGCGCCACCTTGCTGTCGAAGAGCGCGAGAGTCTCGCGGAGCGCGCCCGTCAGTGGCTTGGTGTTCATTACGCTCTGTGAGCATCCGAAGAAGTATGAAGGCTCCGTCGTTGGAGGGTGATTGAAAGATGCCACCTGATCCCACCTGTAGATGAGTTGTAAACTTCCGACCCAGAACCGGATGGACGTGGGTCGCAA
Organism: Haloarcula sp. 1CSR25-25; assembly: GCF_032027985.1. Taxonomy (NCBI): domain Archaea; kingdom Methanobacteriati; phylum Methanobacteriota; class Halobacteria; order Halobacteriales; family Haloarculaceae; genus Haloarcula; species Haloarcula sp. 1CSR25-25. Next base: position 125,900 of record NZ_JAHYBW010000009.1, read on the forward strand.
TCGACCCCAGTTCCCGTCTCGAACACCTCACATTGTAGGCGACGATACTACCCGCAATGAGGAACTTGAGAGAGTAAGCCGGTCGAGGCCGGTTCACTGAAGAGAGAATCACTATGAGCCAGACACAACAACGAAATTCAGAGACGTACGTAGGGGTAGAGTCGTTAAGTGAAGACGACTATCATCGATTGATGGCGGTGAGGCGACGCCGGACGACGCTGGCTGCCCTGGCGGAGTTGCGCTTCCCGATTGACCTTGACGATATCGCGGCGGCCGTCGTCAAACGGGAGAAGGACATGCCAGATATTGAGGAGACCAGCATCGACCAAGTCGCAATGAAACTGCATCACATCCATTTGCCGAAGATGGATAGTCTCTGCGTGATTGATTACGATCCAGACACCAACCGTGTCGTGGCTTGGTCCTGAGAGCGGGTTGGTTTCTGTTCCTCATTCAGGATCTGGTCCGATGAATCTGTAGTTAGTGAGGCGGCACCGACGACTCGTTTTAGGAAACGAACTGGCCCCGCTCTGGGTGCGTATCGATGGTTCCCGGACCATCACGTTCCCTCTTCAAGCCGGATAATCTACGGTCTGTGGATACAGGCTCCGAGCATTGCACGGGCTGAATCCTCGTCTCCGAAAGTTGCCAGTGCGTGTCGTGATGAATAGAGGGCGCGTATCGGCTACCCGCGAAGATGGGAGCCGAAGGTAGCTACGTTTGAACAGCTCGGACTGACTGATTGAATTGAACAAGACGCCTGTGACTGCAATACTTTGATCTAGCGGGACTGTTTCGTTCGCCCATATATTCTGAATCCTCAGTGTGGATGCGTTCATACCGGGACCCCAGACCGACAGGGCAGGGTGCGAGAACTGTTGAATGATACCCGGCCTGCGGATGCAGAACAATCGGTCCCGTCCCATCCACGTACTGCATGCTGATGCTGAATGTCGAGGTGCTCGCCGAACTCGCCGACTGGGCGACGTAGTGGCTCTCCTCCGCTCAGGTATTGGTCATCCCGCCGTCGACGACCAGCGACTCGCCGTTGACGTAGTCGCTCATGTCGCTGGCCAGGTAGACGGCGGCGTCCCCGATGTCTTCGGGCTGTCCAAACCGTCGAGCGGGTACCTGCTGGAGGAACGCTTCCTCGCTCTCTGACCCGATGATGGGCACGTCCTCGCTCACCATCTTCGTCTCGATGATACCCGGGTGGATGGCGTTCGTATTGATGCCCTCAGGTCCGTACTTGTCGGCAAGCGAGTACGTCATCAGGCGCACGGCGCCTTTCGACGTGCAGTACGTGACGAAGTTGTCGGACCCGGAGAGACCGGCCACGCTGGAGAGATTGATGATGTTACCCTCGGTTCCAGCGTCGAGCATCCGTTCGATAGCGACCTGTGCGCCGAAGAAGGTGCCCTTGACATTGATATCCATCAGCCAGTCGTACTCGTCCTCGGTGACCTCGGTGAACTCCTCAGCCCGGAAGACACCCGCGTTGTTCACCCAGATGTCGAGCGTCCCGAGGTCCGACGCCGCGTCGGCCGCTGCCTCGTGGTCGCTCTTCTCGGTCACGTCACACTCGACGTAGGTCGCTGAAACGTCGTACTCGGATTCGAGCAGTTCGTGGGTTGGGGTGCCACCCTCGCGTGGCTCTTCACGCACGTCGGCCACGACGACGTTCGCACCCTCGGCGGCGAAGTGTTCACAGATACTGCGGCCCAGTCCGCTGGACCCTCCGGTGACGACGGCCGTAGATGTGTTAAGGAGTGTCATGATCTCCGTATCACGGCTCTCTCCCCGTAGGAGTATAGTTGTTTGTGTTCTGGTGAATAGATGCTGAATTATAGTTGGAGTACGTCGGGCATTTCTATACACGGGTGAAACAATAAGAGGGGAGTATGGGGAGTGGAGCGCGTGAGGACGGCATGTCAGAGGGCACTCGGTGGGCTCCAGCCCCAAGCGGGGAACGGGTGATGGTGGGGTTTGTCGGATACTTTTCGGGGACCGCCTCCGACCGGCGGCTACCTCCACCTACTGGCCGATGTGTACTAAAACCCCACAGGGTGTTTCTGACTCGGAAACTCTGTTCGAGGGACTACCAGCGTGTTACTGGCCGATGTGATCTATTACGCACAACACCAGTACACCTATAACCGCCGTCGTGCCCGCTTCGTTCTCCTCGATACGTCGATTGTGCGTGAATTTATCATTGTTCGTGTTAATGTGACAGTGACAGCAAAATGCTTCACCGATGACACCCACCAGCGAACCACTGCGAGTGGTCGCGCTGGGGGGCCGTGATATCGCCACGGAACTCGACGAAGAGACGACCGCCGCCGGGCGACCACTCACGACCACGACTCTCCCGCCGGACGACTTGAACGGCAGCGTTGAACCCGACTGTCTTCTGGTCGACCAGCGCGAGTTGGATAGGTGGGCCCCCGTCCTAAACAGAGCCACCGAAACCTGTCCATCGGTTCCGGTCGTCGTTCTCGTCCCGACCGCCGCAGAAGACGCGGTAGCGACAGCCATCGAGCGCGGTGCGACGAGTACGCTTCCGCGGTCAGTGTGTACCACTGAGCCAGCTGCCGCCGCAACCCACGTCGGGCGCCTCGTGAACGGCGACGGAGACAGCAGAGCACAGGAAACAGGGCCCGGCATCGCGACGGACGACCGACTGCAGCTCGTCGCCGACAACGTCGATGAGATCATCTACGTCGCGAACTGGGACTTCTCCGAGGTCGAGTACGTCAATCCCGCCTACGAGGAGATCTGGGGACGAACGGTCGAACAGCTCTACGATGACGCGACGGCGTTCATAGAAGGGATTGACCCTCGGGACCGCGAGGAATTCGAGGCTGACTTCGAGGCGATGCGAGCGGACATCCGGAACGGAACGCCAGAGGAGAGCTACGAGTTCGAGTTCCGAGTCCGCCAGCCGGACGGAGCGATCAGGTGGGTGACGGCGACGGGCTATCCCGTGACGACGGAGACGGGCAAGAAGCGATACGTTGGGATTGTCGAGGATGTCACTGACCGCCGTGAACTAGAACGGACGTATCGCGAGCTTTTCGAGAGCGTCTCCGACGGCATCGTCGTCCACGACCCCGAGACGGGCGAGATCGTCGACGTCAACGAGCAGTTCTGTGTGATGAACGGCTACGACCGCGAGGAATTACTCGGTGAGACCGTCGAACTAATCACGCCGGACGACGGCGCGTACTCCTATGACAGCGCGAGAGAGAATGTCAAACTGGCAGCCGAGGAAGGGCCACAGCTGTTCGAGTGGCGCAATGAGCGGCAGTCCGGCGAGACGTTCCCCGTCGAGGTGAGCCTCCGACTCGCTACGCTGCAGGGCGAACAGCGGGTGCTCGCTAGCGTCCGTGACATCACCGAGCGTCGGGAGCGCCAGTCCCAACTCGAGACCGAACGGGACCGCTGGTCGGTCCTGTTCGAGAACACGCCGGACCCAATCATGGGCGTCAGGTTCGTCGACGGCGACCCGTATATCACCGAGGTCAACGAGGCGTTCGAGACGGCATTCGGGGCCGACGCCGCGGACATCACCGACCGCTCTATTGCGGACGCGATCGTCCCGGACGACGAACGCGAGGGGTACGAGGAGATCCGCCGACAGGCACTAGCCGGCGACCCTGTCGAGACGGAGGTCCGCCGGGAGGCCGCCGACGGTATCAGAGACTTCATGCTCAGGGTGCTTCCGTTCGAGAGCGGGGGTGACCGCCATGCCTACGTCTGGTTCACCGACGTCACCGAGCGCCGCGAGCGCGAGCGGGCTATCGAGGAGGAACGACAGAAGTACTCGACGCTGGTCGAACAGAGTACGGACGGAGTCGTCGTGGTCCGGAACGGCGAGTACGTCTTCGTCAACGAGCGGTTCACGGAAATCACCGAGTACGACGAGGGCGAGCTGCTGGGGATGCCCGTCGAACAGGTGTTCGCCCCGGAGTCTCGCGAGCTGATCCGGGACCGATACGAACGCCGGGTGGCGGGCGAGTCGCCGCCGAACCAGTACGACGTCGAGGTGGAGACGGCGACGGGTGAGCGCCGGACGCTTGAGTTGGCCGTCTCGCGCATCCAGCACGAGGGCGACCCCGCCACGATGGCGACCTTCCGCGACGTGACCGACCGGAGAGAGCGCGAACGGACCGTCAGGCAACTCCAGGTCGCCACCGAGCGCCTGCAGGGCGTCGACACGGCCGAGGCGGTTTTCGACATCGCCGTCGAGACGGCGCGGGATGTCCTCGGGCTGCCGATGACCGCGTGCTGGCGGTACGACGACGAGCACGACCGGTTAAGCTACACCGCCGGGACCGAGCCGGTGGAAGCGATGGAGACCGGGCCGGTCTCGTTCACGCCGGAGGACCGGGAGTACGAGGTCTTCCACGGAAGCGAGCCGACGGCGTACGACCCGAGCGAGCATCACCCACACAACCCACTCGAACAGTCACTCATCGTCCCGATCGGTGACGAAGGACTTCTCGCGGCCGGCGAACGCGGCCGACAGGAGTACGAACAGTACCTCATCGACGTGCTGGGCGTCCTCGCGGGCCACGCGGCGAGTGCGATCGAGCGTGTCCAGCGGGCCGAACAGCTCCGGGAGAGCGAGCGCAGACTCGGTGCCATTATCGACCGGATCGACGAGGCAATTTTCCTGGCGCCGGCCGCCGAGTTGACTAACACCAACCCTGCCGCGGAGTTCGTCAGTTCGGGATACGAAGACATCTGGGGCCAGTCCCTCGAACGCATTCAGGAGACGCACGACGAGGGCTTCTTCTCGACGCTGCATCCCAAGGACCGGGACGACTACCGGGCGCTCATCGAGGACATCGTCGCCGACGTGGAGCGAGGGGAGCCACGAGACAGGTACACACACGAGTACCGCATCGAGCGGCCGGACGGCGGCTGCCGGTGGGTCCGGTCGGAGTTCTACCCGACAGCGTGGCCCGACGGTCACCCGCGAATCATCGTTGCGAGCCGGGACGTGACCGACCGCAAGGAGCGCGAGCAGACGCTGGAGTCCTTCCACGACGCGACCGACGAACTGACGACCGCCGAGACGACGGCCGAAGCCAGCACCACGGCGGTCGAGGCGGCGGCGACCGTCTTCGACCTGCCGGCGACTGCCGTCTATCGATACGACGACGAGACCGGCCGTCTCGACCCGGCTGCGAGCGGTCCGGAACTGCCACCGGCAGCGGACCTCGGCTCGCTGGGAACGGAGCACGAGGCCGCGTGGGACGCGTTCCTCGACGAGCAACTGCGACGCGTCGACGACGCGGCTGACGCACTCACCGACGACGTTCCGGACGGCGCCGCACTGCTCTTCCCGCTGGGCGGGAACGGCCTCCTCGCAGTGTGGCGGTCCGACGAAACCTTCGACACGGACGCCGCGAACATTCTGGCCGCGACGCTGGAGGCCGCCCTCAACAGACTCCGTGGCGAACGACGACTCGAGTCTCGGCGGGCCGAACTCGAAGCCCAGACCGAGCGGGCACGCCGACTGGAGTCCATCACGGAGCTCACACAGCGCGTCGAAGCGGCCATCACGACGCGGTCCTCCCGCGAGGGGATTCAGGAGTCCGTCTGTGCTGAACTGACTGACGTCGACCCGTTCGAGGCTGCCTGCGTGGTCGAAGCCGACGTCGGGTCGGACCGCCTCCAGCCGCGTGCGTTCGCCGGGATACCCCGCGACGACGTCGAGGAACTCCTGCTAGACGCGGCCGCAGACGCGAACCCGGCAGCACGCGCCTGGGAGACGGAGGAACCCGTGGTCAGAAACGACCTCGTCGGCAGTCGACGACAGGGGGGCTGGCGCAAGCGACTGCTCCGTGACGGTATCGGGTCTTTCTGTGCCGTTCCGCTGTCCTACGAGGACGTTACTCACGGCGTGCTTACGATCTTCGCGGACGAACCTGACGCCTTCGAGGAGCGCGCGGTCGACATCCTCTCTCAGTTGGGCACCTCCATCGGGTACGCCATCACGGCGGCAGAGCGGCGGCGTGCGCTCGAATCCGACGACACGCTCGAACTCGAGTTCCGGGGCGAGAACACCGACCTCCCGATTGCGCGGCTGGCACGGACGTTTGAGTGCCGAGTCAGCCACCAGCAGACGGTTCGCAGACAGGATAGCTCGGTCAGCGTCTACTACCTGCTCGCCGGTGACGTTCCGGCTGAGGTGGCCAAGACGGCGGAGACCGTCCTTCCCGGTGACCTGCGAGTCGTCTCCCGGGGGGCCGACGAAGCGGTCATCGAACGGCGTGGCTCTTCCTGGTTCGGGTCGTACGTCTCGGAGCACGGCGGGATCGTCCGACGCGCACGGGGGACCCCAGAGGGGGTCACGCTGGTCATCGAAATCCCGACCGAGACGGACACGCGGACGATGGTCGAACGCGTCCAGGACGAATTCTCGGATCTGGAACTGTACGCACAGCGCCAGCACCGCGAGACGAGCCAGACCTCCAGAGAGATACAGGACCGATTGAAACGGGAGTTGAGCGACCGGCAGTACGAGGCCCTGGAGACGGCACAGGCGATGGGATACTTCGAGTGGCCCCGCGAGAACAGCGGCGAAGACGTCGCCGACGCGCTGGGGATTACCCAACCGACATTGAACAAACACGTCCGACTCGGCGAGCGGACGGTGTTCGATATCCTGTTCGGGTCCGACGACGGGATAGGGTCGTAATTCGCAATCGGGCCACATCAGAAAACCATCGCAGGCAAACAGGGAGCCGAGTTCGAGCGGTGGAGGGCCGAAACGTCAGCGGGGACACGTAATGAGGGGCTATCGGAGCCTCAGTCACTCACAGACTCACAGACGCGAACGCGGCCGTCGAAGCCGTCTTCACGGAACTGTACGGCGACCCCTTCGACGACGAGCCGGAACTGTTGTCTGTGGTGTCCGTCCGACTCCGGGCGCAGACGTGACGCGACGACGCCGGCCTCGGTCAGCTTCTCGAGCCGGCGGTACACCGTTGGACGGGACATATCGCACTCGTCGGCGATAGCCCGTGCCGGCATCTCGTCACTCGACAGCGCCTGCAGGATATCGGCGACGTACTCGTCGCCGAGCAACCCCAGAAGCTCGTCGAACGCGATAGCCGGCGAGTTGTCGCTGGCCGTCGATTGCTCGCCGACACTGTGTGTGATTTCGTTCCGGTCGCACGAGACATCCGACGTTCGGGCGGTGGGCGGCGTGCCGTCGCGGGACTGGGTCTGATTCCCCCTCATCAAGTAGACCCACGGACCGACACTCCCCGAATGTGGTGGAATTATTGACTGCCTCTGGCCAAAATCAGGGACTATGTATAATGACCGGGGGTGAAAAACCAGGCGTTCAACCACGCTGCCGGCAGAATCCGTGCCCAATCTCAGAGTCAGAAACACGCGGTGTCGGTTTAGAACAGACGCCGTCGTAGGTCTGCCCATGTTCCCATCTTCCCCATCGGCCTGTCCCCGGCGATGTGTGCGTCGCTGGAGCGAGTCGGCGGCTTCGGGAGGGCAGCCTGGATGACGGGCGGACCACGGGACGACGGGCTGGTTACCGACCGACAGACACAGCGTGAACGCCGGGACCGACCCGAGACTGCGGGTCGCGCACACGAGCGCCAGGTGCTGGTCGTCGGCGACGACCCGGTTGCGATCGCAACTGCGGGCTTTCTCGGTCAGGTAGGGCTCGACCCGGTACTGGCACGACCACCGAACGAGCGGGCGGGGCCGGATACACTGACACTGTGGCGCCCTGGGCTGGTGTTGCTGGAGCGACTGGGACTCAGACGGCCGGTCGAGGCCATCGGCACCAGACTGGACCGCCTGGCACGTCCACACGTCGATTCGTCGTGGGCGAGCGAGTCGAATCGACCGGCGCTACTGAGCGTTCGCCGAGCGGAGGTGTTGAGCCTCCTCGACCGGCGAGTCCGCGACCGCATCCGGACACCGGAGCGACCGATTGCGGATATCGACCGGACGCACAGTCGGGTCGACGTGACCTTCGAGGGTGGCATCGAGGAGTCCTTTGATACCGTGGTCACGACAGACTCGACGCTGGCGCCGACCGTCGAACCACGGCACGTCGCGGCCACTACCCACACGTGGACGTTCGACTGGCCGACCGACCGGCCGGCCCCGGACGGTCCCACCGAACGATGGCACGACGACCGGGCCGCGCTCTCCGTTCCAGTCGCAGATAGCACGCGCGTACGCCTCGTCTCGGTGACTGATCCGACTCACGCCGCGACCGACATCGACACACTCGAACGTCGATTCGGGACACTGCTGGGCTGGTCAGCGAACGCTTTCGGGACACTCTCACAGCACGCGATCCAGTATCACCAGGGCCGACGGGCCGTCCCTGTGTCGGTCCACGCGGACGGGGTCGTCCTCATCGAGTCAGCGGCACGTGCCTCGCTCCCGGGGGATTGTCTTCGAACGACGCTCGGAATCGAGGACGCGTGGGTACTCGCCGACGCACTCGCGTACGGTCCACGGGACCGTGACGACGCCCTCAACGAGTACGAGCGACGACGTCGCCGAAGGGAGCGGGACCTCGACCGGTGTTCGACAACCGCCACACCGGCAGCGCACCCCCCCAAAGACCTCTCGCCGTTGTTGTCCCGGTTGTGCGCGAGACGGGCCCTGGCCTTCCGGCACGTCACCACCGGGCACCTTCCCGACGTCGCGGAGTCGATACCGGCGTCGCTGTGAACGTCAATCCACAGCCCTCGTCAAGACGGACCGAACAGAAACATACGTTCACTCCGAAGCGGGCGGTTTGGAATAATTGGCTCCGTTGACCCCCGCTTCTCCAGAAAGGATTCTCGTGTGAAACAGCCGGTCAGTCGACGTGCGTGTTGACAGGGTCAGTGGTCATACGAGCGACCGATTCAGATTTTCTTTGCGGCGGAGAGCGTTCCGAGAAGAGTGGACAGTCCGCCAAGTCCAACAGCTATGAGCGGGGCGTTTGATGTTTTGTTCTTCAAAAATGCATCTCCCGGCTCGCTTGGAGACACATATGCGGTCGTCTGTGTCCCCTGTTCGTAGCTTTCGATAGCTGATTCGGCTGCTGACCTCGTCTCGTAGCTCTGCTCAATATTTGCGGGATACAGTTTCGTTCCGGTGTACTCGGTTCCATTATAGGTATACTCGAACTCAACAGTCGGTTCGTACTCTACGCCCGGGTTCGACGAAGTCCCGCTATCGGTCTCGATGCTGAGTCCTGTGATGGTCGCGTCTACTTCAACCGAGTTCCGAACTGCCTCAGTCTGCTGGACGTAATCGTAGCCTCCGTAACTGGCAATAGCAAGCCCGACAGCGATGTACAGTACTGCCTGTGCCAGGGTGTCAGGGCCGTTGACGCTGAAGCCTGAATCGCTGGCCATACTATCGTGCCTCCAACCGCTTGATTGTCGAGGACAGCCAGTGGATTCTGAGGAACGCAATCAACTGAGAACTGACCCCTTTAGACAACTGAACGCGCTGAGCCAAGCGGAGCGAAACGGGGGACTGGACGGCGTGTCGGTGGAGTGATTGGTGGCACTCCTGGAGGGCGCAATACACAGACACCGTTGCACTTGCTGGCCACTAAAATCTGTATGCAGCTACTGTCACAGCAACGGAACTCGTTTCAGTCACATGTCTGACCTGTCCGTGGTAGTAATTCGATAATCTGTAACGAATTGTGCGATATGTCGTTACTGGCGAGTCTTGCTTTGGTTTCAGGGGCACCCAGGCGAATACGCCGTTCAGCCTGGATGCACAGCGACCGCTGAGATATCTATCAGTCTCAGACATTGTTCGGAGCGCTGTGCAAGACCCAGGGCGCTTATCCATCAACACGAACGGATACGATTCCAACCGAGAGGCGATCAGCGGGTTTCCGTCCTGATATACAGAAGGGGTACGGCGATCAGATACAGCCCCATCCCTCCGACGACGCCCCACGTCAGCACGTTCGACGGGTCGAAGGTAGCCCAGACAGGGGCGACACCTATCAGGACCAACGTGAAGCCACGTATCTGACTTCGGGCCAGTATTCTATACCACGACCGACTCGCAGCCTTCGACGAATCGTCGTACTTCGAACTCGGCTGGGCGTACTCCGTGACGGCGGTCGAAGGAGCCCACGGAGACGAGCGGCCGCTCTATGATTCCGAACTATCTCTCCCAAATACACTGTGCCTTTGATGGGAGTTCATCGGCAGACCCGACCCAAGACTGGTTGCGCTCGGGAAGCGCATCGTCTGGAGCGTGAGCGATCCCTGACCCGGCGGAATATTTATGTGACACGTGCCGGTGGCTACCGCACACACAGGTGGATCGATGGTACTCACCGAGGCAACGGGCGTCCTCCTGCTTCTGGTCGGTGGCTACGCCCTCGCTCGACCGATGGCGATTCGGAACTTCCCCACGGCCGAGCGGTGGGAAACAGACCTCGAGGGGGCCAGAAAGGAGCAACGGGCGTTCGCCACACTCCTCGCGTTCGGCTCGATACTCGGCGGCCTCGTCCTGATTGCTCTCGGACTGCTCGGTCTGGGTCCGTAGATGCCCGCACGGGAGACGGAGTGCTGGCGTGGGCTGTCCCCCCATTCGGTCGGACTGTTTCAGCACTTCGCAAGGCCGGCACCGAGAGACTGACTCGTTCTCCTGTTCATCACCGGGTTCACAGGGCAGATTTCGAGCCCGAAAACGGGCGATTACCGGATTTCGCTGCCGTCGAGGGAACCGTGAGCTAACCCAACGACGACCAGTAGTAGCTGTCCGTCCCTGTCGATTCGTAAACAAACGAACTGCTCTCCGCGAATCTCAGACCGACCCCGACGAAGGTTCTCGTTCATTCGATACTTGCAGAGCTCGGCGAGTAACACGACGGTGACCAGGCTGTCTCTCTATCTGACCGCTTGCACTGGGTAGAAGATGCCTGTCGCCGACACGGGTTCGATTTCAGATACGCGAACGGACGGCTGTCGAACGCGTTTTCAGGGACTAAACCGGCGAACTATCTGGTTTCAGCTACGTCGAACTGAAGATGGCTGAAAATCGACTGCAGGGTTTCGCTCGCTGGCACAGTGTTCCAAACTAAACACGACGGGAGTGAAAACGCGAACGTTTTTATTTCATGTGATTGTCATGAGTGCGTATGGCCGTCATCGAGCCACAGTCCCCGACCAAACGCGATTCACCGGTCGCGCTCGGCGTGTTTGTCGCCGTGACGTTACTCCTGAGCTGGACACTCTCGTTCGTGCTTATCACCGACACAGTCCCGGTGTACACTACCCTGTTGTTGATGCTTACTCCAGCGACTGTTGCACTTGGTATCCGTCGGGTTCAGGGCCACTCGGTGCTGCGAACAATCGGTTCTTCACTTCGTGGTTCGACTGTTCGCTCACTCCTGTTTGCCGTGGTCTATCCGCTCGGGTTCATCGGGGTGGCGGCGCTGCTGGCGCTCACTACTGGTCTCGGGACGTATCAGGCCGGACCGGAGAACATCATCGTCACCGCGGTCCGGCAGGGCGGCGTGCTCCTGTTGGTTCTCTTCTTATTTCAGTCGTTGATCCGGATGTACGGTGAGGAATTCGGATGGCGTGGCTATTTGCTCCCGGAACTTACGGCGCGGTGGGGCCGTGTCGGGGCGACGGCTGCTGTCGGTGTCGTCTGGGCCCTGTTTCACTCTGCGTTCCTCTACAGGGCGGGGGTCGCGATCGGCGTCGAAAACCCGCTCCTGATCACTGTGGTTCAGGCCGGTGCCGTATTTACCATCTCATTTCCGTTCTCGTATGCGTACTATCTCGCTGATGAGAGTGTGTTTCCAGTGATGCTTTTGCACCTGATCTGGAACGTCCTCAACCCGTGGGTCCTCGGGGACATATACGGGAACGTTGACGGATTGGTAGCCGGGCAGATATTTGTCGTCAACGGGGAGGGGCTCGTCGGGGTCGTCCTGGGGCTTGTTGGAGTCGGTGTGTTCATTATCCTTTTTCGACGGGGGACCCTCAGCAGCGGTTGACTGGGGTCCGCGAGGGGGTACCCGTAGTTTGAGCGGCCACACACATCAGCGTAGCTCCGGTGGTCCGAGGAATCAGATACTGCCTGGCACCCCCACAGGTCCCCCCAGTAGCTGGAGAACGTCGGCACCGACACCCGACATCCCAACGCGTTCGTTGACTATCCGTCGCCCGTTCGGTGAAGATCAGGCGCCTGACTCACCGAAGGACTCCTCGAAGGTTGACTGTCGGTCGCTGGGGCCCGAGCGTCGCCGGCTGCGAAACGAGTCACGGAGCTCCAGTACGAGTGCACCCAGTCCTAGCAGTAATGCGCCGAACACGAGGAACCCACCCAGAACCGGAATCGCGCCAAGAACACTGAACCCCACGATACCGGCCACGAGTGCCAGCCATCGGTCGTCCCGTCCCGCCCGCCGCACGGCCCACGCACCGACGGCGTACTCGCCGTAGATGAGTCCAACCCAGACTGCCAGTCCGTACGCGAAGGCTCCGATGACAGCGAGTGGAATGCCGATAATCGTGACTGCGATTACTGCGAGGAGAATCGGCCCTCCAACGAGCGTCAGCAATCCGACCCCGCCGGTCTTGCCCGGGCGGTCAGACGCACGCCCCGCGAGCCTCGCTGAGAAGGCCGGAAAGAGGGCAAGCAGAATCGCTCCGAGGAGTAGATTTGCGAGGAGGCTGAAGCCCCACGATAGCCAGTTCGGTACCGTGAGGGTACCGACATCGCCCCGGAGGTCCGGGTCCTCCACGACGCCGCCCCCGACTGTTGCCGCCGAGTCCTGGGTGAACTCGTCGGCGTCGTAGCGGAGTTCGCCACCGATCTCTGCGTTCGGCCCTATCACGACGGTTTCGGCGCCGACACGCACGTCGCCGTCGATTCGGCCGTCGATACGGACGGATCCCGCGCCGAGTTCGACGTCGCCGCCGATCCTGGCGGTCTCGGTCACCCGCACGTTTCCACTGCCGGCGGTGACATCGCCGCCGACCGCACCGTCGATGCGGATATCCCCAGCGGCCCCGGAAATCGACCCCTCGACACGCCCGGTCTCGGCAACGTGAATCCTTCCGGCGGCGCCCGAGACATCACCGGTGACGGTTCCCCTGACCACGATGCTCCCTGCGACGGCGTCGACGCTTGAGACTGTCTGGCCTTCTTCAACGACAATTGTTCCCGAAGCCCCCCGGACAGACTGCGCTGCCGCGACGCCTGTCACCGTCGAGAGCAGGACCACCACGACGAGACCGACCACGACGCCCCGGCGCTTTGCCGTTCCGAAGGATACGCGCATACCGCCCTTATCGAATCAATTTGTTAAAAAATTGATGGGCTTGCGAGGTACAAGACGGGCCAGCCGAAACACCAGATTCGGTCCCTGTACGCGGGTTCCGGACGCCCGAACGAGAACAGGCAACGAGCACAGCGGACGGAGCCGTCCGCTGACACCAGTCCCGGCTCACATCTGGTACCACAGGAGGTTCCAGTACGCGAGCACGAGCGCGAAGGCGACACCGGCGACGCCGACCACAGTGTACTGGACGCGCGTCAGGCGATGCCAGACGCCCCGGCGCCAGGCCAACCCTGTAAGGACGAGGGTCGTGACGCTCGCAAGCGCCCCGACGGGCGGGAACAGCAGGGCGACCTGCAACGGCAGCGGGTCTCCGAGGAGGGCCGCCTGTGGGTCGCTTACTACGACGGCGGCAAGTCCGAATACGAACACCAGATAGCTCGCCGCCGCGGAGCCCGCGATTAGCCGAGTGTACCGGAGTGGTGCTGTCGGTTCTTCCCACGCCCTGCCACGGTACCATCGCCAGAGGCCGGTCGCCGTCCAGCCGAAGACGGCAGCCAAAAATATCAGGATGCTCAGGCCGGCGATGGCTGCGTGTGGGGCCGTCTGTTCGGTAACGGTCAGTCGTTCGTAGGCCGACGGCGGTCTGCTGTCGAAGAACAGGTGGGTTATCTCGCCGTCCGTCTCGCCGAAGACGAGCGCATCCGACCCATCGACCGCTTCGAAATACAGGTCTTCCACCTCGACCCACTGCGTCGACCCGCCGGGGCCGGTCGTGACAAGTCGACCCTGGTCATCGACCGAGACCGTGACGTGTGACTGCACACTCAACAGCTTTTCCGACGTGGTGTAGGGTGACCTGAGTGACCGATACGTGCCGGGCACGTCGTTCGCCCGGGTCGGCTCGCCGTCGGGCGGAGGTGTGGGCGCCTCGCTCGAGAAGTACTCTGCGATCAGTGCATCGAGCAGTTCGTCTCTGGCCTCGATGCCGCCCGGGCTATTGTACGAGACAAAGAGGCCGACACCGTGTGCCGGAAGCAGAACCAGCAGGCTGTGAAACTGCTCGGTATCGCCGGCGTGTCCCACGGCACGCACGCCGTTCCGGCTCAGTTCGTAGAACCCAAAACACATCCCGTTCAGCCGCTGGTCGTTGCCGAATCGCCGCCGGTGCATCTCCGCTGTCGTGTCGGCCTGGAGGATGCGTTCCCCGTCCAGTGACCCGTTCTGAACGTGTGCGCGGACGAACCGCGCCATATCGGTCGCCGTTGTGGTCATCGACCCGGCTGGCGGTATCCCGACGTACTCGAAGTCACCTTCGCGGTACCGGCCGTTCGGAGTCGTGTACCCCTTCGAAAGAGTCCCGTCGATAGCATCAGGAACGGGCTGCTCGAACGTGCTCCGAGTCATCCCCAGCGGCTCGAAGATCTCCGCGGCAACGTAATCGTTGAACGACGCTCCGGCGGTCCTGGCGGCGACGTGACCGGCAAGCGCCGCCCCGTAGTTCGAGTAGGCAGTGAACTCACCCGGTGGTCGGACTCTCGCGGGTCGTTCGTTCCCGAGCACTGTCGGAAGCGGTTGCAGGTCCGCTTCCCTCAAGACAAACGTCCCACGGGCGCGCTCCTCGAATCCCGCAGTGTGTGTCGCAAGGTGGCCGAGCGTGATGGGCTGGTCGTACGTTGCAGGTATGGTGACACTGTCGAGGTACTGGTTCACGTCGGTTTCGAGGTCGAGTCGGCCAGCCTCGACGCCCTGCATGACGGCCGTCCACGCGAAGAGCTTCGACGCCGACCCGATTCGAAAGAGCGTCTCGTCGGCTTCCACCGGTGCATCGGTCCGGATGTCTCGGACGCCGTATCCCTTCGTGAACGTCGAATCACCGTCTACGACTGCGACCGTCGCACCGGGGATGTCGTGGGCCTCGAGCTGGGCGTTCAGTACACCGTCGAGGAACGCCTCGAAGGACTCAACATCCGAGAGCGGTCGGTCAGGCTGTCCCTGCTGGGTGGGTTCTGTCGCCGTCACGCCGCTGGGCATCCCTCGGAGCGTGACCGCTGCAGCCCCGGTCGTAGTAACGCCGCGAAGCACCGTCCGCCGTGAGCGTGGCGTGGGCTGATTGTCCCCAGCGACAGTCTCGGTCGTGGTCTGTGATCGGGCCATCGGCGGTCTGGTCTCAGTGGGCTCGAGGAGTCAGAGCTATCTCTGCCAAGAGATAACACGTCATCAGCATAAACATTCAGGATGAACAGTACCGAAGAGGGAACGTAGAGATGAAAGGCCGGACCACCCTCCGCTGGGGCCTCGTTCTGTTCGGAGGCGGTATTGCTGCTGTCGCGCTCAGAAGGCGCCAACTCGAACGCGAGACGGCGGGCCGTATCGAGGCGTTGCGGTCAGCCGCCACGGCTCGCCGAAGCGATTACCAGGTCGGCGATGTCGCTGCCCTTCCCGCTCCCGTTCGTCGCTACTTCGAGGCCGTGCTCGAGGAGGGCCAACCACCCGTACACACCGTCAAGCTCGACCAGCGCGGCGAGTTCAGACTCGGCGGTCGGGACGGAGCCTGGAAACCGATGACCGCGACACAACAGTTCACGACCGAACCGCCGGGGTTCGTCTGGGACGCTGACATTGCGGTGTTTCCACGGGTTCCGGTACGGGTCGTTGATGCGTACGAGTTCGGCCGTGGGTCGTTGCGTGCGATGCTGCTTTCGACGCTTTCTGTCGCCGAAGCAGGCCCCAGTCCGGCGATGAACGAGAGCGAGTTACAGCGGTACCTCGGTGAAGCTGTCTGGTTCCCGACTGCGCTCCTTCCGGGAGGAGATGTCGCGTGGGACGCTATCGACGACCAGTCCGCCAGAGCGACTATCGAAGACCGTGGGAACGAGGCATCGCTCGTGTTTCACTTCGACGACGACGGTCTTGTCAACCGGGTGACCACACGGGAGCGCTACCGTCAGGAATCAGATAGTGTCGCTCCATGGACCGGCTATTTCGAGGACTACGAGTGCCACAGCGGGATGCGGATACCGACGAGAGCTGCCGTCGAATGGAACCTACCCGACGGCGATTTCCCTTACTGGCGGGCCCGCGTTACGTCTGTCAAGCATCACTATGCCTGACTCAGTCACATACGTCGACAGCAGTGAACCCCTCCTGGAAGTCGAGTGCGGCCTGTAGCTGCGTCGGGTGCCGGCGCGCCCTGCGGGCAATCATGTACTGATACACTGACGAAACGAACATCTCTCCGAGCGCAACGCCGGCACGAGTCCAGAGCCGTTCGTTGTCACGAACGACCGCTGGGAGCTCGTGCCCTCGACCGAAGAGAACCGTGTAAGCAGACGACCGGCGACTAGCGTCGTCGGCCCCGAGCGGGGAGGCGCTTCCGAAGCTCCCAGCCGAAGACCGCAAACGCGAGCAAGAGAGCGGCAGCGATGAGCGCGCCGAGTGGTCCGTTTCGAGTGTGATCGACGATGAGTCGCCACGCCGGACGGGCGACGCCGACAGTCCGGGCGGCGGTGACGACGAGAAGCACGACTGGAATCAGGTAGCGAACGAGCGGGTAGAGCCGTCCGAGTTCCTCACGGACGGTATCGGCATCGGAGACCCAGACGAAGACGAACACGATACAGAGCGCCGATACGGGCAAGGCGAACGTCCCGACGGACTCGTCGACCAGGTCCAGAACCGGCCGCCCTGCGACTGCGAGGGTGACCGGACTGTAACTCAACGCTGAGGGGACGCCAGCCACGAACACCCCGCCGGTCAACAGTAGCGTCGCACGGTGACGGGAGAGTCGGGTCGTGTTCTCTGCGGACGCGACGCCGACCTCGAGGAGCGCCACGGACGAGGACAGCGCGGCGAAAAAAAGCAGCCCGAAGAACGCCACGGCGATCACTCGCCCGAACGGCATCGCCGCGAAGGCGGTCGGTAGCGTCGTGAACGCGAGCTCCGTCCCGAGGGTCGGCTGCAGGCCGAAACTGAACACGATCGGGAAGATGACCAGCCCGGCGATGACGGCCGCCCCGATATCGGCGACCGTGACCACGAGCGCCGACCTGAACAGGTCCGTCTCTTCCGCGACGTAACTCCCGTAGGTGAGCATGATTCCCTGCCCGACGGACATCGAGAAGAAGACCTGTCCGAAGGCCGCACTCCATATGCCGAGGTCCGTGAGCACCGAGAACCTCGGGGTGAACAGGAACGCAGCGGCCTGGTCCCACGCCGACAGTGTGATTGCATACAGCGCAAGCGCGATGAGAAGGACGAACACGGTGGGCATCACGACCGTCGCCATCCGCTCGATACCGCCGCGAACGCCCATGGAGACGATGCCTCCAGTCACCGCCGTCGCGACGACGAAGTACACGACAGGCAGCCAACTCGCGTTGAACGGCGCGAAGGTCGTCTGCGAGCCGGCGAGCCACGAGAGGAAGAAGCCGAGTACCCACCCGGTGAGGACGAGGTAGTAGCTCAGGATGAGCAGGACGCCGCCGAGAATGAGCCAGCCGAGTGCTGTGTACTCGGTCTCGACTGATCTGAACGCGGAGACGACGTCCGTCCGGAGGCGGCGTCCGACGGCGAGTTCCAGGACGAGCATCGGTACTGCACAGACAAACGCCGCGAGCAGGTAGGGGACGAGATAGGCCCCGCCGCCGTTCTGGCCGACGACTGCGGAGAACCGCCAGATGTTTCCCAGGCCGACGGCCGCCCCTACCGTCGCGAGGATGAACCCGGCTCCCGAGGACCACCGCGTCGTCGTCATGGTCCGGCATGCGTCCAGCCAGTCCTTAAACACAGGCCATCTGACACGCTGCCCGGGTTCGCTACGTGCCTCTGTAGCATCCTCTCAATTCGCCTGCTCCCGTGTGGTCTCACTCGCGAGTCCCCTGCTCGACTGTGCCGGGCAGCGACTACAGACCACGCGAGAGACCAGTGAAACAGGCCCTCACGCCGACGTTACTGTGTACTGCGGCGCCCGCCGGGGCGCCCCAATCGAAACGAGCGTCCCAAACATAGTAGGGGACCAGTATAACAACTATGTCCTCTATGATTGAGTAGAATTCGCATGGAAGAGTCACAAGCGAGAACAGCGAGAGAAGAGTGGGGGAGCCGTTTCGGCTTCCTCATGGCGATGCTTGGGGCGATGGTCGGCGCAGGAAACATCTGGCGGATGCCGTTTACGACCGGGCAACACGGCGGCGGCGCCTTCCTCGTAGCATACACCCTCCTGTTGTATCTCATCGCTATCCCCGGGCTCATGGCCGAGACGATGATCGGCCGGTACACGAACAGCGGGGTGATCGGAACGTTCAGGCAGGTCCTCGGTGACGGTAGGGGTCGCGGGCTCGGACTCGTCGTGCTCGTCGTCAACGTCGCACTGATGTCGTACTACGCTCCGATAATCGGGTGGGCGCTTTACTACGCCGGCCACTCGCTTCTCACGACGTTCACACAGGCCGGGTTCCAGCCACAGGCGTTCTGGGACGGGTTTATCTCCAATCCGGCGCTCGTCATCGGGATGCACACGGTGACGATGGCCGGACTCGCCGGCGTCCTCGTCTTCGGTATCCGCCGTGGTATCGAGCGCGTGGTGAAGTGGATGATACCGCTTCTCGTCGTTGCACTCGCCGCCGTCGCGGTGCGGGGCATCACCCTCCCCGGCGGGATGGACGGTCTGGCCTTCGTCTTCACCCCCGACTGGACGTACCTCACTCGGGGGAGCACCTGGGTCGCAGCACTCGGTCAGGCGCTGTTCTCGACGGGGTTAGGCTGGGGAATCGCACTCACGTATGGCAGCTATCTCGGTCGATACGACGACGTCCCGCTCGGGGGCGGTCTGTTCACCGCCGTGGGGAACACGAGCATCGGGCTGTTGGCGGTGTTCGCGACGTTCCCCGTCGTCTTCGCGTTCGGTCTGGAACCGAGCGCCGGCTCCAATCTGTTGTTCATCTCGCTGGCCGAGGTTTTCCCGCAGTTACCCGGTGGCTGGATGTGGGCCATCGTGTTTTTCGTCTCCTTTTTCTTCGCCACGTTCACCTCCGGGCTGGGCATCACCGAGGTCGGCGTGACGACTGTCTCCGAGGAGACGCGCCTCTCACGGACGGGCTCAGTGCTGGCGGTCTGTGGAGCGATCTGGGTGTTCGGACTCCCGAGTGCCTACTCGTCGTCGTTCCTCGGTCAGATGGACTTCATGTTCGGCACCTTCGGCCTCCCGCTGGCGACGCTCTCGATTATCGCGCTCGTCGCGTGGAAGCTCGGACCTGAGCGCGCCCGCGTCATCGAACTCAACCGGTGTACCGGAATCCACGTCGGTCAGTGGTGGAGTCCGGTCGTGAAGTACGTCATTCCCGCTGTCGTGGCGTTCATCCTCGGCTACGGTGTCGTCACGAGCATCGGCACCGAGAACCAGACGCTGATGATACTCGGCGTCGCGCTCATGGCGGCGCTCGTCGTCGGCAGCACGGCCGTGATGACCGTCGTCGACGGGGCGCCCGTGACTCCCACGTCGGAGGGGGGTGAGTGAGATGGCGCTTTCGGCCGTCGGCTGGGCGACGATGCTGCTCGCGATACTCGTGTTACCCGGTATTGGGACCCTCGTTCTCGTTCGGTCGCTCCGGACAGAGGAGCGAAAGCTCACACTGATCAAAGAACAGGGGAGCATCGAGAGCTACTCGCCCCGAGCACTGGGCGAACTCCGGGAGTGGATCGACGCGAATCCGAATGACTCATACGTCTCCGACGCCCGGGAGCGATACAACGAGTGCGTCCGGACGCTGCGTGAACTCGACGAACCGTACTACGACTGGTCCGACGAGCAGATTGAAGCACTGGAGACAATCGAAGAATGAAATCCGACGGCGATTTGAGTGACCTTCCGACAGACATCACGTTTACCACGGTGGATACACATACGGAAGGCGAACCGACGCGTATCCTTCTGGACTGGCTGGAGGAGTCGCCACTGGCGGGCGAGAGCATCCGGTCGAAACGCGAGTCCTTCGCCGAGGAGTACGACTGGGTCCGCGAACTGCTGATGCGGGAGCCACGGGGGCACGACGATATGTTCGGCGCCGTCGCGTTCGAACCGCACCGAGAGGATGCCGACCTCAGTGTGTTCTTCATGGACAGCGAGGGGTATCTGGACATGTGCGGGCACGGGACAATCGGCGTCGTGTCCGCGTTCCTGGACCTGGGATACCTCTCTCGGGACCCCCTCATCCGCGTGGAGACCCCGGCAGGCATCGTCGAAGCGAGACCGGAGTACTCCGAGGAGCGCGTCGAACGGGTCACGATAGAGAACGTCGAGTCGTTCGTCTACGGCGCGACGACTGTCCCTGTCTCGTTTCTGGACGCGCCGCTTCGCGTGGACATCGTCTACGCCGGGAACTTCTTCGCACTGGTCGATAGCGAACAACTCGGTGTCGGAGTCGATACCACTCGGACGGACGAGTTCATCGACTGGGGGCTCGAGATTCGGGACGTTATCAACGACGAGCTCGACATCACCCATCCGTTCACCGGCGAACCCGGTGCGGTTTCCATCACGGAAATCTACGAATCCGACGACGATGCCGACCGCAGCATCGTCGTCTTCGGTGACGGACAGGTAGACCGCTCGCCGTGTGGGACCGGGACGTGTGCGAAGATGGCCCTCCTACACGACGCCGGAACGCTCTCGGTCGATGAACCGTACATCCACGAGAGTATCGTCGGGACCCAGTTCGAGGGGCGTATCATCGAGACGACACAGCGGGACGATATTACAGTCGTCGTCCCGACAATAACTGGCACCGCCCGAATCACGGGCAAGCACACGTTCGTGAAAGACGCCTGCGACCCGATAACGGGCCTGCGTGTCGCCTCGAAGGGGCGCTAGTCACCGACCGTACTGGGTGAGGAGTTTCGCTTCCGCCGTGCGGAGGTGTTCGAGGAATGCGGAGGTGTTCGAGGAGGGTCGGTTTGGAGATGTCAATATCTCTGGTAGGCGTCCGTCTATTCAGTTCCCGTCCCCGCTGAGGGGACAGCAGCGTCTCCCGATGGGTACAGCCAACGGTACGGGCCGGCAGTTTCGAGAGGCACACCAAACACTGTAATGCGATGTCGCTCGTAGCCTCGGTAGATGCGACCAGCCCTGACGACCGTGCAAGTCTTCGCTCTACTCGCGGTAGTTCTCACCACACTGGTCTTCGCTGCGTCGTTTGCCGTCGATACCAGCAGCGCCCGCCCCGAACCAGTGCCGTTCGACACCACCGTTCAACGTGGGATTACGATGGCGGACGAACAGATCGCCCGGAACCAGAGCATCAGCGTCCCGAAGGTAGAGGTCTTCTACTCACAGTATCGCTACGTCGTCGGTTACGTGGGCCTCGACCAGGCTGTGACAGCGCTCGCCGAACCTGGACACGAGCAGCAGTTTGGCTACCCGCTGACGGTGTACGTCTCAGACTACAGCGACAGGCCGGTCAGATGCGGCGACGACGGATACCTCCGGACCGCCGCACCGCCGGACTGGGTCGAGGCCAATGGGGCCCACTACGTCGTCGATGGGTCGGCGCGGGTTCCGTCCGGTCCGGCGGTCGTGCCGTTCGCCGACCGGGACGACGCCGCGGCGTTTGCCGAGACCTGTGGCGGACGAATCATCGACTGGGAGACGCTCAAGACCCGGTCGTTCGACCTCCAGGGACCGGCGGCGGTCCGGAACCAGGTCGGCCCGCGGCGAGACGATGCGGACGCCACCGTGCAGGCGGCACGACAGCGTCGGACCCGACCCGTGTCGGTCGAAGTCGGGACCGGCGCGCCGACGGTTCAGGCGGCCGTCGACGCGGCACCGCCGAACACGACAGTGTACGTCCCGGCCGGTACCTACGACGAGCAGGTGACGATAGACAAGCCACTCACCCTCAGCGGGCCCACAGCGACGCTCGATGGTGGTGGGAACGGAACTGTCGTGACAGTGACCGCCGACCGGGTCGGTGTCACCGGGTTCGATATCGTCGGCGTCGGAAACATGACGGTCGGCGACCCGACGAACGAAAGCACCAGCGCCTGGGACGCAACCGTGACGACCGCCTACGGCAACAGCGACGCCGCCGTAACCGGTCGGAACGCGTCTGGTCTCTACGTCGCGGACCTCACCGTGGAGACGCCTGCCAGCGGCGTCGTTCTGCGTCGGACGCCCGGTGCGGTCGTCGAGAACGTCACGGTCAACGGGACGGCAGACTGGCAGACGGGGTTCATGGGCGTTATCGGGATGCACGGGCCGATAGTCGTACAGGACTCCGTCTTCAACGGCGGGCGTGACGGCGTGTACCTCCACCGGGCCGACGGGACCGCTGTCCGGAACAACACCTTCAGGGACAACCGCTTCGGCGTCCACCTGATGTACACCTCACGGTCGCTCGTCGCCGACAACGTCGCTCGGGAACAGGAGTACGCCGGCGTCGTCGTCATGACGAACCCCGTGGCCAACGCCATCGTCGGCAACGACGTGCGCCACTCCGGCAGTGGCGTCATGTTGGCCGGGTCCCGGAGCTATATCGCCCACAACGTGGTGTTCGACACCACCCAGGCGATGTCGACCAACGCCGACCGGTCGCTGTACGAGCACAACGTACTCTACGGGAACGAGCTCGGCGTGCGAGCGTCGACAGTCGTCCCGTCGAACATCGTCACCGAGAACGATTTCATCGCGAACGACCGCCACGCCGTCTCCGGGCCGGGACCGCTGCGCGTGTACACCCACGGAGGCAGGGGGAACTACTGGAGCGGCGCGTACGACCTGACCGGCGGGGCTGGCCCGGTGCTGGCCCAGCCCTACTCGCCCACCGACTCCGTCGACCGTCGCCTCCATCAGACCGACGCCGCGGTCGTCCTCAGGTCGGCACCGAGTGTTCGGGGACTCCGGGCGCTCCGCGGAACCACTCCGGGCTTTCGCCGGGGGAGTATCGTCGACAGGGCACCGCTTTCAGACCCTGCCAACCCCGAGACCGTCAGGCGACTTCGCAACGAGACCTCGATGGAGGGGGCATCATGACCGGCGAGACGTACCTCAGGGCGGACGCGGTCACGAAGAGGTACGGCGATGTGACAGCCGTCTCGGAGGTGTCACTCGACGTTCCGTCCGACGCCGTGACCGGGTTCATCGGTCCGAACGGGTCCGGGAAAACGACGCTCCTGCGCGTGCTTCTGGGCGTCGAGCGACCGACAGGCGGCACCGTCTCGTACAGCGGGCCGGAGGCCGAACGGCAGTTGGGGTACCTGCCACAGCGGCCGACCTTCCGGCCGGGGTTCAGCGTCCGGGAGACCGCCGCGTTCTACGCGGACCTCGTCGACGACGACCCGGACCGACTCCTGGAACGTGTCGGCCTCGAAGAAGTGGCCGGCCGTCCCGTGTCAGGGCTCTCCGGGGGGATGACGCGCCTCCTCGGAATCGCACAGGCACTCGCCGGTGACCCGCCGATCGTGATGCTCGACGAACCGGCAAGCGGCCTCGACCCAGCGATGAGCCGGTTGATATTCGACATCATCGAATCAATCGCCGACGCCGGTCGAGCCGTGGTTCTCTGCTCGCACGAACTGCCGTTAGTCGAGGCGACGGCCGACCGACTGGCAGTGCTCGAGTCCGGCCGGCTCGTGCGGACCGGGTCGGTCGAATCCCTGCGGGAACAGACCGGTGGACCGCTCCACGAGACGTTCACGGCGCTTCTGGAACAGGACAGAGCCACTATCGCCGCTCCCGAGGAGGAGCAGGCATGACGGACGGCAACCGGTTCTGGACGGTCTTCGTGCGGGAGGTCAGGAGTGCGGTCAGGACACGCACCTATCTCGCGCTCGCGCTGGTCACCGGGATTGTCCTCTTCGGCCTCGCCCAGGCAGGGGGCGGCCCCGCCGGCGGCTACGTTCCCACCGTCGTCGATACGCTCGTCGCCGTCGAAGTACTCGTGCCGACGCTGGCCTTCGCAGTCGGCTATCGCGCGATTGCCGACCCCGTTGTCCGGGGTGAACTCGACGTACTTGACACCTACCCCATATCGACGTGGTCGTACGTCGGCGGGGTGTACGCGGGCCGCGCCCTGCTGTTGCTCACCGTCGTCGGTATCCCCCTGCTGGCCCTGGGTGTCGCCGTGGCGACGACCGCGGGACCGGAGACAACCGTGTTTGCGAGCCATCGCGGTGTCGACTCGCCGTTCCTTTTCATCCGGTTTATCGCGCTGACGGTCCTGTACGCCCTCACGTCGCTGACTATCGCGTTTCTGCTGTCGGCCCTTGCCGGAAGCCGGGGACGAGCGCTCGTACTCGCACTCGCTGGGCTGCTTGTCCTCACCGTCGGAAGCGATCTCGCGGTGTTTGCGGCGCTTGACAGCGGCGTCACGACGGGCACTCTCGGCGGCGCGCTCGCTATGACCCCGGCCGGGGCGTATCGCGGGCTCGTGTTCGACCAGGTGTTGTACGTCGCCGTTCCGGGGCGGTCCGCGTTCGTCCCGACGTGGGTCGCCGGTCTCTCGCTGCTGTTCTGGTGGGTCGTGACGTTCGTGGGGTCGATGCTTGCGACCGATGCGGCCTGAGTTCAGCCGTCGTCGGCCGCGGCCGCGAGCCCCTCGTCGACCAGCCGCGTGAACCGGTCGACGAGGCGGTCGGTAAGCGACGGACGGACCGCCGCGAGCAGCCGTCGGGTCGCGTCCGGGTCGGTCAGGGCCACGATGACGCGCCCCCGCTCGCCGTAGGACTTCTCGAGTATCCCCGCGTCAGCAAGCGACGAAACGTGCCAGGAGACGGTACTGCGTGCGACTCCCAGTCGGTCGGACAGTTGCTCTGCCGACAGGGAACCCGCCTCCAGCAGGTGGAGCAGGACCGTCCGAGCGGTCTCGCGCCGGGCGAAGCCGAGCACACGCCGCTCCCAGGGGTCGTACTCCCGGCTGTAATAATGGGTCTTGCCCTGAATCTCCTCGGCGACGACGTCGCCGGCACGGCGCAGTTTCCGGAGGTGATACTGTGCCTGCCCCGTCGCGATACCGAGATCAGTCGCAAGCGCGTTGAAATGGACCCCCGGCTTGGACTCGACGTGGGAACGCACCTGCTCAGTAACCGTGGACATAGTCTTCGCTACAGGCTCCGGCCCACCGAGACAACAGGGTATCGGACGTTCTCACTGCGCGGGAACTCGACTACATCCCGGCGACCAGCTCTCGCGTTATATCCTCCGCGGGGAGGGTCTGGCCGCCGTACTCCTCGGCAAACGAGTCAGCGTCCGCGCTGTCGCTGAACGGGACGATAGCGGTCCCCATCGCTCCCTCCACAGCCGAGTTCGCGACGACGGTGAGCTCTCGCGTGGGCGCGAACGCCTCCCTCTCAAGGTGCCGAGAGATGATTGTCTTGCCCCCGTCGGTCCGGATATCGTAGTCGGTGACGCTGTAGTCGGTGAGGAACGTCTCCGCAGGGCTCCACCCCGATTGTTCCTTGGCGAATCGGTGCCGGTACGTACAGACCGTACTGCAGAACCGTGCCGGCGGGTCGTGCCCCTCGGGCGAGTTGTCCTGGTAGTACGTCTGCCCGACCGGACCCGGGTGCTGGTCGATGACCATCCCGCACTGGTCACAGCTCTGTCCCCGTTCGATGCTGACCGGTTCTAGCTCCTCACCGGTCCCGAGACACCCCGAGAGTGACAGCACTGTCGCAGTTCCGGCCAGGAAGTACCGCCGCGTGAGGCCCGTTGCGTGTTCAGCCATACTAGATAGTACACTGAACATCATCAAATGGTTCATGGTGCGACCGTCGAAACGCCGGTCAGTCGGGGACACTCGGCGGCGCGACTGAATAGATCGCGCTCAGTACCAGCAACGCGATGAGGAAGTCGAACCCGTGTTCGGTGAGGTGGTGGACCACCATCGGGACGGCACCGAGTACGGTCCCGATGCCGACCACGGACCGAAGGACCAGCAGCCCGATTGCGGCCGTCAGTAAAACGTACGGCCGAGACCGGCGTCGGTATGTGCTGACCGTTGCGACGGCAAACAACGCCAGCGTTCCGAGCGCGGAGAGGCCCAGTACGACGATCAACATCACCGTTTGACCGGGGCCGATCCAATCTGCCGTGGGTTGGAACATCTCTCGGGTCACCGTTCGGGCGGTTGCACTGGAATCGGTTTCGGTAGCAGTCGCTGTCGCGACCGAATCCCGGGCCATAGTGAGAGCCCGAGTACCGTTCTGTCTGTTACCCGCCGTCCGAACGGGTATCGGTGTACCTCTCTTAGCTGGCCACCAGCACCGGTCGTCCCGCGTTCTGGACGACCCGGTCAGAGACACTTCCCATCTGTTCGGTTTTCGTGTGGGAGTGTCCGTGGTACCCGAGCACGATCAGATCGGCGTCGACCTCGTCGGCATAGCTGATGATCTCCACGTACGGTTTCCCGTGACAGCATCGCGTGGTAACCTCGACGTCGAGCGCGGCACCCCGCTCGGCGACTTCCGAGAGCTCGTCGTTCCCCCACTCTTCGACCTCGATCGTCTCAAGTTCCATACTGCTCAGGGCCGGCTCGGAGTGTCGGTCCGTATCGACAACGAAGACGGCGTGTAGCTCTGCACCGTGTTGCTCGGCCTGTTCGAGCGCGTGTGTCACCGCACGGTTCGCGTCGGCGCTGCCGTCGGTCGCGACCACAATCGTGTCGTACATACTAGAGAAAGGGTCGGACACTATTTCAATCTGCTGACGATTCTCGGACAACAGTACCGTACTGACAGAGCAGGGCCACCCGAGCGTCTGCGTATCCCCCAGCCAGATATCGCTGGGATACCCTCGAACGGTCGCATCAAGGGCCTAACCGCCTGTTCTCCCATCAACTGGTGGCAGTCAGGGCTCGATGTTCTCCCGGAACCCGGGTGCCAGTCCGGTCTGTCGAATCCCCGCCAGTTCGGTTATCTCGAACTCGTAGAGTGCGACCCCACCGGAGGTGGTGGCCGTCTGGAGCGTGTTGGGTCGCCAGGCGTTCTGCGTCATCGCCGTGATATCCGACCACTCCTCTTCGGGCACACTGCTGATATCGCCGGCGAGCATCACGCTCTGCCACTCAAACGCGGTGTCGATGTCGTAGACGAGAAACCGGCCCCGGCCTGCCTGCTCGGTCAGGTCCGCTTTCTGACTTGATTCGCCGAGGAGATAGGTGAAATAGAGGGAGGCACCATCGTCGAAGCCGTATGATAACGGCAGCAGATACGGGACATCCGTCGTTGCCAGCCCCAGCACGCCGGTTGAGTGTTCGGAGAGGAATTCCCGAATCTCCTCGTCGTCCATCTGTTCGAGCCCGTATTCTTCTAATTGGTCGATTGTCATAGGTTGTGTCTAATCATCCAGTTACGTCTCACGAATACAACCGCAAGCTAAAAAAGGTAGAGCGAGGTCCCCGGGGGGCTGTCGGGAGTGCGATGCAGATACTGTCTCACCTGCAAAGCAGTCCATACACGCCGTCCGGTAGTAGTGTAGGCCCGCGTATTTCCAGCCACTGAGAACTCTCATGGTACTATTTAGTGTTGGACCGCCAACATGAGCGCATGGACTTCGACGAGTTCACCGGCGAGATACAGCACAGGCTTGAACTACCAGGCACAGGCGAGGCCGTTCGTGCGATTCGAGCGACACTGCTCCCGCTTGGTCAGCGCATCCCGGAGGAGAACGCCGAGGACTTCGCAGCGTCTCTCCCTATGGAGATCAAGTGGTACATGACCGGGGCGGTCCACGAACACGGCCAGCGGTTCGACTGGGCGGAGTTCGTCGACCGCGTCGCCGAAATATCGGGGGCCGAGCCGTCGGACGCAGCGTACCACGCACGCGTCGTTGTTGACCTGATACAGACGGTGGTTCCCGACGCCGACTTCCGGGACCTCCGGGGCCAACTCCCGGAAAGCGAGGACGACGAAAACTGGCGTGAACTGTTCGGAATCGTTGATGCCGGTGGCTGGGGCGATGCGGAAGAGGCGCAAACGGGCGGTGGCCCACAGTAGGGCCCTGCGGGCGTTCAGGGGTACATCCTTAGCGATTCTCACGGCGTGTTCAACTGGATATCTTTCCGAGACGTTCTGGTAATAACTGTACGATTGTTACGCTCTTCCCCTCATACTCGGGGTGAAATACCGATGAGAGCTGTCGGCGACACAATCGAGATATCTGACGGCGCCGTCGGCGTTGCAGTATCGCGAGAATCGCAACTACAGTTTATTTACTGACAGCAACGATGTGCAAACACAGCAATGTTCGATTCAATCCTGATTCCGACCGACGGCAGCGAACACGCGACTCGGGCCGCTGAGCACGGGGCGGCCCTGGCCCGTGCATTCGGCGCGAGCCTGCACGTCCTGGCTGTCATCGATACGCGTACAGCAGGCGGGCCATTCAGCGGCGGCGAGCTCGAAGACGAGACCCTCGACCGCATGACGGCCGATGCCGAAGAAACAATCACCGCCATCACGGACGCTGTCGACGTCCCCGAAGCGATACAGACGAGTATCCGCGAGGGAAACCCCGCCGACGAGATACACACATACCGCGACGACCACGATGTGGACCTGATTGCAATGGGGACCCACGGCCGCACGGGTGTCGACCGGTATGTCGCCGGGAGCGTGACAGAGAACGTCGTTCGGCAGGCCGATGTCCCTGTCCTCACCGTCCGTGCAACCGACCGGAGTCGCGACACCGCCCCCTACGACGACATCCTCGTCCCGACGGACGGAAGCGCGCCCGCAGCGGCCGCAGTCGAGCCCGCATGCGAGATTGCGGCGCAGTTCGACGCCCGCGTTCACGCGCTGAACGTCGTCAATCTCGGCGATATCGCAACCGGCTCCGAATACACGCTGCCGAAAGACCTGATCGACACCCTGGAATCGCAAGGTGAGAAAGAGACCGAGCGGATCGCAACGCGAGCACGCGAGTCCGGAGTAGAAACCGTCACACAGGTCGTCAGTGGGTTCCCGGCCCCAGAGATCCTTGATTACGCCGTGGAGAACGATATCGATCTGATTGCGATGGGGACGACCGGTCGAACTGGACTCAATCGGTTCCTCATGGGAAGCACGACAGAACGGCTTATCAGACACGCCGAGATGCCTGTCCTGGCGGTCAACGCCCGAGACCAGCACGTAGACGAGTCCTGAAAGGACGCACACGATTTCCTGCCTGTCACCGGCCGAGTGTGTCCCAGTTCGTTGGGTTCACCGTCAGCCGCAGTCAGATTCGCCGCGACCATGGACTTATTGCTGTTCCTGTCGTGACAGTAACTATGTCTGCGGACAACCCTGTCACGATGACGGACGAGGAACGGGACGCGTTTCTGGACAACGGTGGGACGGGCGTCATCTCGCTCGCCGCCGGCGATGCGCCGCCACACTCAGTCCCTGTCTCGTACGGATACGACGCGCAGACGGGCGCCTTCTACTTCCGATTGGCTGCTGGCGCGGAGGGGTCGAAGGGGGAACTCGGCGACCGCCCGGCGACGTTCGTGACCTACCACGAGACGGATGCCGGATGGCAGAGCGTGGTCGCCAGTGGCCGGCTCGAGGACGTCGAACGTGAGGGAATCGAGACGGAGACGCTAGAGGGGCTCGAACACGTCGACATCCCCCTGATCGACATCTTCGAACGCCCTCTCCGCGAAGTGACCTTCGAATTCTACCGTCTGATGCCGGATGAGCTGACGGGACGGGTCGAATCGTAGCGGGCACCGGTTCCTCGTGATATTTTGTTGTCGATAGGTCCTCGTATGGACGTTTTGTTGGTCTGGAGGGCACAACGGACAGGTCGGAAACGGACCCTCGTGGGGAGATGGTGTCGACGAGCCCATCGATGGGACTGGTTTGGACAGACACATTACTAGCGTACGGTAAAGTGGACACTGACCACCGAGCAGTGGTCGACAGGGACACGTGCGTTTTGCCCCGACGGCATCGATATTTACTAGGATGAGTGCCTGTTTTCGCTTTTTAAACATCGGTTGCGGAAGTTCCGTGGTCTATCCAAACAGGGGGTGGAAGAGACCGAACAGATCTTCGGCATCGTTCGGCCACTCAACCCAACTGGTGGACCTGTTGAGACAACGATGGTCTGCTTCGTTGTCGACTTCCTCGGTAAGTCTACATCAAAGTGTTTTGTTTAGACGTTCTCCGAGGTAGCGCGACTAAATGCTAATCCGAGAGCACAAGCCGCGTTTAATCACCCCTGATAGCTAAAATTCGCAGCGGAGTCCTATCGAGCGACTCACGGTTGCCGGACGAACGTTGCGCCGTCCCGGTGATAGACGAGTGTGATACGTCCAGCACCGGTGCCGCTAGGGGTCGTGATTGTGACGCTGTGAACGTGCGGTCCGAGCCCTGGGGTGAGCTCAGCCATAGCAGCGTCGGCTACTGCTGGAGATACGGTCTTGTGATGGGAAACGATAGCTATGCTGCCTCCGACAGGGACGCCTTCCATGGGCGCGTCCAGTTGGCTGAATCGACTAGAGGTGGTTTTGGCTTTATTTTTGATGTTCCCCTTGAGCTCAGATTTGGTGATAGGGCGTGAACGCAACTTCGTGGCCGCCCTAAGCGAAACGGTGGGTTCTTGCCCTGTTTTGACCTTGGCCGCAGCCGTGAACGTCCTGATTTCGACACGCGTCGTCGTTCCATCTCCGAACTCCAGTACCAAATCGGGTGTCCGCTGAACATTTGTCTCCGGCACCACACGCAAACGCGTTACCCGTTCGTCTCTGAGAATGTCGACAATCGTTTTTAATTCGCCCGCCGCCGCGCGACGCGCGATGTCTTGGCTCCGTTCAGTGAGGAGGCGGATTTTGGTAAATATACCCGCTAAACCGGAATCGTCGACCAGTCGACCATCGAAGCGGGCGGCGAAGTCACTGGCCGCCTGCGCGGGAGTCCGCGCGCGGCCAGCACGGGTCGGAGTGCCAGAACTACCTCCGCCAGTTCGTCCTCCCGTTGGGGCCGAGCTGCGAGCGGGCGTACTGGGGTGGTCAGGGACGAGGGGTGTCGGCAAAGTGGGGCTCGACGGAGTGACCTCCGGCAGCGGCGTCGTCGACAAGCGAACCTCGCTCTGCATCCCGATTGCAGTCTCCCGCGCCTTCGAGAGCTTGGACACCCACCGCCTCCCGAGAGCCTTCGACAGATTCAATGCGTTCGTCGCCGTACGAGGCCCCCTCCTGATTGCTCTTCCAACTGCGACCATGTTCACCCCCTCA
Source organism: Haloarcula sp. 1CSR25-25 (assembly GCF_032027985.1). Taxonomy (NCBI): domain Archaea; kingdom Methanobacteriati; phylum Methanobacteriota; class Halobacteria; order Halobacteriales; family Haloarculaceae; genus Haloarcula; species Haloarcula sp. 1CSR25-25. The sequence continues at coordinate 157,424 of NZ_JAHYBW010000009.1, forward strand.
CCCCCGACCGCCTCCCAGTCCTCGTCTTCGATGGCTTGCACGAGGCGCTCCGGTGTCTCGAGAGGTCCCGTCACCATACCTCCGAGGATATCAGATGTTCCAGCACCCTGATTCACGGCCTCGGACGTCCCACTAATCAAGGTAGGTTCATATGCCCACATGCCGTGCGTGAGATCCTTCGTCGCGAAATGCAGTGCTATCTGAGCCAGATCGACAGCTTGTTTCCCTGTCTCGACTAGGGGATCGACCACCGCTCTGACGCCCCCTTTGGCGACTAATCCCATTTTCTCTAAGGTCGACCGCTCCGGTGGTCCCGCTGCCCGAGCCCGCAGAAAACTTCTGACGAGGCTCCGTTGCAGACTCGAAAACACCCCCTTTCCGCCGGATTCCTCGTTGGCGAATCTGTCGAGGTGTGCTATTTCTTCCAGTACGAGGTTCTCCCAGCCAGGGACGTGCATGTCCGCGTCGTTACCGCTCTTTCGCAGGTCTACCACCACGTCCAGCATCTCTTCCAATTTCTTTACGCGGATACGCGCTCCGCGAATGCGACCGTCCCTAATATGGCTGCCACTGTCCAGCATCCACCTCAGCTCGTTGTAATCTTCGTCCGTGAGGAAGGCCAGCACGTCGTCATCCAGCCGAGCCGTTACCTTTTCGTATTCCTTGTCGAGAATGTGCATCGCCTCTTCGGCGTCGATGGACTGGAGTGCCACGGAACTCAACGTCTGGCGTTCATTGAAATAACGCTCTTTCACCGATGCCCATTCCTCGTGGAACATATCTACGTTTCGGAAAATACTGTTTACAACGTCCGTTAGGGCGTTTCTGCGCCCTTCTACCTCTCTATCGCTTTTCGCTTCGCTGATACTCGTCTGTATTCTCATTAGAGTATTCAGCCAACCGGTTCTGAGCCGGCTCTGCTTCACCATTTGGGCACGGAGGAGCCACATGATATACTGCCACGTCTCGGAAGAAATCTCTTCAGCCAACTCTCGCCCCGAAGCACTCAAATCTTCCCTGTGTTCCTCTGTCTCCGTGTTGACGTCCCGCTGCAACACTTCTGGCGGCCGGTTTCGAATACTTTCTGTGACGGAGTGCTCAGTCTGAGTCGATGTCGAGTTTCCTGATATACGTGGTGTCTGGCGTGAGGAGGAGTTTTGTTGCACCACGTGAGTCAGTTCGTGCGCGAGCAATCGCCGTCCGTCGTGCGCCGCCGGTGCGAAGCGACCGGCACCGAACACGATGTCCTGACCCACGGTGTAAGCATGGGCGTTCACGTCCCGCGTCGACTTCGCCGCTGCTGGGCCGTCATGGACGCGGACATCGGAAAAGTCGTGGCCGAAGCGCTGCTCCATGTCCCGTCTGAGTGTCGGTTCCAGTGGCCTGCCGGCACTGGCAAGAGTCCGGTCTACACTGGCTGGCGCCGTATCCGCCTGCTCGTCCGAATGCCCGGCCGAGCGCTGGAGACCGGGCGGCGTGCCGCTGTTGGTGCGGTCGGCCGGCGCTGCCATCACCTGGTCAGCGACCCGCTCCGCCTCCTGTTCGTAGATGTCCCCTTGCTTGTTCACCTTCAGCCGCGTTTGCAGACCCGACCGATTCCCCTCGTTGCACTGCTCGCGCTCACCACCAGCCGTCGTGTGATTGCTGCAGGCACGCCCCACGGCAGGCTCAGACACCCGCGTCACCTGCTCGGCCGCGCGGCCGGCCTCCTGCTCGTGGCGGTCCCCGGAACTGTTGCCCCCTCGCTTCGCGTGGTTCGTGCTGGAGCGGAGCTGGCGCTGGACAGCCTGATTCCCGTGACTCCGCTGTAGTTGCAATACCGGATGGTCCCTCGGAGTGGGTTCGTGACCTTGCTGTCCTCGTTCGTGCGAACTCGCTGTACGTTCCAGCCTCTTCCCCGAGGAACGGTCTGTCTTGCCTGTACTCGATCTCCTCCCCTCCTCCTTCGCTCGCGTCCCCCTCATCGCTGGACCACAGCAGTGACGTGCATCTCTATCAGGGGCCGACTCACCTCGAGGTTCGGCCATCTCGATATTCGGTTCCAGTCGATGCACCCATCGCGTTCCTGTTTCCGACGGTGGAGGTACTTCCTTTCGGGGGGTCGTTCGGGTTCCCCGTCACCTGATTCGTCCGCACCGGTAACAGCCGGGTCACCGCCTCGCGGACTGTGATTCGGCAACGCGCGAAGCAGTCTCCGGCGGTGACTGTGTGCCGTGGCCTCACGCAGTCCGTCGACGGACCGCTCCGCTGGCCCAGTCTCCATACTATGTGAACTCTCCCCAAACACATCAATTACGATATCTTTCACTAAAATATAATTTTAGGAGGAAACGAGTGACAGCTGAAAGCCTTTGCCGAACACGGGGACGTGAACCTGAGGCAAATGATTAGGGGGTTCTCCGTATCCATCACTGCGTTTCTATCAAACTCCATGTTCCTCAACGGAGTCGTTAAAACGAGTATCGAGGCCAGCAGTGATTTGCTCCGTGCTGAAATATCACTAGAATCATAGAAACTCGCTCCACCGTCGCGACTGGTTTTCGAGGCAGGCTCCATACTGACGAGGAGAACGCATATCACGCCAGCACCAGACCACTATTCCATGTCCGAAGCCGCCCACACTCAACCCAGCGGTGACGTTATTTCGGGGCTAGACAGCGAGTCTGATGGGCTGTCACCAGCAGAGGTCCGAACTCGGCGCGACAGACACGGCGAGAACGAGATCGCTCAGGGGAACAAACGGACGCCCCTCGACATCGCCGTCGCCCAGTTCGACAGCGCCCTCATCTGGGTCCTCGTCGCGGCGGCAGTCCTCTCCGTGTGGGCGGGACATACTGTCGACGCGGTACTGATAGCCGTTATCGTGGTCGGTAACGGGCTGTTCGGCTTCGTCCAGGACTACCGCGCAGAGGGGACACTCGAGTCCCTGCGGGAGCTGACTGCACCAACAGCGACTGTCCGACGCGACGGACAGTCCGTCGAGGTCGACGCGACCGAACTCGTCCCGGGTGACGTTATCGAACTGGAAAGCGGCGACGTCGTTCCAGCCGACGGTCGACTGATCGAGCAACGGTCTCTGGAGGTCGACGAGGCAGCGCTCACTGGCGAAAGCACGCCGGTCTCGAAGGGGACCGACCCGGTCACCGCCGACGCGCCGCTCGCGGAACGCGAATCGATGGTGTACAAGGGAACGAACGTCACGCGCGGGTCGGGTGCTGCCGTCCTTACGGCAACGGGGATGGAAACGGAAGTCGGGGCCATCGCTCGCCAACTCGCGGGCACGGAGGAGACCGACACGCCACTGCAGGCGGAACTCGACACGCTGGGCCGGACCCTCGGTGTGGGCGTGGTGGTGCTCGCCGCACTCGTGGTTCCACTTCTGTTTCTCCGGGGAACTGAACTAGTTCAGGCGGCACTCACCGCGATCTCGCTGGCTGTGGCCGCGGTTCCCGAGGGACTTCCAGCGGTGGTGACGCTGACGCTGGCGCTCGGTGTCCGGAAGATGGCCGACGAGAACGCGCTCGTGCGGCGCCTGCCCGCCGTCGAGGCGCTGGGCTCCGTCGATGTCATCTGTACGGACAAGACCGGAACGCTGACCGAGGGACGGATGTCAGTCAGCCGGATCTGGGTCAACGATTCCGTCGTCGACCGAGACGAGATGGACGGGGGCCCCCTGCCGGACCGCGTCGCCGCGGTGTTGCGTGCGGGCACGCTGTGCAGCGATGCGACCCTCGAGGAGGGCGACCCGACGGAGCAGGCCATCGTCATGGCGGCTGACGAGTACGGAATCGACGTCGAACGCCTCCGCGCAGACAATCCGAGAACGGACGAGATCCCGTTCTCGTCGGAGCGCAAGTGGATGGGAACTGTCCACGGTGACACCGTCTACCTGAAAGGTGCGCCCGAAGTGATCCTCTCGAAGTGTTCTCACGTCCTCACAGATTCCGGACAGACGGAACTTACACCCGCCAGGGCCGAGCAGATCAGAGAGCAGGTCGGCGCGTTCGCTGACGACGCGCTCAGGGTGCTTGCAGTGGCGTACACGGAGGATACAGCCGTGATAGAACGTGACGATGCAACCGGCGATGCCGACGATGTCAGTGACGACCTGCTGTTCGCTGGTCTGGTCGGCATGATAGACCCGGCCCGCGAGGAAGTCGCCGACGCCATCGCGGCGACCGAGCGTGCAGGCGTCGCGGTGAAGATGGTAACTGGTGACAACGTCCGGACCGCCACCGCGATTGCCGGAGAGCTCGGCCTGGGGCAGCGCGTGATGGAAGGCCACGAGGTCGAGCAGAGCTCTAAAGAGGCCCTCGGCGAACGCGTCGAGTCGGTCGACGTGTTCGCACGCACCTCGCCGGACCACAAAGTCCGGATTCTGCAGGCCCTGCAGGCGAACGGTCACACCGTCGCAATGACGGGGGACGGGGTCAACGACGCGCCGGCGCTGAAAAACGCCGACATCGGCGTCGCGATGGGCGTGCGCGGGACCGACGTGGCCAAACAGGCCAGCGACGTCATCCTGTTGGACGATAACTACGCGACGATCGAGCGGGCAATCGAGCGCGGGCGGGCTATCTTCGACAACGTCTGGAAGTTCGTCGGCTACCTGCTGAGTGCCAACGTGGCCGAAGTCGCAATCGTGTTTATCGCCTCGCTCTTTGGCTACCTCGTCCTGCCAGCAGTCCAGTTGCTGTGGATCAACCTACTGACCGACGGCCTGCCGGCCCTGGCACTCGGGGCCGACCCCAAGAGCAGTGACGTGATGCAGCGACCGCCCAGGGATCCGGACCGCGGTATCGTTGACCGCGACATGCTCGGGCTCATTGGTGGAACCGGTGTTATCTCGACAACTGTGATGCTCGGACTACTACTGGTCACGCTTGCCGGTGCCCCCGCAGTCACTCCCTACGCGATGACGATGGTGTTCACGGGGTTCGTGTTCCTCGAATTCGAAAAGCTGTACGTCATCCGCTGGCTCCGGGAGACGCCGACCCTCTCCAATCGGTGGCTGGCGTTCGCAGTGGGCGGCTCGATACTCCTGCAGCTCGCGGTCCTGTACAGTCCCCTCAACGTCTACTTCGGGACCGTTCCGCTCGAACTCACCGACTGGGGGGTGATCGGCGGCGTCCTCTTGCTCGCCTTACCACTGTACCTCGCCGTCGCCAGCGGTGTGAAGCGCCTGTGACTGTGGGCCGTGTCATACGCCCATCCAGCCCACACTCCTCGCTTCCCCGCCCCCGGTTAGGTCACCAGATGCGAGTCTGAAGAACCGGAAGCGGGTGAGTGTGGGGTTAGTAGCCATTTATCACGTTTGAACCGTTACCAATAGGCATGCCACACTGTGAGAACTGTGACAGGTTCTTCGAAACCGTTGAAGAGGTCGAGCACGAGGAAGTCCCCGAGATGGGAGTCGAAGAGACCGACGATGGCCCGCCACAGATCCGGATCGGAACGGGCCTGCGCGACGTCTGGCGGTGCAAGGGCTGCGGGGCGGTCCTCGGCGTTCGCTGACGACCATCGCGAACAGAACAGCCCAAATCGAGAGAGACTACACAGCGGCAGACAGCTACGACGGGACGTCCCGGAAGGCGTACTCGATAACCTTGTTCGGTGTCGGATGGGCGTGCACCGTGTCGGTACCGATGGCACGACTGCTTACGACCGGGATACAGTCACACCAGTCCGTATCAGTCCAACTGTCCGTTGAGCACTTTCGCGGCGACCAGCACCGGGTCCCAGACGGGGCTGAACGGCGGTGCGTACGCCAGGTCAAGCCGTTCGAGTTCGTCGACGGTCATGTCCGCCTCGATGGCCGTCGCGAGCGTGTCGATACGTATCGCCGCCCGGTCCTGCCCGACGATTGCGCCCCCCAGCAGGCGACCGCTCTCCCGGTCTGCGACGAGCGTCACGTCGGTGTCGTCGCCACCGGGGTAGTACCCCGACCGGGAGCCGGCCGTGACCGTCTCCGACACCGGGTCGAAGCCGGCGGCGCTGGCCTCGGCCTGGTCGACGAGACCGACGCGACCGCACTCCAGGTCGAACGCCTTCACGACTGCCGTACCGGCAATGTCGCCGACGGGCGAGGGGTCGCCGGCGACGGTCTGCCCGATGGCGCGACCGGCCCGGTTCGCGGTCAGTCCGAGCGGCACCCAGTCCGGCTCGCCGGTCACGGCGTGGCTGGCTTCGGCGCAGTCCCCGGCGGCGTAGACGCCGTCGACGCTCGTCGCTCCGTACTCGTCGACCGCTATGGCACCGGTGTCCCCGATGTCGACCGGCGTGTCTTCGACGAGGGCCGTGTTCGGCCCGATTCCGATACCCACCAGCGCGAGGCCCACGTCGGTCGCCCCGCCGTCGTGGGCAACCGACGCGACGCGCCCGTCCCCGTCGCCGACGAGTTCCTCGACGGCGGTGTTCAGGTGGAGTCGGACGCCCTGGTCCCGGAGGTGGTCGGCGACCCGCTCTGCGACCGCGTCGCCGAACGGCGGCAGGAGCTGGCCCGACCGCTGGAAGAGGTGCGTTTCGACCTCGTGGGCTCCGAACGCCTCTGCCATCTCCACGCCGACGTAGCCACCGCCGACGACGGCGACCCGCTCCGGTGGCTGCCAGTCCGTGTACTTCTCGACGAACGCCGTATCGACGTATTCGATTGTCGTGTCGACAGCGGATTCACCCCGCTCGGACAGCGCGGCGCGGACCGCAGCAGCCGAGTCCAGCCCGTGCATCGTGAACGCCCCGTCGAGTTCCGCGCCCGGTATCGGCCCGGTCCGCGCGTGGGCGCCCGTCGCGACGAGCAGGTCACCGTAGGGCTGGCTGAACGTCCCGTCGCCGTGAGCGACGGAGACTGTCTCGGCGTCAGTGTCGACGGCGACGACCTCGTGGTTCCGGCGGAGGTCGATACCTCGCTCGGACGCCCTTTCGGGCGACAGCGAGAGGAGGTCCGTCAGCCGGTCGACAGTCCCCTTCACGTAGTAGGGCGTCCCGCAGTGGGCGTAGGACACCCACTCGCCTTTCTCGAAGACTATCACGTCACGGTCCGGTGCCTCGCGGGCGAACTTGCTTGCGGCGCTCAGCCCGGCTGCGTCGCCACCGATGACTACGAACGGGTCAGTCATACAGGCCCTCGAACTGCCGATGTACTAATGATTCCGTGAGGTGTGGGTAACTGCGTGGGTACTGGCTATCGGTCAGCCGGCGTTCCTAGTACTGCGTTCACGACTGAATGAGGTCGAGGATACGCTCGTAGTAGTCCCCGAAGGCGGCGTCGGACCGCGCCCGCGGCCGGTCCATGTCGACGTCCACTATTTCCCGGACGCGGCCCGGCTCCGACGCCATGACGATGACCCGGTCTGCGAGCTTGACCGCTTCCTCCACGTCGTGGGTGACAAAGAGGACCGTCTTCTCCGTCTCAGACCAGATCTCGAGCAGTTCGTCCTGGAGCATCCGCTTGGTCTGGGCGTCCACAGCCCCGAACGGCTCGTCCATCAGGAGGAGGTCGGGGTCCATAGCCAGCGCGCGGGCCAGTGCGACCCGCTGTTTCATCCCGCCCGAGAGGTCGCGGGGGTAGCTGTCCGCGAACCCGTCGAGGCCGACCAGTTCGAGCAGTTCACCGACCCGCTGCTTTCGTCGCTCGCTGTCGACGCCCTGCTTCTCCAGCCCGAACCCGACGTTACCGGAGACGGTGCGCCACGGGAACAGGTGGTACTCCTGGAACACGAGTCCGAGTTCCGGCCCGGGACCTTCCACCGGGTCGCCGGCGAGATACACCGTCCCCGCCGTCGCGGGTTCGAGCCCCGCGATGATGCGAAACAGCGTCGTCTTCCCGCTGCCTGACGGGCCGACGATGCAGACGAACTCGCCGGCAGAGACGTCGAACGTGACGTCCTGTAGTGCCTGGACGCCACCCTGTGGCGTGTCGTACCGCCGGCCGATACCGTCGACGCGGACCCGCGGCCGGGTCGCCTCGTCGGTCAACGCCACGCGAGCACCCTCCGTTGGACAGCCCGGAAGGCGGTGTCGACGAGCAGGAACATCACACTCAACACGAGGATGTAGGTGATGACGACGTCGACCCGGAGGTTGTTCGAGGCCCGCAGGATTTCCCGTCCGATGCCCGGGACGCCGAATATCTCGGAGGCGACGACGAGCATCCAGCAGCGACCGATGCCGGTCCGGATGCCGGTCATGATCTCGGGAAGCGACGCCGGAATGACCACCGACCGGATAAGTTCCAGGTCCCCCTGGACGCCGAGGCTCCGGGCGACGTCCAGCAGGTCGTCCGAGACGCCTTCGACACCGCCGTAGGCACCGTAGAAGTTGATCCAGAACGCGCCGATGGCGATGATGAACGCGGCCCCGGCGTGGTTGATGCCCAGCCAGGCTATCGCGAAGCCGATGAGCGCGAGCGGCGGCACCGGTCTGAGAAGCCGTACGACGGGGGCGGAGATGTCGTCGAGATACGGGCTCCAGCCAAGCGCGATTCCCGCGGCGACACCGAGTCCGGTCCCGATGACCGCACCGGGAAGCCAGTGGACGATACTGCTTCCGAGTGCGACCGCCATGTCGCCGGAGGCGGCCTCGGCTGCGAACGTCTCCGCGACGGCCGCCGGCGTCGGGAGGATGTAGCTCGGCTGAGTCAGGGCCACGAGCCACCAGAGCGCGAGGAACCCGAGGATGCCTGCGCCGCCGCGGAGCGCCCGCTGCGTGTCGATGTCGAACCCCGGTGAGTCAACCGCATCGGCGTACTCGCTGTCGTCGCCGAAGTCAACTGCCATGGTCTCGCCCCCCGTCTCGCCCGGTCATAGGTTGTCGTAGACGCTGTAGTCGAAGATCTGCTCGAGCGAGAGCCGTTCGTCGATCTGGCCGTTCTCGTTGGCGAACTCGGAGAACACTTCGGTCCCGTTCTCGATTTCGCGCGGGTCGGTGACGAAATTCGAGAGGGGGCCCTCCAGCGCCGACTGCGCTTGGTCGGCGGCCATCCCGATGCCGGACTCGACGATTTCGGCCGTCGCTTCGGTGTCGTTCCGGATGAACTCGGTCGCCCGGACGTGCTGTTCGAGGAACTGCGGTGCAATGTCCGAATCGCGGACTTCGTCGCTCATCAGCGTCACTGCGGCCGGTTGGCCGGGCATCACGTCGGCGGCGGTCCTGAACGTCCCGACGGGAACGTCTTCCTGTGCGGCACGTGTCGGGACCGGTTCCATGATAGAGGTGCCGTCGACCTCGCCGTTGGCGATGGCCTGCCACACGGCGTTTGCGCCGCTGATCTCGATAATCTCGACAGTCGATTCGTCGATGCCTTCCTGCTGGAGCCAGTACCGGAGCAGCACATCCGGAACGGACCCCTGGGGGAAGGTCCCGAAGCGGAACTTCTGGCCCTTTTGCTCTTCCCAGACCGCAAACGCGTCGCTGCCGTGCTCGTCCCAGAGCGACCGGAGGTCGTCGTGGACCATGATCGCCATCGGCTCCTTGATGTTCGCCGCTGTCACCTTCGCGGGGAGCCCCCTGTCGATGACAATCATCGACGGGACGATGCCGAACATCGCCACGTCCAGTTCGCCGCTGCCGTAGGCCTGGACGATGGCCGGTCCGTCGGTGAACTCCCGGCCGTCTATCGCCGCATCGATCTCCTCAAGATACCCCCGCTCCTCCATCACGAACCACTGGAGGTCCGGGAATATCGGCATATACGCGACCGTTAATTCGTCACTGCCGCCGACGCCGAGACAGCCACCGAGACCCAGTGTCGCGACCGTGCCCGCTCCCGCCAAGTACTGCCGTCGAGAAACCGTCGAAGACCTGTTTTTCATTGCCCCGGTTAGGGCCCATAGCCTAATATAAGATGCAACTCTGGCAAAGCCACTGCGTTTCGATGAGGCGTTCGTTTCGAGGAAGGAGCGGACAGACGGCCGCTCTCTCTGGAATACCGAATTTCACGCGGTCGGTACCTGTCAGAGATGGGGGCAACATTTTCTGGCTCCTAGACGATTCCAAGCCCGTCAGCGACCAACCGGACCCCGATAATCAGCAGTAACGTCAGAACCGTGAACCGACGAACGCGATCACTGACAGCGGTCCTGAGGCGTTTCCCGACAGCGACGCCGGCGACGGCTGGCACTGTGGCGAGGACGGAGGTCCCGGCGACAGCCGCGCTGGGGTAGAGCCCGAACACGCCCGCAAAGACGACCCGCGTGACGCTGAGACCCAGAAACACCAGGGCCACGACACCGACGAACAGCCCGTGTGAGAGGTCGAAACTGCGGAGGTATGCGACCAGCTGGACACCGACGTTCGTGCCGCCGAACAGCGCCCCCGAAACGCCGCCGATACCGACCATCGCGAGCGGTGTCTTCCCGAGGTCGCTGTCGCCGACCGACACCCGTCCGGGAAGCGCCACCCGTTGCTGTGCGGTCGCGACAAATCCAAGGGTCAGCAGTCCGAGTCCGACACGGAGCGGTGCTTCGGGGAGGCTGTCGAGTACGGCCATCCCGACAACAGTCCCGACCAGCGCCGCACCGATCAGGGGTCCGAACCGCTGGCTACAGGTGCGTAGCTCACGCCGTGAGAGGTCCCGGACCAGCGAGACGTTGACCGCGAGAATCGGGAGGATCATGAACACGACGGCGGTCGCCGGGTCGACAAGCGTCGCAAGCGCCATCGTACCGACAACAGCGAAGCCGAAGCCGGCGAGTCCGTTCGTGGCCCCGGCGACGAGGACGATACCCGTCACTATCACGACCACCGTCCATGAGGCTGGGTTCATCATATGGTATCAGGGTCCCTCGTGCAGGACCGCAGCGGCCCGGACACGGACTGCGCAGTGGCTCTTGTGAAGCTCCTACATGGCCCTCGATAAAAGCTGCGTCGGGTCTCGCCAAAGTGGGTCGAACGTGACCGTCCTGCTGTCGCCAGCTAGAACGTGATGACTTCGTAGTCGTCGGCGACCAGCGAGCGGATGCTCGGGTGACCGTCGTGGTCGTCCAGCGTGACGAGCCCGGAATCGGCGACGGCGTCTTCGACGCCGAACGCACCGGAACAGTAGTCACAGACGGCCGTGTCGTCCCTGACGGTCTGGTACAGCTCGTGATAGTCGCTGTCCTCGTCTTCGAGTTTCGGAATCCACTGCGTTCCGGCTCCGTCGAAGATGAGCCGGAGGTCGTCCTCTTCGTTCTCCGCGAACTCCGCTGCGGCTTCGAGGCCGTTCGCGAGTCGGCCGAGATTCTCGTGTCCCTCTGTCCCTGCGAGGATGATGATGGCTGCCTTCGTCATTACGGACCGTAATAGCGCCCCCGTCGTTATATTATAACCGGGGTCGTGTAGCGGCGCTGGATTCGCACCAAGTGTTTATAACTGGTGACCGCCGGCAGTGCGGGCCGGCCCGGCGCTATCGTGGCAGGGTTCTGTCGACGCTATCGATTACAGTTCCACCTCAGCCGCCGCATCGACGTCGAACCGTGTGACCTCGGGCTCGCCGGCGAGCAGGTCAGGCAGGGCTGCCTCGAACGTGCCGAAGTGGTCGGTTTCGGCGTGGGCACCGAACGCCGCCTCGTCCTCGTACCGTTCGGTGAACCGAAACAGGTTCGGGTCGTCAATGTCCGTTGCGACCTGATAGTCGATGACGCCGTCTTCCGCCCGTGAGTGTTCGGCTAGCTCTCGAATCAGGTCGAGTGCTTCCTCGCGTTTCTCCGGGTCGATGGGGAACTCCGCGTGAACGACGAGCATTACACCGCTTCCCACGCACGTACTACATAAATAGACACTGTGGACGTGTACCGAGCGCGGGAAGCGGCACTTCGGTACGAACCGAATCAGTGGGAGTGACCGCCGTCGCCGCGGCTGAACTGGCCGGAGAACCCCCGCTGGACGACCTCGGAAAGTGCGGGGTGGATGTGGACGGCCTCGCGGATGTCCTGTACCGTGCCCGACCCGGCAGTCATCGCCACGACGACTTCCTGAATGAGGTCAGACGCTTCCGGGCCCATGATGTGACAGCCCAGTATTTGACCGTCGAGGTCGATGATGGCTTTCAGGAAGCCGTCGGCTTTCATCGCGCTCCCGCGAGCGGTCTCGTCGAACTGGTACGTTCGAGTCGCGTACTCGCGCCCGGCGGCGCTGAGCTCCTCTTCGCGCGCGCCGACCCCTGCGACTTCGGGAGAGGCGAAGACGGCGAACGGCATCGCCGTGTAATCTACGGGTTCGAGGTCGTCGCCGAAGAGGTTGCGGGCGACGGCCCGTGCCTCGTGATTCGCGCTGTGTTTCAGCAGGTACTCCCCGACGATGTCGCCAAGCGCCCAGACCCCGTCGGCGGTCGTCCGCAGGTACTCGTCGGTGTCGACGAACCCGCGGTCGTCCGTCTCGACGCCCGCCGCGTCGAGATTCAGGGTATCCGTGTTCGGCCTGCGTCCGGCGGCGACGAGCAGTTCGTCCCCGGTTACGCTCACACCACCCTCATCCAGGACCCCGCCGTCGTCGCCGTACTCGTAGGGCTTCGTTTCGACGGTGACAGTGCCGTCGCGCTCCGAGACGGCGGTAGCCGCGTGGCCGGTGTGGACGGTGAAGCGGTCGGCGTACCGTTCGGTGAACGCCTGTGCTATCTCCGCGTCGGCCTCGGGCAGCAGATTCGGTCGTCGCCCGACAATCGTCACGTCGCTCCCGAACGTCCCGAAGAAGTGGCCGAGTTCGGCCGCGATGTACCCGCCGCCGACGACGACGAGGTGGTCCGGCGGCGTCTCGAGGCGGAGCGCTTCGGTGCTTGTCAGGAACTCCACGTCGTCGATGCCGTCGATGTCCGGAATCGACGGGCGCGTCCCGGCGGCGATGAGCACTTTCTCGGCCCGAACCTTTGCGCCCTCGTCCGCGCCGCTGACGACTTCGACGGTCCGGTCGTCGACGAACCGGCCCTCGCCTTCGTAGAGGTCGTGGCGCGACGAGGCACGCAGGCCGTCCCGAATCGATTCCGCGTCCGATTCCACGTCCTCGTTGACCTTCCGGACGATGTCGGCGAACTCGACGCCGTTGACCTCCGCGTCGATGTCGAACTCGCCGGCGCGCTCGATTGTTTCCAGCACGTCGGCGTGATACAACAGCCGCTTCGACGGGATGCAGCCGCGGTTGAGGCAGGTCCCGCCCAGCGGGCCTTTCTCCACGACCGCGACGGACTGCCCCCGGTTCGCGGCGGCGTTTGCCACGTCTAGCCCGGAGCCGGAGCCGATGACCAGGAAATCAACCTCCTTCATGGGGTCCCTGTCACCGCCCAGCAATATGAATGGTCCGCGGAACTGTACTCATCGGCCCAATCGCGACGGACCGGTCACTCGTGGAACCGACACGTAGCGGTCAGGCGTCCGCTCGGAGCGCATCGAGTTCGCCGAGTATCTCGTCGATGTCGGGTCTGTCGAACGTCGAGGAGCCCTTGTGGACGTACGCGATCTCCGGCTCGTCCCCGCGCCTGTCGACGATGACGATTTCCGGCATCCGACCGAAGAAATCGGAGAACCGACCGAGGACGCCAAAGCGGACCGGCTGGTCGTATGCCTCGCCCGCTTCGGCGGCTGGGTCGGCGAGCAACGGATACGGGAGGTCGTACGACTCCTGCCAGGACTTCACGCGTTCCACGGCTTCCGGAACGATGGAGACGGCCTCGGCGCCCCGGTCGCGGAATTCGCCGATGTGGTCAGCGACCTGCTGGACCTGTTTCCGGCAGTTCGTGCAGTAGTGGTCGCGCTGGAAGAACAGGACGGCGAAGTCGACGTCGTCCGGCAGCGAAGCGAGCGAGAACGGGTCTGGACCGACGGCGACGTTCGGGAGCGAGAAATCCGGGACTTGTTCTGGCATACCTGTAGATAGCGGCGCGACCGTCAAAACGGCATGGACCGCTATTCCACGAACTTCCCGGTCGCTTTCGTCCAGTCCCAGGAAAGATATCGGATCTTCGGCGTCGAATCGGCGGGAATCGCGTCGTACTCACGCAGGAACGCACGGATCCCCGACGCCCCGCCGAAGTCGCCGCGGAACCACAGGCACACGCGGGGCACGCGGACGAGGTTCTCGTCGGCGTCATAGGCCACGGTCGCCTCTAGATAGCTCCGGGTCGCCAGGTCCAGTTGCCGGTCGATCTGCTCGGGCTCGTAGGCCCGGATGGCGGGACAGCTCTCGGCCCCGCAGTTCAGCGCGAAGTGGACTCGGGGGTCACAGCCGGACAGTCGATAGCGCTGTTCGAAGGTCGAAACGAGCAGCTTCGGCAGATATCCCAGCCCGTACTTCGACCGGCCGCCCCGGAGCAGGCCGTTCTCGATCCGGTCGAGACTCAACGACGTGCCAGCGACCGTGATTGCAGGGGCCCAGAAGAACCGAACGAAGCCCAGGGGGCTATCGTAGAGTTCGGGACGCTCTCCGAGCAGGAGTTGGGTCCCGGCGTTGTAGCAGTTGAGCCAGAACGCGAGGGCCGTCCGGCGGTCTTCGCGGAGCGGGCGGAGGGCGCTGTCATCAAGCGCGGCCAGAGTGGCCCGAAGGCTGGCCGTCGAGTCGCCGCGTTTGCACGCGACCAGCAGGTCCCGAGCGAGGGCGGTCGGCGAGGTGTCGCTGCCGCCCGCAGAAGGGGTCGCCGTTGCCTGGCCTGCCATACCGTAGTTCGGGAGTCTCTTCGAAAAAGGATTGCGCGGGCTGGCGAGGTCGGCGCCCATCTGGAAACGCACCGACGTCCGGCCAAGTGCAAGTCGCCATTCCGTTCGTTCACTGCACAACCCCGGTACGCTTATTGAGATTCACTCCTCCCCCTGAGTGTGAATGACAGTGACGCTCTCGGGGCGACGACCAGTCTCTGCCCGGACTGTCTCGAACAGGTCCCCGGTCAGTACGAAACTCGCGACGGCGGCGTGTACCTGACGCGGGAGTGTGCCGACCACGGAACGGCGAGCCGGAAGGTCTGGGGGTCCTACGACCACTGGGACTGGGCTGCCGACTTCGGCCCGGACCCGGAGTACGACGGCGGCGACCTGGCCGTCGACCACGACCACGCCTGTCTCGCCGTGGTGGAGGTCACCGACGACTGTAACCTCTCGTGTTCGTACTGCTTTGCGAGTTCGGGCCCCGGCGGCGCGCACCGCTCGACTGCGGAGATCGATGCCTTGCTCGACACGGTCGTGGACGCTGGCGGGCGGCCAATACAGTTCTCCGGCGGCGAGCCTACCGTCCGCGATGACCTCCCGGAACTCGTCGAGCGGGCGCGTTCGCGGGGTATCGACCACGTCGAGGTCAACACCAACGGGATCCGACTGGCGACGGAGGACGGCTACGCGCAGCGGCTTGCCGACGCCGGCGTCACCGCGGTTTACCTCCAGTTCGACGGGCTGACGAGCGAGACGTACGAACAGATCCGCGAGGTGGACCTCGTCGCGGAGAAACACGCGGCGATCGACGCCTGCCGGGACGCGGATTTGCCCGTCGTCCTCGTCCCGACGGTCGTCCCGGACGTGAACGCCCACGAGATGGGCGACATCGTCCGGTTCGCCCTCGACAACAGGGACGCGATCCGCTCGGTGAACTTCCAGCCGGTGGCCCACTTCGGCCGCTACGCCTCGAACGACGGTCGGTTCGCCATCGACGACGCGACGCGGCTGCTGGCCGAGCAGATGGACGAACTCGACGTGCGGGACATGCTGCCCGCGCCCTGCTGTTCGGCCTACTGCCAGATCGGCACGGCGTTCGTCCCGGCGGATACGGACCCGAGCGACGCCGCCGGCTGCGATGCTGACGGAGCAGCCGACGGAGCCGACTGTGGCTGTGGAGACACCGGAACGGACGCCGAAGCGTTCGTCCCGCTCACCAAATACGTCGACGACCAGCTGTGGGACATGCTCTCGGGGATGGTCGACGAGGGAGACTACATGGAACTGCTGGCCGGTACCGCCGCCGGCGAGGAGTGGGCCTGCAAGACCGCCGGCTGCTGTGGCGTCGACGTTCCCGGCGGCGTCGAGGGGCTGTTCGACGAGGTAGTTCCGGTGTCGTTCACGGGGTTCATGGACGCCGACGCGGCCGACGTGAACCGACTCAGCAACTGCTGTATCTCGCTGCCGACGACCGACGGGGACCTGGTGCCGTTCTGCGGGTACAACATGACGACGGAGGACGGCGAGTACGCGCTGCGGAACCGCAACGACTGGGGCGGCCGGAACGCCGTCGACGGGGACCGCCCCGCTGCCGATGCGGCGGAGGGCTACCAGGGCGACGGCACAGCCACGGACGGCGGCTGTGCCCCGGACGACTGCGGAGGGGAGTGATGGCGGGACTGCTGGAGGCGGCGCTGGCGAACCCGTGGCGCACGCTCGATACCGTCCTCGACGGCCCGCTCCATCCGGGCGGGACCGAGGCGACGGCGCAGTTGCTCGACCGTGCGGCCGTCGGCCCCGGGACACGCCTGCTGGATGTCGGCTGTGGCGCTGGTGACGCCCTCGCGGTGGCCCGTGACCGCGGTGCCGAGGCCGTCGGCGTCGACCCGGCACCGACCACCGACCGGGCGCTACAGGGGGACGCGACTGCGCTACCCGTCAGAGACGGGACGGTCGACGTCGTGCTGGCCGAATGCGTCCTCTGTCTGACCGACCTCGACGCCGCTCTCGCGGAGGCCGACCGCGTCCTGAGAGACGGCGGTCGACTGGCGCTCTCGGATGTCGTCGTCGACGGCGACCGGCCCGATGTACCGGAGTCCGTCGCCGACGCGCTCTGTCTCACTGGCGCGCGAAGCCGCGAGCGGCTGACTGACCGCGTCGAAGCTGCCGGGTTCGAGGTCGAGGACCTCCTGGACCGCCACGCCGACCTACTCGCGATGCGTGACCGTGTGGCCGAACGGGTCGACTACGAGGGGCTGCTCGGCGTGATGGGAGACCGGGGCCAGAGCGCCCTGTCGGCGATCGAGGAACTCGAAGCCGCGGTCGAGGCCGGGGAAGTGAGCTACGTCTCGCTGGTCGCGACCGCCCAGGGCTGAGCGACGCCCGCTTGCTGTAATAAAAACGCATCACCCGAGCCCGTGGACCATTCCTTAGCGGACACCGGATTGATGCAAGACGGCGCGGCGAACCAGGCCGGGACCCAGGGCGTCGTCGGCCAGGTGCTCGCCTGGACCTCCGAACCCGATGGCGTGGACGACACCGGCATCGCCCAGACCGTGCTGGGGTACCTCGTCGACGACCTCTGGGACGAGGCGGCCGGCACCTTTGCGTCGGGACCGGACGATTCGGCGGCCACCATCACGGCCCGCGATGCGGGCGACGTGACCGGCGGCATCAACGCCGCTGACGCGGTGCTGGGACTGGAGGTGAAGGATACCTACGCCCGCTGGTTCAACCGGACGACTCCAGCGGGCTGAACGCCCGCAGTCCCGGAGCGAAAGTGCTTCACACGCTGCCGCTGCCTGCCGACGCCGGCGGGGAACTCGGACAGGCCGCGGTGTACAACGCCGAGGGTGAGTACGACACAGATACCGACGAGTGGACCGTCACGGACCGGCTGTTCGACACCGAAGCCGCACTCTCCCTCGCGAACCAGGACATCTAGGTCGGCCAGTGGGGCGGGGAGTTCTACGAGGGCCGCGGGATTCCCGGAACGAACCACAGTCCGAACTGAGCGCCAGCTCGTCCCACGCGGTACTGATTGTACTAGGTTAGTAGATTACTAAAGGTAACTATTAGTGGTCGGCGGTCTAATACGACGTGCATGAGCGACTCCCCCGAACAGATGCCAGTGTGGTGTGCCGGCGAGGACTGGTGTCCGGTCACGTCGACGGCGACGCTCATCTGCCGCAAGTGGCATCCCGTCATCGTCCATCGGCTGCTGAACAACGGCCCGACAGGGTTCAGCGAGCTGGAGGACAACGTCGACGGCGTTTCGAGCAAAGTCCTCTCCGAGAGCCTCGAGGACCTCCAGGAGAAGGGACTCGTCGAGCGGACGGTGATCAACGACCAGCCGTTCCGCGTGGAGTACTCCCTGACCGAGCGGGGGGCCGACCTGGAACCCATCGTCTCGGCCATGGAACAGTGGGGGAAGGCCAATCTCCAGCCGCCCTCCGATGCATCCGACGGGCGGTTCTGATACCGGACCGTTCGCGGCGCTGTACCGGGATTGCCCCACACAGCCGCTATACCCCGTTACGCTCGGGTGAGCTACTGTTATCGAACCGCCGCCTGTCGCTACAGGCGTGACACGACTCGACCTGCTCGAACTGGACGAGATTCCGGAGGCGTACCGCTACCCCTTCACTGACGACTACCTCGGAGACAGACACATCTTCCGGGTGTGGCACAACCCTGAACTCCTCTAGAGGGAGCACTGACGCAGGGACAGCTCAGCGGAGACGACGATGGCACAGCGCACGGCCCGGAACGCAGTTGAGCAACTGACCGACACGACACTCGCGACTGCTCGGCCCTGTGAGCAACTGACCGACACGACACTCGCGACTGCTCGGCCCTGTACTAGGAAGCCCGCAGGCAGACCTCTCAGGTCGCGCCCGCTGGACTGGAGCCGGAACAGTACGGGTAATCTGTTCCACCGGGAAAATACCGCTTTCGGATAGATCGACGGCCGCTTATCGCCACTCTTCCAGCACGACCGTAGTGGACGACTGAATCCAGGCGTCTTCCTGTGCCTCGTCGTAGAGTATCATGTCGTCGTCGACCTGTATCGACGTGTACCGGTCGTACTCGTCAGTTGCTGGGCCTGCCGTCGGGAGCCTGTCGTGGGCGTCACTTGGTTTCGTGGACATCAGATTGTGTACCTCGTCTGGGTACGTTTCTATATACTACCGCCTAACGCATAGTATCTCGCTAACTTAGAGGTAACCTACTTCCCTGCTGCCAATCGCTGCCCTGGGGGTGCGTTACCCGAATGTGAGATGCAGTTATGCAGACGCCGACCCTTGCGTCCTGACGTGAACGTCAATGTCTGACGACGAACTGGAGTTGACTGCCCCGGAACTCGCCTCTGACGACTTCCTGTACGTCGATGACCCGCACTTCACCGCTGACAACGTCGCCATCGTCACCGGTGCTGTTCGGTATCGGCCGCGCGACTGCGGTCGGCCTCGCCGCGAACGGCCTCACTGTCGTCGGGGCCGATATCGACGCGGACGGTCTCGACGCGACCGGCGACCGTATCGAGGCGTTCGACGCCGACGGGACCTTCCACGCTGTCGAAACGGATCTGACCGACGACGACGCTGTCGAAGCGGTGGTCGAGGCCGCCGAGGGCGAAGGGACGCTGCGAGGCTTCTCAGCCAGCGTCGGTTACGTGCTCACGCCGCTGATGGTCGACCAGTCGAGGACACAGCCGAAAAACGGGGCCTCGCGAAACGCGAGGTCGTCGAGGACGTGATGCTGGACCGGGCCCGCACGAAGGAGATGATGACGCCGGCGGACGTCGCGAACCTGTTCACGTTTGGGCTTTCGAGCCACACCAGTCATCTCAACGGCGGCGACTTGCTGTTCGACGGTGGGTACGTGAACACGTATGAGTGACTCAACGACGCCGACCCGCGTGGCCATCGCCTGCCAGGGCGGCGGGAGCCACACGGCCTTTACTGCAGGCGTTCTCCAGGAGATCATGTCGGAGTGGGACGAGACGGAGTACGACCTCGTCGGCATCAGCGGCACCTCCGGCGGGTCGTTCAACGCGCTGGCGACGTGGTACGGCCTCCTCACCGGCGGCCCGGACACAGCGGCGGAGCTACTGGACGGCATCTGGGACGATATCAGTGTCACCAGCGCACAGGACCGGTGGCTGAACACGCTGGTGACGAGCGTCTCCCGGATGGACAGCGCCGGGTTCGCCATCCCCAGCGTCAGCCCGTCACAGATTCCGCTGCCCGAAGTCGGGAAACAGCGAATCCGGACCGTCCTCGAACGCCACATCGATTTCGAGGAGATACCCGGTCTCTGTCAGCGAGACGCGCCGGAACTGGTCGTCGGGACGGTCAACGTCAACGCCGGAATCTTCGAAACGTTCGTCAACGAGGACGTGACTGTGGAGGCAGTGCTCGCCTCCGCGGCTGTGCCCAATATGTTCGAGGCGGTCAAAATCGACGGTCACTACCACTGGGACGGCCTGTTCTCGCAGAACCCGCCCGTCGGCGACCTGATGGACCTCCCGCCGGACCGAAAGCCCGAGGAACTCTGGGTCATCCAGGTCAACCCACAGACCTTCGAGGGGGAACCGACCACGAGCGAGGTCATCGCCGACCGGCGGAACGAACTGTCGGGCAACATCTCGCTCAATCAGGAACTGGGCTTCATCGAACAGGTCAACGAGTGGGTCGAGAGCGGAAAGCTCCCTCCCGACGAGTTCACCAGGACCAGTATCCACCGAATACAGATGGGGAAGCGGTATCACTGCTCGACCAAGGTCGACCGGGACCCTGACTTCCTCACTGAACTACAAACCCTGGGGAAACGCCGAGCACGGGAGTTCTTCGCCGAGCAGACGGAATAGAGGGCGTCTGGCTCACTATTACTTGGTGGTGGCAGTGCAGTAGGCGTTCAACGTATCTAACTCCTCGCCGACGTGAAAAACGGCTTTTCCTATCATACACAATACTACGAAATACCACTCGTCGGCTAGCGGTAGTGGGGCATCTATCAGTGCAGACGCAGACATCCGCCCGGCGTCGGGGGCGACAGAGAGAGAAGGAGGCGGCGTTAGCTTTCGACAGCGGGGGCTGAGGCCTCGGACTGTTCGTACTTGGTCTCGAACTCCTGGATGAGCTGCCCCATCTTCGCGTACCAGTCGTTAAGCATCCGCTGCATCTCGTCTGCGATCTGTGACGGGTCCGTCGGCGAGTAGACGTGGTAGTACCCGCCCTGGTCGTAGTTGATCTGGTCTTTCTCGATGAAGCCCGTCTGGAGAAGTCGCTGGACGGTGCGGTACGCGGTCGAGCGCTCGCGGTCGACTGCCTCGGCGAGTTCATCGACGGTCAGCGGTTCCTCAGCCTCGACGAGCGCTCGAAAGCACTCCTTGTCGAGTTCCTTGAGACCGTGGAAACACTCCAACAGTCCCTCGCACTCCATGTCCCGCCGGAGTTGTTCAGACATCGAATCTGGCATTGTTATCACTTCTCCGTAGCCGCTACGCGGTTATAAGACTTGTGTACAGTTCGCACAAATGCACGCACAATCCGGCAAAAACTGCCAACGAATCGGTGGTCAATGCCGTACACGCCACAGGCGGCGCGCGCCCAGTCCTGCCGAACGGCTAATCCGCGCCCGTGACGGCGGTGTCGCGAGTCTCGCTCCGACTCTGCCAGTAGCCCTGGAGATATGCGCCGACGAACATCCCGGCCAGCGCCCAGAGGATAGTGACGTTACCGACACCGAGGCTCGCGTACGCCGCCCCGGGACAGATTCCGGAGAGCCCCCAGCCGACGCCGAAGACGGCCCCGCCGATCAGGACGTTCCGGTCGAAGGGCTTCAGCCGGCGTTCGAAGCGGTCGCCAGTCAGCGGCGCGCGGCCGAGGAGTCGGGGTGCCAGAATGAAGGTCACTCCCGTCACGGCAGCGCCGCCGAACATCACGAACACCAGCCCGAAGTCCTCGAACTGGAGGAAATCCAGAACGACTTCGGGCCGCGCCATGTGGCTGTACGCGAGTCCGAACCCAAAGACGAGCCCGCCGACCAGAATCAGCGGCATGAACGCGGTGTGGCGGTCGTCGCTCACGTGTCGCTCCCTCCGGTCGGTCCCGGTCGCCCGTTTCGAGACGCTCGCTCCGCTGGAGTCTCGCAGCT
>NZ_JAHYBW010000010.1:0-163135 GCF_032027985.1 Haloarcula sp. 1CSR25-25
GGTATCGGCGTCGTCGCGTCGCGACGGCCAGAAAACCCAGCACGGGATTGAAACTGTTCGTTGACCAGATGGCTCCATTTCTCCGAGGTCGCGACGGCCAGAAAACCCAGCACGGGATTGAAACCTCTACTGCGATGAACACCGCCCAGAGGAGTACAGTCGCGACGGCCAGAAAACCCAGCACGGGATTGAAACAGGAAGTGGTAGTCACCGTCGTAGTGAACGATAGGTCGCGACGGCCAGAAAACCCAGCACGGGATTGAAACAATGGTAATGGCCGTTCGGCGCCATCTGGCTGTGGTCGCGACGGCCAGAAAACCCAGCACGGGATTGAAACTTGCATCAATCTTCGATTGCAGGTCGTCCCCCGGAGAGTCGCGACGGCCAGAAAACCCAGCACGGGATTGAAACCATCGGCGCGAAGTACGTCGGCGGTGCGGTGCTGTTGTCGCGACGGCCAGAAAACCCAGCACGGGATTGAAACTCCAGAATCCAGCGGCCGATGCCACTATCGTACCGTCGCGACGGCCAGAAAACCCAGCACGGGATTGAAACCTCACCGCCGAGTGTCCGGTTGACGACCCAATCCGTCGCGACGGCCAGAAAACCCAGCACGGGATTGAAACACCACCGTCCACGAGTCCGAGCAGGACTTGCTCGGCGGTCGCGACGGCCAGAAAACCCAGCACGGGATTGAAACAGTGCCACCAGCGGCGGTGTGACGGTGGCGAACGTCGCGACGGCCAGAAAACCCAGCACGGGATTGAAACAAATTGTACACAGCAGATAAAGCTCCACCAGTGGGTCGCGACGGCCAGAAAACCCAGCACGGGATTGAAACGGCTGCAACGCCGCGTCCAGCGCCTGGAGGAGGACCGGTCGCGACGGCCAGAAAACCCAGCACGGGATTGAAACATATCCTGTACAACGGCGTCCTGACACAGGACCCGTCGCGACGGCCAGAAAACCCAGCACGGGATTGAAACCCCGCGTGGGCGACTCAAGGCGTGACGCTCCCGCTGTGTCACGACGGATCAGAAACCAACTGCGGGATTGAAACAGCGCAAAAATGACACATATTTGACTCTTCTATATAGGTGCCACGACAGGCTAGACTCCACTGGAAGAGTGATGTCGCAACTCTCGCACTCAACAACAAGTTAGACCTACAACGGTTGTTTGGCCATTTCCACCACCACAACCACTGTTTCCGGAGTACAACGCCCTATGCCGAACTCACGGGCGCGACGTACTGACTTCGAACCTTCTCACCCTCGCGCCACTGGAGGTAGTAGTACTCGCGGCCGTCGATGGTCTTCACTGTCAGCGTGCCCTTCGAGCGCGGTATCTCGGCCTTGTCATAGGCGTCGTCTATCTTCTCGTCCCAGTCGTCCTCGTCGTCGTCCCATTCCTCGGGCACGTCCACGCCGTCCTGGTCCTTGACCGCATCGCCGCCGAGCAGCGCGGCCAGCTCGCCGACGGCGGCGACGCGTCGTCGTGGGCTTCCCGAACCTCCTGGTCCAGTGCCTCGTCGTCGATGCGCTCCAGCGCTGACAGGGCCTGGTGGGCGTATTCTTCGTCGCTCATACGCTAACCAACACAACCAAGCAAATTAGGCTTTATGTTGGTTAGCCCAACACTCCGCTATCGATGTGTTTGCACACCCCGCTGTTTCTGTAAGTTATGTGATAGGTTGAACCGAACAATTGAACCAGTTGGTTGAACCGATTGATTGAACCAACTGATTGAATCAATGGGTTATTTGAACCAGTGGCTACAATGGCTGGGTATGCTCTCATACAGCACGTACAGCGAGGCCGGTGGTGTCGGCAAGACAACGACGGCCGCAAATCTGGCCGTCGCGCATTCTCGCGCCGGTCTTAAACCACTAGTCGTCCCGCTGGACCCGCAAGAAGGCAATCTCTCGCGACTGTTTGGGGTCGACGAGGACCGCTCGAAAGACGTTGACCATCTCGCCCGGCATATGATAAACCGGCCAAAGGGAAACTTTGAGGACCTCATCATCACCGCCGAACACGACGTCGATATCATTCCCGAACACAACCAACTCGCCGATCTCGGCGATTGGCTCCGCCGTGAACAGGACCAGGCCGCCGCTGTCGGGGATGCGTTCAATATCCACGCCGCGCTTCTCAGCACGCTCGCCGACGCTGGCGTCCGTGATGAGTACGATGTCCTGATTTGTGACCCGCCAGCGACGGAAGGGCCACATCTCCATAATGCTATCAACGCTACCCGGTCGCTGGTAATCCCGATCGAGCCGAGCGCGAAGGGTCAGGCCGCCGTCGAAGGACTGGAACAACTCGTCGCGGGGCTCGAAGACACGCTGGAAATCGACGTCGGCGTCCTCGCTGCCGTCCCAGTCGGCGTGAAGGGAACGAACGACCAAGAGCGCATTCTCAGCGAAATCCCGTACTCGACGCCGGAGACGTTCGGCGACCGGACCTCACTGATGGAAGGCTCCTGGGCACAGCAGTGTTCGGCGTTCACGTACGTCCGCGATCACCGCGACCGCCGTCGTGACTACGAGCTCGAAACGCTGGCTCAGTACGACCGACTGGCTCGCTATCTCGAACAGCAAGCCGGGATTGAAGCCCCGAACCCGCCGGAACCCGGCGCTATCGAGGAGGTGACTGCCTGATGGCGGGCATGAAAGAAGGCCCTGGGGAGGACCCGTTCGCCGATGATCCGAGTGACGAGCAAGACGAGTCAGCGCCGGACCCAGCACCCGAAACGACAGCCGAATCCCACACCGAATCAGAATCCGACACAACCGACACTATGAGTACAAACGAAATTCCGTACGTCATCCGCCGCCAGACAGTCAAAGAGGACCGAGATAACGAACACGTCGCCTTTCTCCGCGACGAATACGCCGAATTGGAAGACCAAGTCAGGGCCGACGTAGCCGATGAACTCGACATGCGCTCGAAAGATGTCTCGGTGACAGACCTACGTGAGGCGTTCGTCGAACTCGCAGCAGAGAACCCCGACGCTGTAGCTTCAATACTGGAGAGTTGGGGCTACGAGCATCTGAAATGAACGAGACCAAACGCCGCGTGCTGAACACGCTGCTGGCACAGACCAACGAGTATCAGGGCGAGTGGACGAGCCGCCGGTCGCTGTTCACGGTGGCTGTCGGTCACACTGACCGCTCGCCGGAAAATGTCCGGGCCGCGCTGGACGGGCTCATTGACGATAGGCTGCTCGAAGACCAGGGTGAGCGTTACCGGTTGACCGACTCCCTGGAAGCCGGGGAGATCGTCCCGCCGAGCGGTGTGCGACGGCAGAGCGTCTCCGGTGTTGACGACGACCAGTCAGACCTCACTTCTTTCTAGAAATCTGGTAGGTCAGGCGGATTCGGTGGCTATCGAGTAGCATCGACTGCTGAGTCTGCGATAAGTAATCCATGTAGAACCGTGAAGAACTAACGGTTAATTCCCCTCAATCTCGAATACAGAAACTCGGAGTTTGGCCGAGTGACAAACGAAACACCGGGATTCTCGACACATCTGGTCGCTATGAGAAGTGGGTGAACCGACAGCAACAGTCGGAGTGTCCGCTGAGTGTCCGTTAGCTGGTATGTGGGCACGAAATCAAAGGGTTACACAGAGTGTCGCCACTCACCGCGAAGCGCCTTAGACAACCGTCTGCGTCCTATCCGATGCCTGTGCCGAGACACAATCCGACTATCTCGGCAATCTCACCCGCCGTGACCGGTGGCGACTCCCCAAGGTCCGTATCTACCATATCCCTGAGCAAGAGGTTCGTGAGCCGCCAGATGTTATACATGATGACGGCAGACACGAAGTAGAACAACCGGACACGGTAGTCCTTCGAGGTCGTCATCGGCAAGAAATTCTTCTTGATGGTTTTGTACTCGTTCTCGATCATCCACCGGTCGCGGTACTGCGCGACAAGGCCATGACCACGGTCCCGGTCAGCATCCGCGTTCGTGGTGAACACCGTATACCCACCCGACTCCCTTGTTGACGGGAGATAGATGAAAGTGCAGTTATGGGTTCGCTCGTCGACGGTGAGCGGGTACGTTACAGTTGCCGCGTCGTACTCCGGGTGTTCATTTACCTTCCGAATGTTCTCTCTATCCTGCTTCGCTTGGACCGGCTTCGGGATGATGTACGTCATGCCTTTCCGGTCGATAGTCTCTCGAACTTGATGCGTGCTGAACTCACGGTCACACATCACCTTGTGAATGTCCACGTACCGTTCAGCGGTATCGAGCAAGCGTTCAACGACTTCGGGAACCGACGTTCGTTCCCGCACCCGAACCCTCCCACCCAGAGACTTGCTTGACCGGTTCAACGGCCAGCACAATCGGCGTGTCCTTCCCGATGATGGTGAGCGTGGCGAACTTGTACCCGCGCATGTGCGAGTCCTTGAGACCACTCACCATCCCAGGGTAGGCGTCCTTCGGGAGCCGGAGACTGTAGTTCTTCCACGGTGTCGGGTAGAACAACCACGAGGTGATATCGATAGCCACGTTCACGGGTTCACGGATGTTGTCACCGAGGTCTGTCTCCTCGAAGAGCGTCTCAATGGCGCGGTTGAACGGTCTGATGAGCGCCTTCCGAATCCGTTTCCACTTCTCGTACTCGGTCGGCTCAACGAACTCGTCAAGCGTCGATTGAACGTTCGGACTCCCGCTTCATCCCGAACCGGCATGATCGTAACCGGGACACCACCGCTCACGTCGGTCAAGTGCTGTTCGTACGCTTCTGTGTCCACGTCTTGCCCTCCGGTATTGAGGAGGAGCCGAGCACGCCCATCTGGAAGCCAGAATCCGCTCACAGTAATCTCGTCCGACCACGAGAGGCCGGTTGTCTCGATGTCCCATGCCACATGGTCTCTGTCAGTTCCGAACATGAGTCTCGAAAAGGCGGTACAAGAGAAGGGCAAGTGGGTGTGATTTCCGAAACCCCAAACCCGTTTAATTGACAACAGGCTTGTTATCGTACGGTTGGTACGCACGGATATGACCCGAGTAGCGACGTGGAACTGCAATATGGCGTTTCGGAACAAGAAAGACCAGATCATCGAACATAACCCAGACATTCTCGTCGTTCAAGAGTGTGAAAATCCTGCTTCCAAAGGCGATTGGTCAGAGTTCACCGACTGGCGATGGATTGGTGACAACGAGCACAAAGGATTGGGCGTATTCACCCGGAATGGACTCAGAATCGAAGCAGTTCAACCCCGAGTCGACGACTGTGAATATTTCCTCTCTGTGGAGACCTCAGAACTTGATGTCGTCGGCGTGTGGGCAATGAACGATGAACAGAACCCCGCGCAACGATACATCGGTCAGGTCTATTCATTCCTGAAGAGCCATCCCGAGGAAGTAGACAAGAATACTGCTGTTATTGGTGATTTCAATTGGAACATAATCTGGGATGAGTCACCGAACAGTTCTCTTTGCGGTGATTTCTCGGACGTACTTGGCATACTGAACAGCCATGGACTCCGGAGTGTGTATCACGAACTGACCGACACCACGTTTGGAAATGAAGACACCGCAACGTTCTACATGCACAAGAAGGCTGAACGACCGTACCACATCGATTACGCGTTTCTGCCCGAACCCCTACTCAGGTCAGTCGGTGAGTTAGAAATTGGTGAGTTTGACGAGTGGACCGAGGCCAGCGATCACATGCCGTTGATGGTCGAAATCGAGAACACTCGCTGAAACACTCTACTTTGAGCATCTGAGCGACCCCCATAGGAAACAGTCACCAGAGTCGAATATCAAATACCGTATGCTTTGTCAAAACCCATCCTCCGAACTTCTGAACTTCCACAACCTCGGAGGATGATTTTGATGTGTGCCTTTCTTTCAGCGTGAGCTATCCTGGACTCTTCACTCAGTAGGTGTGTTTATTGACCGAAATCCAATTATAAGATACGATCTTACCCAGATTATATCTCATGTTTTCCTTCTGGACAGACTCTTCTGGACCTGATAATATATGTATCACTGTAAAGGACACCCGTCATGGACACACCGGCTGGATCGGGAACGGGGTGACATCAGGCGAACGAATTCCATGGTCATATATTTGTGACGAGACACTGTTGCCGTTTCAATGAGAAGCGATTCAGCACGCTTGCCGAATCCCAGGCGTTCATCGAGGACTTCGAGTTGTCCATCCATATGGCCAGTCTCGGTGGCGTTGAGAGTCTCGTCAAGGTGCTGTCGCTGATGCTCCTTTACGAGGTCAGCCACGGGTCTCCCACCGTGGGGGTTCTCGAGACCCTGGTCCGGCTATCAGTCGACATCGAAACGCCGACAATCTCTGTGAGGATCTCCGGACAGCGCTGCCGTAAGCGCGCGTTTCCCTTCCGTTCTTTCGGACCGTCTCGGTCCGCAGGCGGGCCGATTATCAACCGGTCGCAGCAGCCACAAGCGGAATACGAATCGGTTCTAATCATTCCTCCGAATCTAATACTATTTTGGGATATTGTATCTTATTTCTCCCCATTTCATATTTCTCTTTGGATATTTTCTCCTCTGTATTTGGATAGATGGGATATATCGTCTTTCCTTTTGATGATAGTAGATTATCTGTGATTAACATTGTCTATATGTTTCTATCCACTTTACTCTCGAGAAACCGATAGAATATTTTGTACAGTAAGAATGCAAGGGCATCGATTAGATAGTACAGTTTGACGAAACGTCGAGTATAATGTAAAAAATATTGTCTGCCTCTCCGAATCCTCGTGTTCGGATAAGCTGATTCCATGCAAAGCTGAATGATCTGAGCCAATTGTCGGCTCTTTCTGCTTCGGTGTTGCTAAAACAGTTTGAGAAATAGATAGTTCGCCGTTTTACTTCTCTGAAAACACATTCGACGGCGTTCCAATTTCCATGTTTTTCGTATTTGAAATCGAATCCATGTCAGAGACACGCAGCTTGTAACGATTGAGTGCCATCGACCAGAAACCCGGCGTCGTCAACGTCGTGTTTCTCGCTGAGCAGCAAGAAACGGATGAGACAGAACCTTCGTTGTGGTAGGTCTAAGCATCGTATGGAGCAATTTGTTCGTCTGTGGATCAACGGCAGCGTACAGTCAGTACTGCTCATCATTGAGTTGGATCACGGTCTCGTCAACCGCAATGTGATCCGGTAACCGACCATTTTCGGACTGTAAATCAGCTTTGTGAACCAATTATGCACGGTCAAACGAGCGCGTTGGACACCGAATATTTCAAGAATAGAAACAGTATTCGAAAGTGAATAGTCTAGCCAGATGCAGCTGAATACTCACCTTCATCAGCGGTCGCGGTGTCGCTTCTCCCTCCACAAAATCTAAGTCGAGTTGGTCGATACTACCGCTGAGGCCGGCGTTTTTGGGCATAGACACTTCAAAACCGCCGTGCCTCACTCTTCAATCTTATCTGAACACTATGTTACGAACGGGGCTTACAAACATATTCTCTGAGTATATGCTCGAAGAATGCAACATCGATAAGAAAATCCGGCTGGCATCATTCTAATAGACAACTTCGACTGGAGTAACATATGTACGCATGTTATTCCGAGCAACTGACCATCTCTGCCAAATCAGAACTTGAGACGGCCTCGATTCGCATGTTCGCACCATCCGAACAGAGGAGTTTATTAAGAGAACTGAGAATTGATCTCAATAACATACGCTGACCGCGTAACATTACCGGGCAGCTCTTCCTCGTAGAATTCGCCTTCAAACCGACTTGCGGGCCCAGAGATACTGATGGCACCAATAATTTCAGTTTCTGTTGTAACTGGTGCAGCGACACATCGGAGTCCCTGGATTTTCTCTTCGCGATCGAAGGCATACCCAGAGATACGGATTTCTTCGAGTTCCGCAAACAGTGCCTCCCTCGTTGTAATCGTGTTCTCAGTATACTTTGGAAGCCTGTGGCGTTCAATAATCTCATTGATACGTGACTCTGACATGTGCGCCATCATTGCCTTGCCCAAGGAGAGCAATGCATTTATTTTCGTTCCTGGTGACGATGCGGACTGGACCGTGTTTTCTCCGGCACTCTTGTAGATATACACGGCCTGTTCGTGTTCGGACATTGCGAACTCTGCAAGCCCACCACAAACTAATGAAATATTGTCAAGTTCCTCAGTGACGACATCGTATATTTGCAGTCGATCCCGTACTGTCTCTCCGAGTTTGAGATGGTGGAGGCTAAGTCGATACGTCTTGTCCTCCTTGATCACATACTCATTTTTGTAGAGTGTCGACATGTGTCCGTGTATTGGGCCTTTTGACCGACCCAACTCGTCAGCGATTTCAGTGATTCCAGCACCGTCCTGGTGCAAAAGAAATTCTATCATACCGAGTATTTTTTGGACTGCTTCAACCGTTTTTGAACTGTCGTGTCTTGTCATACCAATTTTTTGCATTGTACTAATTTTAAAATTGTTCGTAAGCCACGAACACATTTGTTCGGTAGTTCCGAACAATGTTCTTGCTGATATCCCACATAGAGGTTCATATCCCTTCGTAGTACGTCCTACATCTTTAAATTGACATCTTCAATCTCGGTTTCGCAAACAACTGTTTGATAGAGCCGAGGTGGGTGTCTATGGCTGCAAGACAGCTGTTTCACATACGGCATGGGAAACTGATATTACCCAGAGCCCACAAACGGATGATACCATGGTTGCTATCGATTACATGGCCCATCAGGAGCAGTATAGTCCGTCGGAGCTTCTGGAGTACTCCGTACTGGCGTCGGACAACGGGTTCGACTTCATTTGGACGTCGGACCACTTCCATCCGTGGTTCCACACCGATGCGGAAGCAGGCTTCGCGTGGTCGTGGCTCGGGGCCGCTACTGAGCGCGTCGACATCCCTATCGGAACGTGTGTCACGCCCGCGGGCGAACACTATCACCCGGCGATGATGGCGCAGGCGTTCGCAACGATTCAAGAAATGCATGATAAACGGGTCGTTCTCGGACTCTCTACTGGGGAAGCAATGAACGAGAAGCCACTCGGCCACGAGTGGCCAGACTATCCTGTTCGGCGTGACCGCCTCGAAGAGACCTTAGAGATTATTCACGGGCTGTATGATTCGGAGGACTTCTTCAGTTACGAGGGCGACCATTACGAGGTTGACGATGCGAAACTGTACACGATGCCCGATGAGCGCCCAGAAATCCACCTGGCCGCAAACGGCCCGACAACGGCCTCACTGACCAGCGAGTACGGTGACGGATTCATTACCGTCAAGAAAGGCGAAGAATACACAGAGCGTCTCTATCCCGCTATCCGCCGCTACACCGAAGAGGAGGGCCGAGACCCGGACAGCATCGAGACGACGCTGTTAGTGATTGCCTCCTACGACGAGGACTACGAGCAGGCCCGGGCCGCCACACGTCCGTGGTGGGCGACAACTCAGAATGTCTTCGACCGAGCGATGGCGAATCCAAAAGAGATCGAGCAGGAGGGAGAGAAAGCCACAAAGGAAGAAATCGACGGGAAGTTCCTCATCGCCGACGATCCGTCGACTATCGCTGCCCAGTTGGAGGAGTACGCCGAGATGGGATTCGACCGCATTGCGCTCGGCAATACAAGTCCCGACCCGGTGCGGTTCTTTGAAGTGATGGGCGATGAAGTCATTCCTACGCTGTAGACGTGGCGACTCTCCAATAAAAACGTGACACGTGTGGGGGAACGTTTAATAAATCCCGCGTGTACGTTTTTGATGAGATGCCAAGACTGAACGGTGGCGAAATTATCGCTAGTTATCTCGAAAAGGAGGGCGTTGAGTACCTCGTGGGTATCCCGGGCCACGGGAGCACGAACCTGCTGGACGCCTTCAATGAATCTGAGGTAGAGGTCATACAGCCTCGACACGAACAAGGTGCGACACACCTGGCGGACGGGTACGCACGCGCCAGTGGTAACCCACTCGCCGTATTCACGTCAATCGGCCCAGGTGCTACAAACACCGTCACTGGAGCGGCGACAGCCTATGTAGACTCAATCCCGATGGTTATTTTCACCGGTGCACCCCAGACACACGAGTACGGAGAGGGGATTCTCCAAGAGATTGAGCGCCAGAAACCAGGGGATTTCCCGAGCGTCATGGAGCCAGTGACAAAGAAGAGTTTCGTCGTCAACGATGTGGAACGCCTCCCGCGCATCCTCCGTCGCGCGTTCCAGACCGCGCTGTCCGGTCGCCCTGGTCCGGTCCACATCGATGTACCGATGGACGTGCAGGGCGCGGCCGCGGACGTAGAACTCCCCGAACCAACTGAGCACCGACCCCACAGCCGACCCGGCGGGGACCCTGACACTGTCTCGGAGGCCGCTGACCTTCTGGCCGAGGCCGACCGCCCCGTCATCGTCCCAGGGGGCGGCACAATGCTCGCAGAGGCCTGGGACGAAGTTCAAGAACTCGCGGAGCATCTTCAGGCCCCGGTGATTCCGACGTTCCAGTCGCGGGGCATCATTCCAGAGGACCACGAACTGTTCGTAGGGAACGCTGGCTGGATTGGCTCCTCAGCTGGAAACGAGCTCGCGGCGAATGCCGACGTAATCCTCGCCGTCGGCTGTCGGTTCACCGATATGCACACTTCCTCCTTCGAAGAGGGCGTGAGCTTTGAAATCCCGCCGAGCAAACTAATTCACGTCGATATCGACCCACAAGAAATCGGGAAGAACTACCCAGTCGAGGTCGGAATTCAGGGCGACGCGAAGGTCGTCACCCGCCAGATCACGGATGCGGTTCAGGACCGTACCGACCCCGTTTCGACGGAGAACAACGAGTACTACGACGAGATCCAAGAGCTGTGGGAGGACTGGCAGGCACAGGTCGACGAGCGCTGGGAGAACGACAACGTGCCGATGAGCATCTCTCGCGTGGCCAGGGCGGTCCGCGAAGTGCTCCCCCGGGAGGGCAGTATCGTCACCAGCGCCGGCCAGCCCCAGGAGACGATCAACCCCGAATTTCCGGTGTACGAACCCCGGACGAACATCTCCTGTGGCGGCTTCTCGACGATGGGATGGGGAGTCTCCGCCGCCATCGGTGCGAAGCTTGCGAACCCCGAGCGGACAGTGGTCGACTTTGAAGGCGACGGCAGCTTCCTCATGTGTAACCAGGAAGTCGCCTGCGCTGTCGAACACGACATCGATGTGAATTACGTCGTCGTCAACAACAATGGCTGGAAGTCAATTCGGAACCTACAGGTGAACAAGTACGGCTGGGACCGGGTCATCGACACGGAGTTCGACGACGAAACGATGGTTGACTTCATGGATATGGCCGAATCGTTCAACATCGGCTTCATTGACCGCGTTGTCAAGCCCGAGAATCTCGCCGGTGTTCTGGAAGAGGCGTTCGCCTACGACGGTCCCTCGTTCGTCGAAGCCGTCGTCGAGCCGGATAATCCCGACTCTGGTGCAATCATCACCGGTAAATGGGATCTCGCGGACCTCGAAGAGTAACAGCGACCGGCTCTTTTTGAGCACCAATCGGGTCTAAGACGTAACTGTCGCTTTGTGAAGTCGGCCGAACACGAATAACCGATAGTTCGCCGCTATACTTCGATGAGAACCTTACCGTCCACACGCTTGCGTGCCTGTGCGACGGCCTCGTCGGCGTTTTCGAGGTCGTAGGTCGACGTAATCATCGGGAGGTTGTCGAGTTGGCCGCTCGACATCAGTCGGATGGTACGCGGATACACCTGCTGTCCAGTATGCCCTTCAGAACCATAGATCTGGGCGCTGTTACCCTGGTATTTCCGAAGTGCAATATCAGGGTCGCTGCCGGCGTTGCTGATGTGAACGATGTTGGCCTGCTCGGCCAATGTGTCCTCGATGACCGGATAGGTTGCGCCGACGGCGCCACTGGTCTCGACGTGTACGTCCGCACCTTCGCCGCCGGTCACCTCCATGACTTTCTCTACGGGGTCGGTGTCGATAGGGTTGTAGACGTGGTCGAATCCGAGTTCGTTTGCGATAGCACGGCGTTCGTCAGAGGGCTCGAATGCGATGACCCTGCCTGCGCCCGCTGCACGCGAGACGTTCATTCCCGTCAAGCCGATAGGGCCAACGCCGTGGTAAACGTGGTAGTCACCGGGCCAGATCCCCTCGGCCCGTCCGAACAGCCCGTAGAACGAGATAGTGCTTGGTTCGATTGTCGCAGCGGCCCGGTACAGCTCATCTTCGTCGTCGTACTGCTCGGAAAGCTCCGAAACGCCCCACAGGATCTTTTCGGGAACGGTGACGTACTCCGCGAACGCGCCGTCAAGCGTGAAGCCAATCTGTTCGAAGTTCTCACAGTGGCCGTGAAAGCCCTGGCGGCACATTTGGCAACGGCCACAGTAGTCCGTGACTTCCGCCGTTACAGGGTCGCCGGCCTCGAACAGGTCTGAACCGTCGCCGGTCTCGACGACCTCACCGGAGAACTCGTGACCGATGACGTTCGGCAACTGCGTGTACGCTGAGTAGTGCATGTAGCCGTCGTCGTCGGTCTCGGTCATGGCGACATCGCTACCGCAGATGCCGGCGTACTTGACGCGGACGAGTACCTCGTCTTCGGCTGGCTCCGGTTTCTCCCGCTCCTCGACGCGTAGGTCGGGGTTCTGCCAGACGCTAGCACTGTTCATCGCGCGGTGTCGGTCTTGTTCGTCCTCGGACAGGTCGTAATCTGACTGTGGGTTCCACTCCGCATCGAGCACTAAGGCACGCATAGTATACCAATGAGACTACCGGGTCATAATTGTACTGGGTAATCGGTTAAGTGACACCCGCGACCGGTGCTATAACAATCCAATCAGAACGTCTGCCACCCGCCGTCGAGGTAGATGGTTTCGCCGGTCACGTAGCCTTCTTGCTCACTGGCTAGGAACAGGACCACTAGCGCGATATCAGAGGGGTAGCCCGGACGATCTAACGGTATCGGCTTCATTAGGTCACCAGCCGCAACGGAATCCTTCTTCTGCTCCGCTCCGGAGCCAAACTCGGTCACGATATGCCCCGGCGCAACTGCGTTGACACGAATATCCTCGTCAGCGATTTCAATTGCTGCGCCCTGGGTTATCATCTTGATCGCACCCTTGGTGGATTCGTAAGGGATCTGGTCGGCCTGAGCGTGTGTCGAACTGATTGATGCCGTGTTTTTGATGGTCCCTCCCATTTCTCTGTCTCTCATGTCCGTAGCAGCCGCCTGACAGCCGAAGAAGACGCCCCCCGTATTGATACTATGAATCCGGGAGAATGTTTCCTCGTCGATCTAAAACAAGTCGTCACGGGTAAACCAGCCGGCGTTATTGACCATCACATCGACGCCCCCGTAATCACGGGCTGCTTCAACAACTAATTCGATGTCCGCTCGTGATGAGACGTCAATCTTGACATAGTGGGCCGTTCCGCCATCGGTCTTGATAGCCTCGTGGGTCGTTTCCGTTGCATCCGTGTCCTTTGGCTCCGGCGTGATGTCGGCGTTTATAACCGTAGACCCTGCAGCACCGAACGCCAAGGCAATCGAACCCCCGATTCCGGAACTTCCGCCAGTAACAATCACGGTTTCATCGTCGTACTCGTACGTAACAGATCATATCGTCCCTGTGAGTGGAACAGTAAGAGTGGTGCGGCTTGCAATCGGTCCACATTGATGGCTACGAACGCACACGGTGGCGTAACACATTTATGGGTGGACCGAGAGGTGTATCTTGCATGACGAGCAAGCAAGAGCAGTCGCAAGCGGCGACTGCAATACCCAACACTGTAAAAAATTACGTCGGTGGCGAGTGGGTTTCCGTTGACAGCGATGACGGACAACCGCTTGTCAATCCGGCAACGAATGAGACACTGACGGAGGTGCCATTCTCCGATGAAGAGACAGTTGATGCGGCAATCCAGACCGCGAATGAAGCGTTCGACGAGTGGTCCCGAACATCACCAGTCGAGCGTGTCCAGTACATTTTCGATCTGAAATCGGAACTCGAGGAGCGACAGGAGGACATCGCACAGGCACTAACACGCGAACACGGGAAGACCCTAGACGAGGCTCGCGGCGAGATCCGTCGCGGTATCGAGAACGTCGAAGTGGCGGCAGGGATTCCGAACATGATGCGCGAGGGCAGCGGCAACGTCCAAGATGTCGCCAAGGGAATGGACGAACACGCCATCCGACAGCCCCTTGGCGTGTTCACAGCCATTACGCCGTTCAACTTCCCGGCGATGATCCCGCTGTGGTTCCTGCCATACGCCGTTGCGACGGGCAACACGTTCGTTCTCAAGCCCAGTGAGAAAGTCCCGCTGAGCTCGCAGATCATTTTCGAGGCTATCGACGCGGTGGACTTTCCCGACGGCGTAGTCAATCTCGTCAACGGTAGCGTGGACACAGTCAACGCGCTCCTCGAACACGAAGACATCGAAGGTGTCTCTTTCGTCGGATCGACGCCAGTCGCGCGCCACATCTACGAGACTGCTGCTGAGCACGGCAAGCGCGTGCAAGCCCAGGGCGGTGCGAAAAACTACGCTGTGGTCTCTGAGGATGCTGAACTGGCAGAGGCGATTCCGAATGTCATCGGTTCGGTGTATGGCAACGCCGGCCAACGGTGTCTCGCCAACGACGTCGTCGTGGGGATTGGCGACAGCTACGAACCGCTCCGCGAACAGGTTCTCGACGCTGTCGACGACCTGACTGTTGGGAGTGGCCTTGACGAGGATACCGACGTGGGCCCGCTCATCACCGGTGAATCCGCCGAACGCGTCAAAGAGATGGTCGAAGACGCTGTCGACGAGGGCGCAGACCTGGTCGTCGACGGACGCGACTTCGAACACCCCGACTACCCTGATGGGAACTTCCTCGGGCCGACGTTGCTCGAAAACGTCACGACCGACATGGACATCGCTCAGACGGAAATCTTTGGTCCGGTGATGGCCCTAGCGGAGGCCGACGACATTGACGAGGCCATCGAGATGGTCAACAGCACCAAGTACGGGAACGCCTCCTCGCTGTACACCGAAAACGGTGCGGAAGCCCGGAAATACCGCTACGAGGTCGACGCCGGCAACATCGGTATCAACGTCGGTGTCTGTGCGCCAATGGGCTTTTTCCACTTCGGCGGCCGCAAGGAGTCCTTCTTCGGGGACCTCCATGCGCAAGGCGAGGACGCGATCAACTTCTACACGGACAAGACGATTGCTATTGAGCGCTACTACAGTCACTGAAATCCACGGCTTTCGACCCCAGCTCCACAACTTCGTCTCTTTCGCGTGTGCGAACTCGTTTCGAGAACCGATCAACATCGGCTCTCCAGTCGGCAATCACAGAATGAGATACGGCCAGTTTTGGCTGTCGGGTCTGTGGCGCGGTCAGTCGTCGGAGGCGGAGACCGGCTTGTCCAGCGCTTCAGCGTAGTTGTCGATAGCCACTTCGACGCTGTCCATCAGCAGGGCCACGTCCTTGCCGGCGATGAGGAAGTCAAAACCCTGGTCAACCCGGGACTCGATTGCCTCGGCCCCGATATCGGTCGTCAGCGTTCCGACGGGCACGTCGGCCGCGTGGCTGTCATCGATGATGGACTGGACAGCATCGTCAAACTCCGACGAATCCCACTCTGCGAACATTCCGAGCGAGCCCGAGAGGTCGGCTGGGCCGACGAACAGCGAGTCGATGCCCTCCACGTTGGCGATTTCCTGAGCGTGTTCCATACCCTGTTCCGTCTCGATCTGAGCGATGGTGAGGATGGAGCCGTTCGCGTTCGTGACGTACTCCTCAAAGTTCTTCCCGTAACGTGTCGCCCGACTACCGGCAATACCGCGAATCCCGTCCGGTGGATACCGTAACGAGCGGACGAGTTCCTCGGCCTCTTCGGCGGAGCTTATCATCGGAACCATCACTCCGGCGACGCCAATGTCTATGACTCGCTTGAGTCGGACCGGGTCGTTCCACGGGACACGGACGAACATGTCCGTGTCGCCGGGCGCGGCGTCGACGCCGCGTGCCATGCTCTCTACCGTTTCGAGGTCCATCGTCGTGTGTTCCATGTCGACGAGGACGAAGTCCAGATTTAACTGCGCCGTTGCCTCCGCTATTGTTGGGTGACCGACCGATATCCAGGTCCCGAACGGGCTGTCGGCCGATTCAATTGCGTCTTTGAGATGAGTCATGTCTAATTGATGACCGCCAGTGACTGATGGGGGACGTCTCGCCACTGATCAGCGGCTGGCGTTACTTGGTAATCTATCATAAATATTCGATTGGAGGTATAAAAATATACGGGTACACGACACACACGTTGATACCTGTGTACTGCCGGTCATCGACGAAACGCGGCACGTGTGTACAGACACTATCCTCATGCATCGGAACATATAACAGGACAAACGTAGATACCAGAAACGATGGAATTCGGTATCATCCGGTGTGCCAGTTCGGCCGCAGTCCAGTCATGCCGGATGGTATCGGATTGCCGAGGCGGAACACGCAGTCACTACGACCGTTTCAGTCCACGCAGGCAGACGGAGTGAAATGACAAAAACTGACAAACAATGTACGAAGACTTCGCATCCAAGCTCGCAGCGACGATGTGGGCCGATTTCGACGAGACGCCGCGCCGCGCGGACGGCCCACCGGCAGAGATTACCGACCTGAACACGCTGGTCATCGACGGGAACTTCCCGTGGACCATCGTCACCGTCGAGACCGACGAGGGCGTCACCGGCATCGGCGAGGCCTATCCGTCCCCGGGAGTCCACGAAATTATCACGGACTACCTCCGACCCGTACTGGTCGGTGAGAACCCAACAGACGTAGAGCGGCTTTACAACCTCATGCGCGAGAGTCTCTCGGGGCGTGGCTCCCAGGAGGGCGTCGGCACTATCGCCATCAGCAGCGTCGAACTCGCGCTGTGGGACGCGACGGGCAAGCTCCTTGACCAGCCGGTGTATCAGCTCCTTGGCGGGAAGGTCCGCGAGGAAGTGGCCGTCTACGCCGACTGTCACGCCGGCGAGGCGATGGTCGAGTCCGCCGAGGAAGGTCAGGAAGAGGAGACCTACGAGCCGGAGGCCTACGCCCAGGCCGCCCGTGCCGCCGTCAAGGACGGCTTCGACATCGTCAAGTTCGACCTCGACGTGCCGTCGGGCCAGGAGATCGACACGCTGTCGCGCCATTTCGACCCGCCGGAGATCGACCACAAGCAGCGCGTCGTCGAGGCCGTGATGGAAGAGATCGGCGACGACGCCGAAATCGCAGTTGACCTGCACTGGAACTTCAGCCCGGAGACGGCCGAGCGGCTTTGTCGCGCGCTCGAACCGTACGACCTCGCGTGGATCGAGGACCCGCTACCCCCTGAAAACACCGACGCGATGCGGGAACTCAAACGGCGTGTCGAGGCCACTATTCTCACTGGGGAGAACCGCTACGGCCGCCACGGCTTCCGGGACCTCATCGAGGACCAGGCCGTCGACTTCCTCGCGCCCGACGTGCCAAAGACCGGCGGTATTGCAGAGACGAAAAAGGTCGCCGACATGGCCGAAGCGTACTACCAGGCGCTCGTCCCGCACAACATCGGCAGCCCAGTCGCCACCGCGGCGACGGCCCACGTCGGCGCTACCGTGCCGAACTTCGTCGCGCTGGAGTACCACGCCCGTGAGGTCCCATGGTGGGAAGACCTGCTGGCCCGCGACGAGGACTTCATCCAGAACGGTCGCATCCAGATCCCCGACTCGCCGGGCCTTGGCATCGAACTGGACTGGGACGTCGTCGAACAGCACCGCAAGTAGTAACCACGCCGTTCGTGTGGACGTTGATGTGTTTTCGCGGTACTGTCTGACCGAAAGGGTTAGCACGCTCCCGGGAGAGAGATTCAACAGGCATGCAATCGAATGACACAGCGGAGCGACACCCATGAGAGCCGCGCGCTTCTACGGCGCGGGCGACGTACGGATCGACGACGTGGAGCCGTCCCCGGTCGGACCGACCGACGTACGACTCGACGTGGCGGCGTGTGGCATCTGTGGAACGGACATTCACGAGTACGAACACGCTGAGTACACACCTGCAGATCCACACCCCAGGTCGGGCGCGAGCCGGCCGATCACCATCGGACACGAATTCAGTGGGACCGTCAGCGGGATCGGCGGTGACGTGACCAGCGTTGAGGTCGGAGACTCTGTCGCCGTCCATCCGAACATTCCCTGTGGCGAGTGTCGGTACTGCGAGGACGGAGCCTACAACCGCTGTGCGGACGTGCTAGCGATCGGCCTCCAGACCGGGGCCGGCGGCTTCGCCGAGGAGGCTGTCGTTCCGGCTGGACAGGTCCACCGACTCCCCGCAGATGTGCCCGTCTGGAAGGGTGCGCTCATCGAACCACTTGCTGTCGGCCTCCACGCGGTCCGCCGGTCGGAACTGCGCGCCGGCGACACTGCCGCAGTCTTCGGCTGTGGCCCCATCGGGCTGACGGTCATCCGGGCGCTCGCTGAGGCGGGCGCGAAGCGAATCTTCGCCTCCGAGCCGAACCCGGCGCGGCGCGAGGGCGCGCTCGAACTAGGAGGTGACGTGGCTGTGGACCCGACTGAGTCCGACGCCGCAGAACAGATCACAACCGCGACCGACGGCGGCGTCGACGCCTCGTTCGAGTTCGCCGGCGTCGCCCCGGCAGTCAACGCCGCTATCGAGAGCACGCGCCGGGGCGGCTGTGTCACCGTCGGCAGTATGACCAGTGGGACGACGAGCGTAGACCTCCAGGGGGTCGTCACGGGCGAGCGGACCCTCCGTGGCACGTACTGCTATGGCTTCCCGCCGCAGTCGTTCCGGACGGAGTTCGATGCTGTCATCGAGTCGCTGGGCGACGGCGGCATCGAAGCGAACACCTTCGTCACGAGGCGGGTCGGACTGGACGCGCTCGTCGAGGACGGCATCGAGGAACTACGCTCGCCGGACACCGGCCACGTCAAGATCCTCGTCGAACCATGACCGCGGTCGAGAGCGTCGCGTAGTCGGCCGAATTAGCAGTGCGGAACCAACGCATAAAGCCCGTCTCAACGCCTGTAGCGGGGAGAAAAACCACCGGGACCGAACTGCCGGCCATCACCAGGTCATCCAGTCGGGGTCCTCACAGCGGTGGGTCCGCTCGATAGCGTCGATCCGCTCTACGTCTTCGGCGTCGAGTTCGACGTCTAGCGCGCCGAAATTGTCGCGGAGGTGGTCGACGGAACTCGTCCGCGGGATCGCCGTCACGCCCTCTTTCGAGAGTACCCACGCGAGCGAGACGACCGGCTCCGAGACGCTGTGCTTCGCCGCGACCTCGGAGATGACGTCCACGTCGAATACCTCGCCCTGGGCCAGCGGCGAGTAGGCGACGAGATCGGCGTCGGTGTCGGCGAGGAACGCCCGGAGGTCGTTCTGCTGGAGTAGCGGATGCATCTCGACCTGGAGCGCGTCGATGGGGCGGTCGATCAGTTCGTCGGCGAGTTCGAGGTCGTCGACGGTGTAGTTGCTCACTCCGAGGTTGTCGACCTGGCCGTCGGCGACGCGGTCCGCAAGGACCGGCAGAACCGTCTTGATGTCGTCCTGCCCGCGCGGCCAGTGGTGATACAGCAGGTCGATGCGGTCGAGGCCGAGTTTCTCGAAGCTCTCGTCGATGGCCCGCTCGACGTACTCGGTCGTCTTCTCTGGCTCCTCGAAGTGTGCGACCTTCGTTGCGACGAAGAGGTCGTCACGGTCGATATCGGCGGCGGCGATGGCCTCGCCGACCTCCTCTTCATTCCCGTAGAGCCGGGCGGTGTCGATGTGGCGGTAGCCGTGTTCGATGGCCGCTTTGATCGTCTCGACGCCGTCCGCGTCGGTGAGTGTGTACGTCCCGAGTCCGAGTCGTGTTTCGCCTTCGAGCATATCCGCCGATATAGATGCGGGTCGTATAGTGGTATCGGCTTCGGTAGACTCCCGTTTGGCTTCTCCAAATCTTTATTTCATGCGCTGTCGTGATTTCACTCGATGCGCATAGCGCCCCACACTAACGGGACTCGCTGGCAGTTGAATCTGTCAGAGACGTATCGCACATGTGTCAGACAAACAATAGCGTTCGCTCGCGGTAGGACGGAGGTGACCGCATGACCCTCGACATCGGCTTCCTCGGCTACCGATTTATGGGGAGGGCACACGCGAACGCGCTCGCGCGCTTGCCGATGTTTTTCCCTGACGCGCCGGCGACGAACCGTGATGTACTCATCGGCCGGAACGAAGAAGCGGTCAGTGACGCGGCGGACCGTTTCGGCTTCGACCGAACGGCGGGCGACTGGCGCGACGTGGTCGACGAGGTGGACGTGTTCTACAACCTCGGGCCGAACCACGTCCACGCCGAGCCGACTATCGCGGCCCTGGAGTCGGACGTCCACGTCATGTGTGAGAAACCGCTCGCGCCCGATATCGAGACGGCGACGGAGATGCGCGACGCCGCCCGCGAGAGCGACGCTGTGGCCGCAACGGGGTTCAACTATCGCTATGTGCCGGCGATCCAACTGGCCAAGCGACTGGTCGACGAAGGTGAACTGGGCGAGATCTACCGCGTGAAGGGGCGCTGTCTACAGGACTGGCTGGCCGACCCGAACCTGCCCTGGAACTGGCGCTGTGACGCGGACGTGTCCGGGACTGGTGTCGTGGGTGACGTGGGCTCGCACA
Organism: Haloarcula sp. 1CSR25-25; assembly: GCF_032027985.1. NCBI lineage: Archaea > Methanobacteriati > Methanobacteriota > Halobacteria > Halobacteriales > Haloarculaceae > Haloarcula > Haloarcula sp. 1CSR25-25. Next base: position 20,676 of record NZ_JAHYBW010000010.1, read on the forward strand.
CAATCGACCTCGTTCGCTGGATTATCGGCGATATCGAGAGCCTCAGCGGCTCACTGGTGACGCAGATCACGGAGCGACCTGACCCCGACGGCGACGGGACCCGACCGGTGACGACCGACGACGAGTACTCGGCCCTCGTGGAGTTCGAGAACGGTGTGGAGGGAGTTCTGGAGGGGTCTCGGATCGCAACCGGGCGAAAGGCCGACAACGCTATCGAGATATACGGGTCCGAGGGGGCGCTGAAGTTCTCGCTCCGGCGACTCAACGAACTCCAGGTCAAGGGGTCGGACGACCGCGGCTACCAACAGATTCTGGTGACCGACGACGATGACCCCTACATGGACCGCTGGTGGCCAGCAGGCCATATCATCGGCTGGGAGCACACGTTCGTCCATGAGAACTACGAGTTTCTCACCGCCATTCGGGATGGTGAACAGTACCGACCGAGTTTCGAGGACGGCGTCGACGTTCAGCGCGTGGTTGAGGGCATACGGGAGAGCGACGAGCGTGGTGAGCGAGTATACGTCTGACGGTGCGGACGACAGTGAGAGGATTCCGAGAAGCTTCTCTCGACAGTGCGCAAGCTGTGCAACCAGTGACATAGATGATTAATAGAAATACTTATTTACCTGTTCACCAATGGTAAAGTGTATGCCTGACGGTAACGCATCCGAACACGGTGACGAGATAGTATCGATCGATCTCGGCGTCTCACGGCGAAATCTGATGAAACAGATGAGCGCCGTCGGCATCGCAGGTGGCCTTTCCGCGCTGGCCGGCTGTGGTGGGCTCCGGTCTGACAGCCAGACACCAACGGAATCTGCAGACGGCGAAAGTGGCGACGGTTCCGGTGGCCAGAGCGACGGTGGAGGCGGCTCAGACTCGCTTCCAACAGCACTCCGAGTCCCGCTCGTCCCCCCGCCCACCGCCGACAGCATGGACCTCGCAAACCCGACACACGAGGAACGCGAGATGGTGTTTGTCACGCACGTCGTCGACGAGTTCATGACCGGCATCATCGTCGGTATGAACGACGCGCTGAACAACGTCGGTTGGTCGGGCGAGTTCATCGGTCCGTCGAGCCACGATCCGGCACAACAGATAGAGACACTCAACACCACCATATCGCGGCTCAATAACGGCGAAGACGCTATTGCGACGAGTATTCTGAACAAGGACCAGTACACCGGCCCGATCCAGAACGCCATCGACAATGACATTCCCGTCGCTTCGTTCAACACGAGCGTCTACTCGGGCCAATACAGCGAGATGATGGACACGTTCGGAACCGTCATCCCGTACGTCGGCCAGAAGTTCGTCGAGGCCGGCGTGGCAGTCGGTCAAACTGGGTACGAACGAGCAACGGAAAAGGTCGACGGGGAAATCGTCGCACTGCCGACGACCTCCGCGCCGGACCACCCGGCGCTTTCCGCGCGTGCGGAAGGGATTCGGATGGCACTCGAAGCACAGGACAACGTAACCGTCTTAGACACGCTGAACGTTAGCGGGGACCTGTCGCAGGCAATCAACCGCGTCGACACGAAGTACAGCTCCACCCCAGATATCAATCTCATCCTGGGGACTGCCCTTCAGGGCGCCATCGCCGGCGGGCGCCTCGTCGAGAACAACAGCCTGCAAGACGAGATGACGGTCGGTGGCTTCGACCTCCCCGGACCGACGTTAGACGGGATCGAAAAGGGAACTATCGACTTCACCGCAGGACAGGACCCGTACAGCCAGGGCAGCATGCCAGTCAACATGATGTGGAACTACATGGAGCGTGGTGTTCCAATGAAGGACTTCAACACCGGGATCTCCGTCATCGACGAATCGAACCTCGACTTCGCCCGGCGTCGTTCCGGATCGTGGGGCGACTTGCAGAGCTGGCAGGACAACAACTACTGACCCAACTGTTCCCCGTACCCCTGCAGACACTATTGACGGTTGTCTACCGTTGGTTTATCGCTGTAATTTTTCCCCTTTGGGAGGCTGTCAGCCGCTCGTATAGCCACTCGATATATGCCGTAAAACCAATGTTTTATAATTGGTGAATGCGTTCGACTAGGTATGGCAGAGGTTGATGCCTCAGTATCAAGAGACAGTGGATTAGGCAGCGTATCACGACTGTTACAGAGTCGGGAGGTCGGGGCGATACTCGCAGTGAGTGTCCTTTTGGCGCTTGGGACAATCGTCCGGGCGGACGTGTTCCTCAGCACAGACAATCTGGTCGGCATCGTTCGGAACACCGCGGTGACAGCCATCATCGGATACGGGATGACCATGCTGATGGTCTCCGGCGAATTCGATCTGTCGGTCGGGTCGTTGATGGCTGTCTGTGGCGCGCTGGTAGCGACCATGTATGGGACCGGCTACCCCATTCTGTTCGTGGTGTTGTTGGTGCTCTTGTTTGCGGCCCTGTACGGGCTGTTCCAGGGACTGATGATAACCAAACTCGGGCTTCCGTCGCTTATCGTCACTATCGGGACGCTGACATTGCTTCGGGGCGCGAACCTCGTTATTCTCCAGGGGCAAACCGCAACGATAGGCAGCGACAACTATCCCGACCTGTTGTTCTACATCGGGGGCGTTGCGGAACTGGGCTCTGGGCCTGCATTGCTCCAGCAGTTCCCGATTCAGATCGTCTGGACCATCGCGTTCCTCGTCCTTGGCTACTACGTCCTCAACAGGACCGCCTTCGGCTACCGCTCGATGTTCACCGGCGGGAATCAGGAGAGCGCTCAGCGAACCGGTATCAAGACCGACCACGTGAAGATTATCAACTTCATGCTGGTCGCGCTACTCGCGGCCTTTGCCGGCATCGGCCAGCTAGCCTTTACGCAGGCCGTATCGCCGTCAACCGGACAGGGAACTGAACTGATCGTCATTGCCAGCGTCGTCATCGGCGGGACCAACCTCTTCGGTGGCGAAGGGTCGATGCCCGGCACGTTCCTGGGTGCGCTCGTGTTCGCACTCACGCAGAACATCCTCGTGCTCGCGGGGCTGGGCGTGCGGCTGTTCCAGGTTTTCACTGGCATCTTCATCATCTCGGCAGTGTTGATCGAGGTGCTGAGCCGGGACGTTCGCATCGAGTACCTGACTGACGATTACATCGATCCGATTAAGGAGATTATCAGCGATACGAATGGCTTCTTCAAGTACGTCCGCAGCGACGTCCAGGGCATCGACGAGCCACTCCTGTTTGCGACCATCGGGACGCTTATCGTTACGTTTGTAACGCTGGTTGCGGTGACAGTCGTTGACTTCGCTCTCGGCTGGGGCTTCTCCTTTGCTATCGTGAGTCCTGGTGTCGCCGCGCTCGGGACGCTCCCGCTCGTGACGTTCATGTCGATGGCCGGGCTTCTCCTCCTGACCGCAATCTTCCTGCACGCGTCCGTGAAAATCATCGGGACGCGGCGCGACTTCGACACCACGCTCCAAGGAGTCATCTATAGCTTTGCTCCGGCCGTGTTGCTGTTCCTGCCGATTCTTCTGTCCGGATGGGACTTCATCGGGCCGGTCGTCGCGATAGCAGCGGCACTCGTGTTCCTCCCGTCCCTGTATCTCCTGTACAGTTCGACGCAGATACTCCACGAGGCCAGTAGTCGGAACGCCGCACTGTCAGTCGTGATGACTGTCATTCTCTGGGCACTGGTCATCGTCTTCACCCTAACGCAGATTTCGGCCGTGAACTGATCGACGGGGCGTTTTATTCAGTTATCAGCAGTTCTATTGTTCTCGGTGACGACCGGCTCAACGAGGCAGTAACTCCGGTATAACCCACCACATTTATAATGGTGGATGGCGACCCTTCCACCATGTCAAAGGCAGACGAGCAGACAGTAGATGGAGATATGACTACGCCCGCCGGTGCGGGAACGGACGAGGACACTATCCTCTCCGTGGAGAACGTCTCGAAACACTACGGCGGCGTCGTTGCGCTCGAAGACGTATCCCTCTCAATAAAAGAAAACGAAGTCCTGTCCATCGTCGGTGACAACGGAGCTGGGAAATCGACGTTCATAAAGCTCCTCTCAGGTGTTATTCCGGCGACCTCCGGGACGTTTAAGATGCGTAACGAAGAAACCGGCGAGCTCGAACACATCGTCCTCGATTCGCCGTCTATGGCCAAGCGGGCTGGCATTGAGACAGTGTTTCAGGACATGTCGCTGTCGATGCAACACGACGTGGCCTCGAACGTGTTCATGGGCCGCGAACCGACGAAAAGCGGGCTTCGAGGGAAGCTTCTCCGCCGTATCGACAGGGAGTATATGGAAGAGCGGTCGATTGAAGCCCTGGACGAGATCGGTTTCGAGATTGATCCCAACGCGGTGACAGAAGAGCTCTCTGGCGGACAGCAGCAGGCCGTTGCCGTCGCTCGGGCGCTCATTTCCGATCCGAGAGTCGTTATCCTTGACGAGCCCACGGCCGAGGTGTCCGTCGAGGGCTCACAGAAGATTCTGGACCTGATCGAAGAGCTCCAGGCATCCGGGAAGACAGTCATTTTCATCACCCACAACCTGCAGGAAGTGTTCGACGTAGCGGACCGCGTTGCCGTGCTCCGCTCCGGAAGTCTCGTCGCAGAACTAGAAAACGACGGCACCATTGACCGCGAGGACCTCGTCGGTCGCATGACCGGCGCGATTCAGTAGCGCCGTCGCCGACAATTGGACACTGCTTTTCGACATTCTCTCTCTCGTCTTCGCATCCATCGAACAGGAGTTCTTGGAGCCGAAATAGCCCTCCCGAGGGAAACCTATTTGTGAATGTCTCTCTCATTCTCGTATGTCATGAAAGTCGGAATGATCGGAGCCGGGAGTATCGCCCAGATAATGCATCTGCCGTATCTGGCCGAGATTCCGGACATCGAAATCGAGGCGTTGGCCGACCCAGGAGCGAACACCACCGAAACGCTGGGCGACCGATACAACGTTCCCCACCGCTACCAGGACAGCGAGACGCTCATCGAGAAGGAACAGAACCACCTCGATGGCGTGGTTATCGCGACACCGATGCAAACCCACGCCGACCTCGCTATCTCGGCGCTTGAAGCGGGGCTACACACGTTCGTCGAGAAGCCCATAGCCGTCACACCCGAAGACGCAGAGTGCGTTGTCGAAGCCGCTGACGCCGCTGATGTCGACTGCATGGTCGGGTATATGAAGAGATACGACCCCGGTTTCCAGCGGTTCGCTGAGCTGGTCGAGGACATCGATCAGATCGATCTCGCCACCAGCGTCGTCATTCCCCCAGATGTCGGTTCGGTCCTCGAGGACACTTACGACCTCGTCCAAGCTGACCTCGACGATGCGTTCATCGAGGAAAGCATGGCGGCCCGCCAGCGTCAGTGCGAGGCGGCTATCGGGACCGATGACGAGACCCTCACTCGCGCCTACGGCTACCACCTGGAGAGCATCTGCCACGACGTGAACGCGCTCCGCGGCGTATTCGGTTCCGTCACAGGTATCGATCATGTCGACGTATTCAGCGACTGGAAGTATCTGACGGCACAGCTCCGGTACGAGGGCGACCTCCGCTGCATGCTGGAATCGGGTGCCACCGACCGGATGTGGTATGACGAGCGGATTCAGGTCGACGCCCCGGACCGGTCCGTCTCCATCGGATTTTCGAACGCGTTCATCAAGAACACCCCGGCCGATGTTCGTGTTAAACAGGGGACCGAGGAAACCGAGGAGACAATTCACACGCCCTCGGCCGACGAGGCGTTCAAGCGCGAACTCGAGTACTTCAAGGAGTGTGTCGAGGGGAACGCTACTCCGCGGACCACACCGACCGACGCACAGCGTGACGTGGAACTCATCGCCGACCTGTTCCGTGAGTTCCAAGGGCATGAACTGGTCGGCGACCCACGGACGTAGCGGTTCACCGACTGGGACGGTCGTCTTCTTCAGTACAAGTGGTCGGCTTTGGAAGGGCTCTGACGCCGCTCAGCGGTCAGTAACCGACCGTAAGTGGTCTATGTTTTCTTTGGCGTGGACCAGCGGATGGTCCTTCTGGTTCTCGATTTCGATGGTCCGATGGCCGTCGTACCCGACTTCGTCCAGGGTTTCGAACACCGCACCGAAATCGATAACGCCCTTGCCGAGGTCCGTAAACGCCCAGATGTAGTTGACAATGCTGTCGTAGTCTTTCTTGCCAGCGGTGAGGTTCTCGACGTGGGTCTCGAACTCCGCCGGGGGGTCGATATCCTTGAGATGGACGTAGGCGATATCGTCTGCGAACCGTTCGATCCCCTCGGTGATATCGCCGTAGGCGTAGTAGTGGGCCGTGTCGAACAGCAGTTCTACGTTGTCCGGTCCCTCATCCAGCCAGCGGCGGATTTCCTCGGGCTGTTCGATGTGTGCGCCGAAGTGATGGTGCACGATTGGTGTGACGCCGGCGTCCTTCGCGGCGGCTCCGATTTGGTTGAGCCAGTCAGCGAACGTATCGTCATCGACGACACCTCGAGGCGGAGGCAAGATCCCGAGGAAGTCCGCCCCCAGCGAGCCGGCCAGTTCCGCGCCGTCGATGGCGGCTTGCAGATCTTCTTCCGTATTGAGCCACCCGGCCATAACACAGTAGAGCTCGAGGTCGTACTTGTCTAGAAGTTTCCGCAGCTTCGTCTCACCGATGGCTTCGGCCTTTCCCAGTCCGATTTCGACACCGTCGTACCGACACGCTGCGAAATCGCCTATCCCCTCGGAGACGACAGCCTCCGAGTCATACATGATGGTCGCGTATCCGATTCCCATACGGCTACATGTCACACAGCCAGGGACAAAACGTTTTATACACAGATCTGGGATTCCCGCACGATAGAAGTACCCAAGCAATTCAGTCGAACCGACTACTGGCCGGTAATCTGCCACCAATAGTCCAGATTCGCCTTAGCGTGTGCAATCGGGTCTTTTGTTTGGTTCTCTATCTCGATTGTGATGTGTCCATCGTAGCCGATCTCTGCAAGTGTATCATGGGCGGCGGCGAAGTCGATGACACCTTCGCCGAGGTCGGTGAAGGCGTTGTAGTAGAGGAAAACAGTATCGAGTCGAAACTTCCCCTTCGACAGCGCGGCGACGTGTTCATCGAAACCAGCACCAGGCGCGACATCTTTCAGGTGAACGTATTCGATGTCGTCAGCGAATCGTCGGATGCCGTCGGATAGGTTACCCTCTGGATCGCCCTTGTCGTACGGATAGTGGTGGGCCGTATCCCAGAGCAGTCCCAGAGAATCCGGAGCGCGGTCGAGCCACTCTTCGATTTCGTCAAGCTGTTCGACGCGGGTCCCACCGTGGTGATGGAGGACCGGTGTGATGTCGGCGTCGACCGCGGCGTCGCAGATCTCACCCAGCCACCGCTCAAACTCGGCGTCATCGGTTGTCCCTCGGTGGGGTGGAAGAATACCCAGATACGGTGCCCCCAAGTCGGCGGCTGTTTCCGCCCCGGCAGCGATACGGTCTGCCGCCTCCTGCGTTTCGAGCCATTCACCCATCGCACAGTAGAGGTCGAGATCGTAAGCAGACAACTGTTGCTTAAACGAATCTGCCCCCACAGCATCGATTTCTCCTAAACTCGTCTCCACGCCGTCATACCGACACGCACCGATGTCAGCAATTCCATCCAGTAACGATTCCTCGCCGTACATGATAGTCGTGTATCCGACTCCCATACAAGTCACCACACTCTAGGCCGATATATAAATTGGGGACCGCCGATAGCAGCTACTATCTACGGCGTCAATCATACGGCCATCTACATGGTAGATCTCTGGTCGCTACTACGCCTTTGATTCTCACTGTTCGGCCCTCGCGAACTAGATACCTGACTTCTAACGACATACGCCTTGCCAATAGACTCAAGCCTGCTCTTGTAGAGCATTGCTCCAAGATTGTACTTTTCCGTTCGTAATGTCCGAACGAGTTCTGCTCCAAGAATAACAGTGGTACGTCTGTTATCAATCTACCTTAAATATACATTATCACATATATTAGAGAACTGTGTGTTCGGAAGACACGAATGGCGTGCTGTAATTCCTCAGTGGGTATTGTAACCAGAGCGCACTCAGAAGATTCCAGTCGAACTAATAGCTCGCAACCAAACGGAGAATGGACCGGGTCCGTCGCTTTACTCCCGCTGGATGTAAGTCACTGGGCAATTCGCATTCAGGAGAATCTGTTGTGCATGGTCGCCAAACACCGCTTTACCAGTCGGTGTCCGGCTCGCGCCGCCGATGAACAACTGGTCGATATTGAGTTCATCTGCAATACGGACAACTTCGGTGTCGGGGTTCCCGACGACGCCGCGAATCTCGTAATTTATCTCCAGATCAGATAGCTTTTCAGCCGGTGTTTTGACACTGTTGTGTCGGGAAGCCAGTTCATCCGGTTGGATCGCTCCAGAGGTCCGGTCTAAGTCCAAGTCGTCCATCAATTGATCGTACTCATTGTTCGTGAACACGTGTAACAGGTACACAGTCGCGTCTGCAGGCTTGGCGACTGCGATAACTGCGTCAAGGAGTCGCTCAACGTGGTCTCTGTCGTTCTCCCCAACCGCGAGCAGGACATTATCTAACGATTTCGACATACACAAAATTTAGATACGATCATAATAATTGTTATGCTTGTCTTCGGGACCGCTAGCGGGCAATCCTGAAAAACATGTGATAGTGCTCACGTCGAGTGATCGGGAAGGCGAATGCTTCACGAAGTTCACAATCGCCTCGCTCGGCGCGCTCTTCACCGGGATGTAGCGGATTGTTGTGGGTCGCCAGCGCTCTGACAGCCATATCATACGCTTCGAGCGTCGCGCACAGATTTGCCTGCGCGTCGGAATCATCCAACAGGGACGTTCGATTGATATAATCTTTGCCGGGGTAGCCACCACAGCCGAATTCAACCGCGTTGACTCCGAGATTGTCGAGGTACGCAAGTGCATCTGAGAGCGGTTCATCCGCTAACGGGACGGGTAATATGCCAACTACCATACAACAACGATGTCGCATTGTCAGGGCTTTAATTCTCGGACCTGACTAAACTGTCGGCCATACAATACTGCCAACCACATGCGATTCAAGGATAGTCACTCATCATCAATCTAATTTATATTTGGATTTTAGATTTATAATTTGCCCAAATCATACCAAAATAGACATATATTAAATCATATTCTCTTTTTTAAAGATATATATCATACTTATGGTTCCAAAGTCAAAATTCTAAAAGCAATCAACAAACTGATGTCGCATGGGTCTCGTACTCGCGATGATAGGCTACTGGCACTCCGCCGCAATTCATATAATGTATGCAGAGTTAGAAGCTAGTAAGCCATGTCTCGAACCACTGCCACCATTCCGGATGATCTAACGAACCTCATGGAGGGGGCGGTCAAAGCGGGCATCTTCGAAAATAAGAGCGACGCAATCCGCCATGTACTCCGTGAATACTTCGAAGAACACGAGAATGCACGGGTTGCGGCTGCTGTCTCATTGTATGAAGAGGAGCGAATTACGCTCGGGACTGCTGCTCGGCTTGCTGGGTTTAACCGCTTCGAGATGCGAGACATCCTTCGCGAGGAGGGTGTTGAACTTCGATTTGGACCGGAGGACATGGACGCCGCACGCGATGAAATAGACGTGGCTCGGAATCTCGAATGACAGGTGCGCCTGCTAACGCGACCGTTCTCAATACAACTGTTCTATCGAACTTCGCGCAGGTGGATCATATCGAACTCATAGCGTACCTGCCTCGACTCGTCACGGTTCCTGCTGTCCAGATGGAACTCACCGAAGGGTTTGAAACACATCGCTATCTCGAACACGCGTTAACTGCGCTTGAAGAAGATATTCCTGTCGTTGAGCCATCAGCGGAGGCACACCAAATCGAGCAGTCTCTCTTGGAAACGCTTGACCCAGGTGAGGCTCAAGCACTGGCAGTTGCAGACGACGTTGCTGGAACAGTGATCACGGATGATGGTGATGCACGTGCGACTGCGAATCACCGGGGTATCGAACTAACTGGCTCGATTGGGTTGCTTGTCCGTTCTGTTGAGGATGATCGAATTACAGCAACGACCGCAGACACGTATCTTAAACGTTGGATCGACGAGGCTGGGTTTCACTCACCCGCTCGGGATCTCGATGTGTTCCTCGACGAATAGCGTCAGCATGAACAACTGATATCCCGATCACGCTTAGTGCAGATCTGGGCGGTGGCTGGGTTCGAGTTGCGGTAGTAATTCTCCCAATCGTCGATAATTGTCACTGTCAGCGAGCCCTTCGAGCGCGGAATCTCGGCCTGCTCGTCGGTTCCCTCAATCTTCTCATTCCACTGTCTGCGTCGTCAGCCTACTCCTCAGGTATATCGACGGCGATCGCGTCGTTGGCGATATCGAATCTATGCGCGGCGAACTCAACAACGACTCCGATAGCGGTCTCGGTAGCGTGCAGCGCAAGACCATCGCAATCTGTCTCGAACTGGGCAAGTCGTTCACTGACTAATAGAACAGAATTACTAACCAACAAATCGCCGCCGAGGGGGGAACTGTTGGTTAGTCTGAAGTCTGTGTCGGGGTGAAGCCACGGAAATCCGGGGAGAGACACACCACTTTTTCACGTGAAGCTGGTGAAGGGTGAAGACTCCGGTGGAACTCCAGCAGTCATCTAACTATCACGCATCGGCAAAATATAGGAGTAACAAGGCCGCTACCACCAAAACCAGGAATTTTGCCATTAGACTAGTGTCAGAGCTTTAGATGAAATAGTGGACTGTTGCTCTAACAAATACTCTACTCTAGTTCTTCACTCGAAACAGTGGTGTGTGTGGGTGTCTTCACTTGAAACAGATGCAGAGGTGGTTTTATATACTCCTCTTGTGAAGATTGGCTATGCGTCGGTTCGAGCGGAAACAGAATATTTTCCGGAACAAAGACGCCCTGGGGGAGTCCTACCAACCGGAACGGATTGAGGAACGAGATGAAGAGATTGAGGACTATATGAACGCTCTCCAGCCGGTCATCGATGGGTGGGAGCCAAACAATATTTTTCTCTACGGGAATACTGGCGTCGGGAAAACAGCCGTTACCGAGTATCTTCTTGACAGACTCCAGGACGACGTCGCTGCGTACGATGATATCGATCTCTCCATTATTTCGCTCAACTGCAAGACGCTCAACTCCTCGTATCAGGTGGCTGTGGAACTCGTCAATGAACTCCGTCCATCCGGTGGCGAAATCAGTACGACCGGGTATCCACAGCAAACCGTGTTTAAAAAGCTCTATCAGGAGCTTGAGGCCATCGGAGGAACCATTCTCATCGTACTTGATGAAGTCGATTCAATTGGCGACCGAGATGAGCTGCTCTATGAGCTTCCCCGAGCCAGGGCCAATGGGAATCTCGACTCGGCAAAGGTCGGTGTTATTGGCATCAGCAACGATTTCAAATTTCGCGACCAGCTTGACCCGCGGGTTCAGGACACACTCTGTGAGCGGGAACTCCAGTTCCCGCCATACGATGCGACAGAGCTGAAAAACATTCTCGAATCACGTGTCGAAGTCGCTGTCACGGATGGGTCAATCGATACCGGTGTGTTACAGTTGTGTGCCGCTCTCGCTGCAAGAGACAGTGGCAGTGCCCGGCAGGCCCTTGATCTTCTTCGGTTAGGTGGTGAAATCGCGGAAAACCTGGAGGCTGAAATGATCAAAGAAGAGCATATCGAGGATGCTCGCTCACAACTCGAACAAGAACGGGTGGAAGAGGGGATGCGCGAGTTGACGACGCATGGCCGCCTTGCACTTTTAACAGTCATTTCGAAAGCAGCCAAAGAGGAAACGCCCTGTCGGACCCGTGACCTCTACGAGGAGTATCGATCACTCTGTGAGTCGTCCGAAACCGATGCGCTGGGGCAGCGGTCGCTTCATAACCATCTGTCAGACCTTCGGATGTTAGGTATCCTCTCAGCGCATGAAAATCGGAGCGGTTCCCGAGGGAACTACTACGATTACGAACTCGATGTTCCGTTCACCAGTGCTGTTGAGGCGATGTCTGATGTCCTTCACCTCACAACGGAGATCGATACAATCCGTGACATTGCCGCTATGAACAACGTTGGATGAAAGGGACTCCACCCTTTCAAGTGAAGGTATGTAGCGGGCGGGGCAACGCGCTTCACTTGAAAGAGTGGTGTGTCTGACGGACGCCGTTTCACTTGCAAGCGTGGTGTGGTTACAGTGAGTCCTTCACTTGAAAGAGTGGTGTGTCCGGTGGTAGGCTTTTTACATATAACAGTGGTGTGTGCGCTCCAGAACCGACTCTTGCCACAATGAAGGGCCTCGTCGTCTACACCGCCGCGCAATGGCAACGTCGTTGACGGAGTTTCAGACGAACCCTTGTGGGATTGAAGCAGCACTGGAAGTCACAATTCCTGAACTCCATGACAACTTAGACCCACAACGATTGTTTGAACCGTACCGACACCACTGTTCCCGGAGTAAAACTACGCCGGCTTGACCGGCCCAACATACTGACTCTTCACCTGCTTACCCTCACGCCACTGGAGGTAGTAATACTCGCGGTCGTCGATATTCTTCACTGTCACCGTGCCCTTCGAGCGCGGTATTTCGGCCTGTTCGTAGGCGTCGGCTACCTTCTCGTCCCAGTCATCCGCGTCGTCGGCCCATTCCTCGGGCGTGTCCACGCTGTCCTGGTCCTCGACCCCGCCATCGCTCTCCAGCATCGCGGCCAGTTCGTCGACGGCGGTGACCGCCTCCTCGTGGGCGTCGCCACCGTCTTGGTCCAGCGCCTTGACGTCGATGTGCTGCAGCGCGGACAGAGCTTGGTGGACGTACTCCTTGTCGCTCACACGCTAACCAACACGACCGGGCACAATAGCGTTTGTGTTGGTTAGCTTGGCCACACCCTGTTTCGAGTGTTCACACCCCACTGTTTCTGTTGGTTTGTCTGGTGGGTTGAATAGAATGATTAAACCAGTCGGTTGAACCGATTGATTGAAACAACTGATTAAATCAATAGGTTATTTGAACCAGTGGCTACAATAGTTGGGTATGCTCTCGTACAGCACCTACAGCGAGGCTGGGGGCGTCGGCAAGACGACGACGGCCGCAAATCTGGCCGTCTCGCATGCTCGCGCCGGTCTCAAACCGCTGGTCGTCCCGTTAGACCCACAAGAAGGCAACCTATCGCGTCTGTTTGGTGTCGACGAGGACCGCTCGAAAGACATCGACCATCTCGCCCGGCATATGATAAACCGGCCGAAGGGAGACTTTGAGGACCTCATCGTCACCGCGGAACACGGCGTTGACATCATCCCCGAGCACAATCAACTCGCCGATCTCGGTGATTGGCTCCGCCGCGAACAGGACCAGGCCGCCGCTGTCGGGGATGCGTTTAATATCCACGCCGCGCTACTTAGCACACTCGCTGATGCCGGCGTCCGTGACGAGTACGATGTCCTGATTTGTGACCCGCCGGCCACGGAAGGCCCACATCTGCACAACGCCATCAACGCCACGCGATCACTGGTTATCCCGGTCGAACCGAGCGCGAAGGGCCAAGCCGCCGTCGAGGGTCTGGAACAACTCGTCGCTGGACTGGAAGAGACTATCGAAATAGATGTAGGCGTGCTGGCTGCCGTTCCGGTCGGTGTCAAGGGCACGAACGATCAAGAGCGCATCCTCAGCGAGATACCCTACTCGACGCCGGAGACGTTCGGTGACCGAACGTCACTGATGGAAGGCTCGTGGGCACAGCAGTGTTCGGCGTTCACCTACGTCCGCGACCACCGCAACCGCCGCCGTGACTACGAGCTCGACACGCTAGCTCAGTACGACCGGCTCGCTCGCTATCTCGAAGTGCAAGCCGAGATTGAAGCCCCGAACCCACCAGAACCCGGCGCTATCGAGGAGGTGGCCTAAATGGCGGGGATGAAAGAGGGGCCTGGTGAGGATCCGTTCGCCGACGATTCGACCGACGAGGAAAGCGATCCAGTGTCGGATCAAGAACCCGAAACGAAAGTCGAATCGCATTCTGAACCCGAACGCGACACCTCCGACAGCATGAGTACAAACGAAATCCCGTACGTGATTCGCCGACAGACAGTCAAAGAGGACAGGGATAACGAACACGTTGCATTTCTTCGCGACGAATACGCCGAACTGGAAGATCAAATCAGAGCTGACGTAGCCGATGAACTCGACATGCGGTCGAAGGATGTCTCGGTAACTGATCTGCGTGAGGCCTTCGTCGAACTCGCGGCAGAGAACCCAGATGCTGTGGCTGAAATACTGGAGAGTTGGGGCTACGAGCATCTGAAATAAATCGAACCGCCAGTTTTCGACTGTCTGACTCTCCCTATAACCGGTTCCTGTCAGAAAGGGTCTATGCGGATTCTATATAGCGATATGAACTTTAAAGCAATATTTGCCAAACCACCGTAGAGCCATAAGTCTGGACTACGTCTCCTGTCCCAACAGAACTATTATGATTTAGTGTGTTTCCCTCAGTATGCCGAAATCGGCTGATTCAGACCCAGAACTGGGAGCGCACGACGCCTCCCCGGAAGTCGAACGGACAAAACCGTGGCACTCCACCGACGACGTCCCCTGGACACTACTCACTGAGCCCCAACTCGCCGACGCCTACGAAGCCGTCGTCGTCCCGGCGCTCCGTCGCGACGACTTCGACCCCGAGACCGACCGACCATCCTACGAGTGGCTCTCGAACAACGGCTTCCGCGGGCTCACGTACGCGCTGAAAGAGTACCACGACACGACGTTCGGCGAGTTCTGGTCGGAAACCCTCGAATACACCACTGAACACAGCGGGTACAACTGGGACATCAACCACGACGAGACTCGGGAGTCCTTCCAAAAGTACCTCGACGCAAAGCAATCCGCAGCGAACGACTGGACCGATAGCACCCGTGAGACCATCCGGTACCGACTCGCACGCTACGCTCGCTCCTATCGGGAGCGACACGGGACCGACGATCTTCTGTCTCCCGTGGACGCCGACAGCAACATCTCGGAAACCGAAGCCGTCGACCGCTGCCGGGATACCTTCTCTTACATGGCCGATGAATACGCTGAGTCCACCATCGCACGCGTGCACGATGCAATCCGTACGTGGTACGGCTGGCTCGAAGATCGGCGTGTGGCCACTGTCAATCCCACGAACGGCGCTGAGGACTGGTTCTCGTGGACTCGCTCGTCGGACACGGACCCCGTCGCTTTGAAGACCGAGCACGTCCGGGCGATGTTCGACGCCGCTATCACGAGCCGCGACCGGATGCTCGTCGTCGCACTGGCGGGCTGGGGCCTCCGGGCGGGCGAAGTCGCGGCGCTGCACCAGGACCAGCTGCACCTCGATGCCGACGACCCACACATCCAGTTCGACGAACGAAAAAATGGCCCGGGGACCGTCGCAATCGTCTTCGGCGAGGACGTGGCCCGCCGGCACGTGTCCCGCGTTGATGGCTACCTGTTCACCTCGGAGCGCTCCAAAACCGGCCACGTCGACGGCACGACCATCGCGGGCTGGTTCCACGACCTCGCCGACAAGGCTGGCGTCCCCGAGGAGATTGACGGGGTTGCCCGGAAGCCTCACATGGGCCGGCGCTTCTGGTACGACGCCTACTCACAGACGACCGAGGACCTGCTGAAACACGTGCAGGATATCGCCGACGAACAGGGGAGCGCGAGTGCGAAAGTAGTGTTCGAAGACTATCTGACTGACGAGCGAAAGCGAGAACTCCGGCGAGAGTTCATGCGAGAGAAACTGAGCGCGGCGTTTGACAGCGATATAATTTAGAATCAATCTTCAAAAACTTCGAATTCTTGAGATTGTTCCCACATTTGCTCCCAAGGTTGACAAAACCTTTCAGTAGCATCGAACTTGACGGCGTACATCGGTTTTGACCCAGCCGCTGGGAGTGAATCACCTATAGCGTAGCACTGATCGTCAACAAATATTAGCCGGTCATGACATTCTGCATTTCTACGAACCTCAATACGGTGGTTAGTGTTCGAGACTAATTTTTCAGATGCATTACTCAAGTTTTCCTTTTTTCCCTGTGTGAGGATACGCTTTCGGACATCTTCAGATGTCTCCTTCAGATACCAGATGACCTCCTCGCTTCTCAAACTCGCTCAACTAGACAGTGCCTGAATAGACTTTGTTTTGATTATGGAATATATTATTTAGTTCAGAGAACCGTATTTAGAAATACGTAAATGGCTAGTCAACGGTCACGGGTTGCATCAGGATCATTCGCGAATGTTGTCCAGATGGTTTTGGGATTCATTGTGGTGGTGGCATTCAGCCGGCATCTGGGATCAGCAGAGATCGGAGTCTACTTCTTCGTTCTCTCGATAGTCGCGACTCTCGATGGTGGGATCAATGGGATCATTGCCGCACTGAAGAAACGAATATCTGAACAGGATGCAAACAGAGACGAGATACTCGGAGCTCTCGGAATCATCCTCATTCCGATATCTATCACCTTCTCGATTCTTATCTTTGTTGGAATGTCTGCATTGAATGGGAATTGGGATCCACGAGTCCCTCAACTGGTTGCTATTCTCTTCGCTCCCTTTGTGATTGCGACATCTATCACAAGAATGATCATCGGAATCAGTGAAGTGGGGAAGGCAAAGTGGTTACAGACTTCGAGGACGGCGTTCAGGGCAGTTGTTCAGTTCGCTCTAATTGGTCTTGGTACAACTGGTCTTGTGATAGGAAACACGATTGGGATTGTTGTCTTTCTTGTGATAGGATTGTTTGTCTTAGGGATTTATCCATCAATCCCGAGTCGCGAGACATTGAGATTGATTTGGGAATATGCTCGATACAGTATCCCGAGTGGGATTGTGGGTCGATTGAATGATTCTACTGATCAGATGATAATAGGACTTCTGTTCGTTTCATCAACAGTCGGACTCTATGGAGTTGCAGCACGACTTGTTGCTCCCGCACTTCTCATCACATCAGTGATACAGGGATCCCTTGAGACGAAAGTGAGCAATCTTCATTCCGGTGGACATGAGGTCAAGAAGGCAATCAGAGAGAATATGTCATTCACTGCCATCTTATCAATCCCGCTCTTCTTCGGTAGTTTAGCGATTGGAGATCACATTATAGCTGTGATATTCGGAGACGAATTCACCGGAGCGTATCTGTTCTTGGTCGTTCTTGCTTTCAGTCGTGTTGTGAAATCGCTTGCATCACCAATGACATCTATCATTGGGAGTTTAGATTGTCCCAGTGTTGTTTTCCGTATCAATCTTGCATCTTCTATGGTCTTGCTCGTTGGATGCTTCGGGATGGGAATAGCTATCGGGGGTGTTGGAGTTGCTCTTGGAATTGTTGCCGCAATCATGACGAGATTTGTTCTTTGTGTCAATTTCCTCCATCCCAGAGTTGGCATTAAGAATCTTGTTACACGACAATTCTTCGAACAGGTGGGTGCTGGATTCATTATGCTTATCATCACATATGCATGGGATCAATCTACAGTCGTCACAGGGTGGATGGAGACAGGGATTCTCATTGGTATTGGTGGTGTAGTCTATTTCCTCGTCCTACTCACAATGAGTCCGGAATTCAGAGATCTCGCAAGGGGTGTCACTGAGGACTTTTATTCTTCTAGCATGTAGATTATAATATGAGACTCGATAGCCCGATTGGAACTATTCCTCTTAAACGGCTGTGTTGAATCGCCATAAGGCAGTGGAATTCACTGTTTCACAGCGCGTTTGATGTTATAGACGACACACATCAGAGCGATTTCTCTGAACTCACGGAAACATGACTGGTTTTTGTGGGGGTCCCGAAAGCAAGCGACGGATGCAGATGCTCGTATCACGGATGGAAACCCATCGAGATACCGACACTGACGGAGATTAGCGAAAACCGGGTCTGTATTTTCAGTTTTACTTTCACTCTGGTTGGCTGGCGTTGAAGTCTGTTTGAGCCGTATGGCGACCTGCATCGTCCGCAAATTGCCATCGACCGAAACCAATAGATGGACACAAAAAGCCGAAAACAGTTCGACCTCGTCGTGCGGGAATGCGATGACCCAAACCACAAAAAGAAAGAGTCGCTGAAGGAGGTTTTCGAAGAGCTATCGGGGGAAACTGACGGTTATGTGGTAAAAGAGTTCGCTGATGAAATCCGTGGTTATGCGGCCGAACACAATCAACTTCCTACAGCAGACTACTCTCGCCATATTGGCTTACGTTTGAGCCGACAGCGAGGCTTCGACATTCAACACGGAGTACTCGTACGTAGATAGTCGGGATTCTACCACCGACTTTCGAACGAGAAGAGCGCTTTTCTAACATACTGGCTTCCCACAACACCGATTAGCCTCAAGCTTCCATCTCGCGTTCATTCTCGACTGCTAGTCGCCCACGCCGCCCAACACTCTTCGTCGCAGAAAACGGGCCGGTAGAACAGATTCCCCAGTTCGTCATCTACCCGCACCCAGGCTCCGACGTGCTCCGTATCGACGGCCACTGGTTCGCCACACGCCTCGCAGGCCTTTGTGTCCCCGTCCAGATATCTCCGATTGGTTCGGGTGGCGTCGACGTTGACGATCGTGCCCTCGTCGCTGGCTGGCGGGCCCGCAAGCCCCTCGGCTGATGCGTGCATAGCTGAATGCTGTGTCGCCTAGAGGGTATACACCAGCCTACCGGGCTGAAAGTGAAAGCACCGGACAAAAATACCACACTACCAACCCTTGTGGAATCCCTATTCAGATAAATCATTAACACCTAACAAGAATATACGATTACTATGGATAGGATTTCAAAATGCTATCTTATAGGAGCTGGTGCAAGCCATGGACACAGTCCAGACTTATCTAGTGAAGAAGCACCGCCGATGCGCTGTGGGCTATTTGTTGATGGGTACTCAAATGGGTTGCTGAGGGAATCCCAATTCGAGTTCTTATTAGAGTATATTTTGGAGGAACTGGATATCCCTGAAGATCCGGACGCTATCGAAGCGGACCAACTTTGTTTTGATGAGGAAGAATTCTTTAATGAAATTTATCAAAAAACTATACCCTCAAGTGACGCTGACTCAGCTACAACCGACTTAGATGCCAGCCGTGCAATAGGGTCTTCATTTTATTATTTTTATGAACTATTTCGACGATATTCAAATATCTTCTCACCACAGGGAAGCTACTACACGGATTTAGCATTACATAACTATGACACCAGATTTGGAGTGATATCTTTGAATTACGATGTAATGTTAGAGAAATCAATCTGCTACACTGGCCAACAATACCACTACCCATCCGACCAGCATCAAAATGGCATACCTATCGCGAAATTACATGGAACTATTAATTTACTTAATGATTTTGGTGCTGGTTATAATACAGGCAACGAAGGTGACTTTTTGAATAGAGTGAGACATATCGTTTCTAATACTGAGCTTCGACGAAACATCCCTTTGAACTTCGAACAACTTCACGAGATTGATTATGAAGACCTGGCTCTAAATTTTGACAGTTTGCACGAACCTGCACTCATGCCACCACTCGGGTCAGCGAAGGATTATCGGAAAAATATAATTTACTCTGAAAATTGGAAAGCGGCAGAACAATTGCTTGAGGATATTGAGGAACTGGTTGTTATCGGAACCAGTATCGCTGATGATGACATGCTTCTGGTGGATTTGCTAGAATCAACTATTGATTCTGATGTGACTGTCACTATTGCGGCTGGAGGTAACTCTGATGAGATTAGAAATCGAGTCTTCCCTAATAATCAATACGAGCCTATTGATGCGGAAGGCCCATATTTTAGTGATTACGTTAATCGACGACTGTAATAATATACCTTCTGCCAATATGCGCTAACCAACACCAACGCCCGAATTGCCCCGACTGTTGGTTAGCTCAGTGTCGTGCTGCGAGTGCCCGGCCCTTGTTCGGGCCGATGCCCGTTCACGGGCTCGTACGCGTCCTGGTCAGCGTCCCGATAGTCCTCCCAGCCGTCGAACCACTGCGCGAGCCGAAACGCTGTCGCCGGCCCGATTCGGTCCACCGCGACGGCGTCGCGCATGATGCGCTCGGTGTCTGGGTCCTCGAGGACGGCGATGCGCTCGCCGAACTCGACGTAGTCCATCTCGGTGGTCTGGTAGCGCTCGCGCAACTCAGTTTCGCGCTCGTTGAGGTACGACTCGATCTCGTCGCGGCCGTCGCCGCGGGTCTGGATGTCACGGGCAGCGTACCCAGCAACAGCGCCGACGCCGAACACTACAAGCACTAATTCAGCCATCTCAGAACCGCTGCCACTCCAGCCGGCCGTCCTTGTGCTCCCGAATATCCCGACTGATGAGCTCGGCGAGCTTCTCTTCGACGACGGGCTCGGGGTAGCGGAACTGACTGTCGTACACCAGCGTCTCGACGAGTTCCCGCTTCGGGAGTTCGCCCTCACGACTCATGTTGTCCTGTATCCGGGTCTTGCAGTCCCCTCGCACGCGGGACTTCGTGGCCTCGATGTCGACGAAACCCCTGGAGATGTCGCCGTAGTAGTACTCCGACAGGGTTGTCGGCGGCATCTCGTAATCCTGCCGGGCCTCCAGCACGGTCTCGATATCGGCGACCAGTTCGCCCGCGTCGCGAAGAGCGAGCCGGCGACCGTTGACACTCGCAACGTGGATTGTCCGGCCGTTGGCATCCTCGATGGGACACGCGTGGACGTACGTCTCGAACGAGAACCGCCGCCGTCGCCAGCCGCGACCAGATGCTGGTCGTTGCCCTCGCGGGTTGGGGTCTGCGGGCCGGCGAAGTCGCGGTGCTACACCAGGACCAACTCCATCTCGACGTCGACGAACCGTACATCCGGTTCGACGAGCGAAAGAACGGCCCCGGGACCGTCGCCATCGTCTTCGGCGAGGACGTGGCCCGCCGGCACGTCTCCCGCGTTGATGGCTACCTGTTCCCCTCGCAGCGCTCGAAAACCGGCCACGTCGACTGCACGACAATGGCCGGGTGGTTCCATGACCTCGCCGACACGGCCGGGGTTCCCGAGGAGATCGACGGCGTTGCCCGGAAGCCACACATGGGCCGCCGGTTCTGGTATGATGCCTACTCACAGACGACGCAGGACTTGCTGGGACACGTTCAGGATATCGCGAACGAACAGGGCAGTGCGAGTGCGAAGGTGGTGTTCGAGGACTACCTGACCGACGAGCGAAAGCGAGAACTCCGGCGGGAGTTCATGCGAGAGAAACTATCCGAGGCTTTCGACAGCGAGTAGACTACTCGTCGTCCCCAAGCACTTCCTGTTCCAGCCGCTGCAATCGCGCTTCGACATCGCCCGGGCTGTCGGTCTCGTTGTGGAACTTCGCAAGCAAGTTCTCCTTACAGGCGCCGTTGAGTCTCTTTATGTCCTGGGCGATGTGCTCAATGCGCTGTCGGATGTTGTACCGCCGCTCACGTTGGGTGGTTTCGCATGAATGTGACGATCGCTACCACTGGCCCAAAAGCCAAATCACACCAACAATCAATGCACCGGCGACACCAATAATAAGAAAGCCGATAGGTTCCATATCAAATAGCACGGCTGATTTAAATATAATCTTTCTGCCCGTTCGGCCACGCCGCGACGGATGGGGGTGCTGAATAAGTAATCAGGACTGGCTGACTTGCGAAATTGGGGGACTGTATGGCCGAAGTGCGGGAACCGTGCTCGCGTTTCACCTTCACGGAACAGTTACCGCACTCCGGGGTTGCTGGGAACGCGGTTTGCCGCGTTCTGAGTTCTGAACCGTACTGCACGCGTGCTGTTGCGTTCCCACATTGGCGTACTGGTGAGTGTTGTAAAGACTCTGGCCTTGCGCTAGAAAGCCACTCAAATATCCAGTCGACAGCGTTGACGCTCACCAAACAGGAGGGGTCCAAGTAAGCGAGCCTATCGACGACACTGGGACGCCTCGCTCGGACATCAACTACGGCGATCGTCTATGGCGTTGTAGCCATTCGGGAAGTGATGACTGGCGATGAGAATGTCCATATTGAGGTCGTTGGCATCGACGGGAACGACCTCAGCCGAATTGGTCGCGATCTCAATGATATCGGTCTCAAGGTCGTTGACGAGGATATCATCCGCAATGAATACACACGATCATTCCATCAGTTCGGAGCCAAAGCGATTGTCGATAATAGTTAACAGTATATTTCTGATAATACGAAATAGATGGCCCAATATTTCTGAATCAGAAATCAAACCTACAATCTTATCAGTTGTCGGCATATATGGGCGAGTGAGAACCGAGCGTTCCGGGCGGCATCTTGTTGGCCCGATACCGCTCTCAGTCATAATGACAATTCGAACTCACTCGGATGACACAACCGTCCGCTTGTCCGCAGAAACGTCGTTACTCGTCGTCAGCGATAGCTATGTCGCAGCGCTACTTGCATCAGATACCGACGCCGAAGGGGCCCACCTTGTCACTGATAGCGATCGAGTCGCTGCACGGACTCCGGACAGCGTTCGGACGACAGTCGGCAACGTGACCGCGGCCGAGACGCTTGATTCTGTCACCGACGCGATCGTCGCGGTGGTTGCGCTCCAGCGTGACCAGCAGACGCTACTGGTGACACAACTCCTTCGCAAACAGTCCGAAATCGATACAATTGTCATTCTACTCAATGATCCAGAGCGACGCGAAGCCTTCGAACACCTAGCAAATAGCATCGTCTGCGTGCCGACTTATCTCTCAACGGAACTGAATAACACCCTCGAACAGATCCTGCCGGAACTACCGTCCCATTCATGACAAAAGACCTCGAACGAGATCTCGGACTTCCCTCCGTTTTGGCGATTAGTATTGGTGCAATGATCGGTAGTGGAATCTTCATTCTTCCGGCGTTGGCGCTGGGTATCGCCGGTCCCGCCGTTATTATGGCGTACGCGCTGGCCGGCCTGCTCGTCGTTCCAGCTGCCCTCTCGAAATCGGAGATGGCGACTGCGATGCCTGAAGCCGGAGGGACCTACATTTACATAGAACGTGGGATGGGTCCCCTACTTGGAACTGTCGCGGGCGTCGGGACATGGTTTTCGTTGTCGTTCAAGGGCGCACTCGCCTTGGTTGGCGGGGTCCCGTACCTTCTCTTGCTTTTCGACCTTCCCCTGAAACCGGTCGCGCTGGGGCTTGCGGTTGTCCTTATCCTCATCAACATCGTCGGTGCCAAACAGACGGGGCGGCTACAGGTTGCCATCGTGGTTGTGATGCTGGCGGCGCTTGGCTGGTTCGCCGCTGGCAGTGCCCCCAGCGTCCAATCGGCCAACTACGCGAACTTCTTTGCCGACGGTCTCGGCGGCCTACTTGCGGCCACCGGACTGGTGTTTGTCTCCTACGCGGGCGTCACCAAGGTCGCTAGCGTCGCCGAGGAAGTGGAGGACCCTGGCCGGAACATCCCACTAGGGATACTTGGGTCGCTTGCCTTCACGACGATACTGTACGTCGCAATTGTCGCGGTGCTGGTCGGTGTGACTGACCCCGGAAGCGTCGCCGGTTCGCTGACTCCGGTCGCTGTTGCCGCTGAGGTTACGATGGGACAGGCCGGTGTCATTGCGGTCATCATCGCGGCCATCCTCGCGCTCATTTCGACGGCCAATGCGGGCATCCTCTCCTCGTCACGCTATCCCTTTGCGATGAGCCGTGACCAGCTTGCCCCGCCGTCGCTCTCGGACGTTAGCGAGCGGTTCGGCACGCCGTTGAACTCCATTACGCTCACCGGCGCAGTGTTGCTCGTGCTCATCGCCTTCGTCCCAATCCTCGATATCGCAAAGCTTGCGAGTGCGTTCCAGATTATGGTGTTCGCTCTCATCAACGTCGCTGTTATCGCCTTCCGCGAGGGGAGCGTCGAGTACGAACCGGAATTCACCTCCCCGCTGTACCCGTGGATACAAATATTCGGCGGGGTGACCGGCCTGCTGCTGTTGACCCAGATGGGAACAGTCGCGCTCGTCGGTGCCCTCGTCATCATCGTTAGCAGTATCGCTTGGTATTTGTTCTATGTCCGCTCTCGGGTCGACCGAGAGGGTGCGGCGACCGATGCTATCCGCCGACAGGTTGGTCGAGAGTCACTCACCGAGGTCGAATCCACCATTGACGAGAACCGCAATGAGGTGCTTGTCGCCCTGACAAAAAACGATGGCAGTGCGCGCGAACGGGCTCTTATCGAGCTGGCGGCCGACCTTGTCAGGCCTGACGACGGCCGTGTCGTCGCCGTCAGGTTTCAGGAGGTACCCGACCAAGCCCCGCTAACCGACGATGTGACGGCCCAGTCTTCGTCGGATATCTCCTTTGAGAGGCGGACTGAGGCGCTGGCGGATGACCTCGACATCGATATTGAGGCTGATGAAATCGTCAGCCACGACACGAAACACGCCATCGTCAACTTCGCCAAACGCCGTGGTGTCGACACTATTGTGGCCGAACACGAACCGCTCCGGCTTCGGTCTCGACTGGTCGGGGACCCAATCGACTGGGTCGTTAGACACGCATCCTGTGACGTGTTGCTCGTTGATAACCTCGGATACGACGAACCGGAACACGTCGTTCTCTCGGGTGAACGTGGTCCGTACCCACCTCTCGCTGTGAACGTTGCCGAGGCTATCGCGGCGGCTAACGACGGTGCAATTTCGCTCTGGTACCCTGTTAGCGACAAAAAGGCCGATACACAACGCGAGACTGTATCTGAGTATCAGGCGGAGCTGTCGAAGATGCTCTCGGTGCCGGTCCACTCGGAATCGCTCAGAACTGATGGTGGGCAGCCCTCTCAGCCCGACCTGTTGGTACGTCGCGGGGTCGACGACAGCCTCCGGGGAGCGCTGTTCGACGTGCGCCCAACATTCCCGAACCCTGGCTGTACGACTGTTACAATTTACTCGCACGACTCGCGTCAGCCGGGGTTCATCCGACGGTTGTTTGAACGCCTCACTTTCTAGCCACTGTTTTTTCCATGCCCGAGCTACCGTACCGGTATAGACAACTGCGAATGACTCAGCTACTTCGTAACGAAACAGACACGATTACGATACTGAATATACGCTCTGACGACACCGCAGAAAAGGGCGTTCTGACGAGAACACCCTGGTCCAATCACCAGGCTCTGTTGAAACCCTCAACAGGTGACAGATTCTATCCCGGTTGCGGTCGATACAGGGAATCTATGTATCAAAGAAGCCGATCTTCGTAATCTCGAACCGGGCGCCCATCTCTGTGCTGTCTGTGACTCGAATCTCCCAGCCGTGTGCTTCCACGATGTCTTGGACGATCTTCAACCCGAACCCCGTCCCCTCGGTCGTTGACGAGTATCCAGCCTGAAACACCGTCTCGCGGTCGGCCTCCTGGATGCCGCTCCCGTCATCCGCAACAAAAAAGCCCGACTCATCAACGAGGTCGCCCACTGTGATGTGTACATCTCCGCCACCGTGCTCGATGGCGTTGCGAAACAGGTTCTCAAACACCTGCTTCAACCGACTCTCGTCGGCCAACACTGTACGATCGGTCGCCACGGTTAGGGTCGCATCACCTGTCTCGACGGTGGCCCAACAACCCTCGACCAGCGATGGAAGATGAATCGCATCACGGCTGCCGACAGCCTCGCCTTGGCGGGCGAGCGTGAGCAAATCCTCGATAAGCTGTTCCATCCGGGTCAGTGCCTCCACAGCAATTTCGAGATGGTCGCTCTGGCAGTCTTCTTGGGCTAATTCAAGATGGCCGGTCGCGACGCTGAGCGGGTTCCGAAGATCGTGCGACACCAAACTTGCGAACTCCTCTAGCCGGTCGCGCTCCCGGAGCACCTCCTGTTCCCGCTCGCGGAGTTGTGCTTCACGGTCGAGCCGGGCCAGTACCTGAGTCACGGTGCCGGCCCAGATCTCAGCCAACGTGACATCCCTTTCGTCGAACGCATTCGGTTCGGTTGCCGCGATGTTGAGCACGCCATATTCCCCCAGCGGGAGAACAAGTTCGCTTCGAAGCGGTGTCTCAGGATTGTGCCGCTCTGGGACGCTCGTCAGGTCATCGAACACGCGCGTTTCCTTCGTGGTAAACACGTCCCACGAAAGGCTTTCACCCCCCTCATAGGTTGGAATCGTTTCAAGAAGGGCGTCGCTTCGTTCGGAAACTGCCGCGGGCTCAAGAACTTCGCGAGACTCATCGTAGAGCCAGAGGCCGACGATCGGGAAATCGAGAATGCGGTCGAGATACAGGATGGCCCGCTCAGCGGCCTCCTCTTGAGAGTCGGTTTGCAGCATATCTTGGACAGCTCCGTGGAGGCCTTCGAGATACGCGTTCTGCTCGTGGACTTCGAGTTCTGCGAGTTTGCGCGTCGTGATATTAAGATGGCCCATCACGGCGAAGCGAGCACCCTGCTGCTCGAATCCCTGTACAGTCATCAGGAACCAGCGTTGTTCAGTGGGGGAGTGACACGGATATTCCAAACTGAACTGCTCCTCCTCACCGACGAGGACGGCTTCGAGCCCATCTGCAGCCGCCTGGGCAGAGGCATCGTCTGCAGCGGTCGTCACCGTGAGATAGTTGTCACCGATCGTAGCCGCGTCCGCACCGACGAGACCATTCCCTAGACCGAACGCCCGCCACTGATTGTTCGTATAGAGAATCTCTCCATCAGCAGCTAACACAGCAGCTTCCGCCGGAAACACGTCCAAAGCGGTCGTCAGAAGGTCAGCACTCGGAGAGGAAACCATACTGATAATACGTGAAGAGAGGTATAAGCCCACCCAATTAAATCAATCCCAAATATTCGAGTTAGAGTTTGTCTCAAATAGGGCGGGTAAATTGGCTGGTGCGGTCGATCTTGTTCGATTAATTTCTTCCCACTGCCAGGGCTTCAGCCGATATACCGACTCAGCCGCTGGGCACAGGCACGGAAACACGAAACAAAGTGGACAGAGGGGACAATGTGGACTATGATACAACCGTCTCCCCTGTCCACTACGTAAACCAGCACACCGATTCAAAAATTTACCCTGTATTATTTTATTTAAAATAAGGGGATGCGCCGACTAATATGGATTTACTCACGCAGAGTCAGCCTCGGTTCTCGCTTTCTGGGACACATAAATCACCAACCCGAATATCCCGAACGCTCCGTATGCAACCCCTCGGACTTTTGGCGACGATAAATTCCGCTTCATGGTATCTCGATAGACGTAGTAGCCGACCGTCGGCCAGAAAATCACGAGATACAGCCCAACACGGACGAGAAATCCATTATACGCAGCGAGCCAATCCATAGGTAGTAGAAGTTTCTCTCAGTGAAGAAGATTGGTCTCAATCAGGAGTCAACACGCAAACCTACTGAGCGGCGTACTCGCTCGTCCAGAACTGAAACGAATGGTCTTGTTGAAACCCTCACTCATTGATAGGTTTCAGCAGTCTTGCTGAATACACAGCACGGATCCATCAAACACGAATTGAGTCGATCCGGGAGGCGATTAGCCAGTTTCCATCCGGATATACAGGAGAAGTATGGCGAACATATACAGCGCCATCCCTCCGACGACGCCCCACGTCAATACGTTCGATGGGTCGAAATTGGTCCAGACACGGACGACACCGATCAGGACCATCGTGAAGCCAAGTATTTGACTTTGGACCAATATTCTGGAGGCGCTCCAGCGTGGATCGAGCACGACGACGCCGTTAACGACGCCAAAGAGAGCGAACCATCCCGCTAAAATTCGCGCCGTGAAGGGGGAGACGGTCCATGGCCACACACCCACCATGAGTTCCGGTGTGATAAACAGGACGACGGCACTGGCTGTGACGATTGCTCCTAAGGCACCACCAAGCACCCGTACCGCTTGTGGAAGACGGAGTTCGCCTCCTTCCAATTCCCCAAGTTCTGTTCGTTGATTGAGCGCCCAAATCGCTGGAATGAGGACGGGGGTGACTGCGTAGAGGAAGACCCAGAGATCGAACGTGAAGTGACTGTGGTTGAAGTTTTCCCAGTGGAGCACGGTGGCAATAGCCATCAACCACGTGAATGTGGCAATCCCGAGGAAGACCGGTGCGACCGTGTGCCACTCGTCAACGGTGGATACCCGATAAAAGAAATACACGCCAGCTCCGTAGCCTGCGCCCATTACGATTGGCGTCATCTCGGGCCGGATCGTCCAAGCAAAGTACGTAGTGGTCTGGCTGGGCAATCCGTAGAGGACCAGAAACGCTGCAGCTAGAAACGGGATAATGAAGCGCGCGACCCATCGGGTAATCGGAAGGACCTGTCCCCCACGGCCAGAGGGTGCCATCCACCTTCGAAGATTTGCTTTCTGTTCGGTCATTGTTACCACCTAACACGGTCGAATTCAGCGCTCGAGACTATATCTGTTCCCCATTTGATCGATGCACACTCTATATTCAGCAGTCCGTTCCTCTCGGAATTACGGACAGTCGGCCCCTCGTGTGAGATGGCGAGGCTTCGCTCCAGATTGTGGACAATGCACTTGATGACGAGTTCGCGGAACTGCTTCCACCACAGGCGTGACCGGACGAATGCCCCGAATTTCTGTTTGATCGCCGCGTTGACTGTCTCGTTAATGTTCCGCCTATGGTAGAGGTCGCTGTCCAGCCGTGCATTCCACGCCTTGTGGAGTGGGGTAAACTCTCGATGTTTGATGAGTGGGCGAATCTCGTGGTCACGAGCGAGTCGCCGGAGTTTCTGGTCGTCGTATCCCTTGTAACCGGTCAATACCGTAATCGACGCCGCGTTCCGTTCCAGTACCTATGGCGAAATCTGCGTATCGTGCTTCCGCGTTGTCGTCACGTGAACATCGAGAATGGCGTTGGTCGCTGTATCGACCAACAGTGTTGTCTTCAACTGCTGAATAGTGAGGTTCGTTCGCTTCGTGTAGTGAGTTGAGGCATGCGCCCGCTCAAAGCCGGACGCATCGATACCGGTGACACCGTTCAATGGCAAGTCTGCGAGCGAGACGTTCAGTAACACCCGCCAGACGGCCATCTCCAAGCGGTCGAACGCTTTGCAGAGTGTCGAGGGTGCGGGGATTGAATCGAGATTGAGGGCGTCACGGACACGAGGCATTTCGATAAGTTCGTCAAGAGGTCGCGGTACGTGGTCGTCTTCTTCACTTTGAGACAGAGCAAGACGACGTGCTGGCGAAGCGAGAACCGCCTCCGCGAATAGCGAGTCGAGAACCGAGAACAGTACGACGGGCCAACACGATAGCACGCTCAACGAACTGGAGGAGGCGTGATTTGGGAGGGAATCTATTCTGTCTCGCGCTACTCATCAGTCGTGTTTGTCAGCAAGGGTTTCAACAAGGCCCAACGAATCTATATTTTCAATAACGACTTCTTAGACCAGCCGCCGTTCGGTCAGTACAGAGTGTCTATTCAGCAGCGAACTCGACGTCAGTAAACTCGAACCGTGCACCACTCTCGGAACCGTCAGTCACGCAAATGTCCCAGCCATGAGCGTCAGCCACCTGTTCGACGATGTGCAGACCGAAACCGGTCCCGTCCTCAGCCGTAGAGTACCCAATCTCGAACACAGTCTCTCGAGTGTCTTCGTGAATCCCTGGTCCGGTATCTTCCACATAGAAGCCGTCATCTCCCTCGCCTACGGTGACGGTCACACCTTCGCCACCGTGTTCGATCGCATTCCGCATGAGATTCTCAAGGAGTTGCTTGAGACGGCCTTTGTCAGCGTAGATTGTCCGGGTAACATCCGTCGTAAGTGTCGCCTCTGTAGTGGCCACAGTCCCCCAGCAAGTCTCTGTAAGCGTCGCCAGATCGATTGCTTCGGTATCAGTCACTTCCCCGCCCTGACGTGCCAGTGTGAGGAGATCATCGATCAGCGTCCCCATGCGTTCGTGGGCGCGAGTGATAGCGTCTAAGTGCTCGTTCTCACACTCCTTACGAGCCAGTTCTACTCGCCCCTGTGCGACATTCAACGGATTCCGGAGGTCGTGAGAGACGATACTCGCAAACTCTTCAAGCCGATTTCTCTCACGTTTCAGTTCCTTCCGTTCGCTAATATCGATGTAGAACGCAATCGTTCCAATGATAGTGTCCGTGGCATCGTACCGGGGGACGGCGCGCAACAGCGTTTCGACGGGTTTCCCGTCAGCCGCCACCAGTTTCCGGTCTTCGCGCATAAACTCCCCAGAGAGCGCGCGTTCGTAGCCACCGTCCTCCAGAAGCTGTCGCCGGGAGTCATCAGTATAGAACGCCGCTAGCGGTTGTTCGAGAATGTCTTCCGTGTCGTACCCCAGAGTTTGGACGAACAACTGGTTACAATCCTCGATGATTGGTTCCTCGTCCGCGGCGCGTGTTTCTACGATCATAACTGGTGCCTCCTCGAAGAGATACCGATACTGGTCTTCGAGTTGGCTGGTCAACTCCGCCAACTCGGCGGTTCGCTGTTCGAGTTCCCGTTCATGTTCTGTTTGTTCAGTAACATCACGATAGGTCCAGAGGTGGCCCCCTCCATCAGGGAGTTCGATTGGTCGGTAACTCTGCTCGAGCATCCGGCTGTCGGTCAGTGAGAATTCTTCGTTGTCCGTTGGCTTCCGTTCGGCCACCAACTCGTTGATGTGGCCGACAAACTCGTCGGTGTTGACGAACATATCACTGGCCTGTACGGTTAGCTGTTCACAATTCATGCCGATCGCATCCGCTGGAGTGCCGGGGAACTCGAACAACTCAAACAGCCGCCTGTTGACCGCGAGCACGTTTCGGGATGCGTCTTCGGCAAGAACACCGACAGGAAGCGTCTTGAACAGCGTCGAGAGTACCGCGTTCGTCTCTTCGAGCTTCCGTTTGCGTTCCGTCCGCTCGCTGATGTCACGTATGATGCCAGTCGTCCCACGAAACTCTTCGTCAAACGGTAGCAACGCGATGTGAGCTTCGCAAACAAGCTGATCACCGTCGGCGGATACCAGGTCCATCTCGAATGTATCACGGGATTGCTCGTCGCTGCGCACTAACTCTTTGATCATCGTTTCACCCGTAATGATATCGTCCTCATTCATGATTATCGAGATGTGCTCACCCAGCAACTCGGATTCCTTGTAGCCGGTGAGTTCGGTAAGTGCGTCGTTAACGAACATAAATTTCCCCTCCGAATCGAGCGTATACACTGGATCACCAGACGCTTCGATTATCGTTTCGTAGCGTTCGAGGGCCTTATGTTCCTCGCGGAGTTGCTCCTGTATCTCCAACGAATGGATTGCATGCGCAATGTCGTCGCCAATTTCAGTGAGGAGGTCACGTTCGGTCGCATCGAACGCATGCGGCCGGTTAGCGTACACACTGAGGATTCCGTAGAGTGTGTCATCGTATTCTAGCGGAAGAGCGGCAACTGCCTGGAACCCGCGCTTGAGGGCGTGCTCACGCCAAGGGTCGAAGTTGGGACCGTCCTGGACGTTCTGGGTGACGGTGACACGACGTTCCCGGGCGGCCGTACCGCCAGGCCCCTGTCCGGTGTCGGTCCCGTCAGCAGTGACCGTAATCTCCTCGAGGTAGCCTTCGTCAATGCCTGCCGACGCTCGTGGTGTGATCGCATCGGTGCTGGAATGGACTTCGCCGATCCATGCAAAGTGATAGGGATTGGCCTCACTGAGAATCTCACAGACGCGGGTCTCAGCGTCCGAACGCGACTCCGCACGGACGAGCGCCTGGTTAACGTTGCTGCGGAGGGTGCGGACGCGGTCGAGTTCGGCAGCACGCTGGCTGGCACGATACTGCTGGACTACGTTCCGGATGCGATTAGCAAGTATCGTGTATTGGTCGGTTCCACTCTCCTTCTGGAGATAGTCGGTCGCCCCCGCAGAGACAGCGTCACTGGCGACTTCCTCGCAGCCCTTACCGGTATAGAGAATAAAAGGGAGGTCGGGGTCGTCCTTGCGGACAGTTTTGAGGAACTCGATACCGTCTTGGCTGGGCATGTCGTAATCGGAGACGATACAATCGAAGTCCTCGTCGGTGAGTCGCTCCAAGGCTTCGCTGGCACTCGTTGCAGTTTCGACGGTGATCCTATCACTTGTCCGTTCGAGGAAGGTGGCTACCATGTCGGCAAAATCTGATTTGTCATCCACATGAAGCACGCAAATTGGTCCCGTGGAAGAACTATTCATAATAGATATCTCAAAAGAGAAATGAAATAACCTCTGGATAGAATATCAGGATTGATAACAAAACAGGGGTACGTCATCGACGGTTAAATATACACTCGGACGTGATTTCCTCAACAACTATTGTTAAAAATTTTATAGAATACCTGGTCTGGCACTGTCTAGTTGAGCGAGTTTGAGAACTGAGTAGGCCGTAGCGAGAAGTGCCTATTGATTCACGAGCCGAAGCGGATATCTTTCACTTGGAAACAACTCTCTCAGGTCCGGAGGCCGTAGATGATACATACGAGGCCGGCGATTTCGAAGGTCTGGGTGACGACCTGGACGGCGACGCGGCCACCCGAG
Source organism: Haloarcula sp. 1CSR25-25 (assembly GCF_032027985.1). Lineage (NCBI taxonomy): Archaea > Methanobacteriati > Methanobacteriota > Halobacteria > Halobacteriales > Haloarculaceae > Haloarcula > Haloarcula sp. 1CSR25-25. The sequence goes on from NZ_JAHYBW010000010.1 coordinate 53,175, forward strand.
ACCGGGAGCGCGAGATACACTAACGTAAGGACAAGTGGGACACCGAGTGCGAGGGCAAACCCCAGCGAGACGAACAGCATTGGCCGACTCTGATTGCGGCGGTAACCGCGGTACGCGAGATACGCGATGAACACACCAAGTGTGGCTCCGACCAGTTCGTATGCCAACAGACCTGACTGCACGAGTCCCGATAGCTGCCCGCCGGTCTGAAGCACGAACACGCTCGGGATTGCCCGGATAACGTCGAACATGGTTACATCTCCTCGATGAGTCGCGTAAACCGGTCGACAATGCGCTCGCGCCGCGTGATCTGAATCGACAGGTTCCCGTCCCCAAGATCGATGGTGATGCGATCGAGGTTGGGCGCGTAGACCTGGCGGTGATGCCCGCCATCCGGATCCGGGCGGGTCTGTTCGACGACAAAGTCGGCATCGCGCAATCGTTCGAGGCGGCGATAGATCGTCGGCCCTGACGCGTCACAATGGTCTTTCAGAGTGTGTGCTGACATGGGCTCTCGGCTGGTTTCGGTGAGGATTTCCCGGACCGTCTGGTCTTCGAGGAGACCAGCGACAGTCTCGATATCCGGCTCATCCTCACTCATTGGTAGCTATTCGCAGAAGGCCAGTAAAGGCGTGGCGACCACTTCAGCCCCTGAAGCCCTGCTCGTACTGCTTTTGATACACCCGTCGAAGCACTGGATGTGATGACGGGACGTCCAGTCTCCATCCGCGATTCACGCCTCGCATCGCTCGCCGACGAACGTCCTGCAACGACGTTTTTCGCATTCGCACTCGGCATCTCGTGGACACTCTGGCTCCCGCTGAGCCTCCAGTCCTCGGTGTCGAAGTTGCACATCATCCCCGGCGGGTTCGGGCCCGCGATCGCGGCAGTCGCGCTGACGTGGCTCCGCGGCGAAAGCGTCCGTGCCTGGTTGCATGACGGACTCGACTGGCGAGTCAGCAAACGCTGGTACGCGGTCGCGCTAGGCCTGCCCGTGCTCGCCAGCGTCGTCATGGGTGGGATTTTCGTCTTCGTCACTGGTGACTTCGCCGCTGACAGGATCACGCGGTACGTGCCGATGTATCCAATCATGTTGGTGTTCATGGTGGTCATGGGTGGTGGACAGGAGGAATTTGGTTGGCGAGGCGTCGCGCTCCCAGCTCTCCAAGACCGCTTCGACGCCCTAACGTCGAGTGTTGTCATCGGGGTCGTCTGGGCGGCCTGGCACCTCCCGCTGTTCGTGTTGGAGATTGGGAGCTACGGCGATCAGCCGTTCCCACTGTATGCGATTCTCGTCGTCGGGTTCGCCATCATCTTCACGTGGCTGTTCAACAACACCGACGGGAGCATCCTTCTGGCGATGGTACTCCACGGCGGTATCAACACGGCGTCAGGGCTCGGGGGTGCGTTCGTCAGTAACCTCTCCGGGGCAGGTATCCCAGTGCTCGGTGCCTACGCGGTCCCTATCTGGCTGATCGCGGGGGCGATCGTCATCCACTATGGTCGCCAGACCCTGACGGCTGGATCGACGGTTCCTGCGTTCGAAACGGATCGTCGAGAACGTAGTGTCTGACAGGTTTCGTCTCCGTAGATATCCCACGCTACGTTTCCGACTCGTTGTAGGATGTCACTCAGTACCACGAGGCTGCTTGAGATCAAAGAGGCTCAGGCGCTCGCATTCCGCGCCATCGCGGATGTTGGACGATAGCGAACCGCTGACGAGACAGACAGATCCGCATCCGAATCTGTCCCGCGCACAGGTTGCTAGAGCTGGCCAGGTAGTATGCCGGTTGCACACAGCCATGGCTCACAGGCATTTGAACTGTGAGTATAATGCCGCCTCCCGGAAGCAGACTTCTAACAACAAATACGGCCACAGCGGAGACGAAGCCGATGAGGAGAGCGTACGACACACGGGAAAGGTCCAGTACTCGGTTATTCAGTCTTCGGTACAGATGTCGGAGAGTGTCTATACACTTAACTATCATCAACAGTGAGATACTTCTTATCATTAAATACGCAGACCTCCTCCATATTTTATCCGGTGCATAATATATGAAAGTAACGTGTTGTGAAGAGTTGTATGACACTCTGCTCCTCTAGCTTTTTCCAAACGACTATCCTTCGAGAGAGTTACGAATCGCTCGTATCTCGTCTCGAATTTGTTGCCATTGCGTCAGATCTCCAGGGATAACGGATTCCCGTCGATCGGCCCCACCGAGACCATCGTCGTTCAAGGCTGTTCGATCGACGAGTTCCCGGATTGCACGTGGGTCTTCGATCGCCCGGAACGAAAGGTCGCCCCCACCAGCGATTTCGAACGTGACTGAGCCGTATCCGAAAATTGACCCCGTGATATCCTGCCCAAAGGAGCTGTTCTGGACGGTTTCAAGGTTTGCTTGTGTGACAGACCGGGTAAAGATGCCGCGTTTGACGTAGAGTGCGTCGTCGGTTATCACGTACTGTACACCCTGGAGAGCGAAATACTTCCAGAGCGGGATCGCCACCCCGAGTGGAACGACAGCGAGGAAGAGCGGGGTCTCTTCAGCAACACTGACGACGATTCCGAAAGAGAATAACAGAGCGCCAATCACGACTGCTGGAAGGATGGTAGTGATTCGCGGGCGACCGGACCACTCGACTGATTCGGTGGAATCGAGCGGGATAGCCGGATCGATTGACTCCGTCATGGCTGGCTACCGTTCGTCATCCAACTCTTGATCAGCATTAGAGGTCTCGGCATTCTGGTTGCTACTCACGAACTCATTATCGCTGGTGTCGTCCTCGCCAGTTGATTTTTTCTCAGCCGCATTACCGATGTTGGACGTCATGGCCGATGTGTTTCCTGCAGTCTCCTGTTGTGCTTCGAGAGTAGAGCGGATCTCTCTGAGTTCGACGAGGATATCGTCAAGCACATCACGCTTGGTTTCACCCGATTCCGTCGTCGGTTCACCACGGCTGCCCTTCACACGTTTGTTGATGAGCTCCTGAACTTCGCGCGGTTTGGGGACTGACCGAAACTGCATCTCGATACCGGAGCCGCCAGCGGTCGAGATATCGACGTTTCCGTATCCGAACCGAGAGCCGAAGAATCCCTGGCTATAGGAGGTATTCTGGACCTTTCCGAAATCGATGCGCTGGACGTCACGTGAGAGGACTCCTGTCTTCTTATACAACCCATCGGTCGTCACAACGTACTGTGTATTCTCGCGCTGGAGATAAGACCCGGCGATAATGAATAGCCCAATGAGGACGAGGGAGAGGGGGACTCCGACGACTAACGCCGGAATTAAACTGCTTTCGTGGGGTTTCCCAGACCACACAATCCTTTCGTCCTTATCAAGAGTCAACCAGTCTGAGATTTCTGAGTCGATCGTAGATGATTCGGACATACAAGACACTTTATCAGATGACTGTATTAAAATCTCGACAGGACGATAGCGATGGTACCGTTCAAGCAACCTCAAAAAAGGAGTGATCGTTACATCTACGGAGAACCACCAAGTGCCGAGAGGTCGAACGATTCTTGCTACGGATCAACCGTCGGATTTGGAACGTCCATAGAGATGTCGACGAACCGAACGAGTAGCGACGTTTCGCCCTGGTTCGTGATCTCAAATTGGGCTTGACCTTCTGGTCCGGTATCAACAGTTGACACTTGATGGAGTGCGTCGTCGCTTGCCTGCTGCACTCCGGTCCAACGGGTGGGGACAATTCTAGGCGCTGACAGCGCCATTCGGGTATAGCAGTTAGGTCGGGTTTCACTCAGAGAAAGACAGCTAACTCGAATTCGTACTTACTCACGTCCTAAATCGCGTGTACATTCGAAAACGCAGTATACTCCCTATAACCGCTGCGTTCCCGACGTGGTCAGCAGTGTTGAGCTGCGTGAGGACGCGTTGAGTCTCTTCGACATCAGAGGCAACTCTTAACGAGTACCTAGCTATGACTGTACAGAGCGTTTCAGTACCGCGACAACTCGAATTGAAATTGTTCTTTGCGCTGTTCCTACCGAAACGGTGGTCACTACGGCTCAAAATGGTTAAATCTGGTTTTGATACTACGTTCGATCTAATACATGACGACGGTTATTCGTGAATACAATGGTCACAGTCTCCGCATTCAAAGATGGCTCCACTACCCTCCGATCGAATCCGATACTGCTCGTCGCCGGCCTCCTCGTCGGGGTCGTAAGTCAACTCCAGTACGTGGATCACCTGATTCAATCACCACTACTGTCAGCAGGTGTTTCACTCGCATGGCTAATTGTGTTCCCGTTTGTTCTCGGTGGTTTTATCCGAACCGCTAAGGCCGCGATTGACGGAGCAGACGCGTCGCTCACCCAGTTTTTTACTGCAGCCCGAGCACATTATCTTCCGCTTCTCCTTGCAACTGTGTTGTTCATACTTATCGTGTTCGGTACCGCTGTCGGACTCGGACTCATTGGGTTCATCCTCGGTATCGGAACGATGGCACTCGCCGCGATTAATGAGATGGCTGCCCTCGTCGCAGGCGTCGGATCTATGCTCATCTGGTTGGTGTCAATTCTCATTGTCATTATGTTCGTGCAGTTTTACGACGCTGCGATCGTCATCGAAAACCAGAGCGTTACTGATGCGTTTCGGAGAAGCGTTGGGCTCGTTCGCTCGAACCTGAAAAGTGTTACAGGATTCTCGCTGGCGTGGATCGTCCTGCTGAACGTCTTCTTCATTCCCGAATACCTGCTCCGGTTGACGATGACGGACGCTGGCCCAGCTGACATATTACCGGTCGACCTCGGGATTCCGTTTGCTGTCCTGCTCCCGATTGGGATTGCACTTTCCGCGATCGGCTTCGCGTACTTCTATACCGTGTACACGGCCTACTATATGCAACTAATCGCTGTCTCACCAACCCCCCCGAAATCAACAGAAACACCTACCAACAATCACGACCAATAGTTTCGACCAGCCACCGATCGAACCAGATCCCCACGACCGCCATTCACAGAACCTAACTGCACTTATGCCACAACTCCTCCCGACACAAACGGACGCCACCGTCGAACGAAGCGATACCCCAGCTGTCCTGAGTCTTGATGACGACACGACGCGAGATGTGATCGAAGCGTTGTCTTCCGAGACTGCCTACGAGATATTTCAGCTGCTCAACGAGACACCAGCGACTCCGTCGCGGATTGCTGACCAACTCGACCAGAGCGTGCAGAACGTCCATTACCACTTGGAGAATCTCGAAGCAGCCGGCGTGATTGAAGTCACTGACACCTGCTATTCAGAGAAGGGCCGTGAGATGAGCGTATTCGTCGTGTCCGAGGATCCCACGCTCCTTTTTCTCGGCACCGAGGACGATCGGCCGAGTCTCAAACACGCGTTCAAGTCCTTCGCCTCGCTGCTTGGCCCCCCATCGATTCTGCTCGCGGCCGGCGAATCCATCTCCCAGTTCGTTACTGCCGAATGAGCGAACATACCGACGCACCGAGCCGAAGGATTTCTGCCGCCGCCGACACAACCACGCGTGACGTGGCATCGACGATCAAGGCCCGAGACGATGTTGAGGGCTGTGGCTGTCTCGAATGCCGCAACATCAAGACAACCACCACCAACCGGACCGTCCTCGACGCGCTCGTCTGGTCCGTTCGCTTGTTTCGTTCCTACCCATCGATTCTCGCCTTCGCTGGCGTCATTATCCTCGCCAACCGCCTTCTTGAGACGGATAGCATCGCGCTGCTTCCGATGCCCGCAATCGGCGTGGCCGAGGCCGTGACTGCTTTTGCGTTCATTATCTCGATTCGCGCATACGTAGGAACGATCGTCGCCGGCGAACTAACGGGCCAGCCCGTCACGATACGCGAAGGACTGCGTCGAAGCATCGCCCGGACACCGGCGTTAGTCGGCGTTATCCTCCTTATCCTGTTTTCGGTGATGACGATCCCGTTTTTCGTGTCGCTTCCACTCTTCCTTCTGGTCGGCGTGCTCCCCATCACGCCGGTAGAGATGGTCAGTTTTCCCGTCGCTGCAGCGGTCGGCGGGGTTATGTTTGCCGTGCCGTTTTTGTTTCTCTTGTTCAAGTTCTGGTTCGCGCCCGAGGCGTGCGTCATCGGCCAGTATGGTCCTCTCAAATCACTCCGAATTAGCTGGCGCATCACAACGAATTACCGACGAAAGTTCGTCCTCATCGTCGTCATCGCTATTGGAAGTGCACTCAACCTATATTTACCAACAGTTCTCCCCGGACTCGAAACGGGAGTGACGTTGGTACATCCTGCGTTACATGTGATTTCGTCGAGTGCCGGTGAACTCCTCTCGATTGTGTGGGCCAGTGCGTACGCGCACATCTACGTCCAAGGGGTCGTGTCGTGAATCCGGAATTGTGCTGAGGATTCAATTTCCTTGAATCGCATCAATGACGATCGCTGCAATCACAACCGGCTCTGTCGGGATCGAACTCGTATCGGTAAGACTGATCTTGTACTGATCAAAGTCAAACAGCGCGAATTCGCCCTCAATTGAGCCGACTGGATTACCTTCTAAATCGGTTATCTCGTACTGGTGGGCGATCCCTTGGCCGGCTGGCAGGAATTTCCGTGCGAGGGTAATGAGTACACCGCGTGAGCTAATCTCAGCAAGCAGCGATTCATCGTCGACATCACGGAGTCGCCACGTGTCTTGCAAAAACGAAAGGTCATTCTCGAGGATAACGAGTTCTTCGTCAGTCTGACTGTCCGTGAGGAGATAATCGCCAGCAATTTCCCACGTATCGACCGCTTTCACACGACAGATCTCAGTCCCATCGGCATCGACGAATGGAAACTCGTCTTTTCCCTCGTACATCTGGTACGTAGTGCGAAAAAGCGTATCACCAGTAACATCCCTCGCTTCATATTCGGGGCGAAAGTTCTTATCGCGTCCAGTCTGCTCGACAGTATACTGGCTTCCAGCGAGATCAATTGCGGAGAGTCCATACTGTTGTAAGTCTGTCATAGTTCGATGTGTTCAATCGTGACAAAAGTAACTACCGCCTGTAGTAGCCATACGCGGTACCGTTGGGTCCGCCACCCGTTCATGGTGAGTAGACGGCCTCGTTGATGAGTTCGGACGGCGAGCAAATCGTAACCGCGAGTATGCGGTTCAATTGCTACGCGAAGGACGGAACGCGCCCGTAACTGATACTGATTTGTTGCAATGAGGAGGCTCTGTGCTGTATTCACGCTCTGGATCAGTCACACCAGTACTGACAGAACCCGAGTGAGGTCTGAAAGCCGTGCTGTACGCAGAGTATGAGGCGGTCGCACATTTTTTTCAACGCACGACAGTCGATAGCTCTGCATCGTTATGCTCTGTACCGCTGTATTATCATCCATCCGAGTGACGCAATACCGACCAATAAGAATGCGCTACCGAAGAATACCGACTGGTTCCCGAGGAGGTCTGAAAGACCGAAAAAGTCGGTTCGATTGAGGTAGCCAAGGCCGAAGAATATCCCGATGACGACTATCCCAGCACCGATTCGTAGAGCCAGGTCACGCAGAAATCCTTCGAGCGTTGGCTCCGGAACCATACACGTCGTTCTCTGCCTGCCCTCCCTTATGATGGTTTTCCCAACCGCTGGATGTGCTTCAGCCTGAGAGAGTAACGGGAAATCGGCGGCCTTGCATCGTAAATCAGTGGGTCTACTGCGGGAATGCTTCTGCCGACTCACTCCAATCAACACTCTATGATGGAGACGTGCACGTCAACACGTGCGAGAGCCACGCGTCGCGCCAGCGACGCGTGGCTCTCACCCCATCGAGGCATCTCCAAAGACAAACTCACACCCTACCTCAGAGCCCTCCAACTACGGAGGCGCGTCCGCCGCAAACCCGGTGACGAAGCACTCAAAACCATCTTAGAAACTGCGCTATGATGCCACCAACAATCCTCTACCCATGAGCGAAGAGAAGTATTTCAGTCGGTGCTGATCATCACTTCGCTGGCTTTGATAACTGCCGAGACTTCGTCGCCTTGTTCGAGTTCTAGCCGCTCAGCGGAGGCTCGCGTGATTGTTGAGGTTACTTTTTGTCCGTCACCTAATTCAACCACGACTTCCGCCACTACATCGCCTTTATTAACCGATTCTACGGTTCCAGTCAGGTTATTTCGGGCACTTAATCCCATAGCTGAATCTTGCTCTATTGACGTAAGAATCTGCTGTCGGTCAGTGAATCAGGGATTTGTCGGAAAGCGTAATCTAATATAGTTACTTTAAACCGGTAGTAATGAAAGACGGTTTCTCGTGGGAATTTTGTATATAGCCGCTTTTTACCGGTTCAATGGCGATTACAGTGACGATCAGGGACGACCGTGCGTTCACGTTGTCCTGGTCGGAGGCCACCGGCGCGATAGGTGATTCAGTTACGGTACTCCCGATTGTCGTCTCCGTCGCCGTCCTCACCGACCTCTCACTGGCCCTAATGCTCGTCTGGTTCGGCATCTTCCAAATCGTCTGGGGGTTCTATTACAGGGCTCCGATATCCGTCGAGCCGATGAAGGCAGTCGCAGCGCTCGTCATTGCTGGCTCGATAACTACGGGGGAGTTACTCGTCGCTGGCTTGTTGCTTGGCGTAGTACTGCTGACTATCGGGACAACAGGGTCACTGGAGCGCTTCGGCCAGTACATCGGTTCCCCGGTAGTTCGAGGTATCCAGTTCGGTGTCGCACTCGTTCTCGTTGAGACCGGTATCAGGCTCGGCAGTACGAACCTCCAGCTAGCGGCGTTGGCGGCTGTGGTCGCGGCTGTCTTAATCGCGCTTGGGTACTGGAACATGAGCGGATTCGTCGTCCTTCTGTTGGGTGGCGCGTTGGCAGTTCTCTCAACCGGGCTCCCGTCCCCGTCGCTCCCGCCGACGGACAGCATGGCGCTATTTGGCTCGGGCAACCTCACACTCTCCGCCCTTGAGGCAGCTGTCGCCCAGTTAGCGATGACGCTTGGCAACGCCGCACTGGCAACGTCGGTCCTGCTGGCGGACTACTTCGACCGTGATGTCTCGGCCGACGACCTCTCGACGAGCATGGGCTTCATGAACCTGATTGCAATCCCGTTCGGCGCCCTCCCAATGTGTCATGGCAGTGGTGGCGTGGCAGGAAAGTACGCCTTCGGAGCCCGAACAGTCGGCGCGAACGTTATACTCGGCCTCGGTTACGTTACCGTGGCTCTTCTGGCGGTCGAGATTGTAAACGCGTATCCCGTCGCAATGCTCGGCATAATACTCGCCCTGATTGCGCTCCAACTGGGGCGAACCAGCATTGAGAAGGCTGACGAGTACCCCTTGGTGATCGGCATCGGAATCCTTGGACTCCTCGTGAATCTCGGAGTTGCGTTCGTCGTCGGCATCGTTGCCCACATATTCGTCCGTCGATACGATCTGTGGTGATCGGCGTCCACGGGATTCAGTTGTTGTACCCGAGCACACGTGGACAGAAACACTGGCACGTCTGCGCGCTTCCCTTGTGTGCCTGACTACCGGCAGCGCTCACCGATGGGGCTCAGTCAGGAACTTCCCGGAGCGTTCGGCGAGTCGCTCTCATATCCTGTGGACCCACACGTCCCCGTCGCCAGTGACGGTTACGACGAGCCGCTCGCGTATTTCCCGCCCCTCAATTACGTCATCAGCGGCGTCGCTGATACGCCTGATAAGTTCGGGGGCGTCCTCGTTCACCTTCACGCCAGCGTCGTCACACGCATCAAAAACCTGGTAGGGAACGTTGTAGAGATCGCTGTTGGCGGCAATCTCGACTCGGACAGGCGCTGATAGCAGATCCGCAATCCGAACTGTTTCGCGGGCCTTGGCGACGTTCTCACGGGCACTGGCCTCGATTCCGGAGACGTTCGCTCGCGAGGTTCCCAATTGGTCGGCGATGCTCGCCTGCTTGAATCCCCGTTCCCGCAGCGCCAGCACCTCCACTTGGCGGCGAGTGAGGATGTTTGATCTTTCCTCGAATCCGACTGTGTCGAGGAATTCCTCAACATCGAAGTCCCCAATGACCGCCACCCGCTCGGCGCCGTCGGTTCCGCTAGAATTTTTCCCCTCGTCTCGCTCCATATTTGTCTTTCTGAACGTAACCATAATAAGTTACAAGGTAACTGATTCCGGATGACTGCTCTCACTGTCCTCGAACCACTGAGACGCAGAGATCTTCAGGTTCAAATTGCCGGATCGCCCCTCTATGGAACAGTACTTAGAATCCGAGCACATCCCCCTGTCCTCATATGATGTCAACCGACTTGTGACCTGAGTGGGATCGATATATAGCAAATGCGGTTTCCCATCTCCAGAATTTCTCGTCAGTGACCCCCAAAAATATGACTGGCCAGACCCTTCGTTGTTTCTAGAATGGGACAACCATTAACACACCGATTCATCGATAGGTGAGCCACCAATGAATCGAGATGCACGGTCGCGTCGACAGGTACTCGCGGCGATTGGTAGCGCCGCCACGGCCGGTCTGGCGGGTTGTGGGTTCACCAGCCTGGGCGACCAAGGTGACTCGATCGACACGGAAACGAGTGACAATCCAGCCGGACCGACTGACTCGGCGACGCCGTCGCCGAGAACGGAGACAACGACATCGACGTCCTACGAGGCGTGCATGGAGCCGGTGGGTTGCCTCACGTTCGACGAACCCCCGGAGCGGTGGGTCGCAAACGACGGTATCTATTGCGACATGGGTGTCGCGCTGGGATTGGCCGATCAGCTCGGAGGAATCGGCTCGCCACGGCGCTACTACACCGGCTATTACGAGGAACTTCCTGGCGTTACACTGGATAAAACCAATTATCCGGCCCTCTCGCGAGGCACCCGGATGCCGAAGGAACCGTTCTACGCAGTCGACGCTGATATCCACCTCATAGACCCTGCCTGGCTGACGAATACGTTCGGCTGGACGGAGACTGATGTCGAAGAGATTGCGACGAACGTCGGTCCGTTCTTCGGAAACTATATTCGCGAGCAACACGATGTCTGGCACACATACCGGTATTACTCGCTGTCAGAGGTGTTCGGGAAGGTCGCGGGCCTCTTCGGTCGGCGGTCCCGGTACGAGAAGTGGAAGGCCATCCAATCAGAGCTCACGGATGACATCCAGTCGCGCCTGCCCGACGACAGGGTTGAGTTGCTCCTGTTGCGGCCACAAGGCATCCCACCGCGGTCGTTCTTCCCGCAGTACATCGGCGACTCCGTCTCTGATCTCCAGTGGCAGGTCGTTGAGGTTGATGATACCCTCAAGGGGAGTGGCATTCCCGAGTGGGGGACCCGAATTGACTACGAGACGATTGCGCGGATTGACCCGGAGGTAATCGTCATGGAGACACAGTTCGCTGACGACTTCGTTCTCGAAGAGTCGTTCAGGGAGTTCGTGCTCGGCCACATGCGGGAGCACTCGGTTGCACGGAACCTCACGGCAGTCGAGAACGACCGAGTCCATGCGGGCGGTATCAACTACCAAGGACCGCTCATCTCGCTGTTCCAGACGGAGCAGGCCGCTCGGATCGCCTACCCCGACGAGTTTGGTGAGGAGGAGTTGTTCGACCGCGATCGCGTCGCTCGGATGGTTACTGAGGGCGGATGAGCCGGACCTCCACGCCCAATCTGTCGTCCTGTAGTTCGGTCTCTGGAGGTACCGATGGCAAGTGAACTTGGGGACGGCGAGCGGCCGGCGGCAACCCGGCGGCTCGCGTGGGTCTCCCGGGAACTCGTCATGATTGCTGCCGGGAGTGTTGGCGTGGTCCTCGTCGCTATGACGCTGCAACTCAGTTTCGGTGCCTACCCCCTCGCACCGCTGGATGCATGGCGAACGCTTGCGAATCCAGCTGTCCTCGCTAACGGGGCAGCGTGGCGGGCGTTCCTTCTCGGTGGAACAGTGCCGGAGTACGAGACTGGGACGCTCGTCGTGTGGACGATCCGGCTCCCGCGGGTGCTGGTCGCGTTGCTCGTCGGGGTGAACCTCGCTGTCTCGGGGGCGATCTTTCAGGCAATCACCAGAAACGAACTTGCAAGTCCGTTCGTCCTCGGGGTGTCGTCCGGCGCTGGCCTGGCGGTCCTGCTTACTGTCGTCGTCTTCGCAGGGCTGCTCCCCTTCCTTCCGCTATTTGCCGCACTCGGTGGCGGTATCGCGTTCCTGCTTGTCTATGCGATTGCATGGCAGGGCGGAACTAATCCCGTCCGGTTAGTGCTGGCTGGGGTAATCGTCTCCAGCGTCTTCGGGTCGATACAGACTGGGCTGTTCCTCCTCATCGAGGACGTCGGGGTTGCGCAGGGCGTCGTCGCGTGGACAGCGGGGTCTCTCGTCGGGGCGGATTGGGCGCAGGTGCGGATGCTCCTGCCGTGGACCGTCATCGCCGTCGGCAGCGCGTTCGCGGGTGCCAGAGAGCTGAACGTCCTCACGCTCGGCGAGGAAACTGCCGACTCACTGGGGCTGTCGGTCGAGCGGGTGCGGTTCCTGCTATCGGCGGTCGCGGTGCTCGCGGCAGCGACCAGCGTCGCCGCCGCAGGCATCGTCGGGTTCGTCGGGCTGGTCGTCCCTCACATTGTCCGTCGGAGCGTCGGCACTGACCACAAGCGACTGCTGGTTGGCTGTGCGTTCGCTGGCCCGGCGCTGCTCGTCGCTTCCGATGCAGGTGCCCGGCTGGTACTCAACCCCGCGCAGGTTCCGGTCGGTATCGTCACGGGCCTACTCGGCGGCCCGTACTTCCTGTATCTGATGCGAAAACACGGTGGATTCGGAGGGTTCCGATGAGCGACGGTAAAGATCGAGCGGCGACTGCAGAAAGGCCCGACATCGACGCGACGCTCACAGCAACGAACCTGACACTGCAGTATCCGGATTCCGAAGCACCCGTCGTCGACGAAGTCACATTCACTGTCCCACGCGGACAGGTCACAGCTCTCATCGGCCCGAACGGCAGCGGGAAGAGTACACTCCTTCGGGGACTCTCCGGGCGGCTGGACCCTGTATCCGGGTCAGTGACACTCGACGGTCGGTCCCTCGACGAGTATGGTGATCGTGAGCGCGCCCGTCGACTCGCCAGGCTCGCCCAGGAGCCGTCCGGGCCGGACGGCCTGACGGTCGAAGAGCTTGCCTACCATGGCCGGTACCCCCACCGTGGCTTCCTCGATACGGTCGAAGAGGCAGACATTGCCGCGGTCAACAGGGCGCTTGGGACGGTTGGCATCGACCACCTCCGTAATCGACCGCTGGCTGACCTCAGCGGTGGTCAGCGGCGACTGGCGTGGCTTGCGATGGTGCTCACACAGGACGCCGACATCCACTTGCTTGACGAGCCGACGACGTTCCTCGACCTCCGCCACCAGCTCGCCGTGATGGATGTCGTGCGAACGCTCCGTGAAGACGACGAGACGACGGTCGTACTCGTCTTACACGATATCGAACAGGCCGCGCGGTACGCCGACGAGATGGTCGTGTTGGGGGATGGTCGAATCCGCGCACGAGGCGATCCCGAGGAGGTGCTCACACCGGCCCTGCTCGCGGACGTGTTCGGTGTCGAAGCGACCGTCGAGCGGGGGCGGTATGGGCCGCGGCTCACCATGATTGGCCCTGCAGACCGATGATGAACGCCACTGGTTCCAATGGAACCATGCCTTTTGCTGACTGTCTGCCCGTCGCACATTTCGACCGCGACCATCTCCGTTGTCGCACATTTCGACCGCGACCATCTCCGTTATCCGTTGTTATGAATACAGCGAATAGGCCTTGTTTAGATGCGGTGCAGATTGGCTTCTACTGCCTTTACCGGACCAACGAAACCGGACATAGAGGCACTCAGGGATTGGTTCTACCTTCCCGACATAGACACTAACTGACGCCTTCTGGACCGTCTAAACAAGGCTCAGCGAATCTATTCACGACCGCAGTGGGCAGTACGGACGAGAGATGAGTCAATCAAATTATAATATACAGTATGTAGTTCAGGGGGCTCCGTTGTCCGCTGATTCCTGTTCTTCTATCTCTTCGATTCGTTCTTGTAGCTCTTCAACCGCCTGTTCATCGACCGTCCCCCAATAGGCGACGACGATGATAGCGAGGATAAACACGAGCCCCCATCCGATTGTCGCATACTCGTCCGGGACGTATAGATTGAAGATCCCATCGATTACGCCTTCCAATGAGAAGACGATGAGGACCGGACCGACGACATCCCGTGGGAGGAAATGGTCAATATATGCCTTCAATACACTTGGGTTCACGTTCATGCCGAGGTCATCTCAGCCGAATAATTAATCCCTTCCGACGGGTTTCGAAGGCTATCGAACAAAACGTATGGTTCCCGAGCAGCCGTTTCGTCGCTCTAATGAACAAGGACAGCGCACTCAATAACGATTCTTAAAACAAACCTCTCCCGGCAGCGCCCCTGAAGCAGACGGGTGCTTCTCATCCCGTACATACCACACAATCGCCCATCCGCTACGGTTACCATGTCCCTGATTGCGATTCGACTATCGTGAACCGTGGCGAGGTGCGTTCTCAGAAACTGTCAAGTGAAAATCATTACTATCGGATGGCTCAATGTGTGGTGTATGGATTACCGAGTTCTAGTGATGGCGTTTGTCATCCTTCTCGCTGGGTGTCCCGGTGGCGGACCGGACGGGTCGACCGGTCAGACAGAGAGTACTGCAACCGCAGTCTCGACGCCAACTGCAACGTCCGCCGTGACATCAACGACCACACCAACCGACACAGCACGCCCCCAATCCACGGAACACACTCCGAGTGAGTCGTTCGTCGTCGGGACCGGGTCCTCTCAACTCCGCTACGTTGTCACTGAGCTCAATCGAACCGATCAGGTCGGCGGGGAATTTGGCGTCAGCGCCGACGAGGGGTTCGTGGTTATCAATCTCGAGGTGACGAACCTCGGAGAGAACGCGACGCGCCTCACCAGCGACGTGTTCACACTCGTCGATAGTGAGGGACAAACGTACGCCACGGATAGTCAAGCGATGGTCTTCCACGACGAAGCGTTAGTTCTCCGGAGACCCAGCCCCGACGTGACTATTGACGGAGTGGTTATCTTCGATATCCCGGCCGATAGACAGGGGCTCCGCTTGCGAATAGAACCCGTCAACAGCACGGCGACAGCCGACACCCACTACGTAGAACTATCGTAATCCGTTGTCACAGATTTAATTGATGTAGGCTGTCGAGTACCGGCACTAAGGCTACTACCGTCGGACGGAGCTCGTGACTGACGCTTCCAGGATGACAGTGCCGTCTCTGCTGACCAGTCTGGTGGCTCCCTCGCCTGTCGTTTCTGAGAGGAACCGTGGTGCGTGTGGGATGTCGAAATCTTCTGGGCGTTTGTAGTTCGCCGCAATCTCCCAGGTCCGAGCGAGCATCGATGAGGCCCCCGAGTCGTCTGCTGTCACGAGGACCGAACCTCCACTCGGTCGTGAATCGGTCCTGCGCGCTCCGCAAGATGGCCAGGATCGCGGCCGTTCGCGACGGCTAACAGCTCGGCGACGATGCTGTACGCTATCTGGTAGGGGCTGTCCCTGCCGAGATCCACCCGGTTCATAACGGGTGTGACGGGCCGATTTTGGTCTGTGGCACCTCGCCTTACATAGACGAGGTGCTGATCTGAGCACCAAAAGCGTACAAAATATTATGTTCTCTTGCCGTCATTTGCGCCCATGGCGGCGATTGAGGTATCGGGGCTGAGCAAACAGTACGGCGACGTTTGGGCCAACGATGACCTGACGTTCACCGTTCAAGAGGGCGAGATTTTCGGCTACCTCGGGCCGAACGGCGCGGGGAAGACGACGACGATTCGCAGTTTGCTCGGCTTCCAGTCGCCGACCGAGGGAACCGCGACGGTGCTCGGCCATGACGTTCGCGACGAAGACGAACTCCTCGAAGCGAAGGCTGACATCGGGTATCTGCCAGGCGATCCAGGCCTTGACGAACAGGTCACGGGCCGCGAGTACCTTGACTACCAATCGTCGCTCAAAGGCGACGAGCGGCGTGAGGAGTTGCTAGAGCTGTTCGACCCGCCACTCAACCGGAAGATTCGGGAGTACTCCCGGGGCAACAAACAGATGGTCGGTATCGTTCAGGCGTTCATGCACGACCCGGAACTGGTCATTATGGACGAACCGACTTCCGGGCTGGACCCGCTGAAACAGGAGGCGTTCAACGAGTTCATCCGGGGAGAGCGATCGAAGGGCAAGACGGTGTTCTTTTCCTCACACGTCCTCGGCGAGATCCGACGAGTCTGTGACAGGGTCGGAATCATCCGCGAGGGAAAACTCGTGACCCTCGAGGAGATTGATGCATTGCTCCGGCGCGGCGGGAAGCGTGTCCGGGTCCACACGCGGTCCGATGCCGACCTCGCCAGGCTAAGCGGTGAGGGTATCCTCGACCGAGAAACGTTCGATGACGGCGTCCAGTTCACGTTCACTGGCGATTACAACACCCTCGTGTCGCTGCTTGCTGACTACGACATCGTCGATCTCGAAATCGAGGAACCACCGCTCGAAGATGTGTTCATGCACTTCTATGGAGAGGACTGATGTTCGAAGTGACCCGTTACGAGGGCCGCCGACGGATGCGAGGGACGGCCGTCCTCACTGTCCTGCTTGCGGTCTACGCGCTGCTCATCGTCTTCCTGTATCCGTCCATCGCCGAGTCGAGCGTCGACTTCGAGGAGTACGTCGAGAGCCTCCCGCCGGCGTTCCAGGAGGGATTCGTCGGGTCGGCGAACTTCTCGACTGTCGAGGGGTTCCTCTCGATCGAGATGTACCAGTTCCTCTGGCTCCTGTTGCTCGGGCTGTACGTCGCCTACAGCGGGGGCGCGCTCGTTGCGGGGGATGTCGAGACCGGGCAACTGGACATGCTGCTCGCGACGCCGATCTCGCGCTCGCGGGTCGTGGTCGAGAAGTACCTCTCGTTGCTGGTCCCCGTCCTCGGCGTCAACCTAGTGACGCCGTTCGTGGTCTATGTCGGCCTCCTCGCTATCGACGAGACAATCGACCCGGTGTCGCTGTTCGCGCTTCACCTGCTTTCGATCCCGTATTTGCTGATGTGTGCCGGCGTCGGCCTGCTGCTGTCTGTCCGCCTGGACCGCGCCGACATCGCCCAGCGGGGCGGGATCGGTGCGGTGTTCGGCCTGTTCCTGCTGGATACGGTAAGCACCGACACCGACTTCGAATGGCTCGGGGCCCTCAGCCCGACGCGGTACTTCAGTCCTGTAGACATCCTCAGCGAGGGGACCTACGACGTGGCCGGCGCGCTGCTTCTGCTCGCGGGAGCCATCGCCTGCGTCGGCGTGAGCGTCGTCCTGTTCCAACGGCGGGACATCTGATGGCGTGACCGATGCCACCGACCGCCGATCTACCAATATCCAATGTACAACCCTACCACACTCCGCGACGGCGGAATTGCCACTGAGACGGATCGATCAATGGAGAGATCATGAGCCGACTCGCAACCGCAACGAAGCTGCTGACCGTCGTGGTCATCTGCTCGTTGCTTGCTACCGGCGTTGTCGTGGGGTTCGTCAGGGGGGCACCGGAGCTCTCCGCTTCGCTCGCCGACAACCGCGTCGCCGCTGGCGAGGAGGCGACACTTGCGGTAACGCTCACCAATGCGGGCGAACTAGAGACCATGTCGACGACGAACCCGGAGTTGAATCAGCGGGTTCTCACGGCAACCGGCGTCAACACCCAGCTTCGGGCGGGCGACGCGCCGATCTCCGTCACCACTGGCCGGCAGAGCGTCGGAAGCATTGCCGACGGTGGCGAGCGGGTCGTCCCAGTCAGTATCTCGGTCGATGAAGACGCCTCACCCGGATCGTATCGCCTCCCCTTGCGCGTGGCGTACACGCACACGTCGGAAATCGACGAGGGCGGCGGCTTCTCTCGATCGCGGACAGTCGAGAGGACGCTGTCCGTGACAGTCCGGGTCGTTGAGCAAGCCCAGTTCGCCGTCGTCGACACCGAGGCCGACGTGGGACCGGCGAGTGTCGGCACGGTCTCTGTGACCCTCGAAAACGTCGGCAGCGAGGCGGCGAACGAGACGGCCGTCTCACTGGGTTCGCTGGATCCCGATGTCCGCGTCGGGTCGTCAGGAACGTCGAGCCACTACGCCGGCGCGTGGGATCCCGGGCAACGACGGACGCTGACCTACGTGGTTGCAGCGACCGAGACAGCGACGAACGCGACGTACCCATTTCGGGTGACCACTGCGTTTGACGACGACCGCGGCGTCCGGCAGACCGATGAGTCCAGCGTCGTCGGCGTTGAGCCACGGACCGACCGCCAGTTCGTCGTCACCGACGTGGACAGCGACGTGGCAGCCGGCGGGTCGGGAACGCTCGGCGTCACGCTCCGGAACGACGGGGCGCGGACGAATGAAGCCACGCTCACCCTCCGGTCGGCTGGCTGGGCACTCGCCGTTGACGGAGGGGATGCGAGCACCCGGTTCGTCGGGGACTGGCCGTCTGAGGCCGAACGGACGTTCACCTTCGACGTGACCGCGCCGCCCAGCACGGATGGCGGGACCTACACGCTTGACGCGGCCGTCGACTACCGGACCGACCGGGGTGCCGATGCGTCGGCCAGGCCCGCAAGCATCGGGGTGGCCGTCGCGCCCGAGTCCGACTTCGCCGTCCGAAATCCCGACGTCTCGCTGGCTGTCGGTGAGGAGGGGCAGGTGCGCGGGACGGTCGTCAACCGTGGCCCCACACCGGCACGCAATGCCGTGGTCGTCATCTCCTCTCCATCGCCGAATGTCCGGTTCACGGAGACGACGTACGCCCTCGGCGATATCGAGATGGGCGCCACGGCCGACTTCACGTTCGACGCAGCAGTCGCCCCGACGGCTGAGGCCGGTCCCCGGCCGCTCGACGTGACCGTCCGCTACGAGGGACCGAGTGGCGATGCCAGAGAGAGCGCGCCGCTCCGCGTCCGCGGTGATGTCGCGCCCCAGCCCGACCGCCTCGCGTTCGAGGGGGTGAACGCCAGCTACGGCATCGACACGAGCAACAGGCTCAGCGTCCGCGTCACGAACGTCGGCGACGCGCGCCTCGTAGACGTGCGAGTCAGCCTCGCGACGGCCCCGCCGTTCACCAGCGAATCCCCCAGCGCGTTCGTCAGCGCGCTCGACCCCGGCGAGACTGCGACGCTCGGCTTCGAACTCACGGTCTCGGAGGACGCGGTCGAGAGCACCCACGCCGTCGCGCTCAACGCGACCGCCGAGACGACCAACGGTGACATGATCCGGATGGAACCGTCGCTCGTAGCAGTAACCATCGCAGAACCGTCGGGTCCGGGCGGCGACACTGCCCTCGTCGTCGGCGTGGCCGTACTCGCGGCAGTCGTGATTGTAAGCGGGTGGTGGTGGCTCCGTCAGTAAGCACCGATCGTCTCGTTTCAGTCGATCATCGA
The DNA here is from genome assembly GCF_032027985.1 of Haloarcula sp. 1CSR25-25. Taxonomy (NCBI): domain Archaea; kingdom Methanobacteriati; phylum Methanobacteriota; class Halobacteria; order Halobacteriales; family Haloarculaceae; genus Haloarcula; species Haloarcula sp. 1CSR25-25. Next base: position 72,607 of record NZ_JAHYBW010000010.1, read on the forward strand.
ATTTCCACGCTGGATGGTATTGGTTTGCGCTTCGTCCGCCATACAGAATTGAACGCCAAGAGAAATATTCTTACGAACCACCGGAAGCTGATGAGAGGGTCCCTCGTCTGTCAAAGTCGTCCGGACACTCCTTGCATTCCATCCACTGGAGGGCGGACACAAAACGCTCGATAAGATATCGGTCGGCGCAGCAGTCGAAGATGCACACACCATCAGCGAGGACGAGAACCTTCTGGCCGTATTCGATGCACTCGCAGAGTACACGTACATCGCAGTGGATCGAGATGACGAGTGGCGGATTCTGACCGACTACGATCTCCTCACGCAGCTGAAACGGTTGCTCGAGCCGTTTCTGTTGATCGAGTCGATCGAAATGCAGTTGCGTGATATTTTCACGCGAGTGTTTGGGGATTCGCTATCGGAGCAGTTGGCCGAAACGTTTGACGAGGAACACCCACTACCAACACCGGCATCCATCGAGCATTGCAGTTACGGACACTATGCCCAGTTCATCTCTATACACTGGGAGGAATTCGAATCGCTCTTCGATGATCAACAGGACGTGATTCGCGAGCTAGTGCTTGAAATCGGGGATATGCGAAATCAACTCTTTCACTTTCGAGTCGACGATCCGGATGAATTTGACCGAGACCTGCTTCGCTTCGGTCAGTCGTACTTCTCTTCAGTGTAACTTCTGGAGTCGTGTACGGGTTGTCCTGAGTATCATACGGCTTGATGTCAGATCGACAACTGGCTCGCGCTCTATGCATTGAGGTGCTCAGTCTCAACTATTGGACCGACGAGCGAAAGCGAGAGCTCCGCCGCGAGTTCATGCGAGAAAAACTGAGCACTGCCTTTGGTAGCGAGTAATCATAGAGATTAGCAGAGCATCCATACCTTGGGAGTGATTATATAATCACGACCACTTTTCCACACCCAAGTCGTCGGGTAAGCACGAATGCTACAACTGCCTCACAGAGCCGCTTCTTCGAGGGAAAGCCGCTGGCAGCGGCTAGCTCTCGGCGAGTATGGGAACAGTTGCGAGTTCCGATCCTTCGGCGGAAGTCTTATCACGAATTATATATAATTCGTAATCGAGATGGCGCAATCACCTTCCCGGTCAGGCCGACCACCAATTCAGCAACTTCAGACGGTGGCCAACCTTCTCGACACGCCGGCACTCGCTCGGCTGTACGCCCATATCTTGCAACACGGTCCTGTCTCCGTGTCCGAAATCGTCGATGAACTCGATATTCCACAGGGGACCGCTTACGACTATGTGCAGAATCTCGAAACGGCTGGCTTAGTGGAAAAGACCCGTGATCAACGCCCGTATGGATACGACGCTGAGTGGATTAGACTCACCCTCTCGACGGATGGTGAGACCCAAACAATCACGCCGGCACTTATCGCCGCTGTGGCGCGTCGCGACCAGGACGAGGACATCGACGTCTACATCGAGCGCCATGGCCTCGACGGTCTTGCTATCGCCCTCGAGTACGCCTACGAGAACGTCGACGGGGTGGTCAACCATCGGATTGCGGCCCGGGAACTTGACCTTTCACCGCTTGAAGCCGAGATTATTCTCCAGGCGCTGGAACCGGTTGCTACCGAGTACGCCGACGCGGTTGCATGACGACGGCTTATATCGCCGATACCGGCGTTTTCGTCCGGTGTGGTGGGCCGGACAAGGGCAAATTTCAACGGCTTCGTCGGGCACTTCGACAGGCAAATCTCTCGTTGTGTATCCCCCAGCGCGTCTACGAAGAACTCGGTGGCGATCCGGCAGCGGACGAGTATCCTTCGAGAGATATTCCCAATCCCGATGGATTCAACGAGGGGTGGATCATCGTCGCCGATGAACTCGACTACACCAATCCGCTTGTCTCGACGGTAATGGACGAAGCACGTCGGTTTATAGCCAACGAGACCGACCGCGATGAGGATATCACCGAGAAGGAGACACGGCACTCGTGGGGCTTGCTGCTCAAGTACTTCATACTGGAAAGGCAGACCACGTTGTTCTCCTTACAACCGACAAACCCGCGGGACGGGCGGCCGAGACGCTCCTCCCGCAACACGGGTTCAACGACCGTATCGAATTCCGGTACGTCAGTGTTGAGTATCTCGAGACGATTACAGCCGACGAATTTCGATAACGCAGCGCCGGGGTGGGACCGGTGAGCGACGATCGGTCTTCTTCCTGTCTCGAAAGCGCTCACTCGACTTCGTCGTCCGAACGCGTTCCTGGTTCCGTGAGTTCCGAGAAATCACACGGATGTAGGTCATCTATAACACCAAGTGTGCGGTAAAGCGTGTATCCCACCAACCTATGGCGATTCACCACAGCCATTTACAACCATACTGCTCAAGATAGGTTCGATGGGCTTTTTTCACATCTTGGGAGGAATTGCATTTGGTGCCCTCCTTCATCAACCAGATTGTGTTCAGTGAACCCGCCGGTCGGCCCAATTCAGTAATCCAGTTTACAGCCCCACTCGTTTTCTTGGGGATGTACCTATACGCTTGGAATGGTGGTAACCGCGACTCCAGCAGTTGGTTACTTGTAATGATGGTCGGATCTGCCTTGTCAGCAATTGCTGAATCGCTGCCGAAAGAACACCAACTCACGGCCGGTATCCTTCGGCCGACAGCGGTCACCGTATTGCTGTGTCTTCTCGCCGCTCCGGAGTTCGTCGTTGGATAATCACAAAACATACTACGCTACCACATATCTGTACAATCGTCCCGTTAGGGACCTATCCGAGCCACCATACCTGGTTGCTTGGCATAGTGCCGGGCTTGCATCCCGATATCACTGCTTTCCTGCGATATCGCCTGCTAACTACTTGGACCCAGAGTAAAGGCTCTGTTGAATCTGTCAGAAGGAGACACAGATTACCTGCTGAATACAACGGAAGAATTGAGCACGCTGGTTATCCAAACCAAATAATTTGAACACATTATCTATCTCCAGGTTAATTAATAGAACTCGATACTTGTGCCAAATGTCGGTTCCGATCGGAACGACCACACCTCTCACTTTCAAAACTATAGGTCACAAGGGGCACTGTCTAGTTGATAGATTGAGAAGTGAGCAGGCCGTAGCGAGAGGTGTTCATGACACTCGCAGACCTGCTCAGCGAAACGTTAGAAACGGACAGTCAAGACGTTTGGGAGAATGAGCGCACCCCGACACCCGTCCGGCGGTTTGGGGTGCGTCTCCATACTGCGGGGCTGTCGATTAGGGAGACGGTTGCTATCTTAGATTTGCTGGGTGTCGACCGATCTCACGGAGCAGTCTGGAATTGGGTGCATACACTGTCTGAAACACAGAGCGACCCGCCGACGGCGGAGCCGTCGCGGGTCGCAGTCGATGAGAAACAAATCGAGATCGATGGAGAAAAGAAGTGGTTGTACGCCGCTGTCGACACTGAATCAAAGCTGCTTCTCGAAGTTGACGTGTTCAGCCGCTGCGGGACTGACCCCGCGGCGGCGTTCTTGCACCGGCTCACTCAGAAACACGATGTCGCCGATACAGTGTTTCTCGTCGATGGTGGCGGCTACCTGACTGCCCTCTCACGTCAGGATTTGAGCGGTCGGCTCGACTACCGAATCCGGAACCACATCGAAAAGTGGTTCCAGACTGTGACCATGCGAATCGACCGCTTTCACTCCTTCTGGAGGGGCAGTCAATCCAGCGCGAAAGAGTGGTTACGACGCTTCAGACACCACTACAACCACGAACGCCCAAACCAAGCACTCGACGGCAAAACGCCAGCTGAGGTCATCCAGAACTAGACAGCGCCTCACAAGGAGACCTATCAGAATTGATGCCCGAATAGTACTAGAATCTTCAACTCGAAAATCTCTATAACACCATTCGAACGGTCAAACTATGATTTCTCATATCAACCGGCGGTCAGACCTCGTCAGCCGAACAGGTGCCGGGATTGTAGCAGGGATTCTCAGCATCGTGTGTACGATTCTAGTCGCCGCAAGCACGGTGAATATCCTCTCTGACGCTCTCGAAGACATCGGCACTCTCCTCGCTGTGGCTATCGTTGCACTTCTCATCGGTCTGGGAATCGGTATTCGATATCGGGCACAGTGGCTGACCCCCACGCTCATTGCCGGTGGCCTGACCGGCATTTTTCTGTTCCTCCGAGGGCAACTGTTCCTTGCTGAAGGAACCCCGATTTCGTATCCGCTTCTCTTTGGACTTCCCGGGACGGCTGCCGCGGTTGTATTCATGCTTGGTGGTGGATGGCTCGGGAATCGATTAGCGGTTTCATCCCGTCTCTCACCGTCAGAATTGTCTCCTCTCACACGTGCAGGATTGATTATCGCCAGTGGGTGGACAGTGATTGAACTCCTGTTCGGACTGGGAATAAGTTCGTCAGTCGGAATCTTCCTCGGCAACACATTCGTGGGCGTCCTCGTGGCGACACTCGTTGGCTTTCCCGTCGCCGCGTTGTTCACAGTTCGATACGGCCAGCGTGTCGGTATTGATTGTTCAGACTGGGGGTATATGACGGACGGCCGGACGATTTCACTCGGATTCCTCGGTGGTGCCCTTACGGTACTCATCGTGTACGGCATCGGGTTCGTGAACGCGTCGCTTGGGGGGACAGAGACTTCGGTTGCTGCCTTCGGATTTCTCCTCTCCGATCTCGAAGCTGGTCTCTGGGTCGCTGTCCTCTTCGCGCTTGCGCATGGTCTCGTCGCACCGGTAACCGAGGAACTAGCTTGGCGTGGCATCGTTCAATCAGCGCTCGTCCGTGCGGAGGGACTCACGACGGGTATCGTTATCACTGCTGTCCTTTTCACGGCAAAACACGCGCTCTTGGACGTCTCCCTCGCCCGCGTTCCGACAATACTCGTCTTGGCGCTCGTTCTTGGAATCGTGCGTCACCGCTGGGGGACGACCGCGAGTACCGTCGTACACATGGTCGTCAATCTCACGAGTGTCGGTCTACTCGCAATCTACGTGTTGGGATAATTGGGCAGGAGGTCAGTCTTTTCCAGGCCGGGCTGTAATGTCTACTATGGCGACCCACACTCGTCGTACACTGGGTCAGTCGAGCGCCGAGCGGCCGGACGGTCTGTACGTGTTAGTCGCCGGTCTGTACGTCGCAGCATTTCTGGCTCCGGCGCTCGTCCTCGGACTGTCACGGGTCGTCACTGACGCGGCCGTTCTCTACGTCGGCTTCCTTGTCGCTGTGGCAGGTGTCGCTGCTGTCGCCAGCTCGATCGTCACTCGGACGCCTGGCCTCGCGGTCAGTCTCGGCCGCCACGACTCTGTTTGGCTCCTCGCTGTGCTTCCGTTCTGCTGGTTCGGCGGCGTGTTCGGTGCTGTGGCCGTCGGCCTCGAACCACCCAACCTCGCTGTACCATTAGCAGTGATCGGGACGGCTGGCGGGATGCTGCTCGGCATAATGCTAGTGGCGATGAGTCGGACCCGGCATGCGAACGCGGGGGTAGCGGGTGCCGTTGATTTAGCTGAGTGGGAGGCTCGTTGGCCACGGCACTGGCGGCGTGTGGCTGGCGGTATCTCTCTGGTGGCTTTCACCGCCAGTACACTCGGAATCATCTTTGCGTTCGTGTTCAACTCCGAGTGGGGATGGTGGCTGTACAATCTGTTGTTCGTCGGTGTCGTTCTAATGAACGTACTGAATCCGCGGACGTTCCGTGTGACGGATGCTGGACTCGTAATAGAGCACCCACTCCAGCGGCAATTCCGACCATGGCTCAGCTACACCAGCTACGAACTTACCGACGAGGCGCTCGTTCTCCAACCGGCCGAATGGTGGCATCCGGCGCATCGATGTGATCGAGCGGACATTGACGACGTCAATGCTGCTGTAACGGCACTGGACGATTGTCTCGCTCAGCAGTGACCCACGGTCGAATTCGACTGGTTTGGCATTTTTGGACGATTCAGTACCTGATCGACTGTGCTGCCTTATTCAAAGGACGAACCTATTGCTGCTGTCTGGAAACTGTGAGGGGATACTGATTGCGAAGTTCAGAAACCGGTCCGACAATCCCTGTAAGAATGAACAACTCCCGCGAGAAGGAACCAGTCACCGTCAAGATACTGGAGGACACCAATTGCAATGAATCCGCCAAAGACGAGTGGTTGGTAGAGAGGCTGACTTCGAACACCGTTCACTGTCGTGGAGAACAACAGCGGAACGACAATAATCCAGAAAGCAACTGAACACAGAGTTGGTGGCCCAGAATATGCGAACTCAACGTATGTAGCGCCCGCAACAAATACTAGCATAAACAACAACGCTCTCGGACGGATTCGGTCTCTGAGGGAGGAACTGGAACTCATGCGCCGTACGCTCCAGTTCAATCGTTCGGTTCGCTCCTCATAGACTGAAACAGGACAAACTACGGAGGGCATTGTCTGTATGCAGCCCACTGGTTGTCTCTGGCTCAAGGGGTTCAACAGAGCCTGACCAATCTCAATCGCTCAGGTCAATTTCCGAACTGGTTATGGATCCGACCCTCTATACAGGGAGGGTACTGGAACCCACTACCGTGTGAGATCTCGATATCTCCTACGTCGCCGACTGACTCACACCTCAATCCCGCCCGACTGCTCGTCTCGTATCTGGAGATAGGCATCGGCGATGATGCCATACCCAAGTATCGTAAGCGGGGCAGTCACCAGGAACGTGACGAGTTGGCCTATACCCGGGCTGACGAAGGATGCAAGCGACCCGATACTGCTAACGAGACCAGTCACGACCCCAACGAGCAACAGAAGCCCCGCAAGCCGCCAGCGATTCCCACGTGAAAGAGCCCAACTGCGTCGCAGCGAGTCAATGAGACGACGGTCTTCGACTGCGATGGCGAACACGACGAACGCAAAGCTCACCATGAGGAAAATGCCGGGGATCACCAGCAGAACGAACCCGATGAACGTGGCAATCCCGATGACGATGTTCGCGCCAACGGCTGTCAGTAGCGCCCGACCGATCCGCCGGGTGAATAGCGAGCCGGTGACGGTTCCGCTGTCTGACCCCTGCCGAGTGAGCGCCCGCGCAGCGGCGATATAGATCGCCATACCAAACAGCAGGGAAGCGAGCGTGAGTCCTGCCGCGACGACACTGGAGAGGGGTAGCGTCAACCCAATCTGTGCTTCTTGTCGAATCTCTGGTGGGAGCGCTCCAGCGACAATCGTGTTCACCGAACTGGTGAATATCCCCACATAAAGGAAAGTCAGTACCATCAGGGCGATGCCAACCGGAGAGACACTCCGGCGAATGCCGTTGCTAATCGCACGGCCAATTTGGAGGGCCATAACCCATTTGCTCAGCCAAGTATAGAAAATCCTTCGCTTGAGGGTCCCTCTGAAGGTAGCTCCGGTGGTCTGCGTACAGGGATAGACTCATAGCGCTACAATAGAGTCTCGCCTATCGCTCCGTCACTGAACTCGAATTACTCGATGCACATCGCACAGAGTAGTTCCCACCTGCACCCAGCCTGTTGCTCCTTAGCCCAGCCCATCGCACCTGTATCGCGTGTTACGCTTCTACTTGTGATCAGCGAATCTCAATATGACTGATATGCGCCCTGTCTGCCGCAGAGCCTTTTGGACTCCCCTTCGCCTCTCGGTCCCGGCGTAACCGAAACAGAGGATGGATACAGCATCGGTTTTGGATGACGGTTTATTGCCCCAGTTTCGTCGGCGGTTGAGAGGTAACGAGGTTGCTACTGTACTGCCTTGTCGATGGCATTGACGAACTTTTCGGGATGTTGAGACCCGACAAGCACGCCACGCTCGTTCGTCTGTTCGATCCAGACTCCTTGATTGCCACGTACGTTGTAGGCAATCTTCCCGGGTGCCCAACGAATCCCCCAGCCACCGAACTCTCGGAGTGGCCTGTACTGTCTGGCTTCGTACTATTCGATTTCTGACCACGGTATTCGACGGAACGAGCGATGAAGCGGCCACATTTTGAGGTAGATGCCGTCGGCTCTCACTTCGGTTCGGAGACGAAGACTGTATACGAGCCAAGCGACCGCACCGACGACAACGAGTCCACCCCACGAGATGGGTCCCAACACGAGCATGAGGAGCGCAACGCCACCGAAGAGTGCCCAGATCCACGGCTGGCGAAACCGCTGTACTTCACGGAACAGTGGTGCCTTTTCCATAAATCGGTGATACGCGAGTAATGCTATTCAGTACTGGGCTTGCCGAACGTCGAGAGACGACTGAGACAGGCATACACTGTGTCTGCAGCAATCAAATCTTCTTCGTTCTGCGAGGCGGTGTATGTCAAAGGAGGGAGACCTATGCGGCATCTGTGGGTGCTAGTTTGTTTCGGCGATAGCTCCGGACGAACGCATACAGCAATCCAAGCAGGCCACCCACACTTAGGACGCCCGGGCCGAGGCTGATCGAAATCTCCTCTGGGGTGTTGACGAACGCGAAGAGATACGTGAGAGTTCCGGGCTTCCCGACTGTTAATGACTCGATACCGAGGGCCGAGAGGAGTATCGGACCGGCGAGTGCTAGGAGAATTCCCACGGCGAACAACGCTACCGCTGCTCCGGAGAGTGCATCCCAGACGAGCGACGTAATCGACAGCGAACGCGGTCGATCACTGTCTCGCCCGAGGATTCTGACCCCGCTTTCATGATCAACGATGCGAATGTGTGCCGGGTAGCTCACCACCATGAGTGTCATCCAGATGTCCGCGACTGCACCAGCGGCGTTCAACGTCAGTGGAATGGCCAGCCACCCCCACTCAAGGAGGAGCATTAGGGGAACACCGACGAGCGTCATCACGACGAGCGGCGTCAAGAGTACCACGATGAACTGATTGCGCGTGAATTCGTGGTCGGTCGTCGCATATGCATATGGGAGAACGAAATGAGCGACGCCGACACCGTAGCGAGGCTCACCACCGTAGTAGCGGATTGCAAGCCCGTGGAGCCACTCATGGGGAACGAGAATCGCAGTTCCGAGAAAGACGAGCACGAGTATGTTCACCGGGGTTGCTAGCCACCCGACTGACTTCGGTGCGAATTGAAATGTTACCGCGTTCCCGGTTGCAAACTGGTAGAGGCCACTGAACAGTGTCCACCCGACAAGCATTCCCAGCGTGCCGATGGCCAGCATCTGAATCGTAAGCCCACGAGTGAGTTCAAGATCGGCGAGCACTCGTTCAGTAGACACGTTTTCCATTCACTAGTCTGACATACCTCTTGCAAAAAAGTGTTCCCCCATACTCAATACGCACTCTCGGTTTCCCCTCGTCTGAACGAAAACACCCGATTCCGGACCCAGTCCTCAATCACTTGACCGCTGCCTATGAACATGCCGAGTACGATGAGACACTGTATCACATCCGGGAAGCGCTCCAAATCTCCAAAAGTGAAACCGAAGTAACTGCTAACGTCAATGAGACATTGCTTGAATAAGCTCTGCGGGGACACTCACATCTGACGGTCTACTGAGGACTACAGAGATTGTTGACTGCCCTGCCCAGTGTAGCAACCGAATGATTCCGGTGATATGGCTCGTGGCATTGCTATGTGGGGCGACCGGCGCTGGCCGCTGTGTCTCTGGATAAACTCACACTCGGGCTAGAAATGAATGCGGAACCAATTGAAGTCACACAGCCTGTTGAACCGGCTAGAATACATATCATGGAGGGGATTTATCATGATATGAGTGACAGACATCTATGAGCCGATAGCATGATTGGAAATCGGGTTTCAGGTGACAACACGCCAGAACAGGGATGGACTTCCGATGAACAAGAAATTGCCAATCTCGTTGAGGACCTCATTACTTCGGATGGAATACCTGTTGAGGTAAGAGATAAAGCGAAGAGGCTCCACGATTCTGGTCACTCTCACGACGCACTCAAAACAATCCTCGAATCACTGGATTGACTAGGTGATTCAGGCGTGTAATAAGTGCTCTGTTGAATAGATACTGAGTCACAGTTAGAGCGGCTCACAGAGCGGTTCTATGTTTGTGATGGCGAACATCAGGAATACCAGAGAAGTAGCGGTTCTCCTTGGCGACAAGGGATATGACGACCAGAAGGTTCGCGCATTAGCCCGTGAGACAGGTGTTCGACCGTTCATCAAGCACCGCGAGTTTTCGTCGCTCCACAAGGCGTGGAATGTTCGACTGGATACTGATCTCCATGGTCAGCGTAGTCAAAACGAGACGGTGAACTCACGACTCAAACGCAGGTATGGTGCGTTCGTCCGGTCACGGCACTGGTGGAAACAGCTTCGAGAACTCACTATCGCCTGCCTTGCTCGCAATCTCGACCGACCATTCTAATCGGTAGATATAGAAGTTCAAGTCACCGATTTACTCTCTTCAGCGGATTCTCTTCCACGTCTCATCAAACAGGTTTCCCTTTTGTACAACGTCTCTGTCCTTGTCCCACGTGACTATCTCTTTCCTCTGCAATTCACGAAGTGATTGATGTCTCATACGCAGGCGTAGTCGCGCAACTTCTTCAGTTGCAGACGGAGGTTCAGATTCAAAGAGTTCGAATTGTACCATGGTTATTCAAGAAAGGGCACCGACTTCAGGCCCTCTGTTTTTGATTTTTTTAATAACGGAGTTACAGACTAATCCTATGCAAACACTTTGTTCAATCTGCTATGGGTATTAAGAACGTCACCCACTGGCTATTTACTCTTCTAAACAGATTTTCCTAACACGATGTATCCCGCCTTACAAATTGGTCTTAAGGGGTCGGGAAGTACCATCGATTTCCTTCTGGCGGTGTTGATTTTGTTCAGTGCATTCGTCGTTATCTTCCTGATTGGCAGGCTATTTGATGGCGCTTTTTGATTCTGCGAATATCGGCATTTCGCAAACAGATAGCTGGTCGCTGTCTCCCCTGCATTGACAACGTATTCGGCGACCAACCAATAGCAAATCTGAGTTCAAATTATAGACTTTTCACTGATATAGTACCGTTTCATTCCAACTACTTGAGAAAAGTCACCAACGGTTATGGCTGATCTGAGAGGATATGAAATCATGTCGTCTCAGGAAGTCCAACTTCGGAGCACAGTCGCAGGATTCACAGCGGAAGGGAAACTCCACACACTGAGCGTTTGGTTCATTGTCGCGTTACGGCTGATGATGGGGATAGCGTTCTTCCAGAGTGGGTTCGATAAAGTGTTGTCAGGGAGTTTCAGCGCAGCAGGGTATCTACAGAATGCACCCCCGTCGAATGGGAGTCCCGTGGCTGACCTCTTCGTTTCAATGGGAAGCACGCCATGGTTCGTAGATTTCGTTAACGTTGCCGTACCATGGGGAGAGGTACTTATCGGCCTCGGCCTCATCTTCGGTGTACTGACACGCCTCGCTGCTTTCTGGGGCGCATTTATGATGCTAATGTTCTATCTGGGGAACTGGGACATTGCCCACGGCTACATCAACGGAGATTTTGCGTATATGCTTGTCTTCCTCTCAGTCGCCGCCTTCGGTGCTGGCCGTATTCTCGGTCTCGACCAGTATATCGAACAATACGAAATCGGAGGGCGACCGCTTGTTGAACGGTATCCGTGGACCCGATACTTCCTTGGCTAGCATTTTCTCGTTCAGTTCCGTACCAGCCATGAATTAATTGGCAGTGCTGAATCCACAATCGTACGGGCAGTCGTTCCTGACCTTTCTCGGTGAAAAATTCACGCCGGTGCTCAAATCCGTCGTATCGTCGTCACAACTTCCCACCCAGTCCCGTCACTGACTGCCGTTCCAAACGGCTTCAACCCGTTCAAAGCCGCTCCCACTCCGAGATTCGAACTCGATTTCTGCTTGGAACTCTGGAAGGTATCGTACACGAAGCCCTTCGCGTCAGCAACCGACACCTCGCTCATTGGTTCAGCACCCGGACAGCCTGGTCGACCAGTGATTCGTTGAGCCGCACTGCGGACCAGCCACAGCATTCAATTACCCACTTCGTTGACCGACCACCCAGATACTGAAGCGGTCAGTACAGGTAACACACCTACCATGCCCAGCGAACACTCCTCAGAAGTCTATCAGAAACGTCGTGCAAGATAGAGAGTGTAGTCAGCACAGGGAGCGTCGTTTCTTCCAGAGATATCCTACTGAAGCATCTGCTCAGTGTGAGTGAACACTGAACATATCGGTTAATAGTTATTGATAAATTAACACATAGTTGGAAATTCTAAAATCATTTTGCCCCTAATGGAAGAAATCATTCAATTGCCCATGTAGTTTATTAGTGCCAAACTCTGTATCCAGTATAATGCCAAGTACTAACGATACTCTCTCCGATTTCAAGCTTGAGGGTGTCGATGAAGATAGCGAGATACGTACATATACGCTGTCAGAACTGACTGACGGTGCCGTTGCAGTCCTGAACGTGTACGTGTACGATTATTCTCCCGTGTGTACGGACCAGGTTTGTGATATCAGTGAATTAGAATGGCTGTCAATCAATGACGACGTGAATGTGGTCGGTCTCTCCGGTGATGGACCCTACTCACACCAGCAATTTATTGAGGACAATCGGATCAGCTACCCGTTATTGTGTGACACTGCAGAGGAAGTAATTGAGGAACTCGGTGTCATCCACGAGGAGAAAGATGGACTCCGACGTGTCCCACAACGGTCGATGTTCCTCATCGACGAGGAACACCGTATCCGCTGGAAATGGGTCGCTGAAGACAATTGGGACGCATGGACGAGTGGTCCGATAGAAGAGCTCAATGACACGATATCACAACTTCGTGCCTAACCTGTCGTCCTACCCTTCCGAAGAATGTCCGCAGTGTCAGGAACAATTTACCCGCGATAAGTCGGGGGCACGACACGGGTATTCGATAATTGGGAAGGGCGAGACCCTGACACTCATCCGATGTGAAGCCTGTGGAATCGAAATCCCTGTTCCCGAGACATCTGATGCATCACTCACTGTTACCGCTACTGCTGGCAATATCTCAATGAGCCTTCGATTCTCCCACTAAGAGGTCCCCTACTGAGAACCATCATTTTCCTGTTAGGAATCGCGTGCAGAATCCAGATGGTGGATTCAGGGCGGAAGCCCGATTATTCTGGGTCTGTTCTCGTGAATCGGCTATTAGAGTGGGTATACACAATCAATGTATGTTAGTCAAAAAAGGGAAGACAGAGTAAGGGCGTCGCTTAGTTCTGGAGGCGCTTCTCACATTCGCTGATAAACGTGGTGAGGCTACGGGCGGTCTCCGGCTCAAGCGAGACGAAGATTCCACGATTCTTTCCACGTGGAAAGTGGAGCAGAATTGCGTCGTGAAAAACCCGCACCGTGGCAGCGAGGTCCCCAAACGGAAAGGAGGCCTCCTCTTTTGATGAAGTCTCGGGTCGAAGACGGCGCACAATTCGATCAGTCTGACTTGTGAGACGTGTCTCTTCTAAATCCTCTCGGACGTACAGGATCTCTGTCTCGTCCCCATTGTATCGAACCGTGGCACGATAGTTTTCACCAGCTCGATCCTCCAGGTATTCGATGAGCGAATGCTTGGTCATAGCGAAACTCTATAGAGAGTAGTGTTAAGTGTGCTCCCGATAAGCAACGCACCTCGTCTCTTGTCGTGAGCTATTACTGCTCGTAGTGCCCGTTGATATCTATGCGCCCTTTATCTTGCACGGCTATCAGAACACCTCTCAAAGCTGCTAGAAATCTCACTAGTCAATTCGCACGCTTACTGAGCGGTGGTTTCATACAGGTACTCGAGCAACAAACGATGCTCAAAAATCAAAAGGGGAGTTGGCTAACCAACAGTGGTGGGCAAGACCCCTCGTTTGTTGGTTAGCGTTCTACGGCCCTCTGTCGCCGTGACGTGCTGACACCCATTTGCGGTGGCGTTACTTGTACCCGATTTGGTGAACCCTCTCGCAGTACCCTAATGAGTGCGTTAGATGAGATGTCCGAGAGAGCCAGCTTTGACTGCTCTGGTGACGTGCTTGGTTGCTTCCCGGAAAACGATTCCGATGAGACGACCTGTTGAATCGCCTAGAGCTTAGACCGAAGTTGGCCACTCATCGAGCGGACCAGGTCATCGTCTGGCCAGGAATGGACTTCGAGCCTGTCGAAGCGCGATGCGACTTGCTGGACCATGTTCAGTTGTTCGAGGGCGTACTCGACCCAGTACTGGTGACTGTCCTGCACCTGCTCGAGTTCCTCAACGACATCATCGTAGCCGGCTTGCTTGACGGCGGTGAGACACTGCTGGAAATTCGCACCGTGGGGATTGATTGGTTCGTGGAAGACGACGACCTCACCGAGCGCTCTGAAGTAGCTGAGTAGCTCGTTAAAGTCGTCTTCGCCCATCGTCGGGTATGTGGGCGACATCGAGACGAACACCGACACAATGGCCTGTTGCAGCTCGTCTAACGCCTGCCAGCGAGCCATCGGTGGCGGGGCGTTCGGTTCCATCGCCCTGATGAGTGTGGCGTCGAAGGACGGAATTGACGAACGCTACGCCGACCCAATCAACCACAGTCGCCTCTTCCAGAACCTCAACCAGCTCACCGACCAGGACCACATCAACCGGGACGACCTCGACGCCCGCGCTAACGTGTATACGCTGACTGACGCTGGCAGACAGCTACTCCAGCGCCACGCGGAATCACTTGCGGGCCTGTGTGGTCTGCCCCAACCCGTCGCTGGAGGTGCACAGTAATACCCCAGCAACCCACGCAGTACCGTCGCTCAGGGGGCAAAAACGGGGACACAGTCGGCCGATGCTGTCAGAGGCACGTAATCACTGGGCAGGTGATGACCGACTGGTACCCTGCGGGAATAGACACAGAACTTGTAAATAACCGTTGCTGTCGGGGCGTTCAATTCGGTGTCGCTCACAGTACAGTCGCCCGCCGAAACCGGCGGGGGACTGTATCGCGTGCCTCTGACAGTTTCCCAGGACAAAGTGAAATACTTTGTTCTGGTACTACTGGTGTAGTTAGTCACTATAATTGTAATTTTCGTCTCCCGTTTCGAGCGGAATACAGCGCACAGCACCCCGAATATTGGGGGTCCGGACCCGCGGAGGGGTTAATTGGGGAATCGAAGAGCGTGTGTGGTGCTTCGATGACAGGGTTCGGAACCAATCCGACCGCTGCGGGACGGTTTCTAAAAATGCTTGCGTATTCAGACCCGTGGCCGCCCAGCCACGAGGGGTGTGTCGGCATAATCGTCCCCAGCGTCGGCGACGTTGTCATCCTGACCGGACTCGACAGTGAGCCACACCTGCTCGTCACCGCCGTCGACGAAGCCGGCGACGGGGTCACTGGCGTCCTGCTGGCCGACCTGGCCGAGGAGACCATCCAGCGCCTCAACGTCTTGGCCGGCAACCGTCAGCGCCGGCAGGAGCTGACGACGGCCATACGCCGAGCCGAGGACCTCATAACGTTCCGTGTCCCCGTCGACGAACTCCGCCAGTGCGACAGGTCGGCCACACAGGATAGTAAGCCACACAGAGGAGGATATCGAAGAACTCGAGGAAATGCTGGACCGTGCCGACGACCTCCAAGAAGAACGCGAGGAGTTGGCTGACCAGTTGACCGATGAACGGACAAAGATTGACCAGATTGAAGCCGAGGCGATCGAAGAATTCAACGAGCATATGGAGGCGATGCTGGAGATTCTGGACTACAAAAACCTCGACCGGATCTGGATCGAACGTGTCGAGCAGACAGTGCGTTAGGGGCGACGGAAAGTCGAGAAGACATTGTTCGAGGATACGATTGAACATCTGAGCGAGAGTGAGCGTGAGGTGACGGGACTGATCTTCGCACTGGCAGGCTATCTTGTCCACGACCTTCACGAGACTGTGCCATTCATGCTGTTGGATTCACTGGAAGCGATTGACTCAGACCGAATCGCCCAACTTGTCAATTACTTTGAATACCACGCTGAGTATCTCGTGGTTGCCTTACTGCCTGAAGATCCACAGGCGATTGACAACGACGCAACTCGGGTTACTACTATCTAAGGTCAGCTCAAGCCTTCTTGGGGTAACGAGGTGGTCATGGATAACACTTGTAGGGTGGTGTGATCGACCACCAGTCGGTCATGGTATCCTGAGGTACTTGTACAAACACCCGGTAGTAGTTGGTATGACGAGCGAGGATGAGCCGGTCCAGCGCTGTACATTGAATGAACCGGGAGACCTCCGAGCGGCACTTGAGGAAGCCGCAATCGAATTTCTCAATGTCGATGATGATAAGACGGTCGTAATCTATCGAAGCGCAGTTCTCATTGTGAGGGCCACTGAAGGACATGCCACAAACGCGACGGCGTTTACTGTCGAACTCTGGGAACCACCAGCAGATGATTTTGAATATGAACCAGACGACCTACTCACGACATTCATTGATGAATTGATCCCACAAAAAAGATCTCAGCGATAGAGTTAGACTCTATGCCGGGATCAGGTCAGTCGGGTTAGCTATTTTATATTGACCGGGGACAGTAAGCTTTCTTCGCGACTATAGTTTGGAGGAGCGCGTTGAGCAATTGGCACGAGAGCTCTTGACGGAATACCTTCCACAAGGTGTCACCGTAGTTGGGGCGTCTATGCAGTCATACACCACGCCTCCATGAATATCAATGATCGCTCACTCCGGGGAGTTAACGAATTACTCAAACACTCCACCGCTGTGCGGAAGTCAACGACCAGAAGATGGTACAACCTCGCAGCGTGTGGGTTTGGATATCACGAGCTTCTCGTCACCCGAAGGGTCCCTTTGAGGGTTCTGTTCTGAATTTAGCAGACGCACCGAATACTGAATGGCTGATAGTATAGAATGGCTGCATCATCAATTAGTTACCAGGAAATATTTATTAGCCATCAAGATGTTTAGTAAACATGTACCCGGACTAAGCCGGTGCTTACCAATACATGCACGCATGATTACAAGGTCAGTCACCATCGAGGACATCGATGATTTGTACCTGATGTGGAACGACCATATCAACGCCTCTGCCCTCTATCGCCGTGCCCTCCGTGAGGAGATGGATGTTCGCGGCGTCGACCCTAATGAACTCCGTGAGCTCCTCGAACGGGCCCGCGAGCAGGGCTACACACTCGAAGAGATCGCTGAACACACCAACCACTTCGCTGATCTCCAGTCGCTTGTAGAAACCCAGCAGAGCCAGCGAACGGCTGGAGATGATGTAGATGATTAACTCGTTATGTCACAGGACCAGACTCCTTCCGACCCTGAGCGTAGCATTAAAAACGAGTCATTGCTGACCGGGAAACTCCTTCGGCAGGCAGCGTTCACCGTCATTATCCTGAGCCTGTTCGCTGTCCAGCCGGCCGCCGCACAGAGTAACGCGGTCTGTAGCGCGGACAACCTCCCGAGTATGATTGAGGGGTTCTTCCAGCTGACCACAGCGCTGGGAATCGTCGGTCTCGCCATCGTCTGGCAGGCTGATTCCCTCATCGAGATGTTTACCCTGAACCCTGAGCAAAAGAAAGGGCTCAAGCGTCACAAACGCTCCGCGATGAAATCCGCGGTCGTCCTCGTCGCTCTCGGGCCACTCTATACCGTAGCTGGGTCGATGATGAGCCTCCCGCTGGCGGAGTGCGTCGATCTCGCCCCCTGGTAGGCGACAACCGCCCACGTCGCGAGCCCCTATGACACAACGAGAGCTCTCCGTGCTTATCGCCGGCTTGCTCGCGACGAGCCTAGTCACGGGTATCGTCGCCGCAGACACACCGCGACCGGGTACGGAGGGGAACGGGCTCACCGAGAACGAGTCGGCAACGCTGTGGTCCCGGGATGCGGACAACTACATCACGCAAGAGGAGTACCGCCAGCGCTACGGCGAGAACCGTTCCGCTTTCCATCAAGTCGCCAACGGGACGGATATTACGTTCAAACGGCCGCCCGCGACTGCGGCGACGTGGACGCGGAACGACTTCGAAAATCTCGACGCCGGCGGCCCAGATACGTCCGTGCATCCGCCACACGCGGACCTCGAGGACGGCGTCTTCATCGAAGATGCTCACGCAACGATCTTCGCCGTCCAGCCTTCTACTCGTGGACACCTTGAGTCCGGTGAAACCCCACTCTACATCGCGCCGAATGGGACGATGCGCGGGTTCGTTGATTACCGCGTTCGCGTACCCAACGGGAGCTCCTCCGGCAACACGACTATTTCATGGTCGCTCACGAAGCACGAGATCGAAGAAGTCCGGTTGAAAAAGAACGGCGACACCATCGCCGAGCGTGACGGGTCCCATACGCCTGCCCTCGACTATCAGATCGAGGATGACTGGAGTGCGAATCTCACGCTGGAAGCGGAAATTAGCGTCCGACTGAAGAAGACCGTCAGGACCGACCAGGGTAACCGGACGGACGTCGACGTTACCTATCGGACGGAATCACGGAACGCCTCCGATTCGATCGCCGTCGAGATTTACGACCTCTCAGCGTACCCGTATTACGCCGAGTATCCGAATGGCGACGCCGGCGTGGCCATCTTCCAGTCGCGGCCATGGCAGGGGTACACGCTCACGGAGGACGGTGAGGCACGTGTCCGTGGAATCTGGCGGTTCTACACCGCTCGGAACACCAACTGGGATACGCTCGTTCGGTCGAATCGAACGGACACCGCCACAGTCGAGTCAGACGCGATTCCGGTCTACGTTAACGCGTATCCCTCGCGGATCGGGCCGCGTGCCGAGCCAGTTCGAAACGGGCCGGAACTCATCGAAACCTGGGGGACTGACCGCCCGTCTCCGGTCGGGATCATTGGTGAGAACATCAATATAGACATCGTCAACCAGTCGTACACGACGACGTACGGCGTCGCCGTTCGAGCAGAGAACGTCAATCGAGAGGCGCTCCATATTGCGGGAATCGTCCGAGACGTGAATGCGTCAATCGTCGAGCCGGACGCCGGGTCCGAACGGCAGCTCCGCCGCAGCAATCTCACTGTCGAAGTTATCCAGCAGAATCAGTCGCAAACGACGCTCAGGGTTGAACTCCTGGATAATCAGACCGGCGCACCGATCGGGCTCAACGATAGCCGTCAATATCCAATCGGCGGCACCACCCGAAACGGGTATATCACGGTCGCAGACCAGCGCCTCGAGACCAACGCCTCGGGGGTGGCGATTGTGACAATCAACGAACCGGGCATCTACAAAGGTCGTTACCACCCGGGTTCGTGGCTCGGTCACGATCCTGCGTACGTGAGCGATACCGCGACGGTCCGGTGGCATCCGCTTGGAACGATCGACGGCTGGTTTGCGCTGGTGTTCGAGATCGGCTGGCAGCTTCTACCGTTTTTCGTGATGTTCTACGCTGGCAAGCGCCTCCTGCGGATGCTCGGCCCAGAAGACATCTTCCAACGCAATTCATGACACGAGATACCCCACCCATCAGTAGGCGAACCGCCCTCCGAACAGTCTCCGGCGCCGCTCTCGTGAGCGTGGCCGGTTGTATGGATGGCAACGGAAGCACCGGTCCTAACGGTAGTGCAACTCCAGAAGGCGGATCCAGTGTGTTCCGGCAGGTAACTGTTGAAGAGACAGCACTCATAGTCCAGTTCGATTCGGATTCGGAATTCGACCAGATCAACCTCATCCAACCGAACGGCGAACTGTTCGGACAGCGGGAGGTTGCTGCAGGTTCCCAGCAAATCTCATTTGATCTCGGCACAACGTACGCTCCTGGCGAGTACGAAATAGTAGCCCTCAGCGGTGAAGAAACGGTTGGTGAAAGCTCGCTTTCTGTCCAGCCAAGCCTCGGGGTTGTCGAGATGGATGTCGGTAGAAACCAGCCTGAAGAGATGTGGGATGGATTAGAAAGCAACATCGAAGAGGAAGCGTTCGTCACTATCGAAAACCAGGGGACTGGCCCCGATGCGGTTACAAAATTACTCTTCATCGGTGATGTCCCCTATCCGTCCGACGAAGAGGGGACGAACTATATCGATCATGAAGACGTAAGCGGGATTTACGACCCGGAATCCGACTCCGAGGTTGAGCAGATCATTATCGCGCCCGGGGAGCAAATTACGCTCTACAGTTCACGCTCGCCGTTTGCTTTCGTTCCTGGAGCAGGCACGTCCTGTTCGGAGGAGTCGAAAACCGGTGAGTTTGAATTAATACTTGAAACGCGAGTTGACGGGGACCGAGTCACCAAAACGTACAGTATCCAGTATTCAGGCTCCCAAGAAACCGATAACTGCGAAATATCCATCAGTGAGGGTTGACCATGGTTGATCTAATCGACGTCGTCCTTGAGGGATTCAAAGAGGTCGTCGATTGGATTGTCGGCCTCTTCATGGAAGGTCTGCGTTCCGGCTATGAGACCCTCACCGAGGAGATGTTCGGGACACCAACACCGGAGACGGACGGTGCATTCGTCTTCGGAGAGCCCAGTAATGCCCCGTGGCCGTCAATTCAGGACGCGCTTGTAGGTGGAGAGATCATGTTGATCTCACTGCTACTCCTCGTGATGTGCGTTCAGGGGCGTCACACGATCCGTATATTCAATATTGGAAGTGCATACGAGGCCAGGCGCAGCAAAAAAACTGCGTGGGTCGGTGCGTTTCTGATCATCAGCTGGTACTGGCTCAGTATTCTTGGACTCTACATCGTGGACGGGTTCACTATCGCTCTGATTCCGAGTCTGGGTTCTCTGGGCGATGCGATGCTCAACTTGCTCGAAGTCTCAATCACAAATCCTGGACTTTCACTCATATTCGCGCTCATTGGAGGAGTCTCAATGTGGGCTTTAGAGGCACTCTACTACATTCGCGAAGTCTTGCTCTACGTCTACGTGTATGGAATGCCGATTGCGTTCGCGTTGGCCTACGGAAACGTCCCCGTCCTTTCGGATATCGCGATGGGGTTCAGTAAGAAATTCGTCCCGTTAGCTGTCCTGCCTCTGCCTGCAGCAGTGGTGTTCAAAGGATACGACTTACTGTACTCTCAGAACGCCATCGCTCCGAGTAGTCCGTTTTTGCGGTATCTAGTCGCGGCATCGCTCCCGCTAATCGCACTCTACCTGACCTGGAAGACGTTCAAGTACGCGACGCCACTCACGGCGAAAGTCCTCGGCGGTGCGACAAAGGGGGCAGCCCTCATCGGCGGCGTGGCTGCTGGAGCTTACGTCGGCGGCGCCGGCGTCGCGACGACCGCTGCTCGGTGGGGGCCGAAAGCCGCAGCCGGCCATGCTGTCGCACAAAAAGCTGCTGCTCGGGGCGGTCATGGAGAGGGTGGAGATAGTACGCCCTCATACCGACGCACCGAGAACGACCCCGGGGGTACTACGTCGGATACAGCGGGTGAGGAACGCGGAATGGACTTTGATAGGGGGATCCACTGACGATGTCGATCGACAAAGACGCAGCCGCACGGCGCATCATGGACCAATTCGGTGAGGAGAGTCGCATTCCCTACCTCAACATCGAGGAAGGCGACGTGGGCGTCCTCATCGCCTTCCCAATCTTCGGCCTGTTCATCGCCGGCTTCACCGGCATCGAATCACTCGCCCTGCCGTTCGTCGCGGGTGGCTTCGGATTCGGCGTCGCGATCGTCTACGTCTCACCCGACCACCTCAATGCGTGGATGTGGACGAAGGACGTCTATCGCTACGTCAAGCGCCCCCAAATCACCTTCAGCTCCCCGGAGGAAGCCGACAGTAGTACCAACGAGACTGAGCGGAACGAGGGCGGGCTCGCGAACTACACACCGTTCAAGCCCGACGATCGGACGCAGGACCTCACGAACATCGAACGGGCGTGGCCGGGGGCTGGCGCGATCCAGCGTGCCGACGGCACGATGGAGGCGTTCATCGAGATCGACCCCGGCAACATGGACTTCGCGATGTCCGACGACTGGGCACAGCTCCAGGACGCCGGTGAAGAGTTCGCCAACAAGGAACTGGACTCGAAGCTCAAACTCCACGCGACCACCCGCTCGTTCCCAGTCGAACAGATTACGGAGAACATCGAAGACCGCCTGAACGACGAGGACGTCAAAGCAAACCCGATCTTCCGGAAACTCCTTGAGGAGTATCGGGAGACGCGGCCGAAGGAGATGCGCGAACGGGGCATCCAGCAGGTGCGGTACTACATCGGCGTCGAGGTCACCCCGCTGGAAGTCTACGACCGCTTCCGCGACGAAGGGACGCCGGCAGAGAAGCTGACCCAGTTCCCCGTCATCGGGTTCCTGTTCAACCCGTTCGTAACCCGCCGTGAGGACCTCACCGACGTCGAGCGCCGCGCACAGATGTTCGAGAAGTTGGACAGCCGGGTCAACGACGTGCGGTCGGAGTTCATCCAGCAGGCGTCGGGCTGGTCCGCACGCCGGCTCAGCACGGTCGAGCTCTTCGTGTTGAATATGGACTTCTGGAACGGCCGCGAACACGAGTACGAGGACGCAGAGCGCGTCGTTCGCGACCAACCCATCATCGGCCACTCACGCCGGGAGGATGCCCATGATGCGTAACCTCGTCCTCCAGACGGGCAGCGGAGCCGTTGGCCAGCTCACGGAGTGGCTCACGAACCCGACCTCAGCTGAAGGTGCGGCTCTCTACATTCTGCTCGCGGTACTGGTCGGGATCGGCGGGAAATCCCTCTGGGACTGGTACACCGACGACAACGAGGAAGAGGTCGAGTTCTCGGACCTCCTCGACAAGGAGACCATCGAACAGGGCGCGGCCGAACGCCAACTCCTCGACGACATCGCCGAGTCACACAAGACGGTGACGGCGCCGGCAGCAATCGAGTGGGAGACGCGCGCGGCACGGGTCGGCGAGCAGTGGACGACGACGCTGTACATCGCTGACTACCCGGACTACCCCAACGACGGCTACCTTTCTGACCTCTTCGAGATGACCGACGTGCAGTTCGATTTGACGGCCCACATCACGCCGAAGAACCAGGAGCGGGCCCGGAACGAACTACAGGATATCGCTGACGACCTCCAGGTGGACGCTGATCTTGAACAGAGCGTGCGGAGTGCCTACCTGCAGGAGCGTGCCAACGAGGCCGCTGCGACGTACACAGCCGTCGAGAACGGCGCGAACGTCTTCGACCAGGGGATGTTGATCACGGCCAGAGCCGACGAGAAGGAGGCACTCCGGGATGCCGTCCAGAAAGTCAAGAGTGCGCTCCGTGACGACCCGGCGAACCTCACGCCGAAGAGCGCAATCTGTCGGCAGGATCTTGCCCTCCAGTCCGCCGCGCCTATCGGCGACAACGAGTTCGGGCGGACGTCGATTGCGCTCGGCGGCGCGGTCGGCGCGTTGCTGTCCTCGCCGCACAACGCGACGATTCTCGAGGAAGGTGGCGTGGAGTTCGGGATTCACAAGGACAACCAGAGCCCGGTCGTCATCGACCCGTTCGCAAGGGATAACGGGTACGCGATGTTCACCGTCGGCGACACCGGTTCGGGGAAATCGTTCAGTTCGAAGCAGAACTTCATCCGGTCAATCGAGCAGAGCAAGGACCGTATCGGCATCATCCTCGAACCGCTGAACAACTGGGCTGGCGTCGCGGAAGCGCTCGATGCCAAACGCATCACGGTCGGTGGGACGCTCGGACTGAACCCCTTGGAGATTCGGGAGACGCCCAAGCACGTCCAGCGGGCGATGGGCGAGGACGCCAGCCCGTTTAACGAGAAGCTCGACGACGCGATGAGCTTCCTGACGAACTTCTTCGCGCTCCGCGGTATCTCGCTTGGCGACCGCCGGACGACGCTCGAACTCGGGCTCAAGCGGGCGTACAAGCGCAACGGGGTCACCGACGACATCTCGACGCACGACAACCCGAGCCCGACGATTCAGGATATGATGGACGTCTTCGAGGACATGGTTGACGACCCTGAGGAGTTCGTCGTCCGGTCCGACGAGGAGGCGGGGAAGATCAAGGAGGACGCGACGTGGCTCCTCGACCAGCTACGCCCCTTCGAGGAAGGAGGACGGCACGCCAACCTCGGCCAAGAATCAGACTTCGACATCCGGGACGAGAAAGTCATCTACCTCGACCTCGCCCAGCAGGAGGGCAGCGTTGACAGCAGCACGGCGCTGACTATGCAGCTGCTCATCTCGCTGGTGTACGAGCGGGCGAAAGTCTCGGAGAAAGAGGTCGTGTTCTACATCGACGAGGCTCGCTACATCATGCAGGACGCCGCCAGTCTGGCGTTCCTCGAGACTGTCTTCCGTCATCACCGCCACCACGACCTCTCGATCCGGCTGGTCACACAGACCGTCGACGAGTTCTTCGAGCACGCCGAAAGCGAGGCGATCCTCGACCAGTGTGCGGTAAAGCAGTTCCACCGCCTCGACGGGATGGACGAGGAGTGGGCCGACGAGTTCGGGCTGAACTACGCACAGATGCGGTTCGTTCAGGACGCTGTGCCTGGCAACGAGGACGCCGGCTTCTCCGAGGCGCTGGTAGGCGTCGACGGCAAGTGGCGCGGCATCCAGGTCAAAGCGATGCCCAAGGAGAAGCAGGTCATCGACTTCGACCCGACCTCCCAAGTTCGGTCTTCGCTGCCCGGTGCCGGCGATGAGGCCGTCGATACCGAGATGAAGGAGTTCCAGGAAGAGCTCAAACACCGAGAAACGAACGGAACGAACGAAACGATCGAACCGAACGAGGGATCAGACGCCGTCGAAGCTGAGCCAGACGGTGGGTCGACGGAGGGGACCAACGATGGCTGAGTACCTGCGCGTCACGCCGACATCCGAGCGACTTGACCCGGAGAGCATCCCCCGAGTCCTCGACAGTCTCCACAAACTGACCACGCCCGGCTCGTCGGGCCTCAGGGCGAAGCTGAACCCGCTCCACAGTGAGACACCACCCCGATTCGAGTTCCTCGCAATCAGTGATGGCCCGGACGACCCGGTGGAGTTCTTCTACGGGGCCGATGCACACCTCGATACGCTCGAGAAGCGCCTCCGATCCATCTATCCAGCCACGTTCGACATCGAACGCGTCGACGTCGACGTCGCCGCTCGGCTCATTCAGCCAGTCGAGTTCACACCGCAGGAATTCGTCGACCACTACGAGGGCGGGCGGCTGCAGTACGAGTTTGGCCCGGGAGAACAGTACGACATCGTCGACGAGGAATCAGGGGACTCCGAGTCAGCCGAAGCAGACCCCGTCGTCGACGGCGGTACGGCAGCCACGAGTATCCCCGACCATTACGTTACTGTCGGGGACTCAGCCCTTGAATTAGCGCCGCCCGATGCACTTCCAGACGAGGAGGAAGAGCGACGGACTATCGAGAAGCCAACGATGACACCGGCAGGAACGATCCTGGCCCGCCCGGTCCAAGACGCTGTCTCGCCGCTCGGTGTTCGGTGGTGTGGCTCCGCGTCGCGGAAGCAGGACTGGATGACTTCGCTGACGCCGTTCACAGCAGAGGAAACTGACGGCGGCCTCTCGTCCGTCGACGAGCCGGGCGCCGCGCTGGCGTCGCTGATCGACCACCTGATGGAGGCGACAGCGCCGACCGCGTTCCAAGTGGTCTTCCAACGGCGTGCCAGCTGGCAGTCCGACGCGGAGGTGCGGAAAGAGGACCTTGTCGACGGTCGGGATACGTTCTTCCAAGAGGTCGTCGGGTCGTTACTCGAGGTCGAGGAGCAGCGGAGCGACCAGGACGACCGGAAGCTCAGCGAGGCCGTCGAGAAGCGGATCGAGTACATCGACGCGAAGAACGCCAAACGGTCGTTTACGGTCAACATCCGGGCCGTCGGTGTCCCCACCGACGACACCCACGACGACCTCGATGGCCGGATGGACTCGCTCCTCCCCGTGTTCGACCCGCTTGATGGACCGTTCTACGAGGTCGAGGGGCAACGCCTCCGGGACAGCGGCTTCCGTGAGAAAACGAAGGAGACGAAGGCACGGGCCGCTCTCCAGCGCCTCCTCAATCGCGAGTTGACGACGGGACGAGGGAAGACCCGCCCCGAGCTGGTCCTCAGCGGGACGGAGCTCGCGAACTTCGTCCTCGTCCCCTCCTCCGAACAGTTGACCGTCGAAGGGACGCGGGGAACGAGGGCCGAACAGCAGAGTCGGAATCCGCTCCCGTTGCCCAATCCGGATCTGATCCAGCAGTTCCAGGACGGGATGGCCATCGGCTACGCGCTCGACGAAAACGGTGAGCCACGGCCGGACCCCATCCGGATTCCGCCGGACCTGTTGCCGACGCATTACGGCCGGTTCGCCTCGACGGGCGGCGGGAAGTCGAAGGCCATCATCAACGACGCCCTTTCGCTTCGCGAGTCGACGGGTGGCCCCGTCGTCCTCGTCGACCCGAAGGGGGACGGAATGTGTGAGAACTACCTGCGCTGCCACTATGAGCGGTTCGGTGGCCTCGACGACGTCTACCACTTCCGCGTCCCGGAGACCATCCCCGCGTTCTCGTTCTTCGACATCCGCCCCGCGCTCGAAGCGGGCCGCAACCGTGAGGACGCGATTCAAGACAAGGTCGACCACTTCCACGACATCCTTCGGATGATTATGGGTCGCGAGCAGTACGGGCAGGCGTTCGTCGCGAACGAGATTCTGAGCTATCTGATCAAGGCGCTGTTCGACGAGGAGTACGGGAGCGACGTGTTCGGCTTGGACGACCTCTTCGCCGCCGCGCTCCGGATGCAGCGCGACCAGACGATTCCCCCGGTCTCTGCGGACAACCAGAACATCGAGGGATCGCTGTCGCGTCACTTCGCGAAGGACAACCACCAGTTCCAGGTGTCGATGGACGCCGTCGGGAACCGCCTCGACAAGCTCAAAGAGGACGCGCATCTCCGGCGAATCTTCAGCCATGTCCCCGAACAGAACGAAACCGGCGAATACGTCGACAACCGCTTCGACTTCCGCGAGTTCCTCGATGAAGACGCCACCATCATCTTCGACCTCGGCGACCTCCGTCCAGAGGCTCAGCGTGCTATCACGCTCCTACTGCTGAGCAACCTCTGGGACGCCGTGCAGGTGCGCCGGCGCGACGGCCAAGCCGACTACGAGAAGCTCACGAACCTCATCATCGAAGAGGCGGCGCCGGTCGCGTCGACAAAACTGGTCTCCGAGCAGCTTCTGCCGCAGGGCCGGTCGTTCGGCCTGAGTATGGGGCTCGTGATGCAGTTCCCCGAACAGGTTCGGAACCGGAACGAGCGGGCCTACGACGAGGTGCTGAACAACATCAAGACGAAGCTCATCGGCAACATCTCAATCGAGCGCGATCTCGCGGAGTCGCTTGCCCACGAGGATCTCAGCCCGACCGAACTCCGTAACCGAATCAACACGCTCCCAAGTGGCGAGTGGATCGTCCAACTCCCGAGTCCGTCGTTCGGGGAGACTGGTCCGCCGCCGTTTTCGCTGAAGCCGCTCCCGATTGCGGCGGGGCATCCAGAAAGCGACCAGCCGCTCACAGAGCCCCAGGAAGACCATTTCGAGTCCGTGTCCCGGCCACGGATGGTCGAGCAAACACAGGCCCAGTACGGGCTGACAGAGCCGACTGGGTCGACCACTGCTCCGGAAGAGACTAGCTGGGGGAGTTCGGGGGCTGAGAGGATGGGCTCGGCTGCCGACGGCGATGCAGCGACCGACCCGACGCAATCCGTGTTCATCAGCGAATCGATGACCGAGGACGGGTCGACCACCCAGCCCGAGACGGACAGCGACCCAGGTTCAGACGGGGCAGAGATGAGCCCCCTGTTCGGGCAGGCCACCGAGACCGACGAGGAATCAGCAGATGACCAAGCAGCGCAGCCGGAGAACGGAGCAACGCCCGTCCAGGAAAGCAGCGTGCCCGTCCCCGATGACGAGCTCCGACAACGCGGGCTCAGCCGTGACGACGTCCGGTTCCTGAATCGGGTCCTCAACGTGATGAACCGAGAGGACGACGAGTACACGTTACTGGACAGGATGAGCCAGCTCCGAGACGAATACGATGACCTCCATATGGAGCGGCTCACGGAGCAGGAGCTACTGGAAGCGGACTCCGCGGCGGGGCGAAAGTACTACACCGTCCTCCCGGACGGTCGAGACCTCCTCCGGAAGGAATTGAAGGCGGGACCAGGAGCGGGCGATCTCGGCGAGAAAACGCCACACAAGGTTGGCGTCCGGCTCCTCGAGCTGTGGCTCCACCAGCGGGATGACGTCGGTCGCGTGGAACCGTACTACGAAACTGACGACGGCACGGTACTGGACGTGGCCGGCATCGACGGGGACGGCGATCTCGTCTGGGCCGGCGAAGCAGAGCTCGCGAGTAACAACCGGCACGCCCCGGTCGAGGATTACGACAAACTCAGCGCGGTGGACGCCGACGCGATCTGGGCCTTCAACAATCGCGAGACGTCGCTCAACGTTCTGGATAGCCTTGCCGACGTGGATCGGATCGACGAGCGGGTCAGCGGGCGGGCGGCACGGTCGTTCGCGACCATCAGAGACGCCGTCGACGAGTTCGATGCTGCGGGAATGACTACCGTTCGCGGGTTCACAAATCTCGATCAGGAGGTCAATCAATGACGTGGCGACAGGCGACCCGCGAGGAGATTTACGCCTACTACGCCGAGGAGTTCCCCCGCTATCTGGACGATCTGCCGGAATTCATCACGGCGACCGGCCCGAAACAGTACGCCATCGCCTTCCGAGAGTCCCACCCGGTTCGCAAAGACGAGGTGCCGGAGAAGGACTTCATCCGGCGGGATACGTGGCAAACAGATGCGTCGGGAGACCGAACGACGCCCGAGTTCGACGACTTCGAGGACGTCGTCGAGTTCATTCGGCACTCAGCTCGCAACGACCCATTGGGGCGGAGCGAGTTCGCACTGGCAGATCCGGAGGTGCTGGAGAAACCGGACCCACGGCCCGACGCCGTCTACTACGCGCTGGATCACTGGGAACGACCGTGGGTCCTCCTCGTCGACATCGACGCGAAAGAGATTGCCCGCGACCGAGCGGACGGGATGGTGTCGGCGGACGTCGACGACCGGGACGGCGATGCGCTTCTCGACGCTGCGGGTATCCTCGACGCCGCTCCCAAGGGATATCCGTACGCCTTCGAAGATATCGACCGCGCCATCGAGTACGGGTTCGAGGTGCGCGATATCTTCGAGGACGATTTCGACGCCGAGGAGACGATGGTCGTGTACAGCGGGCAAGGCATCCACGTCTACCTACTGGATACCGACCCGGCGCACCGATACGACGAGCAGAGTCGCGAGGTGCTGAACGACCTCCTTCTCGAGACCTACGACATCCCGATCGACCCCGTCGTGACGGCCGACCGCCGGCGTGTCGCCCGCCTGCCCTACTCGCTGCACGCCGACGTCTGTAGCATCGTTCAACCAATCGAGAGCTCGGCGTTCGACGTTCGGTCGGCGACACCCGAGGTGATCGACGAATGAGTCCGGGTACCCCCACCGACGACGAGGACATGGCGTATCGGGTTGCGGCACTCCCGCTGGAATACGGTGAGACCCGCATCAACCAGCTGTTTACGCGTGGGTACAATCGATACGTCGTCGACGGCGAGGACCAGCCCGAGGACCTCGTGAACGACGTCGAGCGGTTCGGGACGGCGGCGTTCAAAGAGCAGGTTCGTGCCGACGCCGCCGAGGAACCGTTCGTCGACGAGCCAGGAACGCTTGCCGTGCTCGCGACGCTGAGTGCAATCTGTGTGAAAGAACACCCGAAGTTCGAGCACGCGTCGCCACGGAACATCCAGGTGCTCTACGATATCCGGGAGCTGTACGTCAACAATCTTGCTTCTCTCATCCGCGCCCACGGCGATGGGTCACTCCAGCAGGACATCGCCGACGTGCTGTACAGCAAGGAACCCGGGGAGGATGGCCCACATCCGGGTCGGGTCTGTACGGGCATCACGGAGATGCCGGAGTTCGGGGATGGCCTGTACCTCGAAATACCGATGGCGGCGGCGTCACGCAAATGCCTCGTTCGAGCGGAGGGCGAGTCGTCGACGGGGAGTGACGGCGGGGAGATACTGACGCGAGTGAAGGACAACAACCTGTACGTCCCGGTCGGTGATTTCGACAGCAAGTATCGGGACTACGCTGAGCGGGCGTTCAAGAAGCTCCTGCGTGTGCAAGAAGACGGGCTCTCCGACGACCAGCTATCGTGGCTGACCACGAACGAGTCGGCGATTACGGAGCGGATTGACCGCTTCCTCAAGACCGGCCATCACGAGCGGATCTGGCGGAACTGGGACCGTGGGGAACGGACGATCCGCGTCCTTCGACGGGCCCTGAGTGACGCCCCCGACGACGTGGCGCAAACGGGTGAGTTCCACACGGCGAAAGAGCTCTATCGAGCGGTTACGGCGTACGACGCTGAAGATGACTGGGAATCCTCGGTGACGGACTGGATCTCGAATCCGAGCAGTCTCGCGAAGACGCTGGCTGACCACGAGTCCCACTCGGCCGTCACGATCGACCGCGACGGGCGCGTCAATACGTACCGAATCGGGCGAGCCGGAACCGGCGCCGAACAGATCGAGGTGCGAGAGATCGAAGACCTCTTCGAACTCCCCTGTATGGCGAATATGGAGGAACGGCTCCACGAGAAGAAGCCGGTGCGGAAGGACCTCTACAACTTCGCGCGGATGGTGATGTGGTTGCCGCAGTATCAGGACAGCAGCCTCGACGAGATCGTTGCGGACCTCAAGGACGTCTTCTTCCGGTGGCCGTGGTACGACGAGCAGGAGACTGAGTACCAGGTTCGCTACGAGTTCTCGAACACGATCGACGGCGACACGCCGTTGCCGATGAACTGCGATAACGACGATCTACAGCGCTACTGTATCGGCCAGGACCAGTGTCCCTACTCGATCTGGGGGAGTCTCCCGTTTCCCGATGAGATGTACGAGCAAGTGGACGAGCAGTCCGCCGGTCCCGCTAAGAAATTCTAAATCATAGTCTTCCCTCAGATTTTCGAGAGTTGTTTTGTAGACCAAAACCAACCCCTTCTGAATCCGCGTCGGGCAATTTTCAGCACCTAACACAGCCAGAATCGAGAGAATCGGAGGTATTCCACGACCCGAAGTTCCGAGGCGGAGGACCTCGAGGGACTCAGAATAAGTGAAGCAGCGACCCTAAGGAATCCAGACACGGCCGATATCTCCTTCATTACCCCGCCGTCGAGCAATTTCTGAAACTACAGTATTATCACGGAACTCGTCGAGGTACTTTCTACGCCCTCAAATCGGCCCGACGGGACTCTTCTGCAATTTGAGTTCGTTATTTCGGCTTGCATATCGCGGTTTTGTCCAAAGAAAGAGGCGATATGCAGTGTGCGAAGGCCGCCGGCTCTCTCAGGCCAAGGGGCCATAACGGGGGTAGTGGAATCACAGACGTGTCAGATTTAGCGCATAGGTTGGGCGGGTGCGTTTCGGTGGTGTCTGTCGCCCCCACGAGGGGGTGGCGGGGCACATCACGTGCCCCCGATAGACGATGGCTTCGGAACGACGCAGCGAAACACGAGCAGCGCATTACGCAGAAACTACCCCTGATGGTGAGGCGCCGTGGGCGGACCTCGAGATGACGGTTCCGACCGACCGGGATCACGCGTCGGTCGTCGCGCTCGTGGAGTGTGCTCTCGTCGAGCTCACGCACGAGGCCGTGGGCGCCGTCTTCGTCTCCCGGCAGGTCGGACGGTCGTCGCGAACGCAGTACGTTGCCGGCGACGACGTCGGCGAGCAGTTCCAGAAACGGCGCTTCGACGACCGGCTGGGCTGGCACGAGACCACCGTCCCTCGACGAACCGTTCGCGACGAGCTCATCACCCAGCTCACCCGGTCGCCTTCGACACCGGCGGAGCGGTCAGGTGAGAGAGCAGCCAGCGAGGCAGACACCTTCGTCGTGAAGCCAGTTCGAGAGCTCCGAACGCCGTAGCAGCGAGCCATAACCAACATTTCGAATCGATACCGGCACACTGTTGGTTAACACTGGGGCTGGATCCACACCCTCGCACCCACCCACCGCCGACTCCTCGAGTGAATGAATCCTGGCGACCGGTCGGCTCGAACGGCGGTCGCGACGGGTTTTATCGGGCCTCTACTCCTCGAGAGCGAGTATGGTCGTCGTCGAAGAGGTCACCAAACTGAGCGAGCGGCGTGCCCAAACCTCGTCAGAGGCATTTCCGGACGATACGCTGGCGTCGATTCAGTCGGCCGTCGAGGCCGTCCCAGCAAGCGTCTTCGACGGCTCGACGAAACACAGGGAGGTCGGGGGGTTCGATGCCGCGATCGCCGACCGCCTCTCGCAGTACGAGTACGAGGGGGACGCCGCGGGCGGCTACAACCCGAACTGTAAGCTCTGGTCGCATCAGGGGTTTAATTACAGCGTCGACCTCTACGACGCCGACGCCCGCATCGCCATCGAGGTCGAGAAGAGCGAGCGGAAGAACGTCAGCGACGACCTCCTCAAGTTCCAGAAGGGGTATCGCACCCAGAAGGACGGCCGACCGAAGATCGAGTTCGGCTGTCTGGTGGTGCCGGTGAACTATCTCGGTCGGCATAACCTCTACCAGCACAGTCTGACCAAGCTCGACTTCATGAAGGGCGTCCTGTTCATCGACGACGTCGCCGTCATCGGCTATCGCGATCCGCGGCCTGACTGACGCTGTCACTCCTGACTGTTTATTTGCGCCAGAAGGCGTGCAG
Organism: Haloarcula sp. 1CSR25-25; assembly: GCF_032027985.1. Lineage (NCBI taxonomy): Archaea > Methanobacteriati > Methanobacteriota > Halobacteria > Halobacteriales > Haloarculaceae > Haloarcula > Haloarcula sp. 1CSR25-25. The sequence goes on from NZ_JAHYBW010000010.1 coordinate 105,277, forward strand.
CGCGCGGCAGTGTGCACTGCGTGACTCACCATGCCGGGTCCCGATCTGCACGACGACACGAGTAGCGACTACGAACGGTTCGAGAAGGAACAGCTCGCCCAGGACCGCGACGCCATCAGCGTCGACACGGCGGACATCGACGACACGACGGCCCAACGCTTGGTCAACGACCTCGTCGACGCGGACATCGTCACTGCGGTTCCCGAGGACCAAGTTCTGGTTCACGAGCCAAGCGGTACCGCGTTCGACTCATCGACGCAGCTGGCCGTCTTCCACCGTGGCTGGACGGCCGGCCGCGACGCCGACGCGCAGGGCGAGTGATGCAGCAAACCCTCGTCGGCTGTGCGTTCTGCGACGCGCCGCCCGGTACCGAGACTGGCGAGGCCCACACCGGGGGACAGGACGAGCGGGTCACCCACCCGATCTGTGTCGACTGCGCGATTCAGACGGAGTCGGATCCCGACGTGTGCGATCACGTCGCCTGTGACGGCTGTGGGCTAGTCGTTGACACGCTCGCAGCGCTCACGCGATTCCGGGTCGAACTGGGGCATCTGGAAGGTCCGTTGCAGTTGTGCGCCCGCTGTAGCCCGGGTGGGCTCGCGACGTACTGGACGCGCGATCTCGAGGAGCATCTTGTCCAAGAGGTCAGCAAATAAAGAGGAGAGGCGATGTCCGTACGTCACCCCCGGAACAAGGCCTGAGCCCGTCATTTAAATATTTGTAGCACGATGGTACTACCATGAAATACGCGAGTGTCAGCGTCAAGTTCCCGGTCGAACTCGACACCGAAATCGAGCGATTCCTCGATGAAACGGGGATCTACACGAATAAGAGCGAGTTCATCAAGGAAGCATGTCGGTCCCATCTCCGAGAGCTCAATGACGACACGGCGATCGCCGCGCTTCGGCTAGAGCAACTGTTGGCGCAGGCCGAACAGAGCCGCCAGTCCGATAGCGATATCGACGCAGAGCTCGCGGCACTCGGGGAGAAAGTCGATCCGGATGACCTCGAACAGGCCGTCGAAGAGGCACAGAAAGAGACGTCCGAGCAGGTGTACGGATCTGACGCGTGAAGATCCTCGATACGAATCTGTGGGTCTTCGGGACACTGCGAACCAACGAGCAGGCCGCTGAATTGCTTGCTGAAATCGATCGCGGTGAGACAACGTCTGCTATCAACGCGTACATGGTCCAAGAAGCGCTGGCCGCATTCGACCGGACACAGAGTCTCTCTGCGGCGGACCGTGATACCGTCAAAACGAGGTTTCTGACGCGACTTACGCGAATGACAGGGCTCATCGAGGCGCCGTCGAGTCGCGATGTGAGCGACGCACTCCTGCGAGAACAGCGATCAGCTCCGACCGTGCAGACGCTCGCTCGCGTCTGTGAGATCCAGCCGAAGGACGTTCCAATCCTCGTGCTGGCGTTTGAGCACCGTGACCGCAAACCGACGATTCTCACAAACGACGGATCCTTCGCCGAGCTGGAGCCAGCAGCGCACTCACTCCCTGAAATCACCATCGAACACGTTCCCTGACAGCGCCCAATCTCGCCACGGCAGCGCCTCCTCGACGACCATGTGATTGTATGACTCGGACGCCATATATTGAAAGCGACGGCGGTATTCGGTATCGATATGGAGTGCCCTGCGTTTGGCGGCCCTGTCACGATGGAAGTGGGGCCAACCCACCCGCTCTCAGCATCAGTGGGGGATGCACTGCTTGCTGCTGACGAAGACGAGCAGATCGTCGTCGCCTGTGACGGCTGTAGACTGGTCGTCGACACGCTCGCAGCACTGACCCGGTTCCGGGTCGAACTGGGGCATCTGGAAGGCCCGTTGCAGCTGTGCGCCCGCTGCAGTCCGGGCGGGCTCGCGACGTACTGGACGCGCGATCTCGAGGAGCATCTCGTGTCAGACTGCTGCTCGGCCGAGCGTGGCTCACACTGTACACATGAAAACGGCTAAGTTGGCTAGCTCACAATGTACACATAATGAGTAGCGATAAGAAACGCGTCCAGTTCCGGGCGCCACACCGGCTCATCGACCGGACCGACGCCCTCGCGGAGGTGCTGGGCGAAGACCGGACGAACATCCTGGTGACCGCGCTCCGGGAGTATCTCCAGGAGGCCACGCATGACGATGCGCTGACTCAGGAGATCGCGGCCGCCTACTACGACGACGAGATCACCTTCGAGCAACTCAAAACTCTCGTCGGTGCCGAGGAGGCGGCGAATCTCCGGGTGTTGAAACAGCAGCTGGACGAGGACTTCATCGACGAGGTCGCCGACGCATAGATGCCGACACTCGTCGCCGATGCCTCCGCCCTCGTGAGTCTCGGAATCGTCGCTGACGACGACCCCAATCCGCTCGCGCTCTGCCTCGCTCGATACGAGGTCGTCGTCCCAACGGCAGTCGTCGAGGAACTCCGAGATATTGCCTCCTACGATGACTCACACGGTCGTGCTGCATCCATTGTCCTTGATCGAACCGACGCGCTCGAGACACGGTCAGTTGCCCTTGATGCCGAGTTTCCGCTTGACGATGGCGAGAACGCGGCCGTCACGCTCGCCAATGACCTCGATGCCGAGCTCTTTCTCTGCGATGAGTTTACCCAGCTTGGCTTGCTCCACGCGTCGCTCGCTGATACGCGGCTCGTCACGACGCCGACGCTTCTCTCAGTGCTCGTTCGAACCGAACAGCTCTCAGCTGACGATGCGCGGCTGCTCCTCGATGCGATCAGCGACGCCCGTAGCTGGGACGCGAACAGCTACGTGCAACGTGCCCGCTCGTTGTTCGAGGAGTCCTGACACCGACGCTGTCGCCTGCCGTTCTCTGGATACCCTCTGTCTCCGTCTCTAACCGATCTGGACGCGAGTGTGAGCCAGTCTCGTTGCTCCCATATCCTTACGCCACCACGACGCGTACGCCGACTATGGACTGCCCCGCGTGCGGGTCCCCAGTCACCCTCGAGGTCGGACCGGACCGGCCGCTTTCGACGTCGCTGTCCGACGCCATCCTCGCAGCCGAAGAGGACGAGCATATCGAGGTGACCCGAGACTGCTGGGACTGTGGCTGGCACGAAACGCGGACGCTTCGCGTCGCATCGATCGACACAACCACAGGCGACAAGACTGCCGTCGAGCGAGCCGCACTCATCGACGAGATTACCGATGAGCTCGCGTCGATCGGGAGTGTGGACACGCTTGCGGAGATGCTGGCTGCGATCCGCCGGCAACGAGCAACCAACCCGGCGAGGACCGATACGGACGACGCGACGGAGTGACTCGCAATGCCTGATGCTGAGCCCCACTATAACGTCCGTGAGCAAACCGGGAATCCCGAGCACGCATCGGTCGACGATGTGGTTGACCTCGTGATCCACCGAGCGCAGAACCCGCGAACCGAGCACGAGGATGCCCATTTCGATACGGCGGTCGCGGCTCTCGTCGACAGGTACGGACCGGAGTCGGTCCGGACAGTCCTCCACCGCATCCTCGTCGACGACGAGCCGTTCCGGACCGCCACGAACGGCCTTGAGATGCGCAACGTCGACGGCGTTCGGATCGGGACCGCAGCCGGCTGGTTCCTCGAGGAACTGAACGCACAGGACTCCGACTGAGACTGGCGGGACAATCCCGTCAGGGGATCGATGTGCAAGCTCTGTGCATACGCCGAAACGGTTATCACTCTATGTGCAGAACGTGCACATAGAATGAGCGCAAGCGACGATCCGCGACGGGTCCATTTCCAGTCGCCGGAGTATCTCGTCGACCGGCTGGATGCGATCGCGGAGCTCTTCGACAAGGATCGGACGGATCTGCTTGTCGAGGCGATTCGCGAGTACATCGAAGACACAGCCGACAGCGAGACGTTCCAGGAACTCGTCGCGACGAAGTACTACGATGACCAGCTTGAGTTCGAGACGGTCAAACAGCTAGTCGGCGCCGAGACTGCCCAGCGCCTCCGGCTTCTCAAAGCGGATCTCGAGGATGAACCACTCGATCTCGCTGCCCCCGACGACATCGACGTCTACGATGGCGACGCGACGGCGGTCGAGCCCGCAGGCGACGACGAGCGATGAGCGGCCGGCGACTGCGAACGGTCGTCGCCGACACTAGTGCGCTCATCAGTCTCGCGGTTCCCCGAGCCGACGCGGCCGTCGACACTAACACTCTGGACCCGTTCCAGTATCTGCTCACCTCGTGTGAGGTGTTCGTGCCGTCAGAAGTGGTCGCCGAACTCCGTGACATCACGCAGTATCAAGACATCCACGCCGGGGCTGCGAACAACGTCCTCGCGGCCCGTAGCCACTACACGGTTGACGACCCCTACAAGCGTGAGGATACACCGGACTCTCGACCGACGTTCGGGCTCGACGACGGCGAAACCGACGGGATCGTCCTTGCGAACGCGCTCGGGGTCGATGGGTTTCTCACCGACGAGTTCGGCGGGACGAACTTCCCACTCATCCACGCCGTACTGCAGGGGCCGCGGATCGTCCCGACGCCGCGGCTCATCGTCGACTACGCTCGGAACGGGCATCTGAGCCCCGAAGAGGCTCGGACGCTGATCACGACGATTAGCCCGCATCGCAGTTGGGAAAACAGTCCGTACGTCACACAATTGCTCCACCGTCTCGGAGAGTAACCGGTCTCCGAGTAGCGATGCCGAACACCCAGCGCCGGCGACGACACCCGAAAGCCCTCGGCCGCTCGGCATCCCGCGACCGCGCGAGACTGCGTCTCGCTGGCCCTCGTTCGCTTTGCTCACGAGGACGCCGCTGCGCGCCTCGTACCTGCGGTGCTTGCGGGGTCGGGGGACGGCCGAGGCGGCCTCGCCCTTTCTGAGTCCGCCAGGACGGTAGATGGCTCCCCCGGCCGACGAGGTCGGCTGGACAGGTGCGTACGTACCGGCCCGCCCCGCTCGCCGCTGCCGCCCTCCGCGTCGCTCGCGACCGACCATTCCGGGCGGTCTGCCTGCAGTAGCGGGCGGACTGCCGGGCTAAAATGAATGTGCCCTCGACGCCAGCGGGAAAGCGCGGGGGATTGCGCGGCGTGGCTGCTCACCCCCCACGCTTTCTCCGCTGGCCGCTCGCTCCGGGCGGGTCGGCGCGCGGTGCTGGTCGGGGCCACCTCATGCAGGCGCGCTCTCGCTCGCGCCCGGTAGGGCGCTCGCGAAGGCGCGAGCGAGAGCGCGCAGATGGTTCTGTCAGTCGTTGTCGTCGGAAAACCGCGATGTTATAGCATCGCGGTGTCGGCGCGTGAGCGCCTTCGGTCTTTGGTGAGACCAATGTCAAGTAACAGCTCTAGTAGCAAGGTCGTTACGGTGGATGACCAGGCATTCGAGAACGCGGGCGAGCAGGCGGTCGATGAAGACGGCTTCCCGGTCGTCGACGAGACGCCGGAGTTCGAGGCGACGGTCGAGCAAGAGACGCAGGCGAAGGTGGATGCGAACCACCCGGACGGAATCGCGGACACGAGCGAGGACCGGATTCACGGCGTCACCCTCGAACAGGAGGAGCGCATTCAGGCGCGGGAAGCAGAACTGGAGCGCATCAGTGCCCAAGCCGAACTGGGAACGCAGGAGGGACGCGCGAAGCGGACGCGAGACATCGCAGCGAAGCGGAGCGCTGAGCGGCGTGTGGAGTTTCAGAAGCGGGCGGCGAGCGTGAATCCGATAGCGGACCCGGAGCGAGACGATCCCCGTGCAGAGCTCACGCAGGAGCAGTTGGCAGCGGTGAACAAACAGTCGATGCGGTTGGCCGAGAAGTTGGATGGCTGGTCGCGAGCAGCGATTGGCCGGCGGCTGGGTGAAGCCGTCGTCGGTGGGAAAGACCTGACGAGTGCAGTCGTCGAGGTGTTCGAGGAGTTGCAGACAGCACCTGGGACGGTGATTCCCATCGGAAAGATCGAGGACATCAATCGCAAAGAGGTGAGCGTTGAGGGTCGGGTCGAGGTACTCTGGGATGCGGACTCGCCGGCCATCGCTCAAGTCGGGCTGATCGCGGACGACAGTGGGAAAACGAAGGTGACGATTTGGGAGAAATCAGATGCGCCGTGGATTGAAGAGGGTGAGCAGGTGCGTATTCACAAGGCGGCCCGGAACTGGTACGATGGGCGCGTCTCACTAGCCGTTACCGGGTGGACTACGATTCATTGCCCAGAGCGCGGTCGGTGGTGGGAATAGCCGGTCATCGCTCCCCTTTTTTGCTGGTGTGTACGCGGTCACCGCCACCTCCCACCACCTCCACGGTCCGGGCAGCTCACGGCGCCAAGGCGCCGTTGCGCGGCCGGGCTTTCGCCACCGCAGTCCATTGGTGTCACCACCGTCCCCTGTGGTGTGTATGTGCCCCCTGATGGATGAGGGCACTCCGAGAGACGCGATGCGCGTGTATTCCCTCGTGTGTATCTATGGCAACCAGAGACATCTACGAGACAGCGTTCGACGAAGACGTCCAGACCGACGCGGAGTCGAATCAGTGTCCCGAGTGCGACGGCCGGGTCACCACAAACGCAGTCGAAACCGTCTGCGAGGACTGTGGCCTGGTCATTAAGGAGCAACGTCTCGACCACGGGCCAGAGTGGCGAGGGTTCGACGAAGACGAGCGCGACCGGACGGGTGCCCCACTCACTGCGGCCCGCCACGATCGCGGCCTGTCGACGGAAATCGGTCACGGCACCGACGCGAACGGGAACGAACTCTCAGTGCAGAAGCGACGGCGACTCGCGCGGATGCGCCGTGAGCAGACCCGTGGGCGGTTTCAGTCGAAAGCGGAACGGAACCTCGCACACGGGCTGGGCGAAGTGCACCGGTTGGCGAGTGCCCTCGAGCTTTCCGAGTCGATTCGCGATCAGGCGTGCCAGCTCTTCAAGAGCGCGCAAAACGAGGATCTGCTTTGTGGCAGGTCTATCGAGGCGATCGCCGCGGCCAGCGTCCACGGGGCCTGCCGGTGCAACGGCCGGTCGCAGCTCCTCGACGACATTATGACGGTGGCGACGGTCGCAGAATCGCGGGTCACGAACGCGTACAAGACACTCAACCAGGAGCTGGGACTCCCAGCCAAACCCGTGAGGCCGACGATGTACATTCCGCGGCTGGCATCCGATCTCGACTGCCCGGAGCGGATCCGACGCCGGGCGCGAGTACTTGCCGAAGCAGCCGAGGAGGCGGGCGTGACGACCGGCGTCCACCCGGCCGGCTTCGCCGCGGCCTGTCTCTACACGGCCGGCCAAGAACAGGGGTGGTGGGTGACGCAGTGTGCTGTCGCCGAGTCCGGGAACGTCACGCCGACGACTGTCCGGGCGCATTACGAGACACTAAAAGAGCAGGTAGCCTGAGAACGCTCCTGCACGAACACAACAAAAAAGAGATAGTTTTCTCAGGAAACTATTTGTTTCTAGCCCGCGTAGCACCCAGTATGACCGAGACGTGGGACGACATCAACGAGCAGGTCAAGGCGGACTGGAAAGACGACACGACGCCATTCGAGCGGGTGTACGAAGTCGTTGAACAGACCCACGACGGACAGTCGGCAGCCGAGATCGGCGAGCGGGCCCTCGTGAGTGAGCCGACAGCGCGTCGCCACTGCAAGTCGCTCGTGAACACGGGCTTCGCCGAGACGGAACAGGATGGCCAAACGACGCTGTACAAGCGCAACAGTGATCGGGTGTTGATGTCCCGGATCCGCGAGCTGCGTGAGGAAGTCACTCGACCGGAGTTGCTGGACAGTATCCAGGAAATGAAGGCCGAGATCCGGCGCTACGAGGATCGGTACGATGTGGTGTCCCCGGAAGAACTCGCCCAGCAGCTTGAAGCCGGCGAGACGAAGGGCTGGGATGACCTCACCGCGTGGCGCACGACGCGACAGAATCTCGCCGTCGCGCAAGCAGCACTCGCGTACGACGAGGCCAGCCACCAGCTCGCTGTATGAGCGACGACGACCGCGCCGGCGAGTTCGGGCCGATCTATCTTCCGGCGCTCCAGCGGATCCGTGACGTGTGGCTCAACCTTGAGCCGCTCGTCGACGAAACGGCGTATGACGACGTCGTCGCCCCAACGGAACTGCAGATCAGCCTCAGCGATGGGTTGGGCGACGCTGAGAGCGCTCGGCTCGATATCCAATGGAGCGAACTGGGGATGTATTCGTTCCACTACGTCGATAGCGACGACATCAACTGGCGCTTCGATCGCCACCCGAATACACACTCGCCCGAGATCCACTTCCATCCTCCGCCCGAGGCCGCGACGACGGCCGCCGAGCAGTCCTGTATCGACGTGACTGAGGTCTCACTCGTGACGCGTGCCGTCCATGCGATGTGGCGGGCAGCGTACGAGGATGATGCACTGGGTCGGCTGAATAGTGCGTCAAACCCACCGTAAGGATGGATGTAACCGAGGACGCAGTTCGGGACATCTGCACGGACGCAGTCTTCAAACGGGGCGAACGATATCTTGCTGAAGGCCGTATCCGCAAGATTCACCGCGTCGACACCACCGTAACCGCCGTCGTGAGTGGCAGCCGTCAGTACGATGTTCGTGTTGACCTCGCCACGGAGGGGTTTGCCCCGTGGTGCGATTGTCCGTACGATGGGCCGGGAGCGTGCAAGCACGTTGTCGCCGTGTTGCTTCGGTGTGTCGACAACCTCCCGCCTGACGACGGCGATCAACTCGACGCCGCACTTAACGGCGCCGACACCGACGACCTCCACGCGTTCCTGCGTGAGGAACTTGCGACCGATGCGGATCTCCGCGCCCGTTTTCTCGCCCACGTCGGCGAGCCGACGAGACAGTCGGTCGACGAGCTTCGTGCCTCGATCGACCGGCGGTTCGAAGAGACGAATCCTGAGTACCACGTCGTCTTCGAGCCGATCGACTTCACGCAGTGGTTCGATCTCGCGAACGAGTACCGCGAGCAAGGGCGGTACGCGTCGGCGGCGACCGTCTATCGGGCCCTCGTCGAGTCGCTCGACGACAACATGGAGCGCGTCGACGGCGCGTACGACCACTTCTCGTGTGCGTTCAGTCGGGCACTCGACGGATATGTCGACTGTGCCGCGATCGCGGAACGCGACGCTGATGCGGTCACTGACGCCGTCGCATTCCTTGAGGAGCGGGCGACATCGGGAACGCCGTTCCTCGCGGAACACTTCGAGAAGGCAGCAGTCGATCTCCGGGAAAGGGCGGATGAGTAGTCCTGCCAGTAGCTGTGTCGCCTTCGATAACGCCCACAAGTTCGAAGATCACGAGAATTAGTTTGTATCGCGGTCAGCCACGTTGATTCGCTGTTCGCGAGCAGCTTCGACATCCGAGTAGAGCACCAACGCGTGCTTGATGAGGCGACGGTCCTCCAGATTCTCTTCCCAGCGTGTAATCACGTCACGGCGTTCGTGAAGTTCGTCACTTGCGAGGTCGCCATCAGCAAGCGACTGTTCGAGCTCTTCCCACGTCTCGACATCGTAGGCCGCCTGCCAAGCCTCGATCTCTTCGGTGATCGCCGCCAATTCGTTGCGCAGCTCCTCGCGTGTGTTCTCCTCGATGAGCGAACGGATTTCCTCGAAGAGCAGGCGCGTGTAGTCCGGCTGATAGCGAGTCGTCTCGCCGGCCTCGACGCGACGCAGTTGGCCCTGGTCAACGAGATCCTGGAGCTCCTCGTTGGTCGTGCTCCAGGCGGCGTCGGCCTGCTCGCTGATCCAGTTAACTGAGCGGGGGTCCCGAAGTAATTCGGCGACCGCCCGAATGCGGTCGCGGGCGCTCATCGACTTATCCCACGACTGAACGCCATCTCGCGGAGATTCGGACATGCGTGGCACCTCTTGCAATAGTGTTCGTGCCTTACACTCATATATGATTGTACCTTCTCGCATAATCGAGAGTTTGTTACGAGCATAGGCGTCCGGACATTGAAATACGAAACCGACAGAAGCTATGAGCCAACCGATGCACAACAGATATTCTGATTTTGAGGAACTGCGGCCGACCGGCGAGGCGTCCCACATTCCGGACACGAGGTTGGACGACGGGTGTGAAGGTGACCCCCGACGGCAACGCGTCGCGACGAGCGCTGGTGGCTACCCCGATGCGCCGACGGTAACCGACGCCGAGTGCCGGTCCTGTGGGGCGTCAGTCCCAGACGGCCAGACAAAATGCCGGTTCTGCCTCTCTAACCATCTCGGGAGTGACGCCACTCGCAGGACCGAGTCGGCGTCGACGACGGTCCTCGGCATCGTCCACCTGGTCGTCGAGTCGGCCACGTTCTACGGCGCCGTCGCGAAGGGCGGCGCCGCGGCGACCCTCCTCTCCGCTAACGAGGCGGAGCCGGCCGTCGACGACTCCACGATCATCTACGACCTCGACGAGGCGCCGGCGCGCCAGCTGGCCGAGCACTGGCCCGCACTCCCCGACGCGGGACAGGTGGCGTCAGCGGAGGGAGAGCGGCTTCTCAGTGCCGCCCGTGACCGGACTGGGTGGCACGGGCAGGAAGCGTCGGAGCGGCAGGAGCAGGCCCCGACGCGGCTCTACGACCAGCGTGGGGACGGCATCCGCGACGCGTCGCATCTCAACGCGGTCCTCGACGACGCCGACGACGCGGTGTGGCTGGTTCCAGCGATGGCGCTGACCGAATCTACTGGCGAAGCTGCGGCTGATCGCCAGGCGTCGTCGGTACCGACGACGCAGGAACTCGACTGTCAAACCTGTGGACGGGCGACCGACCATCAGTTCAAGACCCACGAGTCGGTCCCGCATGAGGCGTGGACGGGACAACCGATCTGGGAGTGTCGGGTGTGTGGCTCGGCTCGCTACGGACCCAGCAAAGCGGGTCAGGACTCGTCTTAACCAACATAGCGACACAGAAACACACCAATGTTGGTTAACGAGCAGCCCCAGTCCGACAGCTACCCGCAGCCGGAGAGGTTTCTCTGCGCCGTGAATCGGCGAGGCGCTACACATGGACCCACGCAACACACCCGGATATCGACTGCATCGCTCACTCACCAATCTCAAACGCATCGAGACGGCCGGACTCGACGACGCAGATCAGGAGCGGATCGAGGCAGCGAGAGCTCTCCTGCAAGACGTGAGTCTGCTCTCCCAGCCGGAACACAGTGGAGACGGCGATGCGCAGATCGAGTCCTGAACGGTGTCGAAACGATGAATTTGGCTGAATCGCTTCTGAGAGTGTTTATCGCCCCCAAGAAGTGTTGCGGGGTGAACCAGTCGTGGACGGCCTGCGAAAGGAAACAAATGCGGTCAAATACACACAAACGGGAGACGCTCCGTGAGAATGGTATCTTCCATCCGCGTGCCAACAGCGAGATAATCGAGAAGGGGTTAGAGGCTAATGCCAACTAAGACGCTCGAAGCCACACTCGCGCCGCCAACAGCCCACAAAGAGCACAAACTGTGCGATCTGCGCGACACCTACCGTGAGGGGCTACACGAGGCGTTCGAGGCTGGGTGCGACACGATGAGTGCAACCAGCGACGTGGTGACGCCCTACGACCTTCCGTATCAGGCGAAAGCGGCGCTCTGCAACTACGTCCCGCAGCTCCACGACACCTACGACGCAGAGAAGTTGGATGACGACCACCCGGTTCGACTCACCAACCAAGCCGCCGAATTTGACCACTCGCCAGAACGCGATTACGAGTTTACGTGGTGGGTACCACAGCCCGGTCGCGGGACGAACTTCTGGATACCGCTTCGAATCAATCCCGAGCAAAAGGGGCTGTGGCATGACCTCGTGGACGGGGACGCATCCCCAGGACAACTCCACCTGCAACGGAATCGCACCTCGTGGACGCTTCACGTTACCGTCGAGTTCCCGGTCGAAGAACCCGACTACACGACAGATAGTGACGACGTGACACACATCGGTCTGGACATCGGTGAATCGGCCCTGATTACGGGCTGTGCCCTCAAGGACGGTTCACCGACTGGCCCGTTCGTGTGTGACGGTTCGCGTGCGAAGTGTCTCCGGAAAGAGATGCACACCACCCTGAAACGACTCCAAGAGCGTGACGCCGCCGAGTGGCGGATTGACGAACGATTTCACTATTACCAGAACGCGCTGACAGATATTGTCGAGAAGGTGTCTCGGCAGGCTATCGAGTACGCCCGTCGCTTCGAGAAGCCGGTAATCGTGATGGAGGACTTGACCTATATCCGCGAAGAATTGGACTACGGGGGGTACATGAACCGCCGACTCCATGCTTGGGCATTCGCTCGGCTACAGAAACGCGTCGAGGACAAAGCGCGAGAGGCGGGTATCCCGTTCGAGTACGTCCGGCCGGAGTACACGAGCCAGACGTGTCATGCCTGCGATCACATCGGAAGCAGAGCCGCCCAAGGCACGTTCCGGTGTACGAACGACGAGTGTCAAATCACAGTGTTTCAGGGTGATATCAACGGCGCAATCGACGTTGCAAAACGGGCTGACCCGTGGGGAGAGAGCGTGCCGCTGAAACCGGCAGGCAATGACTCGCCTCGGGATGGGAGTGCCTGTGACAGCACCACGACCCACCGTGAGAGGAGCGAGCAACACTCGCAGATGACTCTCTCGGCATTCTGCGGGTCGGAACCCTCTACCAGCAATAGTCGCACTTAGCTGGTATTCCCCATGCGCGGGAAGCCGTGCCAGAACGGCGCGGAGGATGTCACCGGACGCTGTGGTTCAGTCTCCAATACGATTCAGAGACGGTCGAACAGGGAGAGACGGTCGGGAACGGCGCGCTCGCGACGGTGCGCTGGTACGCCGGCGAGCCGGTCGGCGACGGCCACCTCCAGGGACAGTTCGCGGCCCTCAAAGACGTCGTCGGCGACATGATCGACAAGGGCGTCTTCACGCCGTCGACGGCGAGACAGTACCTGAAACGGAAGCTGGCCGAGCGAGTCGGCGACCGACAGGAGCTGCTCATTCCGACCGGAGAGTCACCCTTCGAGAAGGCGAGTCTGAACCACTCCTAGGTCGATCTGCTTCGTGGCAGCTGCTGTTTTTCGGGGGTCGGAATGGGTGAGCCCCGCCGTAGGCTCGTGATTGGATGCCCGAGAAACCAGACGACGACCCGTTTCACGACTGCGAACTAGGTCCCGACGCAGTCCTCGGGACGCGCACCTTCCACGATGTCCTGTTCACCGACGATACCGAGACACCGGTGAACGTGCTCACCGGCGAGACGCCCGCACATTCGCAGGCGACTGTCGAGGAAGCGAAGGCGTTCGCTGCGAGTATCGACACGGATACACCACAAATCGCGCTCCCGGCCTCTGTCGAGACGCAGGTCGAAACCCAGAGCAAGCCCTACACCTCAGCTGCGTTCTTCCACTTCAAGGCGACCGGATCGCTCGAACTGCACCGTGCCTACCACGCCGCGCACGACTCGGATGCGTTCACCGTCGACTTCGATGCCGACTGCGAATCTGGTAAGCTAACCATCACTGCTGAACGAGCGGACGAGCCCTGAGAATCCGTCATCACGAGGAGAATTTTTCGACCACCGGCGATGAGTGCCGGCGCAGCTGAAGCGACCAACGACATCCGCTACGAAGTTCGTCCGTTCGAGACCGTCGAGCGAGCCGTATTCATCGACGAAATTACTGACGAGTTCGCGGCGATCGAGAGTGTGGATACGCTTGAGGAGACTTTGGCTACGATCCGCCGGCAACCGGCTCCTCACGACAGTATACGTCCGTCTCCTCCGGGATCACAGCAGCATATATGTGGGTAGCCGAGCCAGTCACTTCGAGACGCGGATGACGTCGTAGGCCGCACTGTCCGGGTTGTCGGTGCCGAATCGCGCGTTCACGGCGTAGAGACTGTCGCCGAAGTCGGCGACCGTCGTGGGCACATCGAAGGCCGAATCGGTGAGCTCGTCGACCACCTCACCCGCTGTCGCATCCGCCTCGAGCGCGACCTCCGCGATCAGGTTGTTGCGGTTGCGGACGACGTACAGCGTCTGTCCATCCAGCAGGATGCCGTCCCCGTTGGTCACCGTCTCGCCGCCGAGGTCGATCTCCGTCGCGTCGCCCGACTCGGGAGGCACCCGATACAGCCGCCCGGTCGTCGAGTTCACGATGAGGAGATACGCCGCGTCGGAAGCCGCGTCGATTCCGTTGGCGTTGAAGCCGTCGACCGCCTCGAACTCACCGCCGAGCGTGCGTTCCTCGACGGCATCCTGCTCGGGGAGGTCGCCACCCGGGCCCAGTGGAACGACGTAGAACGCCGAACGGAACGAGTCGGTGAAGTACGCCGCCTCCCGCGTCACCACGACGTCGTTCACGAACGTGGCGGGGTCGGTCAGGTCGAACGCCGCGACCGACTCGCCGCTGTCGCCGTCGTACACGAACGCCTGCCCCGTGCTGCCGCCGGCTGCGAAGACGTAGTTGCTGCGCCGGTCGTACGAGAGGCCGATTGCCACGCGGTCGGCGGCCGCCTCGACGAGCACCTCCCCCTCGCCGGTCCGCAGGTCGCCCCGGTAGATGTCGCCGGACGCCAGCGACCCGACGTAGAAGGTGGTACCGCGGCCCGTCGTGATGCCTTCGGGCTGGAACCCATCCGGCAGGGGGATTTCGTCCGGGAACGGCGTGCTCGCGGCCAGCGCGCTCCCAGTTCCAAACCCGAGCAGGCTGGCCCCTGCGAGCCCCTGCAGCACAGTTCGCCGGGTGTAGTCGATGCGATCAACGGTGTCATTGTCTGGTGCCATAGGTAGTATGGGGCTCCCGCGTGGAGGCGTCCCCGCCGACAGTTCGAGGCTGACGGATGGTGATCATGAGCGGCTTGTGATCACTGGTCGCACACGTGGAGAGACGCTCCGAGCTACGGGAACAGTGGATGAACTATCGAGCTGATGCGTTTTAATCATGCAGATTGCGGCAGTACTCGGCACCGGCTTGTTGTCCCACGTACCGGAGGGACAAGCCCGCAGTGGGCACGAAACGTTGTGGCCCTACTTGGACGCCTGAGGCGTGGCCGTGGGGGGTGACGACGACCGGACGTGCGGATACGGGCCCGCCAGCGTCGCAGCACGACGGGTTGTCGCGCCATCAAACTAACCGGCTGCGAACCGGCGCTGTGACATCCCCATGCGGCTGGAGCACGCCAGCCGCGACGAGTTGCACTTCTGTCAGCGCGAGTTGCCGGCCGATACAGGCGTGCGACCCTGCTCCGAACGGGAGATACGCCGGGGTGTCGCTAGGCCATCGGTCGGCCCATCGCGACGGGTCGAACGACTTGAGCGCTCGAACTGCACCGTGCCTACCACGCCGCCTACGACTCCGACGCGTTCAGCACCGACTTCGAGGCCGACTACGAGTCGGGCGACCTGACGATCACCGTCGAGCGGACACGCGACTCCTGAACGCGATCTCGCGAAGCGAGTTTTTTCGAGCGCCGGCGATGGGTGCCGGCGCACCGAGCAGACAAAGCTGAGTAGTGCCCGGTGAGTCGGCGCTCCGAGGTGAACAAAGATGCATATGGTCATCTACGCGTTGGTCGAGGCATCGACAGAAAACGAGGCATTAGCTGCAGGGAGAACGGTGTTCAAACGGTTAGTCGGGTCTGAGCCGCATTTCTGCGCAGTATTCGACTATTTTGTGACCTTTGACAAAGAGGATACGACGGTCGCCGGGAAGGCTCGCTGGGGAGACCTACCGACAGCAGCACCCATCAATTCAGAGGAGGGCGGTGAACTGCTCGATCGAGCCTGGAACGCCACAAAGGAAGAGTTCCAGCGGAATCTCAATCGCGCGAAGGAGGCGCTCGACGAGCTCAGCGACGAGGCGATCATGCGCGACGAGGACCTCGCCCGACACGCCTTCCATCAGGTCGGCGCCTACGAGGGACCATCAGTCCCGATGTACGACCAGCACGCGATGGGGATTCGCCATCGCGATCAGCTCGATCGTGTCCTCGAGGAAGAGGAAGACAGCCAGACACTCTGGATTGTCCCCGCAGACGTCCACTTCTGACGGACAATGCCCAGAATCACAAACTGGTCCCGGGAGAGTCGTACACCAACACTCGTGTATCGAAACACCGAGACTGGAGCGCGAGCTGTTCTACACCGGGCTCCGGATTCATACCGGTACAAGTGGCGCGGGGCAATCCTCGTGGACGGCTATCCGGTGTGGTCGCGAGGCTTCGAGACGAAGGACGCGACAACGTTCCGGGATGCGCTTCGGGAGCGGCCAGCGCCCGAACTGAACTGTCCGGAGTGTCCAAACGACGACGTCCTCGTCGGTGAGAAGACAGCTGATGGAGTGAAGGTACAGCGCTGGTACGACTGTCCGGACTGTGGGTACGAAGCCTCCTCGCGCATCGTCTACGGCCCTGAACGCTGAGAACGTACACACGCAGGGTGTTTTTCGGCCGGGGCCGAGAGAGTGACCCGGTCAAACCGGGTTGGCCCAACAATGAGTCTTGAAGTACTTGACCGACACAGCGGGGCACTGTTCGAATTCCTCTGGTGTCCCGTGTGTGGACACGAGGTATTCAGTCACATTCCCTTCGAGGGAGTGTTCTGCAAGAACTGTAATACGCAGGTCATCCTCCGAGAGTCCCGAGAAGACCGTGGCTACGAGGAGGCTGTGCTCGCGTGCTTCGACACCGACTCGACGTGGAACCTTCACGTCGACGAGAAGCTCCGTCGCGACCTGCCTGACGGCTCGGCACGGGCAAAAATCCTCGGTGCACCGGGTGCCTATGAGATCGACTGGTGGAGTCCAGCACCTGGGGAGGATTGGGAGCCGGTCGGGCGTGGTGAATTCGACGACGTGGAGGAACCAGACGAGGTGTCACATCTCGCGTAGCGGATTGCAATCCCGCTACGACTGTGTGGTGTTGTTTCTGCGCCGGCAATGGGTGCCGGCGCACACGCGCCGGCGGTGATCGATGTCGACACGAAGTCAGCTCCGATTCATCCAACGGAGCGAGCCCGCAGACGAACAGTCCGAAACCGACCGCATCGCACAAATCTACCGCCACTCGGACGGGTATCCCGATAGCGTCCTCCGTGACCTTGTCCAGCTGAAGCAGCTGCTCGACGAGACACGAACAGAGCGCGGGCCTGCGTACGCCGCTGCCCAGTTCCTGTTCCTCGACACGCTCTCGGCGATGACCCTCTACGTGGATGAAGGGCGTGACCGGAGCATCCACGCTGACCACCCCTCGGATCTCCTCGACCCGGACAATATGGAGCACCTCGACCAGCCGATGTTCCTGCTGGGACACGGTGTCGAGAACCCGGCCGACGGCATTCACGGCGACGAAGAGTACCTCTACGTCGTCGAGCTCCCGACCCGGAACCCGTTCGAGGACCCCTCGGAGTGGACCGTCAAGGTGAGTGGTCACTCCGCCTTCCCGCGCTGGGATGGCCCGACCGAGGAAGCCTTCGAGCGGGCCAGCTGGCAGTTCCACGGCCCGCTTGAGCACGCGTTCGAAAAGATCGTCGCCGAGCCGGCGTGAACGCTCAGCCCGCTCAGATGATGCCGCCGATGACGAGTAGTCCGACGACGACCAGCAGCGTCGCGACAACGCTTCCCCCGGCCAGCCACTTGTTCTCCATCGCCTTCTCGTGAAGCGGCATCACGGCGTACTTCTCGCGGAACGCTTCGAGGTTCTCCTCGTCGTAGAAGTACTTCGTCTTCAGCGCGAACCGTTCCGTCCTCGCACAGCCCGTACAGATCGGCTCGCCTTCCAGCCGCTCCGTTTTGATGTGGCTGGTGCAGGCGATGGCCCCGCAGTTCGGACAGTAGGTGTACGTCTCGTCGCCGCCGCTCGTGTCACAATGGACGCAGCGGTGGATGCCGTCCTCCGCTGTCACTCGTGACGGGCCTGCCGCGTAGTACTCGTAGGGATAGGTGTACTCCTGGAGGTCGGTCGTGTGCCGAACCTCGGGGAGGTATACGGGCTCGATCGACTGCACGGAGATGTCCGAGAGATTCGGCTCACACGTCTTGTTGTACGTGACGTTATTATCGCCGGTGTAGGTCACCGACGTCGTGTGGTAATCCTGGAGGCGGTCAACAGCCCACTCCTTGTACTCCGTTTGGGTCTGGCCGAACCGGCGCTCGTCGACATCGTCGAATACCTCGGTAAACTGCCCAGTATCGAGGGGGACCGTCGCGTGGAAGTTCTCGGTGACCAGCGTCGCGACATCGTCGTCGGCCACCTTCGGATGGCCGCGCTCAGCGTGGACAACGAACTGTGTGCGGTCGTTGATCCGGTGGATGACACCGACTGAGGTCTCGAAGACAGCGTTCGTGTCGGCGGTGATCGCAACCACCGGTCGGAACGTCACTTGCGAGTGCGGCACCGGCAGATCCGCGGCCTCAATGTTCTCGATGTCGCGGAACGCCTCCTGGACAGGTGCGTCGACATCCGCCGCCGGATCGTACGGTCGGAGCGTCTCGTCACAGAGGATCTCGATGCGCCCGTTGTAGAGATCGAGACCGATTTTGTCGGCGATCTCCCGAAGGTCCTCGCCGTCGATCAGCTCGATGGGATAGGGATCGTCGTTCCGCTGGAGCCGGTCAGCGTACTCCTCGGCAGGGTTCGTAAATCGACCTGTGGTGGCGACCATCCCGCGTTTCGGGCTGTCGAAGTCGAACGTCGCGATGGCCGAGTGCAGCTTCTGGACGACCGGCCGGCCGACCGTCCCGGTGTGCTTGCACTCGACGATGATCGCCCGTCGCGTGCCGTCGACGACCTCCTCCATGATGACGTCGCGCCCCTCGTCGGCCGTCCGCTCGGCCTGGCGGACGTTTTCGTAGCCGAGGTTCCGGAAGACGTCCTCCATCACGTCCTCGAACTCAAATCCCGAGAGGTCGTCCAGTATAGCCATCCGAATGTAATTGGACAGTATCTTGCTATGACTATATACGTTGCCGACGGTGGCGACGAAGTCGCGACGACATGAGCGTTGTTGTTCGTCCCGCAAGGGGTGCGGGACGACACATCCGTCCCGGGTAACCGATGAGTTCTGAGAGCAACAGCGAGAGCGCCCCCGACAACTGGTGGTTGTATCGACGAACAGACGACGACCATTTCGTGTTCGCCTACGAGTTCTCGAAATCCGTCCTCTGCCACGTCCAGCAATCCTCGGACTGGCTGGTCCGGGTCGATCGAGCCGATGGAACGATCCTCTTCAGCCAGTACGATCTCCGGTCCCGAGAGGCAGCATTCGCGCTCGCCGAGAGCGTCATGGAGCTCTGTACGCTGCTCCATCGGGAGGTCGTCACAGAGCGGAGCCAAGCGCGAAAGCCGATGTACGTCGGGTCCCGACCAACCGGGACCGCGAGTGCGAGCAATCAGGAAGCCGGACGCGGTCCAGACACCGCCCGTCGACCGTTGGACTCCCGTCCCCGTCAGCCCCTAGAACGACCACGAGGTATGGGTCACTGGGAGGGTGGGTTTCGATGACCGGCGGCCGAGCGTACCGCGGTGAACGCTGTATGGGTGGACAGCTGGTGTACACGCCCGATGGCGACGTGCTGGACAAGCACCTCCACGTCCTACGCCGCGCCCCTGGCGGGTTCGACTGGGGACCACAGGCTGACGAGGCCCGCATCGATCAACTCGCGATCGCGCTGCTGGCCGATTCAGCGACGAAGAACATCGCGCTCGACCACTACAAGGAGTTCGCGCAGTACCTGCGTGAAGAGCTCGAGGGTGACGAGTGGCGGCTCCCGACCAGCGACATTTCGGCCGATACCTGGTCGCGAGACATCGACGTGGCTGATGAGACGCCCTCACCGGAGGACGTCGACATCACGGCGGTCGATTTCGACGAGATGACCTTCGCCGTCGAGCGGGCGCTCTGCGAGCAGCACGACATCAGCATCCACCAGAGCGTCGACGACCGCCGCGAGGAACTGGAAGACGCCCGCCAGGCAGTCCAATCAGAAACTACCGACTCGGAGGAGTCACAGACCGACACCGGCGGGTTCGAGTTCCCCGCAGCTAGCCAGTAGGGACGGTGAGGGCGTTTCCGGCTCTGTTTGTAGAACCCCCGAGAGGGGTGCGGGGGTCACCACTCCCGCAACGTACCGATGAACGGGAACGCACGACGCCCCACGTCGAACGTAGTCCAGACAGAAGCGCTCGCTAACCGTCGCGACGACTCCGTCGAATACGTCGGCTTTCGCATCGACGGCCAGGCCGTCATTCTGAATCTCTCCGAACACCAGCGTCTCACTCCTGATCGAAGTCTCGATCTGGTCAACCACAGCCCGACAGGCTTCGAGTGGGGATACGCTGGAAGCGGGCCCGCACAGCTCGCCTGTGGGCTCCTCCTCGACTACTACAACGACGCCCAGGTCGCGAAAGAACACTACATCGGGTTCCAGAATTGCGTGATCAGCCAGCTCGAGTGTGACGGCCCGGCGGCGTGCTGGCACCTCACCGGCGAAGAAATCGACGCGGCGATGGCGACGATCGCCGACGACGTCGTCGCCCTTCCCGACGGCGGGGGGCCGTCACCGACACTCCCCGAGAACTGGCGAACGGTCACTCGCCCTGACCGGCGAGTCTTCCAGCGGGCTGATCGCGACCACTACATCGTGCTCAGCGAGGGGACCGACGGCTGGCTGGCCGTCCTCTGTAGTCAGGGCGATCGCGCCTACCCAGCACCCCTAGCGAGCCGGACGGTTTCGGACGATGCCGATGTCGAGCAGGCCATCCGGGCCCTGGCCGACGAGAGCAACAACCTCATCGAGCCACCGGAGGGGGAGTGCTGATGGAGACAATTCGGCTGTCACGAGCCACCCACCAGCTGCTCGAACGCGGGGTCGAGGCGCTCGAGAAAATCGGTCGCGAACTGGAGCGGTACAACGACCGGCAAGAGCAGACTGACGGCACCGACTCGTGACTCAGACACGTTCTCCCGGCCAGCGGCGGGGTACCGGGTTCCAGTACACGCGCACTCCCGAGGGGTGCTCGTGTCCCATTCATCGCGATGGACATGGGCGGTCACTGTTCGCCGTACGTCACTGCTGCTGAGGAAGCACGCTCCCACTTATGTTCGAATCCAGGGGGTGCAGAGCCCATCCACTCTAACAAGGCATCCGCGTCCGATTCGTTGAACCGGAGAAGATTCTGTCCAACAACGGGATTGAATCCGTGTTCGCGGAATAGGTCGGCCATAGACTCCAGATCGTAGGTCACGCTGTGAAGCCGTACGGTGGCGCTGCCGCTGGTGGAATAATTATGCCCGAGTCCTCCATCTGAAACGTACCACATACGAGCCATCTCTGGTGTAAGCGATAGATCGGAGGGCAACGTTTTCTCCCCGTTCGGATAGAATCGGCGACGGAGCCGGTCACAAAACGGATGAGTGTGAGAGGTGAGCCGATAGACTGCTTGGTAGTTGTCGGGGTCATCAGTAGCCTTCTCCAGCCCACTGGTCGCCGCAGATTCGTCGGGCGATAAGCTTTGAACAACACCCGTCGAAAACCACCCCAACTGCTCATCGACCCACTTCAAGAACTCCTGATTCACCAAGCAAAGTACGAACTGATGCATCTTCCCGTCTGGTTGTGCGCTGACACAGCCATCACCGAGTAACAGTCCGATCAGACGCCTCTGAGTCTGGCGTTCTAAATCTGGACGGTGGCCCGTGGCTCTGAAATGGACTCCCAATCCAGCATGGCCATCAAAGGTTCGTCCGCAAGTCGGACAATCTACGGCTTCGCTCTCGGTTGGATGGTCAGAAAGATGGGCAGTAAGCTCTGATCGGCGGGCGAACGAGTTGGTACACCAAGCCATCGGGCAGTCGTAAACTGCGTTATCGGTTAACGACTCTCCGTGAGCGTGATAATGATGACGTCGCATACCAGGGCGACTATCAAATATTTCCCCACAGGTAGGGCATCTTGTCATCTCCTCCTGTCTGGGATGATTCGTGGTATGCCGCTGGAGTTGATCTCTGTCTTCGAACGTGCGTTCACACCACTGAATCGGACACTCGTACCCAGCAATACTCTCGCCATGTGATGTCGCGTGGTGAGTCGCTACTGCCCGAGGGCTAGCATAGGTGTTCCCACAAGTCGGGCAAGTCGCACCGTCACTACCGAGACCGTGATGCTGTTCAACATGTTCGTCGCGGTCTCCGCTTCGCTTGAATTCCCGCTGACAGCCCTCGATGGTACACTCAAATCCTGCAAGACTCCCCTCGTGGGCCTGTGCGTAATGGACAGACAGCCCTATACGGGAATCAAAAGACTGCTCACAATCTGGGCATCCGTGCTCGCTCACAGGTCACTGCAGAGCTATCTCCGGCATGGTATTTGAATAGTCGGACGGGATTGGTAGAGGCCTCACAGGAATAGATTCGGCTTCAATAACCAGTCTTCAGGCAGTTTTGAACCCGGCACTCTTTCCGCAGTTCCGTCCTTCGTTAGCCAACAGTCGGCCATTTCCTAGTACAGTGTTGGTTAACGTGGTGTTGTTGTTTCGCCCGGCAGAGGGGCGCAGGGCGCGAGACGATGCAGGTGGCCGTCGATGAGCGTTCCTGCGTCGAGGTGACTGAGATGAAAGACCCAGAGTCGAGAACCATCTTCGCTGGCGTCGATGGATGTACCGACACCGAACTACCCGAGTGGTATCGTCAGCGTCACGGCGGCAAAGACACCGTGAGCTTCGCTGAGGCGATCCGCGACCTCCCGCAGGCCGTCGAGTCGACCGTGGCCTACAAGAATCCGCACACCGACGAGTGGGTCGAGACGGAGCGGTTCAACGCGCTCGTCGAGCCGAGTCGCGCTCGAGAGCAGGCCCGTGAGGAGGACGCCGAAACGGATTCCTTGTTCCATATTCCGACCGACTCGTACTCGATCATCAACCCGGTCGACGTCTACGGCCCCCTGGAAGAGGTCCTCCGCGAGGAGACCATCGACGGGACGCCGCTGGGCGAGGTGATGTTCGGCGAGATTCGGCGCTACCGGGGCGGCGGCGAGGTCCACATGGACATTATGTTCGACGGCCTCGAAGTGCGCCTGCCCGGCCGGTCGGACCCGATCACGATGGGCGTCACGTCGGGCTACGACTTCTTCGGCGAGCACGCCGTCTACGTGGAAGGGTTCGCTCAGGATGGCTACTGCTCGAACACGATGCGCTCGCTCACCGACAAGGAGATCATCAAACACATCGGCGGCGTCCGGAACTTCCGGACCTGGTGGGAAGATATCCTCGCACAGGTCGAACTCGTCGCCGACGACCTCTTCGAGTTCATCCGGGACGCCCAGAATATCGACCTCAACTTCTCGGAGCTCCCGTTCACCGTCACGGAGTTCTACAGCCTGCTGGGCTTCCCGGACTACCTGGCCGAGCGCGCCGCGAGTGATGCGGAGGTCAACGCGGCCTCACCCGTCGAGATCGATATGTGGACGCTACATTCCGGGGCGACGTACGCGCTCACGCACTTCTTCCAGGGCAAGGAGGGCGCATCGCTGGACGGCTACGTTCGCACGGCCAACGACATCCTGTTCAACCCAGAAGGTACCATCGAGCGTGTCGAGCGTGCCTACGAGGAGGAGCTGGAGGCGGACGGCGACGACGGGT
The DNA here is from genome assembly GCF_032027985.1 of Haloarcula sp. 1CSR25-25. Lineage (NCBI taxonomy): Archaea > Methanobacteriati > Methanobacteriota > Halobacteria > Halobacteriales > Haloarculaceae > Haloarcula > Haloarcula sp. 1CSR25-25. The sequence continues at coordinate 128,825 of NZ_JAHYBW010000010.1, forward strand.
CGCAGGCGTCGCTCGCCGGCGAGCGGGCGCTCGCAAGCATTGAACGCGTCAGCGACGACCTGCAAGAGAAGGTCGACCAGTTCGAGGAGCGTGAGGATGCGCTCCGTGAGCGGTTCCAAGACGCGATGGGCTGACGTCGCGACGAGGCTGTAGTCGGCGGTCTGTTTCTCTCGCCCTCGAGGGGTGGAGGCCAACAGAGATGGCTCAGTCTACGGATACCGACGAAGGCGATGACGGGTTCCCGCCTGAGAAACGCCTCGAAGCGCCGAATCATCGCCTGATCGAGGCCGGGATTGCGACGATTCCTGATATGGAGACGCTCCGGGACTGCGTCGCGTACGAGAACGCTCACCAGAATCGAACGCCGATCCTGAAGCGACTCGAGCGCAAGGCAGCTGAACTCCGCGAGGCAGAGGACGAAGAGTAACCCCGTTAACCCACAGCACCTCGCCGGTTCCCGGAGTTGTTGGTTAATCAAAGGTTTGTCAGCCACCCCCGGAAGGGTGCGGGGTGTGGAGCCCGCGGAGTCGCATTCATGTCCATTCTCAAGAGCCACAGCAGTCCCACGGCCAGCCAAATCGCCGCTGCCCGTCAGGTAGAGTTCGTGGCCTTCCTTCATCGACTCCCGTTCGCGCTCGACGCTTTCAGACTCGGGTATCTCCCTGGTTTCCGAGAGGACTGTGGGTATCAAGCAGACCAGTATCAGGACCTCACCCTCTCGGTCGGAATGTTGGACAACGACTTCCGGAACCCCGATCTGGAACGGTTCGTCGATCGGTTCTTCGAGTACGAGCCTCAGGTCGGAGTCATCGGCGACGTCTACGACCCCGCCCACGTCGACGACCACATTGCTGCCGCTCGCGAGATTCAGGGCAGCTTTCCCGATGCCGAGCTCATCATCGTCCCGAAATCCCAGGCAGTGATCGACGCGATTCCAGATGATATCGTTCTCGGGTATTCACGCGGGTACGCCGACCGCCTCGCCCACGAGTTCTCCGACCCGGCTGATTGGAGAGGGCGACACGTCCATATTCTCGGAGGGAGTCCGCCGAAGCAACTTGACGCCATTCGACAGCTGACCCGGCCGACACTCACGGACGATCCACCGGCCGACATCGTCGGCGTCGACTGGAACGGACTGCATCGAGGCGCGCAGTTCGGTGAGTTCTGGACGGCCGACGGCTGGGACGACAGCGGTCGCGACGCCGACCACGTCACCGTCCGAAAGACCGTGCGCCACAGCCTCGCCCGCATCCGCGAGTTCTGGGAGGCCCACGGTGTCTGGCCCGAATCGACACCCCAAGACGACGGGTTGGGCGTCGAGTACGAAGGGCCGCGGCCTGCCGACCTCGAGCAAGCGGCCTGTACCGAGTGCGGAACGAACGTCTGGCGAACCCGGCGCGGTCCCTATGTCGCCGAATACGATACTGGCGCAATCTGTGGCTACTGCAGCTACGAGTGCTACTTCAGCCACCGTCACCGGAACAACCTCGAGGAAATCGCCGGCGAGCAGAGTGTCTACTTGCCGCCGGCGTGAGAGACACGATCCACTACTCAGCGGGAAGCCAGGGGTCGGAGCGCAGAACCCATTTAGCGGGTGAGCGACTACACAGGGTAATGGACGAGTCGCCTTCCACACAGACCGAATCTCGCATCTACACGGCGCCGCGAACGGACATCTCGCAAAACCAGGGCAAGTTCCGGATCCACTTCAACTTCCCCGGCCGCGCCGTCCCCGATCACGACGACCACGGGTACGGGCCCCTGGCAACCGTCGTCGAGTCGTTCATGGACCCCGGAACCCTGATCCGGATGCACCAGCACAAAAACGAGGAGATCATCTCGTGGGTGCCCGAGGGCGTGATGCGCCACGACGACCGCCAGGGCAACCAGTTGGTCACTGATTCCGACCATCTGATGGTGATGAACGCCGGCAGCGGCTTCTGGCACGCCGAGGAGACGCTGGCCGACGACCCGCCCCTGCGGATGCTCCAGATCTTCGTGCGCCCGCACAGCCTCGACCTCGAACCGGGCATCCAGCACGAGCCGATTCCCGACCCGATCGCCGGCGAGTGGCGTCACCTGTTCGGTCCTGAGGGCACCGACGCCCCGCTGTCCGTTCGGAATGACGTCGACTTCTACGACTGCCGCCTCGTCGACGGGGCCACGACCACGCTTCCGTCGCAACCGGGCCGCCACACCTACTTGTACGTCTTCGACGGGGCCGTCGAGGTCGGCGATGAGCCGGTCGGGTACACCGAGAGCGCACTCGTGACCGGCGACAACGACGTGGCCGTCACTGCAACCGAGGACGCCACTATCGTCGCGTTCAGCATCAATCCGGACGCACCGATTACACGCCAAGGCACCATCGGCCGCTGAGACACCCGAAGAGATCGCCGGCAAGCAGAGCGTCTACCTCCCGCCGGCGTGACGTAGATGGGGGTCGATTCTCATCCCAATCATCCCGATCCGAATGGTGAGCTGGGATTTCTCAGTTCTTAGGCTATGAGAACCCACGCCACCCCGAAGGCAAGCAGAGACGCGGTCAGATTGGCGAGCGCATTCAAGAATGCTGCTCTCTGTTCGGCCTGCTCCCAGAGGCTAACGGTCTGAAAGCTAAACGATGAGAATGTCGTGAAAGCCCCACAGAATCCGACACTCACCAAGAGGAGGATGTCGGAATCACTCACCCCGAAAATGACTGAACCGAGGATGAAGCTCCCGAGTGCGTTTACGACGAGGGTTGCCCATGGGAACGACGTATTGTCGATCAGCTGCCCAACCACATAGCGTAGGACTGCACCAACTGCCCCGCCAATACTGATGAGCAGAACCTCCATTAGTCATCCCCCGGCGACGGCGGCTGAATTGCAGTTGTAGACGTTCTGGTTACGATTTTTCGACTGACGAGGACTCCACCAAACCCGGATGCGTAACTGGCGATAATATAGGGGACGGCAAGTTCCGGTGCAGTCAACGCAATATCGGCCACGAACGTGCTGTAGGTCGTAAATGAGGCGAAGAAGCCCGTTCCGAAGACATAACGCAGCCGTTTCGTGAGGAACTCATCTGCTCGAGCATCAAAGAGGAGTAACCCGAGTCCGAAGCTCCCGATGGTATTGACAAGGAGTGTGACTAGGAGTGCGTCACCCGCTGCTGCCCCGACAGCGTATCGAAGGTTCGCACCAACGATGCCACCAAGTGCAATCAATACGATCGCTTCCCCGTGCCGAATGAGTTGTCTCCGTAGCATCTGATGAGCCGAAAGTAGGAGTCATCAGCCGTATCGGCGGTTGGGGAAGGCGGACTCCATCGCCCGTGTTTCACTTCTGTCTCCGGTGATTGGACAAATAAACGCACCGTTCTCCAGAATATTGAATGACTGCTGAAAACAGGACTTCGGCGTAAATCACCATTGAGAGTTGTCAGGAGAGGCCGTCTGTTTCGACTGTTTTTCGTGCCCCCAGAGAGGGCGAGGGCTCCTTCGAAAGCTCTCAGAGGTGACTTCCAGTGAGTCAACAACAGAGTCCCGACAACGTATCGGTCAACGATATTCCCGTCGATATCGACAACACGCAATCAGCGGAGGTCGATCCCGCCGACGTCCCCGACAAAATCGAATCCATTACCCGTGGGCTCGCCGGTGAGCAGCCGCCGACGAATCCCATAGTGGTTCTCAAAGCAGCCCGGTGGTGGTATCTACACGGCAAGGGCGGGACAGATCCCGCCTTCCAGTGGGCCATCGAGTGGGCGCGTCATCTTGCGACCGACACGCCCAGTGACGTCGAGCGGTTCGACGAGTTCCTCGAGTACCTCGTCTCGGTTGGCTTTGCGGACGAACGCCACGAGCTCCGCTGATCGAAGCCCATAGTCTGGATCGCGGGAGAGCGTAGCTCAGTCACTCTGCCCAACATCAAAGAACTGGTTTGGCGAATCCGGCACTAACCAGGTGGGGACAACTCGCGTGAGGACGACCATCCCCGTCAGTTCGACGAGCGTCTGGGTGACGACGACCGCTGGTGCGAGCGCATAGCCTGACGGCAGCGCGAGCGCCAGCGGAAGAATGACCAGCGAGTTCCGCGTGACGGAGGTGAAGACGAGCGCTCGACTCTCGCCAGCCTCCATTCCCAGCACGCCCGCCACGAATCGACCAAGTAGCGGCATAATGACCAAGAACGCCACGTAGACAGGAACGACCGACGCGATCTGTCCGATCGAATCCTGCACGCGCGGCAGCTGGGAGGCGATGACGACGAACAGCGTCGCCCCCATCATCGGGACCGGCAACCACCCCATCGTGTCCTGCCACTGTGCACCGCGGCTGGAGCGCTCCGCCCAGTATTCGGTCACCCACGCGAGCGTCAGTGGCAGCGCGATGATGACGACGAACGCCTCGATGAACGGCCCGGCCTCGATGAACTCGGCCACCTGCTGTCCCATGAACAGCCAGAGGTACAGCGGGAGCAACAGTAGCTGAATGAGCATCAGTGCCGGCGTCGCGGCCGTGATCTGTTCGGCGTCACCGCCGGCGAGTTCAGTGAACGTGATGACGTAGTCGATACACGGCGTCAGCAATACCATGAACGCGCCAACGAGGATGACTGGCTCTTGCGGGAGGAACCGCGTGAGGCCGAATACGACGACCGGCACGACCAAGAAGTTCATCCCAAGTGCAGCCGCCATGAATCGGCCGTTTCGGAACGCCCGCCGAATCCGGACAAATGGAATTTCGAGGAACGTGACGTACAACAGTACGGCTAAGACAGGATTGATGAGCGGTTCCAGCACAGAACTCGCACTCGGGAGCCCAAGCCCGACCCCAATCGCGAGGAGAACGGCGACGGCGTAGATCGCGACCTGATTGTGCTGAATCCACTGTTTCGAGAGTATGGTCATAGATGAGCGGAGAGGGGGGCCAGTACCGACATCAATCAATCCGACCCTCGTTTTGTAGAGATGGTAGGAGCAGTCGTAAGTTCCCATCGGTGACCGAGCTGTCGTAAGAGTTCTTCGAGTGTTCTCCCGCAGAGTCGGCATAACCAGTCAGCTGCCCTGTGGAGATGTGTTTTTGAACGCCCCTGAGGGGTGCGGCGCGGTCTGAACAGATGCAGTCGCCGTGAACGTGATTCGGACAACACAATGGCTACGACCAGTGATTCGTCGGTCTCCTTCGACCAGACCGACACACGATCCGACGAGATGAACAGTACGATCGAACAGTGGATCGACGACCTCGTCGCCGGCGTCGACGACGCGCAGGCCAGCGCGGAGTTCCAGGAGTGGCTTGACGTCCAGAGTCGATTCCACGACTACTCGTATCGGAACACGCTCCTGATCAAGCGGCAGTGTCCCGAGGCGAGCCGGGTGGCGGGCTACCGGACGTGGCAGGAGGAGTTCGACCGCCACGTCAAGGAGGGTGAGTCAGCCATCTGGATCTGGGCGCCAATCATCACGAAGCAGTGCCCGGAGTGCGAGAACTCGCCGAGCTACCACGAGGACAGCGACTGTGACTACGATGAGACGCCGCCTGAGGAGTGGTCCGAGGGCCTGGTCGGATTCAAGCCTGCGCCGGTGTTCGATGTCTCCCAGACCGAAGGCGAGCCGCTTCCCGACCTAGACACTGAAGCGACCGGGGACGCCAGCGATCTCGTCGAACAGTTGACTGACGCCGCTGACGACCTCGGCGTGACGGTGCGGATCGTTCCAGCCGAGGAGTGGACCCACGGCGAGGCGAAGGGTATCTGTGAGCAGCTGAGCCTCGTCGACGTTCAGCCGCTCGTCGAGGTGCGTGATCGGGAGAACGAGGCCGACCTCGCGCGGACGCTGATTCACGAGTACGCCCACGCTCTGCTCCACTTCGACGTCGACGACGACACCGAGCGGGCAAAACGCGAAGTCGAGGCCGAAGCCGTCGCATATGTCGTCGGGCGCTACTGCGGGCTCGACACCAGTGGGTCAGCGTTCTACCTCGCTGCGTGGGAGTCGGACGACCCCGAGGTCGTTCGCGAGCGGCTTGGACGGATTAGTCGAACGGCAGAAGAGCTCATCGACGTTCTCGAGAGCGAATCCTCGTCCCAACCCAATTAACCAACAGAATGATGGATTCCTTCCGCTTTGTTGGTTAAGTTTTTCAGCGCCCGCGGAGGGGCGGAGGCGCGTTCTGACCTCCGTCGAATGATGACTGAATCCTATCTCACGACGGTCCTCGAGGAAGCCGAGCACGTTGCCGAGCAGCACGACCAGGTCGCTCGATCGACAGACAACCAAGCCCACGAGTACCTCCGATACGCCGTCCTCCGAGTGCTTGAAGGCGAGTCGGACCACCTCCCAGGAGACTGGACGCCGATCGACGGCGTGACCGTCGGCTACGGGAGCGACGAGGCGATGTACGACAGCTGGGGCTCCAGCGAAGACTGGTGGGAGACCGTCCCGCCGCAGGAGGCGTGTACCCGCTTCCGGGTGTTCTTCCCGGACGACCACCAGACGGTTCCCCGCGACATCGTCGACGTGATGGCCGCGCTGGGTGCCTGGCGAGTGTGGACCGGGAGCGCAGCCTCGTGCGGCTCCTACGACCATCGCGAGCGCCGCGAGGTCCACTACCTCTGGCCGGAAGGCCATCCGGCGGAGGAAGTGCTCAACGAGCGGCTCCGTGGCCCTGCGGACACCGTCGCGCCGGACGGTGGCCGAACGGGCGACGTTCGCGACCGGCTGGTCGTCGACGAGAACGACCAGTCACGGGACGATCTCGAGCCCCGCACGAAGCGTGCTGTCGACGAAGCGATGGACGTCTCGCTCCTCTCGAAAGGTGGCCGCTACGAAGTACAGTCCGCGTCCGGAAACTGGTACGAAGTCGACGTCATCGACGAGTCGTGTACCTGCCCTGACTGGCAGCAGCGCTCACCCGAAGGCGGCTGTAAGCATCTGCGTCGCGTCGATCACGAAATAAAACAGGGTCGTGTTCCACGTCCGGATGGGCGCCTTCCAGCACCCTCGAACTAGAACGAGATCTTCTGGAGCGCGTGGTAGTGTGGCGGCACACTAGACTTTTTACGGCCGGTCACCTACCGGGAGGTATGAGCAGCGACAGAATCGACGCCGAAAGCAAGGTGTCTGGAAACCAGGCAAACATCCCCGCCCGGATTCGGCGTGAACTCAATATCGACGATGGCGATCAGCTCCATTGGCATCTCGAGGACGACGGGAGCATCCGAGTCCACGTCATCCAACAGCAAACGGGCACGTTCGCCGACTTCGACGGCTATGCTGGTGAGGAGCCGACCGATGTCACGGGCGAGCACGACGCCTGGGGCGTCGACGTCGAGTAAATGCCCCGTGCACTGATCGATACGACAGTCCTCTTTGCCGCCGCATACCGGCGGGATGGATCTCACGACGTTGCGCTCCCGGTGCTCCGAGGCATCGACGATGGAACACTACCAGAAGCAGTCGTCCTTGACTACGTGCTCGCGGAAACGCTCAACGGCCTCACGACCCACGCCGGCCACGACGCAGCCGTCGATCTCCTCGATCGAATCGAAGAAAACGCCCGCTTCCACATCGACTCGCTCACTACCGACGCCCTCGCGACAGGGAAGGCCCTCTTTCGTCAACAAGAACCCCTCTCCTTCGTCGATGCCTGCATTGTCGCGTATATGCAAACCGAGGGGCTCGGCTACCTGTATACGTTTGACGACGATTTTGACGCTGTTGAAGATGTCTATCGGCTCGAGACAGCAACGAATCCCTACGACCCGAACTAACCCTGGGAGACGCCACGACTGGCGACGGAGTTCGGTCTCAGGAGAGTCGCACCTCGTAGTCAGCCGCCAGCTCTTGGAACTCGTCCCATGCCGGGAGCCAGTCGTCATCGACCTCGCCGTGCGTCTCGAGGTAGCGCAGCAAGGCGTCGGTTTCGTCTTCGAAGTCATACTTCACCGCCTGTTCTCGGAGATTCTCTTCGTCGACGTCGACGTGGCTGAGCAGGAGGAGACAGTACGAGCGGTGGCGGCTGCCGTCGTCGATTAACAGCGTGTGACAGCAGAGCTCCGCCGGCGAGACTTCGTCGAGGTCCTCGGAGTAGACGTGGTAGCGGTGGCCGGTGAGCAGGAACTGGAGGTCGAAGGCCGCGAATCGAGCGAGGCCAGTTTCGTGGAATGCCTCCGCGTCGATCTCCGTCTCGGCCTGGGCGAGGAATTCGTCGTAGTCCTCCCAGAGAATCGTGCCCTTCGGGGCAACGGCTTCGAGGCGTTGGCGATGCAGATGGTGTGCGAGTTCACTGGCAAACTCGTGGAGGCGGTCGAAGTCGGCGTTGAACTCGTAGTGGCCGTCGGCCGTCCCGACGAGACCACGGTCACGAAACCGCTTGAGAACACGGTTGATCGTGTTGCGGTAGTTGTCGCTCTGGTCGGCGATCTCGGAGACGGTTCGCGGCTGGTCGAGGTAGTACAGCACCTCGAGTGCCTTGCCGGTCAGCAGGTCGGGGAACTCGATATGGGAGTGCTGGCGGACAAGGTCCCGATAGAGTTCGACGGCGCGAGCATCCGACGGGACGACTCGTTTTCGCCGGCCATCGCGTTCCGTGTAGACGAGCCCCTTCTCGACGAGGTCGGCGACGGCACGAGAGAGGTAGCTCTCGCTGTGGTCGAGTTTCGTCGCGAGCTCGGAGATTGTGTCGCCGCGGTCGACCGTGGCGAGGACCTCGAGTTCGATTCGCCGGAGCACGGTGTAACATAGTACGAAACTTGTTTATAAAGAAGTTTCGAGTAGTGTTACAACGAGCAGACACGAGAGCCGTCTCCACCGTCTTAACCAACAAAACTATGGATTAACGGGCTGTGTTGGTTAACACGAGAGGAGCCGATGTCCTACGAACCCCCGACCCCACCGGCAAACCTTCCGACGCAAATCGTCAACACGCTCAATGAAGCCACACCGGAACATCTTCGGGACGTTGCCAGCTACGCCGAGGCGTTGGCCGAACACAAGGAGCGTGAAGCTCGTCTTGAGGAGGATGCGGACGACGCCGACGTCGAGAAGCGCCCCAATGACCTCCCGGACGACGTGCCGGCGAAGGCGACGATCACAATCAAGGCAATCAACGACAACCGCTACTACTACTGGCAGTGGCGGGAAGGAGATTCGGTGACGTCGAAGTACAAGGGGCCAGTGAATCCCGACGAGTAGACGAGATTGAACTGTAGTCCGATGTTTTTTCAGTATCATTAGAGACGTAGCAGGCGACACCCCACAGAGTGTGAATGGGTCCGGTCAACCCGGACGAGTAAAACTCGATGAGGGAGGACACCCACCCCACGTTTCCGTCGTAACTGGATGTGGGTGGAGGGGGTGACGCTGATTTTGAAAGGACCATACCCCCCGTTTTCGAGTTGTAAATGGGAGAGGGAAAGGAGAAAGCACAGTACATCGACCGCCACGTCAAATCTCTTGGCTCACCCACCCCCCGTTTTCGAGTAGTAACGAGACATCCCGAGGAATGGCACCCCCCATTTTCGAGAAGTAAGTGCGAGGAGAATACTGGCGAGATTAGTTTTTATTCCGGAACTGCTTCAGCCGTTCGCGGACAACCGCGCTGATAGTCGCCTCTTCGTGAGCTAGATCTTCGAACCGGGAATCCTCACGGATCGTCTCCATGATCGTTTCCGGATCCTCGGAGAGGGAGAAATACATATGCACTCCTCTGCCTCGCCCCTTGCCCCGACGCTCGAAGTCCAGTACACCGTACGTACTCTGCTCTGTGACGTGATTTACGAACGTCTCGCGACTGTACTGGTCCGCATCCATCGTATCAGCAATGAATTGATACGTCTTGAACGCAGGTCCAGCAGGGATCCACTCAGGATGTTCTCTTGCGTAGTGGGCAGTGGCCGCCACAGCGTAGATGGAGAGTTTCTTTTGAGTCGAAATGCCGCTGATATGGCGGAGCTTGCGGTTTTCGGTGTATTTTTCCTGAGCATCACGGACATCAGTCTCGATAACCGTGTCAGCCCCACGCCGCTCGGCTAATTCACCAGCCCATCTGAGGAGATCAATCGCTTTCCGCGCATCCCCGTGCGTTTGGGAGCCGAACGCAGCAACAAGCGGAACAACGTCATCTACAAGTGAGTCTGGCTTGAAGGCGTCCCGCCGGTTGCGGAGAATACTACGGAGTTGGTTCGCATCGTAATCGTCGAAGAAGATGTCGTCAGGGTTGTAAGAACTCTGTGCGCGGCTGTTGAGGTCCTTCATAAAGTCGGCGTAGTTCGTGATCGTCGTGAGCGAGATGGGACCATCAAAGTCAGCGAGTTTGCGAGCCCGTGAAAGCTGGTAGATGAGAGAATTGTACTCTGCTTCCTGATACGGCCCCTCGAGCATATCGATCTCATCGAGAATGAAGATGACACCGTCGTAATACTCTCGCATGAGTTCGTACAGTCGCTCCAGCTTCTGATCCGTTGAGACACCGGTTTGGGGAACACCAGGATCAACGCCGAGGTCGTCGGCAGCAGCTTTGACTAACCGATAGACAGCCCGATCTGCAGTCTTCGGCCCCTCGCAGTTGACTGAAATGACCCCGAAGGTCTTGCCTTGGGATTCACACAGTTCTACGATCTGTTTGCAGACCGCATGAATGATGAGCGACTTCCCAGTTCCAGAAGGACCACTCAGAAGCATATCCGGGATCCCTTCATTCTGGAGGACCGGTTTTAGATTGTCGACGACACGGCCTAGCTGGTCGTCACGACCGACGATACGGTCCTCGTCGATGATGGTATCTGACCGGACGAGGTCTTTGTTCGCGAAGACCCCGCCGGACGACTCGGTTTGGAGCCGATCACGAATTGAAATGCCGCCACCGTCGCCATTAGTTGCTTCTTGAGACGAATCAGCGGGATCTGATTCGTTTTCGAGGGTCGTTTGTGACGTGCCAGGAGACGCCACCTCCTCATCCGTCGATTCAGGAGTTTCAGGATCAGCAGCAGAAGATTGATCATCCTCCTCACCTGCCGGATTATTCGATCCTGCTCTACGTCCCTCTCGTCCCATTATGAACCCCCTCGAACTCTGGGTATAAAAATATGGACCCTTGTGGAGTTGTAACCGGGCGAAAACAGGTCATTTAACGACTACACCCCGTATCTTCTGGATGAGTCAGATACCGTCTTCGGAATCTATCACCCTCCGTTGTCGAGTTGTAACGGTTTGACAAAGCTCGCTGTCGTCGATCTTCCTCGATGACCCGGACCCCCCGTTTTCGAGTTGTAAGATGTGGGGGCGGTAATACACTTGGTTCGATGTTTCACTCCTCACGTTGTAAGGTGAAGTGAGTCGAGGTGGGTCTCGGAGCAAAATCCACATAATCCGGATTTTGTGAATGATGCCCAGGGTGATACGGTCTTTTTCACACTCCCCGTTTTCGAGTAGTAAGCGCCAGAATAGTTGCGAAAGAACGACGCTCGTAGAATCTGTCCACGAGTGAGAGGAATGCCGGGTTTCGGACATGATTGCTGGTGAAGCTGCTTTGGTAATCTCGAATCTTTCACCCCCTCCCCCCTTTTTCGAGTTGTAAGTCACGGGGGAACAGGCCATCCAAGACATAGTGTAACAAGAGGTGAGGTAACTAAAATTGGTGTAGAGGCGGTGAGACGTGATAATACACGGAATGAGAATCGCGAATGAGATGAAGTCGTCCTCTACATCCCGTGACATCAATCGTCTACCTCCACTAGACGATATATTTTCTTTGTCTCCAGTGCGGTTATAGTAAGGTGACTTGTAATATAAACTTTCGCATATCTAGATACAAGTTAGAAGATTAGACACTCAGCCCCTCTATCGTGCATATTCGTCAATATCAGCTGCTTTGCAGTCCCTCTTGCTGTTCACCCTCTCCCTGAGGCCACGAGTTTACAACTCGAAAAAGGGGGGAGGGGGTTCGTCAGGTCCAGTCCGTGATATCGACTACACGTGTTCCGTTGAGCTCTCGTCGGATATCGTTCCGATCCCAGTCAAGAGGTGCCAGTGTTCTCCCGACAGTTCGGACCAACTGCGACTCGTAGTACGAGGCGTCGTAGGTCTCGATCTCCTCGTGTGCGAGGGCGACCCGGTCTCGCGAGGATTTCTCGTCGTCGACGACCACTCGCGGAAATTCAAGGTTTCCGGGATTTCGGAATCAGGTCACGGGGGTGGGAACTCGTTACACCGGGATTTTGCCAGTCTTCGGCTTCGTGTTCACTCCAGGGGATGAGGTACACTCCGTTGTCAGCGCGACTTTGACAGTCCAACTCATCCCTCAAGTTATTCTAGCGTTCTTCGATTGTATCACCAGACTGTCGTGGGCCCAGACTAGGAGCAGTCAGGCCATTCCCACACATACTCTCGACTCTTGCGCCGGTCGCTTTTTGGCATTTGAAGAGACTCACAGAGGTCGCAGGTCTTGAATTCGGACTCGGGAATTAGTTCTATGAGCTACTCCTTCCAGATCCGAATTTCAGCCGCCTTGATGTTGTTTCGTTCGTTCTCTACTGTGGAACTGTTCCTGTTGAATTCCCACTCTCGATTTTCGTTACGGCGCCATTCAGCCAATATTCGGAAAATTTTCTTCACGCGTTCACGATGGCACGATCTTTGAGGGCGAAATTCAATCTATGACAAAGGAACCGATTGAGGTACTCGACGACCTGGCCGACTAGGTCGCCGATGAATTCGAGGCGTATAGACAGCCGGATGAATTCAAGGATGTCTCGCTCGTGATTGAGAACAGCGACAAGGAGCGTCCGACGCTGATCGTCCACGTCGATAGGGAGTATGCGGAGTCCCTTGCCGACTGTATTGATGGGTTCCTCCGCGAGCACGGTGCTCGTACTGAACGGGAACGATACTCAGCTACGGATGTCCGTGTGTTAGCGACGGTCGATTGATACCGCCACTCCAATTTTTTGACTGACTGTAAGCACCGCTGAAGAGCGCCATATATTTGCTTCCGATCAACGAGCTCCACCGCTTCAGCTCAGGTGGTCAATGTGCGCAGTCAGATACTCTTGAAGAGCGGTGACCGTTTCTTCTGAGACAGCTGAGGCCCCGAAGTCACTCTGAAATCCGTGCTTGAGTTCGTCGCTCTCTAAGATTTCCAGGCCACGCTCAAGTTGCTCCCGTAGCGCGTTGTCGTCACTGTACCTCCGCTCACCTCCTGTTGGTGGCTGTGTTCGTACAGGTAGTCGAAGGACCACTGTGCCTCCGTCTGGCGACACCCGAGCCCGTTCACTAGGAGATCGAAGCCGATCGGCTGCTGCGGCGTGAGCCGCTTCTCGTACTCGATTACTTCGGTGTCGTAGAACCATTTCTTGGCGTGGCTGTCCGTTTCCTCGAATCCCTGCTGTTCGAGGAACTCGACGAAGTCAGCTTTGGAGTCCGGCGCAACGACAATATCGAGATCCGTGGAGAAGCGAGCATTGAACGCTGAGACAGCGTAACCGCCGACGAGAACGTACTCGTGGCCCTCTTGGGTGAGCTCATCGAGCAATTCGATGAGCGCGTCACTGCGGTTGTTGAAGCTCATGGCTGTGCCTGTTCAGTCTCTGGATACGTGACACCGAGGTCGAGGTCCTCGTACATCCGGTCGAGCATCGCCAGCGCCGACTGGAACTGAGCGTAGTTCTCGTGCATATACTCGATTGTCTCTGCTCTCGGAATCACCGGGTACCCTTCGACGTGCTCGATATCGAGTGACGCGCGTGGCTCGAGGACGATTTGCAGCGGTTCGTCCAACTCGTCTCGGGGCTGTCGCTCGAATGCGGTAGTAAGGCCGAATGACTCAAAGAACGCCTCCCAGGCGTCGACATCCTGCTCACGAACAGCGAGGAACAATGGATAGTCGTTGGGCTCGCGACCGACCTGGTAGCCGCCCTGAGTCCACACGTAGACGGCGTCGATCCGCGTGAACGCGAACAGCCAGTCACTGAACTGTGGGATGACGTACGTTTCCTCGATGGAGGGTGGACTGACGCCGGCGCTGGCAGCGACGAGCTCGAGCGCTGCGTCGCGTACGCGCTCGTTGACTACAGTGAGGCCGTCGTCATAGATGACGTAGCCTGCGTCTTCCAGCCGATTAACGGCCTGTCTCACCGTCTCGTACGGAGTGTGGAGGTGTTGGGCGACACGGCGGATGGAGTCACCACTCTCGATAGCGAGGATGACTTGCGCCGCGGTGTCGTCGAGAACCTCGTACATCTGGTAGTTACCAATAATCTGGTAACTATTAAAAGTCTTACTAGAAGGTTGGATCGAGCGGCTCTGGCTGAGTTCTATCACTCAGGACCCTCCTATTGAATGGCTGGAGATTGTAGACCTCATAGCCAATCTACATAATGTGAATAATGTAGATAATTTAAATTGGCTATGTTTGATTGGTTGGTGTGGATGGTAAGGATCGCGATGTATACGTATGAAATTCTGACAATCTAAATTATGTAGATTGCGTAGGGTCGACGGTGATTATGACAATTGAGGTTGTGCCAACAATCTACGAAATGTACGAAATGCAGATTGTGTAGGTAGCGTACGCAATCTGTCTGACGCAGAATTAAGGTGGACGAGCTTCATTGACCGCGTATGACCGATTCGAAATTTACATTATCAACAAAACTCGCGCAACCCTCAACATCTACCCAATGTACATTACCTACAAAATGTACAAAATCTGCTTCTTACGGGGGTGCTGAGCTATGAGTGCTGACGAGTTTGAAGGGCTCCCCGGAGCAGCTGTCTCGTTGCTCAAGGGAGGGGTAGGGAAATCCACGATCGCGCTCAACATTGCTGATCGACTCGCTGCTCGTGGCCATGAGACGGTACTATTGGATCTGGATAAGGACGGGCACATGACGACCCAATTGGGATACGACGATGCGTACGACCGAGATGCGAACCTCGGTGACGCCCTTATCGATGGTGAGGACCCCGAAGACCTGCTTATCGAGACGGACTTCGGCGTTCACCTCCTCCCGTCGAGTAACGAACTCGAGAATGTTGAGACGAGGCTGAAGGACGAACGGTTCGCAGACGTGAAGCTTCGGCGGAACGTCGTTGATCCGCTCATCCAAAACGGATACGACTACGTGATAATTGATGCCGCAGGCGGCCGTGGGAAACTCTCAGACAACGCCCTCATCGCCGTCCAGCGCGTCATAATTCCGCTGATTCCCCGTGCTGGCTCGATCAATGGCCTCAATAAGATGATTGAACGCCAGATCTCCCCAATCCGGCAGAATATCGGGTTAGATATCCTCGCAGTTACTCCGAATATGATTCGTGAAACGATGGGACAACGCAACGAGCATCGGACTCTCGTTGAAAATCTCAACCGAGAGTTCGGTTCGTTCGTCCCTGAGTACGCTCGTGTGGACCCGGAGACCTTTGACGCCCTCGGTGATTCGGGACGCACCATCGATAATATTCCGAAGCCGGGGATTCGCGAACGGACCGCAATTTCCCGCGCCTTCAAGCAAGGAATGCCCGTTTCGGAGTTCGACGAAGATTGCGACCAGATTCCGAATTTCGACCACTTAGCGGACCTCGTGGAGGAACACAGCCATGCCTAATGAGGATGACCGTTTTGGGGACGTCGCTGAACAGCTCAAACAAACGGAGGAAGGAGCTGAATCGGATGACGACGAACGTACTGACACTCAGGATGAACTGCAACCGGATGAAGAGATAACTACTGGGGACACAGAGTCGGAGATTGAGTCCATTCCTGAGCAGGATGAAGAGGATGTGGACGAATCCACCGGTGGACCGGCCTTCCCCTTTGACGAGACCGATATGCACGGCTTCTATGTCCGGGAGGACACGTGGAATGGCGTCACCCGGATGCGATCATCGGTAACTGCTGCGTGCTCTATATTTGATGTTCCCGAATTTGAAGGAAGAGAGTTTCAAGATGCGTGTCTCCGAGTAATTGCGGACCACGGTGATGAGGTTGCCCTCCAGATCCTCCAGGAGCGTGGTATCGAAGCCGATGAGGAACGTGTCCAGGAAGTTGTGGAGATGCTGAGCGAGCAAGCTACGAACGACTAACATTGGATTTGGGTGATTTCCCTCATCATTCAGATTTCGTGCGCATTGTACAATATGCAGATTGTGTAGCAAGCTATCTGCTTGAAGTCTCGCGATTATTCTCGGAACCGGGTCCAAACGGCGGCCGCGGAGAAGTTGAGACCGGTCGTATTAATGCATACGACTCAAGCTCCTGTCTGTTCAGTACTTCAGAGTTCGTCGGTCAGCTTGTTGATTATGTTGGAGACTTCGAGCTCCCGGTAGAACCGATTGGCCGCTGTCTTTCGACGAACCGTATAACAATCAATGCTGAGTGGCCAGCATATGGTGAGGTACCGCTCTACCACTGGGTTCCGGTTGGCGGTTTTGAATGCGATCTACGGGCAAATTGAAACGAGGCCCTCCAAGGGAAACTCAGTCGATCACATCGACAGTCGCGTAATCTTGTCTGATGGCGGTGAATCAGATCGAACTGATCGTGGGGCGTCTTCGAAGCGCTGGTAGCGTTGGCTTCGGGATGGACCGTCGCTGTCGGCGGCAGACTGCCGCCGACGCGACAGTGTCGCCACTCACGACCGCTGTCCGTACCGGTGGACAGCTACCGGAAGAACCGGTCGTCGAGTGGCTGGTTCGCTGGAACAGCCCTGCGCACACCAAGCGCTGTCCAGGCGGCCCGCAGCACCATCTCACAAAACTCCGTGAACGGCCACCTCCAGAGGCGGCGCCCCGCCGCGGGGGGCGCCGCCACGTACCTCCAGTGAAGATACCGCCAGCTGTTCTGGAGCAGCAGGCACACGACAAACATCACCAGCCGTAGACCAGCGTCCTGAGAACTGGTGAATGCGAGGCTCTGTTTGGCTAAGCGGTAACTCGACTCGATGCCGAAGCGTTTGCTGTAGTGCTCTCGGGCATCCCGTGGCGTGTCGATAAACGGCGCGTCAGCGGCGTAGCCGTGACGCGCCACCCCGTGTTCGTCGTATCGTCCCTGCTGGTAGACGCAGTCGATGAACACGGGAAAGGTCACCTCGCCGGCGAGATCGTGTTCGATCTCGCGGCTCCAGCCTTTGCTGAGTTCCTCTTGAATCGTCTCGCCCCACTTGACGATCGGCATCACGTAGGCGTAGTTGTGGGCGTACAGCAGTCCGAGACAGGTGCTGTTGTAGAATCCGCGATCGAGGTAGACGGCCTTGACGCCGAGGTCAAGGCCGTCGAGGAGTTCGAGGAACTCAGCGAGGACATCGCTGGTGGTGTCGCCAGCGACGAGCTGGCGCACCGCCAGCGTGTACCGCTTGTTGCGTACCCGCGCGTAGAGAGTCGCATACGCGTGAAACGTCGTTGTACCCCGTTTCGCCTCCGAGAAGTACAGCGCTTCTGTCTCGTCTTCGTCGCCGTAGTAGGGATCGAGGTGGAGGTCGGCGACGACCTCCACCGGGCGATCCAGGAGTGTCTCAAGCGCATCTCGTTGGAGGAGCGTGTCTCCAACCGCCTCAACAGTGTCAAGGTCGAACTGGTCGGTGAGATGCCCCCGGACGGTGTTGGCGTGCGGTGAGTCGTCTGTCGTTTCGCAGACGTGGTTGATCGAGGTCTCTGCCGTGGCCTCAACGTCCTCACCAAGGTCTATCGCAAGCTCCTCGTCGAGGCTGTTGACGACAAAATTAAGCAGGTGCTCTTCTTCTATCTCGCTGTCTGCTTCGGTAGCTTCCACACCCTTCCCAAGCAGACACTTTCACTCAAACCCGATGTGATCGACTGATTATTGGTAGTTCTCGCTCCGGGCGTAGAAACTACCCTTCAAACCATACGCTTGACGGCTTTGTTGTGTGGAGATGGAACGACATTCACCTAGTGAATATATTCACTAGATAACTACATGTTCTCCCGTACCAACGGTTATAGTGCTAAGAGGCACACCATGCAGACGGCCTATCCGATCAGCGGGATAGTACCGATGACCCCGACCTGATAGACGCTGATACGGAGTTGATGCATGGCCGTCTAGAGTTGCCTCTTAGTAGAAGGTGAACGAAATGAAGCAAAATAAACGAGACGTACCGGTCAAAGTCGACACTCCAGACGCCGTCGCCCGTCAACAGATGGACTTCGGTGACACGAGCGGTTACGGAGAGCTCAGTGGCGAATACTTCACGTTCGGTGCCGGGACGGATCTCACACCACTCCTAGAGGGACTTGAGGAGGACCTCTGTCAGTGTCCGCACTGGGGATACGTTCTGGAGGGATCGCTAACTGCCATCTACTCGGATGGGCGCGAAGAGGTCACCGAAACCGGTGAACTCTTGTACTGGCCGCCGGGGCACACGGTCCGGGCGAACGACGATTCCGATATCGTCATGTTCAGTCCACAGGACGAGCACGCTTCAGTCCTCGACCACGTGCAGACAAAACTGAGCGAGAGTGCATGATGGAAGAATCCACCGTAGTGTCACCGGATCCGGATCTGGTGGCGGAGGTCGTGTGCCCGCGCTGTGAGCGATCGGTGGAGGTTTCGGTGCCGGATCGAGAGATCGACCCCACGGTAAGTCCATATGTGGCCGCCTTCGGCGAGCACAGCGTCGTCCACTGTCCGGCGGGGCACAAATTCTGGGTGTACTACTGCTGAGATCGGACATCTCGGCGCCCCGATGGGTTCGGCTCGAACGAAGGATTATATACTGGGTGTGTGGATTCCTAGCATGGGTTCCGCGATTCAGGAAATCGAGTTTCTGGCACGGTCAGAGCACCGCGTCGCGACACTGCGGGCGCTCTCGGAAAGCGGACACGACCGGCGCGACCTGCGCGCTGTCACGGGGGCCTCTGACCCCACAATCGGACGGGTCATTCGCGACTTCGAGAACCGATCCTGGATCGTGCGCGACGGGCCGTACTACGAACTTTCACCGTTGGGTGAATTCGTGACTGAGCGCTTCTTCGAATTACGCGAGGGGATGCGAACGGCCGACACGCTCCGCGAAGTCTGGCACTGGCTACCCCGGGAGATGGAAGGGTTTGCCGTCGAACACTTCGAGGACGCCGTCGTCGCGTATCCGGGACCGAACTATCCGTACACGCCCGTCGAGCGGGTGACTCACCTCCTCGAATCGACTGATTCCATTCGCGGGCTCGGAACGACGATCTACAAGTCGGGGAATCTCGACGTGTTTTGCCGACGTGTGATTGATGGGATGGAGATGGAGTACCTCTACTCGCCTGCGGTACTCCAGGCGATCGTCGACTGGAATCCCGAGCTGACCGCCCGAGCGTTCGCGTGTGATAACTGCACTGTCTTTCTCCACGACGACCTCCCGGACGACACCCAGTGTGGACTCAATATCATGGATGACTGCATCGGCATCTGTGGTCACGATCCCGATACGGCCCAGCTCGAAGCCGTGATCGATACGACCTCCGCCGAGGCCCGCGAATGGGCAGAGTCGGTCTACGAGCAGTGCCGGACGGAGGCCCGCCCCTTCGAAGCCCAGGAGTTAGATAGCGCTGGTTTGGACTCAGCGGAGAAGCCGCTCCGTGTCGAACCACAGTAGATACTACCTGCAGTTAGGCCTGTTTTCCATCCATTTGTCAGCAGTATTTAGACGGTTTGTAGAGCGGCGAGATTCAACCATGGACATGAGAGCGGTTGGAACGGCTCGCCCCGGGCTACGCCGCCTGAGCGGTTCTCGTCTCTTCACCTCAGTCGTCGAATTCACTCCTCCTCTGGGTGGAGTCCTGATCCGTCTCGTGGGACTCGATATCGACAGTCAGCTTCGGGTCGATGGTTAGGGACCCGAACTCCTCGTTGAGATCTTCACGCACCACTCTGGGATACAGAGTGGTATCCTGCGGAGCTTCAATGGAGCGACGGGAATCCCGTCACGGGGTTCCTTGGGACCGATGGCGAGGTTACTGTCGAACGGGCCCGAGATGCGTTCCGCGAGGCTGGCTATCGGTATGAGAACGATTCGCTCTTTGGAGGGATAACATGACGTTACTCCAGGTCATTCTGCAAGTGGTCGTGGTCGTCGCTATCCTACACGTAATCGGCCTGTACACTCTGGCACCCATTCAAGACGTTCGAAGCACGCTCAGAGACGCTCGGAAGAATGCTCGTCACGTCGCCCCGACAGCACTGATTCTCGGTATCGTGCTCGTTGCGAACAGTCTCATCTGGGAGGCAGGCGTCCAGCTCTCCTGGTTCATCGGCGTGAACATCACCGGGAGTATACACGCGGTCGAAGGACGATTCGTCGCAACCGTCCAGTCGTTTGCGACACCGGAACTAACAATACTGTTTAGCATACAACCTATCGTAAAGTACATGTTATCATTTTAACCTAAATCTGATTTTTGATTAAATGGGTTACAAATATATCATCTGTACCAATCATTAGACAACTCGGTTGAGCATCCGTCGATAATCACGATCAAAATCACCTTGGCACGTTCTGTTCCACGATCCTGAGAACGATGCTGTTTCGGACATCATTTGACTCAAATCCGGCAGGCCCCATCCATAGTTTGCACGATTGTGAGCTCACAGTTTCCCGGTACTCAGTATCTCTACCATCCGTTTCCGCTTTTTTGGTGGGTTCGAGATTGTGAGTCTGGTCTGGAGTTCATCCATACTATGGTTGCGGGCCCTTGCCTTCGTGCCTTCACTGATGGCCGATGGGAGGTGGGTAGTAAATCAATGGCCGATTGAGCGGGGTTGATGTCGCGGGAGTGCGATTGTCTGATCTTTCGTTTCGGATGGAATGGACTACAACTCTGAGCCAGAAATTGCATCGGAAAGATTTGCCACGTAGTCGGGAAGAAGACACTGATGAACGCCGTTTCCGGAGAAGTCCCTCTCGAATTGTGCGGTCACCATAACTGAGAACTGCTAGTAGTTCATCATCGGCGATCCGGCCGATACTTACGAGTTTCTGTCAGAAACGGCGTGCAAGACGTAGAGAATGTAGTACGCATAGTATTCAAAATGCGATTCCCTGCGTAGGAGAAGGAAATTGCTGGACAAGTAATAAACATTGGGAGGGAGCATCACGACCTAACGATGATAGGTGATTAGCATTCCTTTCATTAAAGAAGACCGTCAACGTCTCGCGGTCAAAATAGCTGTGGTATTGGTGATTTCTCTATTAGTGTCCATTGCTGCTGGATATCGTACACGGTACGCCCCGGAGACAGTGTTTTTCCTGATCGCTGGCCTTGGTACACTTATTGCGGTAGTTCATCAATTCCATGAGAGTCCCACCGAAGGGACACGTGTCTATCCCGCCGATGAGATAGAAGAAGTATCCAAAAGAGCGACACGGAAAGTGATACGTGAGGAATTTGGAAATGATGCTTCATTAAATGATTTTGAACAAAACCATTCGATTGACGATCTTATTGCAAATCTGAGGGAAAGGGAGCCGATACCTGACATGAGTCCTACAATGCTAGAATCTAAAAATCACATACGGTCTATCGAATCTCTTTTACCCACCTCTGTAACACACGAACTAGATTCGATATACAACGAGAACCCGGATCTATTCCATCAAATAGCAGAGCAATATTTCAACACAACGGCCGAAGATCTCCCTGTGGGGGTTGTCGCTGAAATGGTTGGAAAGGCGGCATCTGACTACGATTCTAATATCAGGGAACAGTTGCAGCACAAACGCAACATCGAAGATTTAGATGAATCGCAACAACGATTGATTTCTCAATATTTAGGGATGGTCGCATTGCAAAATGCTTGGAGAGAAGATAACGCTGACGCGCTTGATTTCAAGGATTTACAGGATCTCCCATTTCAGGATAAATTAATTCTAATTGAAGCACTCACGTATTGGGCGCACAGTAGTGGTGAGGATCTCAGCGAGATTGACGATTCGGATCCCCGGCGGAAGCGTGCGACCGATATGGCACAAATACTACTTCAGAGCGAAGATATTCCTGACGAAGCATTCACGGATATCATTGATGATCCGGCGTCCGATGTATCTTCAGAGTAGCCGAAAGTCTCCCTATAGAATTGATATAAACACCTGTTCTCCAAGGGCTTCCGTTGAGAGCAGAATTGGCTTACTTCAGATTCGACTGGATTCGTGCACGATACGCGCTGTGTATTTAGCAGATTCACCTGGTAACATATTGCATCTGGAACTTCGAAGGACCAGTCCGGTCCAGGCTACCGGTTCCCGACCCCCTAGCCGCTACTAGTAGTTCTCGAATGTGGAATGCCGTTCCCGGCGTAGTCCCTGTTCAGTTGTGCGACTCCCACATCGAAGACCTACTAGTAGAACGTACAAAATAGGGATTTGCTCTCCTGCTGGCCGCTTTTATTTCACTACTACTGCGCTGGACTATCCGCTCAGTCAAGCATGCGTATCCATTGAATCCTACTTCTTGAGGTATATTTCTCGCCATTGTTAGCTGTTCCATCATAAAGCGTTTATCGCCATGCAAGGATGGGTTCATATGACCGTTATCTATCGATTCCGCTCAATGGACAATTTGCTCCACGAATACAACGAGCTTGAGGAGCAGGAACTTGTTCTTTCCTCACCGCGATACTTTAACGACCCACTTGAGGGGTATCAAGACGTGTTTTGGGAAGGGGATGAGGTCCTGTGGGAGAACCTGCTCCGACATTATTTATTAAATCTGCATCGAGCAGTCACTATCTGCTCGCTTGCTGACAATGACGAAGATCTATATGAATATGCCATAGAACCCAAACTCACCCGAGACGACCTTTCCAGCGATGAATATTGCCAACAATTCGATGCCATTTGTCTGTCATTTTTTGAGGAAAAAGGATTTGGAAGAATCTCCTCAAGCCTATCTTCCCTGCCAAAGCCTCTGAAGAGGAACAATCTCCAACAAATCTTGTCGTATATCCACCCCTCGGCACTTGAGTCTGTCTTGGAGGAGATGAGGGCCTTTGCTGATTTCCCCAATTTTACTAATTCTCTAGACTCTGAATCTGTTGAGGAAACGTTGGAAGCTCTTTCTACCATGATGGATAACGGGAACGAAGAACTGTTAGAATCAGTTTCATCGCAATTTGGCCCTCTCAAATCGCACACGCACCTTCGGCAAGCGGTGCAATCGGGGGTGGAACAACTTGAACTACGTCATAAAAAACATCACCTCTTACACAATTCGTTCCCCCGCCGGTACATTAGAGAAATAACCAACTCACTAATTCACACGAATTGGCACACATTGTGTTTCGCAACGGAATGCGCAAGTCCTCCGATGTGGGCTACGTATGCAGACGAACACAAAGGAGCCGCCTTAATGTTCCGCGCAGACCGCCAAACTGACGATTCATGGGGCGAGATGACCGTCAATGGTAGAACTGGTCAGGGAAGTTCGGGACCTATATTTGGGGATATTACAGCATCACTGCATGAGGTTGACTATGGATCTCCACCGCCAGAAGTGGACTTCTTTCGGTTTATAGGCACGCTCCCCCTCCCCAAGCTTGAGTCAGCATGGCATTCAACGCCGGATGGAAACACCAGTCAAATGATAGATGAAGTCTTTGAAGACCCGGATGCTTGGCGAGAAGAGCTATGGGAACATTTCGGCAGTATGTCAACGAGGAAGCTAGGCCAATGGGAACATGAACAAGAAGTCCGCATGGTGCTACCCGATCTGTCGGGTTCAGATGGGTCCCATCGAAAGGTTACATATGATATGTCTCAACTTGAAGGAGTTGTATTTGGTCTACGTACCAAGCTTGAGGATCGTTTTGAAATAATTCGAATCCTCTCCGAAATGAATCAGGGAGACGATTCCTTGCCTGTCGAGTTTTATCAGATGGTATTCGACGGGAACGAGTTCAAGAAGGTAAAACTGGACATATTCTAGTTTCCAATATTTTGTAGTCAGATTCTGACAGAGGGGTGCTCAAAAGCGATAAATGAGCCACCTGTACTGAGCATTCTGATTATCTGAGTGGGGAGTGAATCTGTGCATGATTCGTACCCTCTCCAGTAGGCCACAAAGTCATTTCAGAGATTGAGGTGGTCAATTCGGGAATCAGCTGCCGTCTGCTGGTTCTTGGCAGATTTACCGCTACTAGTAGTTTCTGAATGTGGAACGCCGTTTCCCGAGAAGTCCCTCTCCAGCTGCGCGGTGACCACACTAACGGATTACTATACTAAAAGCCAGAAGTTTCCATGGAGGAACTTCGGCAGACTGGTGGTCTCAGACGCCCACAATCCGGGGATCTCGGACAGAATATCCGATTACTTTTGACACTCAGTATAGTAGCGCTCGAAATTCGTTGAATGATGGATTCGCCGGGATTCCGGTACGCTGTTTCAAAGAATCCGCTTCATCCCCGTTCCGTCCAAGGGTTCGCGGATAGTCGGTCACAATAATGTCTCAGACACCGCTAGTAGTTTCGAAACCATCAAAGGCTGACACCGGTAGAATGTGAGGCGGAGAGCACAGGTGAGATTCGGAGTTGCGTACGGATTCCCGTCCCGTAACTCACCGTCGCCGATTAGTCCGGTATGTCGTATCTTAGTACGCGGCCGATGCCAGCCAGGATTTGAAAAACCCATTGCGGTGGGCTTACTGCGCGGATATCCTCTTCATGTTCTGTCGTTAGCATCGCTATCAACACGATATCACTGAAGCCCCCTGGAGGCAATGTCACTCCTCGCTCCGATACGAGCTGATGAAACCTGCGGAAGAACTCCTCGTGCTGGAGCGCGGGCTCGTGGATATTGATGAGCTCGACGGGCGTCTTGTTCCTGAACGTATGCGGCGTCCCTGGAGGAACGGTGTGTTTCTCGCCTGCGGGCACGTCCATCCACTCTCCGTCCTCGTACACTTCCAGAACACCCGAGAGCACTTCGTAGCTCTCCTCGGCGTTTGGGTGAGTGTGGACAAACGGGCCGTCCTCGGGGACGGATTCAATCTCAAATCGCATTTCCAACAGCTCGCCGTCCGTCTCCTCAGTCGATCTTGTGATTTCCCACCGTCCAGGGAAATCTCCCCAATCAAGAATACGATCCTGCCTGCTTTGCTCTGTGGCCGTCATGCTGTCGCCCCCAACCTGAAACGGTCGATGTGCGGGTTCGTGTTGTTTGGTGGTGTCATTGGCTGCCTCCTGTGGCATCCAACCGAGGTCTCGATATTTCTTTTCGGTTCTTCCACGAGACGGACGCCACGTCGTTCGGGGTCTTGCTCCGCTACTGGCAGACGATACTAGATGCGAGAGTGGACTTATGTGTTAGGAGAATAATATTTCTCTTATCGAACCGAGGCAAATACGGGTTACGAGGTAGCGGTTTCAGATCGAAGCCTTCGGTCGAGATCGAGGATGTTCATGTCGTCGTCCAGCGTGATAGTGAACGTACTCGTCTCGCCCTCGATAGTAATCGAGGCACGAAGCGGACCCTTCGAAACAGTGGTCTCCACACGGCTTTGAAGCAAGCTGACGGCCTCCTCGAAGGAGGGAGAATGGATATCCAGTTCTTGATTGTCTATCAATCCTGTCGCCATGGCCAGACCGGTGACAAACATTTCGACCGGCAACCGCTTGGCGAACCCGCAAATATCACACCGCATGTCTGCCCACACCGGGAACGGCGTCCCGCAGGTGGCGCAGGGCTGGCCCCCCTGACTTTCGTGACCATCACAGACCGTTACTGACGAGGAGATGTGGCCCGCACACTCCCGACAGATACCGTACATCATATAGGTAATATCCAGCGCACACCGGTAGAGGCCAGTTGCGAGTGCTTGGTCAGGGTTGCGGGTCGTCATTCCAGCGGCCGGATAACTCGTGAGGAAGAGCGTCCCCGTCGGTGCCTGGTCTCCGAACAATCCGTCGCACTCAGTACACCTGATCCGAAGCCACTGATCCTCATAGGTAGCCTCTACATGTGCTCCACATAACGGACAATCGTCTTCGATCTCCGTAGAGAAGTCGAGTCGGTCTGTTCCGGAAACAGCTATTACCGTTCTGGCAATTTGTTTGCCCGCACCGCTCAAGCGGTATCCATCGTCAGTGCGGCGGATGAAATGAGGGGCGAGTTGTGAGAGGTGGTAGTTGAATTTCCCATTATCGTCGATATCAATCTCATTTTGCAATTCGGAATACGACATCGTTGTAGCAGTATCAGAACCGTCATCGTATTCGTGAGCAGCGTCTGCACGCCAGAGAACCCGGATGATATCTAACCGGATTTCATTTCCTAGAATGGCAAAGGCCTCATTTGGCGAGAGTCCATCCAGGTTCAGATCGGGAGTGAACCGGGTTTGATCCATGGTAACTAATAGCGTGACAGAACGAATAAACGTACCTCCAGGAGTGTTCCGCAGGGTGATCCAATTACAAGATATCCGTACGTATTTACTAGAACCTCGACAACGGATCAGTCTGTATGGACGAACAGCGTACCGGTGATGTGTAGGATGCCGTGAGAGGGTTCGTATTGATATCAATGACCGATTTGATTACCTCATCCACCACCGAGTCGTGGAAATTCAACGTTTGTATGCGATGCCCATGCTCGCCGGCCCGTTCAAATGTTGAATCTGGACGTCCTCGAAGCCCGCCTCCTCCGCCCATGTCATGAACTGCTCGCCAGTGTAGTCGAAGGCATCACCGTAGTATACGAGCATGTTCAGCGACATCATCAGGCCCATAGTATTCTCCCGGCGTTCGTCGTCGATGATGTGGTCGATGGCGACGAAGGTTCCTCCAGGATTGACGGCGTCGTAGAACTTCTCCATGAGCGTCTTCTTCGTCTCCAGATTCTCCTGATGGAGTATCAGACTCGCTGTTACGAGATCAGCATCGGGGATGGTGTCCTCATTATAGTCGCTGCTGACTGCATCGATCTGATCCTCAAGGCCATCGGCCCGGATGCGCTCGCGGGCCAATTCAGTTACCTCCGGCAGGTCCGTCGTGGTGATCGAAAGGCGAGGTTCGCGTTGGACCACGATCCGAGACAGGTCGCCGAGCGCACCTCCAACGTCCGTCATCGAGTCGTAGCCCGAGAAATCGAACTGCTCGGCGAACGCAACGAAGTTCCCCTTCGACAGACCGGCCATCCCTTCAGCGAACGCCTCCAGTTCCATGGGATCATCATACATCTCCTCCCACAATGGCTCGCCCGTCTCGTCGATAACACCTTGCGGCTCGCCGGTCTGCAAGCTATCTTCGAGCCCTCCCCACACGTCGTAGGTTTGCTGGTTGAAGATGTTGATCGCGCCACCGATGTAGCGTGGATCGGCTTTGTTCAGAAATGCCGCAGTCTCCGGCGTGTTCCGATACCGGGGATTGTCCCCGTCGTCACGTTCGAGGAACCCGAGCGACGCGAGCGTGTCGAGGAAATCTCTGGTCGCCCGGGGGTGCAAGCCGAGTTCCCGTTCGATCTCGGAGGCTCGAAGCCCTCCGTCTGCGAGGACGGTGAAGAGTTCTAGGTCGACGGCTGCACCCAAAACTTTCGTCCCCCAAAATCCGGTCGCAACCTGCATGATGTGTTCCGGACTCGGTTCGGTTTCTTCGGGTGTGTGTTCTCTATCATCTGGTGTGGTTTCTGCCATGATTACTCACCGTGTAGTCGGCCGACGTCGGTTGTGCTTCCGCGTCACGTTCTACGTGATACTCTGTGCCACTGGTCGTCCACGAGGTCGTTCAGCGGGCATTGGCAGCCGGCATCGTGCCCTCACGACTCACCTTCTGATACTATTGGGCGGACCAAAAGTATAATCTGTATGAAATTTCAGTAAGCATACTGTCTGTCTGATCCACCTTGTTCGCCGTGTCTTGGCGACACAGGTGCGTTGCTGGTTACGGCGCGATTCTGATGACGCGGGGGATGGGGTTCGAAGTCTCTACGAAGTCATATGTAAAAACCAAGACTTGGACTCGGACGAGATTCGAATCAGGCATCGTATCCTGGCTCTGTCTGGTCGGGTAAACTCGGTTTGCCGTCCGAGAAAATTGATCGCGAACCTGGCTTCGTTTGTGACCGGGTGATAGAACAGGTGGAGACTGATTGCAGTGACCCCGGAGCACTCTTTCGGATATCCAATCACGTCCGTTGTGTTGGGGACCAATCGTCAGTCCGAGTTCGACCGAGATACGGCTGTCACGGCAGTGGATTTGGAACGCGTGTTACCACTGTCTCGGACCTCATGAGCGAATTCCAGGACGGCTTTGTAGGAACGATCGAGCTGTCGCGCAATTCGCGTGATCTCTGTTGTGTTCACCTCTCGGATGATATGGACCATTTCCGCTATGGAAAGTTGGTGGTCGGCGAAGAGCGTCCCTGTCAGGTCGTTGAATTTGCGATCGCAGGTATGGCAATTGTACCGTTGTGCACCCTTATTCGTCGTGCCTTTCTTGATCGTATTCATACTCTCGCAGTTCGGACATCGAGTTCCATCCGGCCAACGAGAGCGTCGGAGCAACTGTAGGCAGTCATCAGTGTCTGGAAGACTGACCGAACCACCACTCTCCGGTCTATCTGTACAGGAGACCTCACTGGAGGAACTGCTCACAACCCGCTCACTCGCGTCCTCCGTTGAGCCTCGACCAGACTCGTCGGCGTCGCGGCTGAAATCCACGACAGTAAGATTCCCATCGAGGGTCAAGGAGAGTGCTGCTCCATCGTACGTGGCTGTCACGCGAATCCGAACAGGATCTCTGGATACGACCGTCTGTTCCTTGTTGAGGCGTTCAAACAACCGACCACAGACCTCGGGGTCGTCAAGACCATAGGTCATATCGAATCCGTGCTCGTGGTAGAAGGCGACGACTGCGGGATGGTCGAAGATAGCCACCCACGCCGGATAGGACGCGCTGTGCTTGCAGACTGAGCACACGTAACTGACCCTGGCTTCATTCCAGCCGCCACGTATCGACGTGCCGCAATTGGGGCAGAGTCCCCCGTCTGCAGCGTCGTGGGAGTCACAGATCTCCAGCGATTCCTCGATCGGTCCGGAACATTCCGGACAGACGCCCCTGATGAGTAACTTGACGGCTTGAAGATACTCGATCGTTCCTGCCACAAAAACCTCCTCCGGCGTCCGGTGAAACAAGCCGGCGGGGTTGAAATCGTCGTACACGATGAGCGTTCCCTCGGGTGTCTGTTCGGTAGACTCAGGGCCAAGATTCCCTTCGCACTCGGTACAGAGCTGATAGAGTCGCTCGTCCTCGTAACTGAGTTCCACTGGCGCACCACAGTGGTAGCAGGACCGAGGAATCTCGGTTGGCGAAAGACGGCGCGTTTCGAGACCCGATCCCGCGATAACTGCCCGGACGATTTTGAGCCCGGAGTTCCGGAGTCGGTAGCCGTCGTCGGTCTCCTCGACGTAGTGGCCGACCAGCCTGTCGAGATGGTAGCTGAAATTCCCGCTGTCACGCACGCCGACGCGGTCGAACAGTTGTGAAAAGGAGATGGCGTTGGTATCGGCGTGAGGATCGTAGACTTCCCACAGTGCCAGCAGGATTGCCAATCGAATCTCGTCGCTCAACAGTTTGAACGCCTCGGTTACGTGGGGTTCAGCGGCTCCGGCCGCTAACTCAAGGGGAGATTCGGGTATATGTGACTCTGACTTATCCATGTAACACGTTACCACGTATTGGGCGAAAAAGGTGTGGCGAGTGCCGTAGTCGTCAGCTCAGAATATCTGACGCCTCTCCATGTTGACGGCTGATTATTTTTTGTGGCTGTGTGTGGTAGCCGTTCACACACAGGTGTTCGCTGATGCCATCAAATTCCCACGAGTCCGAAACCGCCGACGAGGACCATTTTTCGGTGTGCCCGATGACACAAGCGTTCGAGGAGATCGGATCGAAATGACTGAAAATGGACCGATGGATTCCATTCCGACGTGGTGCGATCAATTTCTCGATAACCGAGAGAAGTCAAGGAATTCACCGTAATCGAGAAGTTAGTGATTAATCGAACAAGTCGTTACACACCGATTCAACCCCCACAAGGATTAACCAACGTCAACGCCAACGTTGACGTAACAATGGCAACCGCAGATGAGCAGATACGAGTAAGTGATCGAGTGAAGCGACAGCTTGATCGCCGTCGGCGTGAGGGCGAATCGTTCAACGACGTACTCGAACGCGTCCTCAACGAGAATGAAGATGCTGACTTCTACGACGGGTTCGGAATACTCTCAGATGAGGACGCCGACTGGATTCGAGACAAGCACGAGAGCTCGAAAAAGCAGCGGAAAGAGCGGATGCAACGGTTAGACGAGGGCACATGAGGGTTCTTGATGCAAACTTTCTCATCGACTACCTGAGCGGTCATCCCGCCACAGAAACGTACTACAAATCGAACGGTGGTGAGGAAGAGCTGTGGGTAATGCCTGCTCCCGCTCATGCTGAAGCACTCGTCGGTGTCGGAAACCTCCCATCGGGCGATATTGAAGAGGCGATTGAAGCGCTGTCGTGGGGGAAAATCTATGAAATCAATGGAGATCTATCGGTCGAAGCGGGGCGAATCGCCGACGAGATTGGATCACAGGGACCATATCTTGACGGCGTCGACGCGCTCGTTGCTGCAGTCGGGCGAGAACTTGATGCGATAGTGGTCTCGACCGACGGTGACCTCACTCATGAGGAGACGAAACGAGTCATCGACGTTGAAGAGTATCGCTGATGACTCGTCTCTGTAGTTTTCAGAGAAGGTGCACAAACACCGCGGTATATGTAATAATTCGTTACTCTTCGTTTCAGAAAAAGAACGATGGTCTGTTCACACGGTAGATCTGCGTGGTGACTACGACCTCGTTTTAATCGGAGAATTGTGACTATCTGGGTAACACATGGGATTCTTTTACTGCCGCGGAGCAGATCCATGTGGGTGAGGTAGCCTCTGACAACCCAATCGAAGTGCGGCCCCCCATTGGGTCGGTTCCTTGCCTTTCACAGACTGTACTGACCGGATGACGACTTATTGGACAAGTCGGTACACAACCATCTTGCACAGCCTTGTCGGACCTCATCAATTTCTGTCAGAAACAGCGTGCAAGAGGGAGAGAGTGTCGACGAGCGGAGCGTACAACTCGCCCACCGTCGAAAGCGGATGGACGATCCAGCCGAGGAAGAGTTTCTGAACTTACTCGCCGGTAGCGTGTCATAGAATCGTTCACAGTTAATTTTCAGATGGTCAAAATTACTTTATTTCCTAGCAATGTATCTACTGTATGGTAGACTGTGTCACGTGTGGAAATGAATTTCAAGCACGCAAGAGTCTACATTGTGAATATTGTGATGGATTTTATTGTGAAGACCATATCAGTCGGAATGCCCACCAATGTGGAACAGATAAACCGTCGGCAAATTCCAATAAACGCGAAAAGAGACAACGAGATACTAACCATCCTCAGGAGAGTGGGTCAGGAGCTAGGTTAATTGCGGGAGCAATACTCATCGTTGGAGGTGGATTGCTATCTCTGACTGGTGTTGGGCTTGTGATCGGTGTGCCAACGGCGTTACTTGGGTTCGGTGGCTCTGTTGAAACCCTCAACTGCTGATAGTACCGCTCTGCAAGATAAGAGAATGGTTTGGTCATTCTCTTCCAAGTGTTCTTATCCGTAGTCGGCAAGCTCTCTCGGCTGTCACTCGTTTCCTCTTAAAATCATATTCTAGTGAAAAGCATCGTAATTTATCCGCTTGAGAGGGATTCACATGGCATGGAGAGTGCTCCAAGGGAACGGTCCTCCAACGGACTGTGTGGCGCCCTTGCTCACGTTAAACGCTGGAGATTGATCCGTGGCCTGCTAGGTCACGATCAGTACCACTATGATCTGGTTGGTACTGATGCGGAAGAATCAGGTGACGAGGAGCCCGAGCGCCCCCTCGAAATGAAGGACGGCCACTTTCCGAAACAAGTGCGCGATGGATTCATCGACTGGAACCGGGTCGGAAACCCGGTATCAAAAGGACCGAGTGTCGAGGCAATTCGGCCGCTGTTAGAAATGCTCGTCGCAAATGAGGATGAGCAATGAGAGGGAAGCGAGCGAAAAAAAAGAAAGAATCGAGCACAGGCAATGTAGAGCACTCTTATGCGAAGAGGCGGGGTCGTACGCCGGATTCAGATGAACGAGAACACGAAAATCTCGGTCCCACTTCGACGGACCATCCAGCCGTCCACCTACAGCGGAGTCATGGGAATCAGGCTGTCCAGCGCCTGCTCCGCTCCAGTGAGACCCAGGAGAAGCAAAGGGTCACTAGTTCCGGGGACCGCTACGAACAAGAGGCCGACCGCGCGGCCGACCAGGTAACACGGATTTCGGACTCTGTCATGCAGCGTCCCTGTGCCTGCGGCACTCACACAGCGGCTGGTGGTGAGTGCGAGCAGTGCGGAGAGAAGGAGGGGCCAGGTTTACAAACGCAACTGAAGGTGAACAAGCGAGGAGACATCTACGAACAGGAAGCGGACCGGATTGCCGATCAGGTGATGGCAGCGCCGGCTGACCGCACCGGTAGCGGCCTACCGTCAGGTCTCCAGCGCTTCGCAGGACAGTCGAATAGGCAGGCGGATACGGCGCCAGCCAGCGTAGACCAGACCCTTGCCAGTGCCGGCAGGCCGCTGAAACCGACGCTCAGGCGAGACATGGAGCAGCGCTTCGACTACGACTTTTCGGACGTGCGCGTGCATGACGGCGCAGCAGCGGCGAAGTCGACGCGTGACGTGAACGCTCATGCTTACACCGTGGGTCCTGATATCGTGTTCAACCCGGCACGGTTCACACCCGAGACGTACGAGGGTCAACGACTGATCGCACACGAGCTCACGCACGTCATACAACAGGAGGGAGGCAAATCAGAGGAGCACCCCTTCTCGATATCACATTCTGGCCAGTACCTCGCTAGACAACCGCGCCCGAATCAGACATCGCCAGGAAATGCCAAAAAAAGATTGGATGTGCGTACATCCGACCGACAGCGTCAGACATATGTGGGGGTCACCGTAACTGGCCATGCTAGTCCACGCTGGAGAAGCGCCAGTTCCGGTCCTCAGGCCGATAAACTCAATCTAGAACTCTCACAGAAGAGAGAGAAAGCGGTTCTCAACCGGGTGGAACAGCTGTTCCGTGATGCTCTCCCCAATCATGAAGTGGTTTTCGGATATTCACAACAGACAAGTTTCGACACTGACCTTTTCAACCCCCCCGCACCGATTGATGTCGAATCCAGCGCGGTAGGGTCGCAGCAGACTCTTCAAGAGGCGGGTAAAGATGCGCGTAGGGCGAACGCTGCTTCCTTGCGTCGCGTTGACCTCACCATCACCCTCTATGATGCTATTGATACTATTCAAACCGCGAAAATTCAAGAGAAGCAACGGGTTAGTGGCGCGACGCGGGACTGGGCAATCAAGATAGGGACGGGAATGGAGGTGGAAGCGTTCGCGGGCGGGGGTGGCTTCAGGTTCAGGCTGAAAAATCGAAAAACCAATCAGAAGGTAGAGGGCACGGGCACTTATGGTGTTGTAGGAGCTGGCGCTAGCGTTCCCGTTCCGACGTTTTCTACGGGAGGTTACGAAAATTTCTCGACGAAACAACCGGCGAATTTCAACGACTTCGACTACAAAACTTTCCTTATAGAAGCTCATGGATTCAACGCTTTGCTTGGCGGATGGGAATGGTCATCCATGGTTATATTGGATCTTCCCGGAGGGGATGTCCTCGGAATCGATGTGGGTGGATTCGCCGTAGGCGGTGCGGGTATTAATCTTGGCTCCGTAAAAACCGGGGTGATGTGGTTGAAAGGGGACCCCCCGAACACGTACCTTGCTGATGTCATCAGCGACGAGAAAAATTATTTCACCTCAGAAAATATTGAAGAAAAGCCACACACCGTGTTGTTCGAAACGGGTGAGGCGAAAATTCCACCAGACCAGGACCAGCTGCTCCGGGACTTCGTATACAGCGCGGTGGAAAATTATAGGGCCGGTGGAGTGTATAACCCATAGGTACCAACAGGACTGTTGAAACTATCACCGATTGAGGGTTTCAACAAGGCCGGTTCGGTGTAATGTTCCCTCGTTTTACTATTTTGATGGTCACTCTAGCTATTCTATCGGCTATCATGTTTTTCCTGTACTTGTAAGTTGAGAACATCAGGCTTCTCTGAACTCTATCAAATTGGCCGTGGTGAATCGCCAGACGTAGCTTGATTTCACTGTTTTAGCGATTGCTTGATATTGTGAACCGCACACATCAAGACGAGTTCACGAAATTCACCGTACCAAGATCGCGCACGCACGGCGTCGC